>NZ_JBIVFF010000005.1:559132-594298 GCF_044748025.1 Streptomyces sp. NPDC090032 | reverse complement strand
TCACCCGAGAGACTCTCTCAGGCTTTCCTCCGGGCAGTTTCCCTTCGGTCTTGCGTTTCCGACTCTATCAGATCTTTCCGATCCGATTTCCTCGGGGTCTTGCTCCGCTTTCCGGCCTTTCGGCTTTCCGGCGGTTCCGACTCTATCAGATCCTTTCGGGCCTGATTCCCAGTCAGGGGGGCTTGTCTTCCCGGCTGTTGGGCCGTTCCGACGTCCCAGACTTTAGCGGATTTCCCCGGCGGCTCCTAATCGGGCCGCCACACCGAAATCGAATTGAATTCGGGCATGCCGAATTCGATCCCGGAGGGAGATCGTGCTGGTTGGGTTGCCGCTTCAGCGGCGGAGGTGCTGTCGCAGAACCGTTACGGCTCCGTGGCAACTCGAAGAACCTTACGTGTCCAGGAGGGGCATGTCAACACCCTCCTGGCAACTTGTTTTCAGTCGAGGTCCGTGAGGCGGCCGCCGGCGTCCGGCTGGGCGTCCTCCACGCGGCGCAGCAGGCGGGTCAGGACCTCACCCAGGACTCCCCGCTCGTCGGAGGAGAGGTCCTGGAGCAGGTCCTCCTCGAAGCCGGAGGCGAGGCGCATCGCGTCGAGCCACTTGGCTCGGCCCTCGGTGGTGAGCTCGACGATGACGCGTACCCGGTTGGACTCGTCGCGGTCGCGGGTGACCAGGCCCTCGGCGACCATGCGGTCGATGCGGTGGGTCATGGCGGCCGGGGTGAGGCCGAGGCGCTTCGCCAGTTCGCCGGGGCCCATGCGGTACGGGGCGCCGGCGAGGACGAGGGCCTTGAGGACCTCCCACTCGGCGCTCGTGATGCCGAGGTTGGCGGTCTGGCGGCCGTAGGCGACGTTCATGCGCCTGTTGAGGCGGCCGAGCGCGGAGACGATGTGCTCGACCTGGGGGTCGAGGTCCTGGAACTCGCGCTGGTACGCGGCGATCTGTTCGTCGAGGGTCGGCTCGCTGTCGCCGGGGTTGTCGCCCATGGCCCGCAGTATGGCACGGGCCGCTTGGCGTTGAAGTCCTTCGGTGTGTATTGTTTAGATCCTAACTTTAGCTTCGAAGTCTTCACTTCTAACTCCTAAGGCAGGTGAAAGTGACCAGGGCGATGGGCGCAGCGATGCGTCGGATCCAGGTGGGCAGCGCGCTGAGTTCGTTCGGCGTCGGGTTCACGGTCCCGTTCCTCTATGTGTACGTCGCTGAGGTGCGAGGGCTGGGGGCTGGAGCGGCGGGCATCGTGCTCGCCGCCTTCGCCATGGCCGCTCTGATCGTCCTGCCGTTCACGGGACGGGCCATCGACCGGCGCGGTCCCGTGCCCGTCCTGGTCGTCGCCACGCTGGTGGCGGCGGTCGGTGCCGTCGGGCTCGGGCTCGCTGCCGGTCAGACGGCCGCGATCCTGTCGGCGGCGGTGCTCGGTGCGGGCACGGCCGTGATCCAGCCGGCGCTCGCCACGATGATCGTGTGGACGTCCACGCCGGACACCCGTACGCGTGCCTTCGCGATGCAGTTCTTCCTGCAGAACCTCGGCCTGGGCATCGGCGGGCTCATCGGCGGACAGATCGTCGACGAGAGCCGCCCGTCGAGCTTCACCCTGCTTTTCGGCATCGAGGCCGTGATGTTCCTGGTCCTCGCCGCGGTCGTGGGCTTCGTACGGATGCCGTACGCGCCGACGATCGGCGGGGCGGTGCCGAAGGGCGGCTCCGGGACGGGCGGTGGACTGCGGGCGCTGTTCCGCCACCGGGCGATGGTGCAGCTGTGCGTTCTCGGGTTCGTGCTGTTCTTCGCCTGCTACGGGCAGTTCGAGTCGGGCCTGAGCGCGTACGGCGTGGAGGCGGCGGGGATCTCCCCGTCGACGCTGGGTATCGCGCTCGCCGCCAACACCGCGATGATCGTGGTCGCGCAGTTCGCGGTCCTGAAGTTCGTCGAGCGGCGCAGGCGGTCCCGGGTGATCGCCGCGGTCGGGCTCGTGTGGGCGGTCGCGTGGCTCGCGGCCGGGTACGCGGGTGTGGGGCACGGCAGTCAGGCCATGGCGACGGCCGCGTTCATCTCGACGTACGCGCTGTTCGGTCTCGGTGAGGCGATGCTGTCGCCGACCGTGGCCCCGCTGGTCGCCGATCTGGCGCCGGCCGGGATGGTCGGGCAGTACAACTCGGCGTTCGCGCTGGTCAAGCAGTTGGCTCTGGCCGTCGGTCCGGCGGTCGGCGGGCCGATGGGGGCCGCGCTGCACGGCCCGTACATCGTGACGTTCGTGCTGTTCTCGCTGGGGATCACGTTCCTCGCGGTGCGGCTCGGGCGGCATCTGTCGCCCGTGCAGGACCAGCCGTCGCTGGCGAAGTCCCGCATCGTGGCGGAGGGCGGGGCTCCGGTCGAGCCGGCGCCCGCGGCCGCTTCCGTCTGAGACCCCGCCGCGTCACATCACGGCGTGCGCGGCAGGGCGAATTCGCACCAGACCGCCTTGCCGCCGCCCGGGGTGCGCCGGGAGCCCCAGTTCGAGGCGATCGTGGCGACGATGGCGATGCCCCGGCCCGCCTCGTCGGCGGGTTCGGCGCGGCGGCGGCGCGGGAGGTGGTCGTCGCCGTCGGTGACCTCGATGATCAGGCGGCGGTCGGTGCGGCGGAGCCTGAGGCGCATGGGCGGGGTGCCGTGCTGGAGGGAGTTGGCGACGAGTTCGCTGGCGGCCAGGACGCCCAGGTCGTGCAGCTCGGGCGAGAAGCGCCAGCTGGCGAGGACCCCGGAGGCGAAGGCACGCGCGCGTGGGGCCGCTTCGACGCCCCCGAGGAGTTCCAGGGCGGCGTTGCGGAACAGCTCTCCGTCGGGTCCTGTGCGCGCCGGGTGCTGGAGGACGAGGACGGCCACGTCGTCGTCGTGGTCCGCGGTGACGCCTGCCGCGCGGATGAGGCGGTCGCACACGACCTGGGGTGTGCCGGTGGCGCCGGCGAGCGCGCGCTCCAGGGACGCGACGCCCTCGTCGATGTCTTCGTCCCTGCGTTCGACCAGGCCGTCGGTGTACATGACGGCGGTCGATCCGGGACCGAGCGGCACGGATCCGGAGGCGTGCAGCCAGCCGCCGGTGCCGAGCGGGGGTCCGGTGGGCTCCTCCGCGCGGTGGATCGTGCCGCTCTCGTCGCGTACGAGGATGGGGAGGTGGCCGGCCGACGCGTACACGAGGCGGCCCTCGTTCGGGTCGTGGACGGCGTAGACGCAGGTGGCGATCTGGTTGGCGTCGATCTCGATGGCGAGGCCGTCGAGGAGCTGGAGCACCTCGTGCGGCGGCAGGTCGAGGCGGGCGTAGGCGCGGACCGCGGTGCGCAGCTGGCCCATGACGGCGGCGGCGCGCACCCCGCGGCCCATGACGTCGCCGATGACGAGGGCGGTGCGGCCGCCGCCGAGGGTGATCACGTCGTACCAGTCGCCGCCGACCGCTGCCTCCGTGCCGCCCGGCTGGTACGTGGCCGCGATGCGCAGGTCGTCGGGCTGCTCCAGCTCCTGGGGCAGGAGGGAGCGCTGGAGGGTGACGGCGGTCTCGCGCTGGCGGCGCTCGCTGGTGCGCAGCCGCTCGGCGGCCTCGGCGTGGTCGGTGACGTCGGCCGCGAAGACGAGCACACCGGAGCCGCCGGCCCCCTCCTCCGCACCGTCCGCGGCACCGGCCGGCACCGTCACGGGTGTGCACGTGAACGTGTACGAGCGGCCGCCGGCCACCTTGCGGGACTTGACCGTACGCGGCTTGCCGCTGCGCAGGACCTGGTCGAGCAGGGGCAGCAGGCCGAGTTCCTCCAGTTCGGGCAGCGCCTCGCGCGCGGGTGCGCCGGTGGGGCGGTCGCCGAAGGCCGCGACGTACGCGTCGTTCACGTACGCGATGCGGTGGTCGGGGCCGTGGACGAGGGCCACGAGGGCGGGGATGCGGTCGAGGACCTCGCGTGCGGGCAGTTCGTCGATGCCGGCGGCGGGCATGGGCGCGTCGTCGTCGGAAGGGTGTTCGTGGCGGGCGGCGGGCACGGCGCCTTCCCCTCGCTGGCTTTGGGAGACGCCATGGTCGGACCGCGCTGCCGCGCGGCGCTGCGTTCCGGGGAGCCGGGCGCTCCAGCGCGTGAAGTTCACTGTGGGGAAAGCCTCGTGAGGTCGGGTGGGGTCTCCCCTGCCCGGCCGGGAGACCGGGAGCGCGGGGAAGGGCAACGTGGCGGTCGGTCCGCCCACGGTCAGGGGCCGGCCAGGGTCAGGGGCCGGGGGTCATGGGCCAGTCTGACCGACCGGACCGACATCCGTCAGACGCCGGTCCTTGAGGGGGAGTTCCTTGGTCCGGTCAGGTCGACCCCTTCGGGTCCTTCGGCGGGTCCGCCGGGGGGCTGCCCGGCGGGTTTGTCCCGGCCGCGAGTTCGAACTCCGCACGCGGGCGTTCGAGCGAGCCGAGGGAGACGATTTCGCGCTTGAAGAGCCCGGTGAGTATCCATTCGCTCAGGACACGGGCCTTCCGGTTCACGGTCGGCACCCGGCTCAGGTGGTAGACGCGGTGCATGAACCAGGCAGGGTAGCCCTTCAGCCTGCGTCCGTAGACGTGCGCGACACCCTTGTGCAGGCCGAGCGAGGCGACGGAGCCGACGTAGGCGTGCTCGTAGTCCGTCAGGGGCTCGCCGCGCAGGGAGGCCGCGATGTTGTCGCCGAGGACCGTGGCCTGGCGGACCGCGTGCTGGGCGTTGGGCGCGCATTCCTTGCCCTCCTCGCCGGCCGTGATGTCGGGGACGGCGGCCGCGTCGCCCGCGCCCCAGGCGTGCGGGGCGCCGTCGACGGTGAGCTGGGCGGTGCATTTGAGGCGGCCGCGTTCGTTGCGCGGCAGGTCCGTCGCGGCGAGCACGGGGTGTGGTTTGACGCCCGCGGTCCACACGACGGTGCGGGTCGGGAAGCGGGAGCCGTCGTCGAGGACGGCGACCCGGTCCTCGCAGGATTCGAGCCGGGTCCGCAGGCGTACGTCGATGTTGCGGCGCCGCAGTTCGCTGACGGTGTACCGGCCCATCTCCTCGCCGACCTCGGGGAGGATGCGGTCGCTGGCCTCCACGAGGATCCACTTCAGGTCGTCCGCGGTGACGTTGTGGTAGTAGCCGGCGGCGTAGCGGGCCATGTCCTCGAGCTCGCCGAGTGCCTCCACACCGGCGTAACCGCCCCCTACGAAGACGAAGGTGAGGGCCGCGTCGCGGATGGCGGGGTCGCGGGTCGAGGAGGCGATGTCCAGCTGTTCGATGACGTGGTTGCGCAGGCCGATGGCCTCTTCGACGGTCTTGAATCCGATGCCGTGGTCGGCGAGGCCGGGCACGGGCAGGGTGCGCGAGACGGAGCCGGGGGCCATGACGAGTTCGTCGTACGTCATCTCGACGGCGCCGGTGCCCTCCTCCTCGGTGGCCGTCGTGGTGAAGGTGGCGGTGCGCTTGCCGTGGTCGACCGACGTGACCTCGCCGACGATGACGCGGCACCCGCCGAGGACGCGGCGCAGCGGCACGACGACGTGGCGCGGCGAGATGGATCCGGCGGCGGCCTCGGGCAGGAAGGGCTGGTAGGTCATGTACGGGTCGGTGGTGACGACGACGATCTCGGCCCGGCCGCTTCTCAGTTCCGGTTTGAGTTTCTGCTGGAGGCGCAGGGCGGTGTACATCCCGACATAGCCGCCCCCTACGACGAGGACGCGCGTACGCGGGAATTCCGGGGCCGTCCCCCGGGAAGAAGCAGTCTTCGGCATCGGCACCACCCCATGACGCATCGGCCACTGGAGTTTGTCCACAGCCCCGGCAAATTGTGTGACCGGCGGCGGAGACGGCCGCCGGGTGGGCGAATTGCCGGAGTACGGGGAATGTCCGCAGGTCAGCGCACATGTAGCGGGTGAGGCGCGAGGGTGCAATCGGGGTGGAATCGCCGCGTACTCCGTTCGAGGGGCGCTCCGTGCGGAACCTGCCCCTTCTGAATTGACTCCGGCTCAACTATGTTCGTGTGCTGTCGGGGTGTCGGGGGATGCGCTGACGGATCCGTCGGACGGGTCCGTGGAACTGGCCTGTTCCTCACGCCCCGGTTGCCGATGGCGGGGAGAGTCTCCGGGGGGAGACGTCATTACCGGGGGAACACATATGCACATTCAGGATTCTCAATGGACTTCCGCGGCTTCCGCTTCGGCCGTGGCCGGCGGACCGGCCGCTGCGGCGGGCGGTAACGGGCGCGGAGCGGGCGACAGTTCGCGGGCGGCGCCGCTGCGCGTGGATGCCCAGCGCAATCTGGAGCACGTGCTGCGCGCGGCGCGCGAGGTCTTCGGCGAGCTGGGGTACGGCGCGCCGATGGAGGACGTGGCGCGGCGGGCCCGGGTCGGTGTCGGCACGGTGTACCGGCGGTTCCCGAGCAAGGACGTACTGGTGCGCCGCATAGCCGAGGAGGAGACCTCCCGGCTGACCGATCAGGCGCGGGCCGCCCTCGGCCAGGAGGACGAGCCGTGGTCGGCGCTGTCGCGCTTCCTGCGCACGTCCGTCGCCTCGGGCGCGGGGCGGCTGCTGCCTCCGCAGGTGCTGCGCGTCGGCGTCGCCGACGAGCGGGCCGACTCGGGCGCGGTCCGGGACGAGACGCGGGTTCCGCAGCAGCGGCACGCCGTCGTCCCGCCCGAGCTGCGTCTCGTGGAGCAGCGGCCTGCCCCGGTCGCCGAGGCGGTGCCGGCTGACGACGCGGGCGCCGCGGAGCTCCTGGAGGTCGTCGGGCAGCTCGTGGACCGGGCGCGCGCGGCGTCGGAGCTCCGCGAGGACGTGACGGTGGCGGACGTGCTTCTGGTCATCGCCACGGCGGCGCCTTCGCTGCCGGACCCCGCACAGCAGGCCGCGGCCTCGTCGCGGCTTCTGGACATCCTGCTCGAGGGGCTGCGTTCGCGGCCCAGGCAGGGGCCCGCGTAAAGGCCCGAGCAAGGGCCCATTCGCGCGGGGGCGGGTCAGGTGTGGGGTCGGCCGTGGGTGGCGCGTGTGTGTCGCGTGCGGCCAACTCCCGGTTTTGACAAGTCCGTTGACCGCTACCCGTTCGAGTGAAAGCTAGTGCTTCGTTGAACGAAGTCTCCACGGATGAGTGGTTGACGAGGACTGGTAGGCGGTGTGGGCCACCCGTGTGGCACTCTTTCCCGCGTGTTCGGGTCTGAGTGTGCGGTCGGGGGCTTTCCGCGATGAGCGTTGACGGGCGGGACGAGCCACTCGAGAGCAGTGGTGCGGGCGATGCCGGGACCGGCGGGCTGCCCGCGCGGCAGGTGCCGAGCCAGGGCGGTCCACTCCGGGGCGGCGGGTCACCGGGCTCCGGTCCTTCCGAAGCCTCAGCCGGCTCCGCATCCTCAGCCGCCTCTGTACCCTCGCCCGGTTCCGAGCCCCCACCCAGCTCCGAACCCTCGTCTTCCGACGCCGACCCGAGCGTGCCGCAGCAGCGCGAGCCCGGTGCGGATTCGGGTACGTCCGTCCTGCCGCCCCCGCGGGAAACGCCTCCTCGGGAAACGCCCCCGCGGGAAACGCCTCCGGCGGACGCCGACCTGATCGCCCGTATGCGGTCCGGCGACGACACCGCGTACGAGGAGCTCTACCGCCGGCACTCGGCCGCCGTCCACCGCTACGCCCGCACCTGCTGCCGGGACGGGCACACCGCCGACGACCTCACCGCCGAGGTGTTCGCCCGCATGCTGCAGGCCGTGCGCGGCGGCAGCGGGCCCGAGCACGCGGTGCGCGCCTATCTGCTGACCACCGTGCGCCGCGTCGCCGCGGGCTGGACCAAGTCGGCGAAGCGCGAGCATCTGGTCGAGGACTTCGCCGTGTTCGCCCAGCAGGCCGCCCGCTCCAGCGAGGTGTCCGACGACGACACCCTGGATCTCGGCGCCGACGTCCTCGCGATGCACGAGGCCGAGCAGTCCATGGCCATGCAGGCCTTCCGGTCCCTGCCGGAGCGCTGGCAGGCCGTCCTGTGGCACACCGAGGTGGAGGACGAGTCGCCCAGCGAGGTCGCCACACTCTTCGGCCTCGACGCCAACGGCACGCGCGTGCTGGCCAAGCGCGCCCGCGAGGGCCTCAAGGAGGCGTACCTCCAGGCCCATGTGAGCACCACCCTCACCCAGGACGAGGAGTGCGCGCGCTACGCCGACCGGCTCGGCGCGTACGCCCGCGGCAGCCTGCGCACCCGGGCCGAGCGCGGGCTGCGCAAGCACCTGGAGGAGTGCGCCAAGTGCCGGCTCGCCGCCGGCCAGATCAAGGAAGTCGCCAGCGGGATCCCCGGTGTCGTGCCGGTCGCGGTCATCGGCTGGTTCGGTGCCGCCGGGTACGCGAAGGTGGTCGCGCTCGTCGGGGGCGGCGCCGCGAGTGCGGCGGGCGCCGGTGCGGCGGCTGCCGCGGGCGGCGGTTCCGGAGGGGCCGCGGGCGGGGGCGCCGCGGCGTCCGAGGGGCTCGGCGCGCCGCTGAAGGCGGGTATCGCGGCCGGTGTGGTCGCGGCGGGCGTGGCCGTGGCGGTGGCGATCGCCCTGGCGGGCGACCCGCAGAAGCCCAAGCCGGAGGCGCGCAAGGAGAAGCCGGCGGTCTCGCAGCCCATCACCCCGCCGAAGCCGACGCCTCCCCCGAAGCCGACACCCAAGCCCGAGCCGCCGGCCCCACAGCCGACGCCTCCCCCCAAGCCCGTGCCGAAGCCGACCCCCACTCCGAAGCCGACACCCAAGCCGACACCACCCGCGAAGCCGGCCCCGAAGCCGACGCCCACGCCCACTCCGAAGCCCACGCCTCCCCCGCCCGCCCCGGCCGTCTACCAGCTGAACCAGCTGTCGTACGCCGGACTCGGCGACGGCACCGAGCCGGAGATCCGGCCCGGCGCGAGCAGCTGGGTGTGGCAGCGGTGGGGCCTGCGCATCGCGGACAAGGAGTACGCGAACGGGGTCACCGTCCACGCGAACTCCTCCGTGACCATCGACCTCAACCGCACGTGCGCGGCGTACGACGCCTTCGCCGGTGTCGACGACATGACGCTCGGGACGGGCGCGGTGCGGTTCTCCGTGTACGCGGACGGGGTGCGCCTGTGGAGGTCGCAGGTCCTCAGGGGCGGGGACCCTGCCGTTCCCCTCCATGTGAATCTCGCGGGGCACAAGGCGATCCGGCTGGTCACCGAGCCGCAGACGAACTTCGACTCGCTCGCGGTCGGGGACTGGGCGGAGTCGCGTTTCACCTGCCGGTGAGCCCCCCGGCTGAGGCGTGAGCGGTCCTAGTTGAAGCGGCGGACGCGTTCCGTGAGGAACGTGACCGCCTCGGCCGCCGTGTGTCCCGCTCCCGCGGCGCGCGCTTCGGCGTACTTGCCGGCGCCCAGCGCGGCGGCGGCCGCCGCACCCAGCGCCTCGATCTCGGCGCGTTCGGGCAGTGGGCGCTCGGCGCCGCCGAGCCAGCCGTCGGACGCGGCCACCAGCCGTACCGCGCCCTCCGTGTCGCCCAGCTGGGCCAGGAGGAGTGCCCCGCGGCCCGCGAGGCCCGCGTTGACGAGCTCCGCGCAGCGGGTCTCGACCGCGTACCGCAGGGTGTCGGTGAGGACCGCGAGGCCGCGCGCGGGCCCCGACTCGGCCGCGGTGATCCGCGCGTCGACACCCCCGACGGCCGCCGTGAACTGCGGCGGCGGCGTTCCGCGCGAGGACTCCCTGGCCGCCTCGTCGCACAGCGCGCGGGCCCGTGCCACCTCGCCGTCCTCCACCGCCATCAGCGCGTTCAGGAGGTGCACGTACGCGTGGGGGTCCGGCACCCCGTACCGGTCGGCCTCCCCGCTCGCTTCGGCCAGGAGCTTGCGGGCCGCGTCGGGTTCGCCGGAGCGGTAGGCGATCTCGCCGAGCCGGGCGATGAGGAACGGTGCCTCCGCGTAGGCGCCCACCTCGTAGGCGAGGCGCAGCGCCTCCTCGAACTCGCCCTTCGCCTCGTCGAACCGGCTGCGCGCGATGGCCGCCTCACCGGCCGCGCTGCACACCTGGGCCCGCATCCACCGGTCCCCGACGCGGCGGCTGATGGTCCGCAGCTCGGCCACGTCGTCGTCGACGCCCGTGAGGTTGCCCGGCCCGTCGACGGCCGTGTGCGTACGGAACATGAGGGTGACGCCGATCTCCCACTCGCCGCCGTACTCCCGGCAGTTGGCGACGGCCCGGTCCAGGGCGGCCCGTACCTCTTCCGGTTTGTCCAGGAAGTGCACGGTGAACGGCCAGATGATGCCGGGGAAGCGTGCCCCCACGGGACCGGGCCGCGCGAAGGCGTCGCGCACCCGCACGAGGTACTCGCGGTCGGCCTCCCCGCGCAGGGCGCTCTCGGGTTCGGACTGGGCCACGAAGAAGATGTGCAGGAGGCGCAGCTCCATGAGGGGCCAGTACAGCGGGTCGTCCTCGTCCGCCAGGTCGCCCGCGGCGGGGAACGTCCGCCCGTCGGGGCGGGGGCCACGGCATTCGGAGGGGGCCGGGCGCTCGGGGCGGGGCGTCGGGAGCAGCTGCTCCAGGATGTGGCCGACCCATTCGGCGCCCTCCTTGCGGTAGTTGCGCAGCCACCAGAACCAGCCGGTGGACAGGGCGAGTCCGACCGCGGAGCCGGTGTCGCCGGTGACCGTGGAGCGGTGGAGGGCGGCGCGGAGGTTGTCGAGATCCGTCTCCAGGCGGTCGATCCACGGGAGTTGGTCGGCGGAGCGCAGGAGCGGGTCGGCCTTCTCGACGAGGGCGCGGAAGTAGGCGGTGTGGCGCCGGCCGGCCTCGGTGCGCAGCCGTGGTGTCTCGGCGGCGCGTTCGGTCGCGTACTCGTGGATCGTCTCCAGCATCCGGTACCGCATGCTGCCGTCGCCGGGGGTGGCCACCAGGAGGGACTTGTCGACGAGCGCGCCGATGAGGTCGGACGCGGGTCCGGTGCAGACGGCCTCCGCGGCTTCCAGGTCCCAGCCGCCGGCGAAGACGGACGCCTCGCGCAGCACCGTGCGCTCCTGCTCGTCGAGGAGGTCCCAGGACCAGTCGACGACCGCGCGCAGGGTCTGCTGGCGGGGCAGAACGGTGCGGCTGCCGCTGGTCAGGAGACGGAAGCGGTCGTCGAGGCGGTCCGCGATCTGGCGGGGCGTGAGGAGTCGGAGTCGGGCGGCGGCCAGCTCGATGGCGAGGGGCAGGCCGTCGAGGCGGCGGCAGATCTCGGCTACGGCCTCGGGGTCGCCGTCGGCGTCGAAGTCGGGCCGGACGGCGCGGGCGCGCTCCGCGAAGAGGCGGTGCGCCGGGTCGGGCGGCAGGGGTTCGACGGGGCGTACGGACTCGCCGGGCACGCCCAGGGGTTCGCGGCTGGTGGCGAGGACGGTCAGGCCGGGGCAGTGGGTGAGGAGGGTCTCGGCGAGCGCGGCCGCGGCGCCGATGACATGTTCGCAGTTGTCGAGGATCAGGAGCAGGCCGCGCTGGGCGCAGTGCTCGACGAGCAGCGCCATGGGGTCGTCCTGCGGCGCGGAGTGCTCGCTGGTCATCAGGACGGTCTCGCGCAGGCCGAGGGCGCTGACGACGGCGCCTGGCACGGCCTCGGGCTGATCGAGCGGGGCGAGCTCGGCGAGCCAGGCGCGCGGGTGCTCCGAGGCGGCTTCCTCGGCAAGGCGCGTCTTGCCGGAGCCGCCGGGGCCGGTGAGGGTGACGAGGCGGGCCGCTTGCAGGTCTGAACGGATGGCGTCGAGTTCGGGTTCCCGGCCGACGAACGAGTTGAGGCGGGGCCGCAGATTTCCGTCGCGCTGCGGCTGCCGCGGTGGCGCCTGGCGGCCGGGGGCGCGGGCCGGGGCGAGCAAGTCGGCGTGCAGGGCCACCAGTTCGGGGCCGGGGTCGGCGCCGAGGCCGTCGGCGAGGGTGCGGCGGGCGCTCTCGTAGGCGGCGAGCGCGTCGGCGCCGCGGCCCGCGTCGCGCAGGGCGCGGATGAGGAGGGCGTGCAGCGGCTCGTCGTACGGATGGGCGTGGGTGAGTTCCGTCAGCTCCGGTACGACGTCCGCGGCGCGGCCGAGCCGCAGATCGGCCTCCACGCGCGCGCGTGCCGCTTCGAGGCGCTGGGCCTCGGGGCGGGTCGCGACGGTGCGGTCGGCGAGGTCGGCGAGTGCGGGGCCGCGCCACAGGGCGAGCGCGTCGTGCAGGGTGCGGGACGCGGTCGCCGGGTCGTGGGCCGTGAGGGCGGCCGTGCCGTCGCGGACGAGGCGCTCGAAGACGTACAGGTCGACGTCGTCGGGGCGGGCGGCGAGGCGGTAGCCGCCGCCCGCCTCGGAGGTGACGGCGTCCTTGCCGAGGGCGCGGCGCAGCCGGCCGACGAGGGCCTGGAGTGCGGCGGGCGCGTCGGCCGGTGGCTCGTCGGCCCATACGTCGTCGATGAGCGCGTCCGCGGGGGCGGCGCGGCCCGCGTGCAGCGCGAGGGACGCGAGCAGGGCGCGCAGCCGCTGTCCGCCCACGGGCAGGGGTGTGCCTTGATCGTCGTACGCCTCGGTGACGCCCAGAATTCGGTACCGCACTGGTCCATTCTCACGGTCGGGGCGGGCTCAGTCGCGCGGATTCCGGTTCGGGGGTGCCGGGGCCTGGGGGGCGGCTCTTCAGCGCCCGGCGCCGAGCGCGCCCCGCTGCGGTGCGACGCTCCCGGTGGGGACGGCGCGCTGGCGGGCGGGGGTGCCGGTCCAGCAGGTGCCGCGGCGGGCGATGAGGCGGCGCAGCCAGAGTTCGAGGGAGACGAGGTCGGCGAGGCCGTCCAGCGGCAGGGGTTCGCCGTCGGCCGCCGCGCGCAGGGCCTTGCGGACCACGCGGGCCTCGATCAGGCCGGTCTGGGCGAGGAGCGGGGTGTCGAAGAGCTGGATGAGGTGGTCACAGGAGACGCGCAGTCCGGTGCGGGCCGCCGCGGCGGACGACGCGTGCGAGGGGGCGCCCCAGCCGGCGGGGAGTTCGCTGACGCCGGCGCCTTCGAGGACGGTACGCAGGATGTCGGCGCGGGCGCCGGGCCTGACGCGGAGCGCCTCGGGGAGGGCACGGGCGGCGCGCACGACCTGGTTGTCGAGGAAGGGGGCGTGCAGGCGCTGGAAGCGGACCTCGGCGGCCTGTTCGAGGACGCGCAGGTCCGCCGCGTGGCGGGCGAGCGCGGCGCGGGCCCGGAACGTGCCGGGCCGCTGTCCGGGTCCTGGCCCCGGACGCGTCGCGCCGTCCTGGAGGCGAACCGATACTTCAGCGAGGGCCTCGCCCGTCAGCCAGCGCGCGGCGGGCCCCGGTCTCGCCCAGGCGAGAGCGGCGAGCGATGCGCCGACGGCGCCCGTCTCGCCGCCCGGGTCGTCGAAGTTCCGCTGCAGCAGCCGCTCCGCGAGGCTTTCGATGCCCGCCCTGTACGGCGTGCGGGCCAGCTTGCGCGCCGCGCCGTACACGCGCGCGGGCACCAGCACGGAGCCGCCGTCCGCCTTGGCGAGCGCGGCGACCGGCTTGACCATGTGCCGCCGGCGCCGGTCCATCAGGAGGTCGGCGAGGCGGGCGGGGTGCGCGTCGAGGACCTGGCGGGCGCCGTAGCCCGTGAAGTGGTCGGCGCTGCCGGAGAGAAGGCGCGTGCGGTGGCGGGCGGCGGTGATCAGCGAGGGGCCGGGCTCGTCGGTGAGGGGGCCGTCCAACTCGGCGTAGGGGAGCGCCTCTTCGCCCGCGGTGACGACGACGTGGTGCAGCCGCGGGTTCGCGGCGATGGCGCCGGCGCGCTGGAGTTCGGCCTCGCGTCCTTCGGCGCCCGCGGACAGGTCGTTGAAGGTGACGGCGAGGAGGCGTTCGCCCGCGCCCGTGCCGTGGCCGAGGACCGTGCCGGGCACTCCGGGCAGTCCCGCCGCGAGCAGCGCGAGGGTTCCGGACGCGGGCCCTCCGGAGAGGTCGGCGCCGATGCCGGGGACGGGCATGCCGCGGGCCGCGCGCCGCTCGGCGGGGCCCATGCCGGGGACGGGTCCGGGGTCGATGTCGGCGCCGGGGACGTGCCGGGGCGCGGCGAGCCGGGCGCGTACCGCCTCGACGAGCGCGTCGCGCAGGTCGTCCACCGCGCCGGCCGGGTCCGCGGAGGGCGCGGCGACGGCGAGCGACGCGACGGGTTCGTAGCCGGCGATCTCGCGGGCACCGGCGCGCAGGATCAGCGCGTGGCCCGGCGGGATGCGGCGTACGCCCTGGTACGGCGTCGAGTCGTGCAGGGCTTCGGGCACGTCGGGGGCGGCGAGCAGGGCCGCGAGATGGCCGATGTCGAGGTGGGCCTCGATGAGGTCGGCGAGCGGCAGGGCGGCCGTCGCGTACGCGGTGCCGCCGGCCCAGGGGGTGTAGAACACGGGCCGCGCGCCCGCCAGATCACCGGCGACCATGAGGCGCCGGCCGACCTGGACGACCGCGGTGTAACTCCCGGACCAGGCGGTGAGGTGGCGCAGGGCACCGCCGCGCGCGGCGAACAGGCCGACCCGCAGCTGCTCGTCGGTGGCGCCGCAGGTGCCGAGCACGGCGATACGGGTCTGCTCGTCGGCACTGACGATCCTGACCTCGTCCGGGCGCCAGTCGCCGACCGCCCACAGCGGATCGGGGTCACCCCACAGGAGCTGGGAGCCCACGGGGTGGACGGTCTCCCCGTCGGGTCCGGTCGAGCCCGCGGACCCGAACCGCACGGGCCCGGCGGCGGTACTGCTCCACCCCACCAACCACCGCATCGCCGCCTCCACAGGTTGTGGACAGAACCTCGTCAGAGGAATCAGAGGGAATCACAGGAACAGAGTCCCCATGCTGCCACGAAGGAGGCGTACGGGAGAGGCGACCGGGCGGCACGTGCGCCACCGAATGCGCCCCTTTCGAGCGGCAGTTGAACCCCCCAAGGGCCGCTCGGAGGCATCGGTGACGCCGCACGGCACCGTCGATATTCGGCCAAATCGACTGTGGTTGGCCGGACCTGGGCACACCACATCGGCCACGGCGCGCAGCGCACGGTCCGGGAGGCGCCCTGCACCTCCCGGACCGGTCCGCCGCCCGCGGGGATGAAGGCGGCGGTGTCCCCCAGCCCGCTGGATCCAGTACAGCGGGCCGACCCACGCACCATCCATGGAAACGCTCCCCCCATGGCCGCAGAAGAGCGCACACCCAGGCGCACGGCCACACGGGCGGAGCACACCGTGCCGGCGCCGCCCCGGACGCGTACTCCCGTACGGACAATATTCCCGCCATCCGGAACTATGCCCCTTAACGCTTGGGATCCGGCGAACTACGCTGGGTGTACGAATGCCGCGCGGTTATGCCACTGCGGCAGCCGGCTGTGTCGAGGGGTGGCGCATGTCCAGGGAGCAACGCGGGCCGAACGAGAAACTCGGCACCGTTCTCGCCCTCGCGGGAATCAGCAACGCAGGCCTGGCGCGGCGGGTCAACGACCTTGGCGCGCAACGCGGTCTGACGCTTCGCTACGACAAGACCTCGGTGGCCCGCTGGGTCTCCAAGGGCATGGTGCCGCAGGGCGCCGCGCCGCACCTCATCGCCGCAGCCATCGGCCAGAAGCTGGGCCGGCCCGTGCCGTTGCACGAGATCGGCCTGGCGGACGCGGATCCCGCGCCCGAGGTGGGCCTCGCCTTCCCGCGCGACGTGGGGGCGGCGGTGAAGTCGGCGACGGAGCTGTACCGCCTCGACCTCGCGGGCCGCCGCACGGGCGGCGGCATCTGGCAGTCGCTGGCCGGATCCTTCGCGGTGAGCGCGTACGCGACGCCCGCCTCCAGATGGCTGATAACGCCGGCCGACTCGTCGGTCGCGCGCGATGCCCAGCCCCCGGAGAGCGGCGGGGACAACACGCCGCAGAAGGTCGGCCACAGCGACGTCCAGAAGCTGCGCGAGGCGGCCGAGGACGCGCGGCGCTGGGACTCCAAGTACGGGGGCGGCGACTGGCGTTCGTCGATGGTCCCCGAGTGCCTGCGGGTCGAGGCGGCCCCGCTGCTGCTCGGCGCGTACTCGGACGACGTGGGGCGCGCCCTGTTCGGGGCGAGCGCCGAACTGACGCGCCTGGCCGGGTGGATGGCGTTCGACACGGGCCAGCAGGAGGCGGCGCAGCGCTACTACATCCAGGCGCTGCGGCTCGCGCGCGCGGCGGCCGACGTGCCCCTGGGGGGCTACGTACTGGCGTCGATGTCCCTGCAGGCGACGTACCGCGGGTTCGGTGACGAGGGGGTGGACCTCGCGCAGGCCGCCCTGGAGCGCAATCGCGGGCTCGCGACCGCGCGGACGATGAGCTTCTTCCGGCTCGTGGAGGCACGCGCGCACGCGCGCGCCGGTGACGCGCACGCGGCGGGGGCCGCGCTGCGGGCCGCGGAGGGCTGGCTGGAGCGGGCGCGCGACGGGGACCACGACCCGTCGTGGCTCGGCTTCTACTCGTACGACCGCTTCGCCGCGGACGCCGCCGAGTGCTACCGCGACCTCAAGGCGCCCCGCCAGGTGCGGCGCTTCACGGAGCAGGCGCTGTCGAAGCCCACGGAGGAGTTCGTGCGCTCGCACGGGTTACGCCTCGTGGTGTCGGCGGTCGCCGAGCTGGAGTCGGGGAATCTGGACGCGGCGTGCGAGCAGGGCACGCGGGCGCTGGAGGTGGCGGGGCGGATCTCGTCGGCCCGGACGACCGAGTACGTGAAGGATCTGCTGCACCGCCTGGAGCCGTACGGGGACGAACCGCGCGTGGTGGAGCTGCGGGAGCGGGCGAGGCCGCTCCTGATGGCGCCGGCGTAGAGCAGCAGTGAGGGTCCGGCGTAGAGCAGCAGTGTGAAGGAACCGGTGCAGCCGAAGGGCCACCGCCCGGGTTTGAGCGCGTTGTCAGTGGCGCAGTGCAGTATCGGGGGCGGGAGGTGAGGCACGGTGAAGACGAGCGGGTACGACTGCGATGTTCTGGTGATCGGCGGCGGGATCGTCGGTCTGTCGACGGCGTACGCCCTCACGCGCGCGGTGCCGGGCACCCGTGTGACCGTCCTGGAGAAGGAGCACGGCCCGGCCAGACACCAGACGGGGCGCAACAGCGGGGTCATCCACAGCGGCGTGTACTACCGCCCCGGCTCGCTCAAGGCCCGCTTCGCGGTGCGGGGCGCGGCCGAGATGGTCAGGTTCTGCGAGGAGTACGGCATCGCGCACGCGGTCACCGGCAAGCTGATCGTGGCCACCGAGCGCGACGAGCTGCCCCGCCTGCACGCCCTGGTCCAGCGCGGCCGGGAGAACGGGATTCCGGTGCGGGAGCTCGGCCCCGCCCAGATCGGCGAGTACGAGCCGTATGTGCGCGGCCTCGCCGCGATCCACGTGGGCACGACGGGCGTCGCCGACTACGTGTCAGTGGCCCGGCAGCTGGCCGAGGCCTCGGGCGCCGACATCCGGTACGGCGCCGAGGTGGTGCAGATCGACCGCCGCCCGGACCGTGGTGTCGCCGTGCGCACGGCCGCCGGGGACATCGTCCGGGGGCGCGTCCTGGTCAACTGCGCGGGGCTGCACTGCGACCGGATCGCCCGGCTCGCGGGGGACGACCCCGGCATGCGGATCGTCCCCTTCCGGGGTGAGTACTTCGAGCTGGCCCGCCCCGAGCTGGTGCGCGGCCTGGTCTATCCGGTGCCGGACCCGGCGTTCCCCTTCCTCGGCGTCCATCTCACACGCGGCATCGACAAGAGCGTGCACGTCGGTCCGAACGCGGTGCCCGCGCTGGCCCGCGAGGGCTACGACTGGTCGACGGTCAGACCGCGCGAGCTCGGCACCACGCTCGCCTGGCCCGGCTCCTGGCACATAGCGCGCCGGCACTGGCGGTACGGGGCCGGGGAGCTGCGCCGCTCGGTGTCCCGGGACGCGTTCACGGCGGCGGTGCGCAGGCTGCTGCCCTCGGTGACCGCGGACGACCTGGTGCCCGCGCCCGCCGGCGTCCGGGCGCAGGCGGTCCTGCGGGACGGGACCCTGGTCGACGACTTCCTGATCCGTGAGGCCCCGCGCACGGTGCACGTGCTGAACGCGCCGTCCCCCGCGGCGACGGCCTCGCTCCCGATCGGCCGCGAGGTCGCCCGGCGGGCCCTGGCCGCGCTCGGGCAGCGCCGGGACACGTAAAATCGCCTCACTGTGTCTGAGTCACCCCGCACCCCTGAAGCCCCCGGTCCCGCACGCGCCAAGGGCGAGCCGCGCTTTCCCGACGGGCCCGCGCCCGACCCCGCCGGTTCGCACTTCGAGCGGCGCATCCGCAGTTTCCAGCCGCGCCGCAGCCGCGTCACGACCGGCCAGGCGGACGCCCTCCAGCGGCTGTGGCCCGCGTGGGGCCTCGACATCGACGGGCAGCGCGTCCTCGACCTCGACGAGCTGTTCGACGGCAGGAAGCGCGTCGTCCTGGAGATCGGCTTCGGCATGGGCGAGGCGACGGCGCAGATGGCCGCCGACGACCCCGACACCGGCATCCTCGCGGTCGACGTGCACACCCCGGGCCAGGGCAACCTCCTGGGCCTCGCCGAGCGGAACGGCCTGACGAACGTCCGGGTGGCCAACGGCGACGCGATCATCCTGCTCCGCGAGATGCTCCCCGCGGCCTCCCTCGACGGGCTGCGCGTCTACTTCCCCGACCCCTGGCCGAAGAAGCGCCACCACAAACGGCGCCTGATCCAGCCGGAGTTCCTCAGCCTCGCCAAGGTCCCCCTCAAGCCCGGCGCCCTCGTGCACTGCGCGACCGACTGGGAGCCGTACGCCGAGCAGATGCTCGAAGTCCTGACCGAACACCCGGACTACGAGAACACGCAGGCCGACGGCGGGTACGCGCCCCGGCCCGCGTTCCGCCCCCTCACACGCTTCGAGGGACAGGGCCTGGACAAGGGCCATGTGGTCCACGACCTGCTCTTCCTGCGCGCCGAGCACGCACCGGCCGCCGCCGCGGACTGACAGACACCGTCGCGGCCGAGCCCATCGCTCGTTAGGGTCGACGCTGTGGCGACCTATCCCTCGTATCCGAACGCGTTTCCGTACGCGCAGCCCGGAGCAGGCGCTCCCGGGCCCGGCACACTGCGGCATCCGCGCTGGTGGGAGCGGAAGGCCGTGCACGCCTGGGCGCTCGTCTCGCTCCTGACGCTCTCCGGCCTGGTGATCCTCGCCCTCGTGCGGGAACAGACCGGCACCAAGGGGTTCCTGGTCGGGATCTGCCTCGCGGTCCTGCCCGTCCCGCTGCTGATAGCCGCGTTCCGCTGGCTGGACCGGGTCGCGCCCGGACCCTGGCGGAACCTGCTGTTCGCCTTCGCCTGGGGCGCCTGCGCCGCCGCGCTCATCGCGATCGTCGCCAACAGCTTCGCGACGCACTGGATCGCCACCAACTCGGCCGACCCCTCGAACGCCGACACCCTCGGCGCGACGGTCATAGCGCCCATCGTCGAGGAGTCCGCGAAGGCCTGCGCGGTCCTGCTCATCTTCCTGTTCCGCAGAAGGGACTTCACCGGGATCGTCGACGGCATGGTGATCGCCGGGGTCACCGCCACCGGCTTCGCGTTCACCGAGAACATCCTCTATCTGGGCAACGCCTTCGGCACCGACCAGCTCAACAGCGGCAGCGGCATCGCCTCGGTGACCGTCGCCACCTTCTTCGTACGCATCGTCATGTCGCCGTTCGCGCACCCCTTGTTCACGGTGTGCACCGGTATCGGCTTCGGCCTCGCGGCCTGGACGGCGCCCGACCGCGGCCCGGTGCGGCGCGTGTTCCTGCCCCTCGCCGGGCTGCTGCTCGCGATGGGCATGCACGCCACGTGGAACGGCTCGTCGGCGTTCGGCCGGTTCGGCTTCTTCGGGGTCTACGCGCTGTTCATGATGCCCGCGTTCGGCCTGCTGACCTGGCTCGCGATCGGGACCCGCCAGCGCGAACTGCGCACGGTGCGCTCCGAGCTGCCCGCGTACGCGGCGGCCGGCTGGGTCGGCCAGGACGAGCCGTTCGCCCTCGGCTCGATGCGCGCCCGCCGTCTGGCCCGCGAGTTCGCGCAGCACCACGGCGGCAAGGAGACGGCCAGGGTCGTCGCCCAGTACCAGCAGTACGCGACCTCACTCGCGCTCCTGCGCCACCGCGGGCGGCGCGGCCGGGCCGGCGCGGACTATGTCGTACGGGAGCGGAAGCTGCTCGACGAGATGTGGGCGCGGCGCCACGCGGCCCGCCCCGCCCTCGCCTACGCGTCCCGCGCCACCGCACCCCCCATGTGGGTGCCGCCGATGTACGCGGGCCCGGTGTACGCGGGGCCGGCAGCCCCGTTCCCCGCGCACAACTCGCACAACGCGCCCAACCCGTACCGCTACTGAGAACGCCCGCAGGGCCCCCGTACCGCCACTGAGGACGCCTGCAGGGCCCACGTCCGGGTCAGGCGGACGCCTCGGTGAGCTTCGAGAGCTCCGCGTCCGTCAGCTCCAGTTCGGCCACGGCCACCAGCGCCGGCAGCTGCTCCACGGTGCGCGCGGACGCGATCGGGGCGGCCACCGTGGGGCGGGACGCGAGCCAGGCGAGGGCGACGGTCGCGACCTCGGCGCCGTGCGCCTGCGCCACCTCGTCCAGGGCCTTGAGGACGCGCAGGCCACGCTCGGTCTGCAGGTGCTTGGCGGCGCCCTCGGCCCGCACGCTGTCGACCTCGGTGCCCGGCCGGTACTTGCCCGTCAGGAACCCGGACGCCAGGGCGTAGTACGGGACGGCCGCGAGACCGCCCCGCGAGGCGACCTCCTGGAGCCTGCCCTCGTAGGTGTCACGCGAGACGAGGTTGTAGTGCGGCTGGAGCGCCGCGTAGCGGGCGAGGCCCTCGCGGTCGGAGAAGTCCAGGGACTCCTGGAGCCGCTCCGGGGTCAGGTTCGACGCGGCGATGGCGCGCACCTTGCCCGACGTCACCAGCTCGTCGAGGGCGGTGATGATCTCCTCGACCGGCACGGACGGGTCGTCGAAGTGCGTGTAGTAGAGGTCGATGTAGTCGGTGCCGAGGCGGCGCAGGGACTCGTCGGCGGCGGACTTGATGGTGTGCGCGGACAGGCCCTTGAAGTCGGGGTGGGCGCCGACCTTGGTGGCGATGACGACATCGGAGCGGTTGCCGCGCGCGGCCAGCCACTTGCCGATGACGGTCTCGGACTCGCCGCCCTTGTTGCCCGGAACCCACGCCGAATACGCGTCGGCCGTGTCGACGAAGTTGCCGCCGGCGGCGGTGTACGCGTCGAGCACGGCGAGGGACTGCGCCTCGTCGGCGGTCCAGCCGAACACATTGCCGCCGAGGGAGAGCGGGAACACCTCGAGGTCTGACGAGCCGAGCTTGCGAAGAGAAGTCATGACGAGTCACAACACCGATGTGGATCAAGATATTCCGGTCACGCCGGACCGGCAGTCCTGACGTCGGGGGGTTGCCGTCAGGACCGCCGGGGTTCGGAGGGCGCGAGCCTCAGATCGTCAGACCGTTGGAGCGCAGCCACGGAGCGGGGTCGACCCCGGTCGCCTGGCCGCCCGGGTGGACCTCCAGGTGGAGGTGCGGCCCGGTCACGTTGCCGGTGGCGCCGACGCGGCCGATGACATCGCCGCTGGTCACCTTCTGGCCGGCGCTGACGTTGAGGGACGACTGGTGGCAGTACCAGAGCTCGGTGCCGTCCGGCAGCTCCAGGACGGTGCGGTAGCCGTACGCGCCCGCCCAGCCGGCCTCCTTGACGGTGCCGGAGTGGATCGCCTTCAGCGGCGTACCCGTCGGAGCGGCGAAGTCGAGACCCGTGTGATAGCCGGAGGACCACATCGAACCGGGCTGACCGAACGTACCGGTGATCGTGTACGAGGAGACCGGCAGCGTGAAGCTCTTGGCGAGCTTGGCGAGGCGCTCGGCCTCGGCCTTCTTCTTCGCGGCCTCCTCCGCCTCCTTCTTCTCGGCGGCGGCCTTGGCGGTGGCGGCGTCCCGCTCCTTGGCGGCGTCGTCGGCGGCCTTCTTCGCGGCGGCCTGCTCGGCGGCCGCGGCCTCGGCCTGGGCGGCCTGGTCCTGCTGCTGCTCGGCCTGCTGCATGATGCGGGCGCGCAGGGCCTCACCGGCGGTCGTGCCCTGCGCGGCGTCCGCGGTGCTGACGCCGGCTTCGGTCAGCGGGCTCGCGGAGGTGCCTGACGAGTCGTCGGAGTCGTCGGATATCAGCGCGCCCACGCCGGGCAGCGACTTGGCGTCGGGCAGGGAGTCCTTGACGGCCGACAGGTCGGGCATCGAGATGTGTACGGGGGGCTTGCCGCCCTGCGCGGTGGCGATGCCGCCCGCGCCGACGGCCGCGATCACGCCGACGCCGAGAACGGTGGAGCTGCGCGCGAGACCGCCGCGCTGCTTGGCTACGCGGTGCCTGCCGCGTACGGGGCGAATGGACTCCTCGGTGGGGTTCCACTCCTCCCAGGTCTGCTCGTCCGCTGAGCCGAAGGCTTCGTCGATCGGCGCGTAGGAGAACTCTGGGGCAGGCCGGTTGGACGCCACTGGGGCGCACTCCTTTCCTTCCTTCTCGCCTACCGGGTTAGCTGACGGGTTCGGAGCAGGAAGGTCTCCTACCGACGCCTTCCGCAAGGAAAGACGTCCGATTCACCCCAAGTTGGTGGTTCCCCGGCTCCCTTGCGGGATTAGGCGCGTGCGCACGGAGCCATCTCTTGTGACGGCTGGGACGACCGCGCTGCGTTATCGAACGTTAATAGACACCAGGGCTCGATTCCAAGCTGTTCCGACTGATCGTTAACGCCTTTGGCCTGGACTTATCGGGGCACCAGCGGGCGGAATCGGGCGAGTTGACCGGTCGTCGGAACGGGCGATTCATCTGACGGTTTGTCAAATGTTATGCGCAGTGGCGCCGTTCGACTACGTAATGTGATGACGGTGGTCACGGCTGCTTCACAGCCGCTTCACGGCCGTCTCACGGCGAGCAGAGCCATGTCGTCCGTCGTGCCGCCCCCGGTGTGCCGGCGGACCTCGGCGGCGAGCGCGGCCAGCAGCGGATCGGGCCCGGAGAACATCCGCCCGGCGAGCCGCGCCGCCGGGTCGTAGAACGTGCCCTGCGCGTCGCGCGCCTCCGAGAGGCCGTCGGTGTAGAGCAGCAGCGTCGCCCCGGACGGGAACTCCGTCTCCGAAGCGCGGTCGGGCCAGGTGCCGAGCTCGCCCATCCCGAGCGGCAGCGCGGGCTCCGGCGGCGACAGGACCTTGAGCGCCCCGTCGCCGCCCAGGATCAGGGGTTCCGGATGGCCCCGGTTGATGACCCGTACGAGGCCGTTGCCGTGCGGGATCTCGGCGAGCACGGCCGTGGTGAAGCCCTCGGTCTCGTCCAGGCCGTGGCGCCGCATCCCCTCCCGCGCGAGCGCCCGCTCCAGACGCTGCGCGACCGCCTCCAGCGTCGCCTCCTGCTCGGCCGCCTCCCGGAAGGCACCGATGACGACGGCCACGGCGGCCACCGCCCCCATGCCCTTCCCGCGCACGTCGCCCACGACGAGCCGTACGCCGTGCGGGGTGTCCTGCACGGCGTACAGGTCGCCGCCGATGAAGGCGCCTGCCTGGGCGGCCTCGTAGCGGGCGGCGATCTCGAGGCCGCCGATGCGCTCCGCGGGCTCGGGCAGAACGGCGCGCTGGGCCGCCTCGGCGATCTGACGCACAGAGGTGAGCTGCTCGCTGCCCCGCCGCACGACGCGGTTCATGACACAGGCGAGGACGGCGACGGTGACGACCGTGACGAGTTCGGTGATGGCGTCGGTGTCGTAATCGCGGGTGTATCTGAGATGCACCCCGAGTACGACGGCGACGGTCGCGAGGCCGGTCAGGAGCGTGCCACGGGGCGAGAAGAACGGGGCCGCGACCAGCGGGGCCGCGGTGAACAGGGGTACGCCGGTGAACGTCGACGGCGTCACGTAGTCGTAGACCGCCCCGATCACGACGAGGAGCACGGGTACCAGACGTACGAGGAACCGGGCGCGGGACAGGCCCTGCTCCGTCTCTCGTCTGTGCCCTCCTCGCTGCCCCACCACTCGTCTCCCGCCACCGTCCGCGTCGGTCCCGCGTCTGCGCACGTCATCGGGCCCCACTCCAGAGTTCCCCCCGGACAGGCGACGGGCGACCTGGCGGGACCGACCGGGTGAAAGGGGTCCGGGGCGGCGGATCGCGGAACGCCGGGCAACCGATTCGCGTTCTGTCGCCGCAATGGCGTAGAGTCGTGTTTACCGACGCGGGGTGGAGCAGCTCGGTAGCTCGCTGGGCTCATAACCCAGAGGTCGCAGGTTCAAATCCTGTCCCCGCTACTGAAGGCCGAAGGCCCGGAACCATTGGTTCCGGGCCTTCGGTGTATTCCATGTCCCTTTACAGGTCGAACTCGTGCGGGGGCAGGTCGAGCATCAGGCAGGCCTCGCGGACGACGGCCTGCTCGGTCTTGTCGAAGTCGCCGTCGGCGCCGCCGATGACGATGCCGATCTGGATGACCGCGCGCGCCTCGGCGGGCTTCTTCTTCGCCTTGGCGATCTCCTGGAGAACGCTGACCTTGCCGAAGGCGAAGTCGGCGGTCAGCTTGTTCAGATTCGCGTCGAAGCGGCTCTGGAGCTGGTCCGCCGGGAAGTTCTGCAGCACCTCGTTCGAGGAGATGAGCTGGGCCACGCGGCTGCGCTCGGCCGGGTCGACGGTGCCGTCGGCCGCGGCGACCAGCGCACACATCGCCATGCTCGCGTCACGGAAGGCGCCGCTCTTCAGGTCGTTCTTCTTCGCCATGAGCTGCGTCTGCATCGTCGACGCGGACTCCTTGAAGCGATCCCACAGGGCCATGACTCTCCTCGTTCGACACATAATGATCTTCTACAGCGCTGTAGAAACTAGCGAGGAGCGGCAAAAGTTCCGCCCCTAAACTGAACCCTTCGAAGCCTTCGAACCCCTTACGGGGGAGCCTTTCGCGGTCCGGTGAACGGGATTCGCGGTCCGATGAACGGGAGAAGACGACGGTGACGACACCCGAGAATCGCTGACGGCGCCCGAGAGTGACCGACACCGCCCCGCAGACGGCCCCCGGCCGTACGACGCTCCAGCTCCTGCGCTCCCTCGACAGCGGCCCGTACGGCCTCACCGAGGCGGAGGCCGAGCGGCGCCTGGCCCGCCACGGCGAGAACGTCCCGCCGGGTACGCGTCCCCTGTCCTGGCCCCGCCTCGCCGCCCGCAGCCTGCGTGACCCGTTCACCGGCGTCCTGCTCTGCCTCGGCCTCGTCTCGGCGGCCGTCGCGGCCTGGGGCACCGCCTGCGTGATCCTCGTCCTGGTCGCCATCAGCTGCGGCCTGCGCTGTGCGGGCGAGCGCCGCGCGGACAGCGCCATGGCGGGCCTGCGCGACCTGGTCGCGACGACGGCGACCGTGCTGCGCCGCCCCGGCGACGACGAGACCGCCTCACCGGCCGAACGCGAGCTCCCCGTAAGCCAGTTGGTGCCCGGCGACGTGGTGCGTCTCGGCCCCGGCGACCTGATCCCGGCCGACGTACGACTCCTGCGGGCGCAGGGCCTGAGCGTGCAACAGGCCGCGTTCACCGGGGAGTCGGTGCCGGTCGACAAGCGTCCGGTGGACCTGCCCGCGGACGGCGAGTCGACGCAACTGTGCTTCCAGGGCGGCAGCGTGGCGTCCGGGAGCGCGAGCGCCGTGGTGCTCGCGACGGGCGCCGGCACCCGCTTCGCGGCGGCCCACGGAACGGTGGGCGCACGGCGCGGGGCGAGCGCGTTCGAACGCTCGGTGCACGGCATCTCGTGGACCCTGATCCGTTTCATGCTGCTGACGCCTCCGCTGGTCCTGATGGCGGGCGCCGCGCTGCGCGGCCGGGGCCTGGAGACCCTGCCGTTCGCCGTCGCGGTGGCCGTCGGGCTCACACCGGAGATGCTGCCGGTCATCGTCACGACGGCGCTCGCCCGCGGCTCGGCGCTGCTCGCCCGTACCCACGGCGTCATCGTCAGACGGCTCCCCGCGCTGCACGACATCGGCGCCGTCGACATCCTGTGCGTCGACAAGACGGGCACCCTCACCCAGGACCGCCCGGCCGTCGACCTGGCCCGCACCGACCCCGACGCCCTCCACTGGGCGGCCGTCTCCGCCTGGTGGACACTCCAGCTCGCCGACCTGCCGGCCCCGGACGCGCTCGACGAGGCGGTCATCGGGCACGCGGACGCGGCCGTCACCGACGCGTACGACGGGCTCACCGCCCTGCCCTTCGACCCCGTACGGCGCCTCGCCACCGTCGTCGTCCGGCGGCCCGGCACGCCCGGCACGGTCACGCTCGCCGTCAAAGGCTCCGTGGAGAACGTCCTGGAGCGGTGCGCCCTCGACGAAGCGGAGCGCGCGAGCCTGCTCGCCCGAGCGGCGGCGCTGTCCGGCGACGGGCTCCGGCTCCTCGCGGTGGCGACCGCCGAACGCCCCGCCCGGCACCGCGCGTACAGCACCGCCGACGAACGCGGCCTCACCTTCACCGGCTTCGTCGCCTTCACCGACGCCCTCGTGCCGACCGCCGCGCGGGCCCTGCGCGACCTCGGCGAGCGCGGCGTCACGGTCAAGGTCATCACCGGCGACCACCCCGGCACGGCGGCCCGTGCCCTGCGCGATCTGGGGCTCGCCCCCGGCGACGTACGGACCGCGGACACCCTCGACGCGCTCACGGACGCGGAACTGGCCCGCCTCGCCCACCGCACCACCGTCTTCGCCCGCTGCGCCCCCGCAGACAAGGCGCGCATCGTCACCGCCCTGCGCTCCGGCGGACGGACGACCGTCGGCTTCCTGGGCGACGGCGTGAACGACCTGCCCGCGCTGCGCGCCGCCGATGTCGGGATCTGCCCGCGCGACGCGGCCGCGGTGGCGCGCGACGCGGCGGACATCGTCCTCGCGCAGCCGGCGGACCGGCCGGGCAAGGACCTCACCGCGATCGGCCACGCGATCACCGCGGGCCGTCACAGCAGCGGCAACATCGCCACGTATCTGCGGGTCACGCTCTCCTCGAACCTCGGCAACGTGATCGCGATGCTCTCGGCGGGCCTCCTGCTGCCGTTCCTGCCGATGCTCCCGGCGCAGGTGCTCGCGCAGAACCTGTGCTTCGACGCGGCCCAGCTCTCGTTCGCCTTCGACCGGCCGGCGCCCGCCGCGCTGCGCCGCCCCACGACGCTGCGCCCGCGCGACTTCCTGCGCTTCATCACCGGGTTCGGCCTCCTCAACGCCGCCGCCGACCTCGCGACCTTCGGCGTCCTCGCGCTCGCCCTGCACTCCACGGCGGGCGCGACCGACGAGGCGGCGTTCCACTCGGGCTGGTTCACCGAGAACCTCCTGACACAGGCTCTGGTGATGCTGCTCCTGCGCACCGGCCGCGCCCCGCGCACCCCGGGACCGGTCCGCTGGGCGGTCACGTCCCTGACCGTCGTGGGCATCCTGCTGCCTCTGACCCCCGCCGCCCGCCCGCTCGGCATGGCTCCCCTGCCGCCCGTGTACTACGCACTCCTCGTGGCGGTCCTCACCCTGTACGCGGTCGCGCTGACGGCGGTGAAGAGGCGGTACCTACGGGAGGCGTGAGGGGCAACGGAGTTCGGCGGGAACAGCACAGCGGCCCGGCCGGCCGAAGCCGTCCGGGCCGCTGTTCACGCGGTAGACCCTGTGGGACTCGAACCCACAACCAATGGATTAAAAGTCCACTGCTCTGCCAATTGAGCTAAGGGTCCACGCGCCGGCCCGCGCCGACGCATCCCCGAGCATAGCCCGCCGGGGCCGGGAGGCCGATCGGGTATCGGCCTCCACGGCCTGTCGGATGTCACACGGGCGGCCCGGCGGCGCGCCCGCCGCTCACGGATCGACCGGTTCCGGCGCTCCCACACGCCCCGCCTCACGCGCGGCGGTCCGCGCGTGCGCAGGGTTCAGGAACCAGTGCCGGGCCGACACCAGCCACCACACTCCCGCGAACCCGAGGACCACAAGGACCGCGATCGGGGCGTAGTTGAACGTCTCCCAGGTGACCGGCGAGACCTGCGGCAGCATGAAGAGGATGGTGATGACCGCCACCCACACCACCGCCACGACCCCGATCGGCCGCGACCACCTGCCCAGGTGCCAGGGCCCGCGCTCGAAGGCGTCGCCCTTGCGCAGCCGCAGCAGGGTCGGGACGACGTACGCGATGTAGAGGCCGATGACGGCGATCGAGGTCACGGCCGCGTACGCCGTGACGTTGATGAGGTACGGCAGTCCGAGCACGAGCGCGCCGAACGCGGCCAGCCACACCGCGGCGACGGGGGTACGGGTGCGCGGGCTGACGGTGTGCCAGATGTGCGAGAAGGGCAGCGCGCCGTCGCGCGAAAAGGCGTAGATCATGCGGCTGTTGGCGGTGACGGAGGCCATGCCGCAGAAGAGCTGCGCGCCGATGACGACGAGCAGCAGCAGCTTCCCCGCGGTCGCCCCGAGCGCGTCGAGCAGGATCTGCGCGGGCGGCGCGCCCGTGGCCGAACCGAGGGCGCCCTGGTACGACTGGATGGCGAAGGTGAAGCCGAGCAGCAGCACGAACCCGGCGATCCAGGACGTCCAGATGGAGCGCACGATGCCCTTCGGCCCCGCGGTGGACGCGTCGTGGGTCTCCTCGGTCATGTGCGCGGAGGCGTCGTAACCGGTGAAGGTGTACTGGGCCATCAGCAGTCCGATCAGGACGACGTAGAACCCGCCGCCCCAGCCGGTGTTGTTGACGAACTTCGTGAAGACGAAGGACGCGGACTGGTGGCTGTCCGGCGCGAAGGCGAGGGCGCCGACGATGACGGCGACGCCGATGACGTGCCACCAGACGCTGACGCTGTTGAGCAGCCCGACGATGCGGACGCCGAAGGTGTTGAGGAGTCCGTGCAGCACGAGGATCGCGGCGAACAGCAGGATCGTCCGCCCCGGCGTCACCTCGAAGTCGAACTGGAGGTTCAGATACGCGCCGAGGAAGGACGCGGCGCCGAAGTCGATGCCGGCGGTCACCGCCACCTGCCCG
This sequence comes from Streptomyces sp. NPDC090032, assembly GCF_044748025.1. Classification (NCBI taxonomy): domain Bacteria; kingdom Bacillati; phylum Actinomycetota; class Actinomycetes; order Kitasatosporales; family Streptomycetaceae; genus Streptomyces; species Streptomyces sp. NPDC090032. Next base: position 565,357 of record NZ_JBIVFF010000005.1, on the reverse strand, counting down.
AGGACGTTGAACCAGCCCGTGAACCATGCCCACGCGGCGGCCGTCCGCGCGGGTGCGAGCCGGTGCGCCCAGAAATAGAGGCCGGCGGAGGTCGGGTACGCGGAACAGATCTCCGCCATCGCGAGCCCGACGAACAGCGTCATCAGCCCGACCCCGACCCATCCCCAGGTGATCACGGCGGGGCCACCGGTGTTCATCCCGAACAGATACATCGTCAGACACCCGGAGAGCACCGAGATGATCGTGAAGGAGACGGCGTAGTTGGAGAACGCCGACATCCTGCGGGCGAGGACCTGCGTGTAGCCGAGCTGGGCGAGACGTTCCTCGTCGGTCGATGGCGGCGGTTGCTGCGCCGCTGGGTCACTTGTCATGCCCCCAGCGATTCCCGTGCCGGGGGCGGGGCATGCGCGGGCGTTGGCCAAAAAATGCCCGCGGGTGAACAGCGGTACAGGAGCACGAAAAGAACGGCAGCGCAGGAGCACGAAAAGAACGGCGGTACCGGAGCGCGAAAGAAGAAGGGCCCGGGAGACGTGATCGTCTCCCGGGCCCTTCTCAGGTCAAGCAGTCAGGCCGTTCAGCCCGACGACCGTCAGCCGTTGCGCTTCCAGCGCGGCTTCTCGTCGCGACGGAACGAACCGCCGGTCGAGCCGGAGCCCGCACCGCGGTGGTCGTCGCGGCGACCGGTCGGACGGTCGTGGCCGCCGGAGCGGAAGCCGCCGCCGGCGGGACGGTCGTCGCGACGGTCACGGTTGAACGGACGGTCGCTGCCGCGGTGGCCGCCGGAGGGGCGGTCGTCACGGCGGAAGCCGCCGCCCGAAGGGCGCTCGTCACGACGGTCGCGGTTGAAGCCGCCACCGGAGGGACGGTCGTCACGACGGTCACGGTTGAAGCCGCCCGACGGACGGTCGTCGCGACGGAAGCCGCCGGACGGACGGTCGTTGTCACGACGCTCGAAGGAACGGCCACCGCGGTCGTCACGACGGTCGCGGTCGAAGCCGCCACGGTTGTCGTCACGACGGTCACGGTTGAAGCCGCCACCCGAGGGACGGTCGTCACGGCGGAAGCCACCACGGTTGTCGTCACGACGGTCACGGTTGAAGCCGCCCGACGGACGGTCGTCGCGACGGAAGCCACCACGGTCGTTGTCACGGCGGTCACGGTTGAAGCCGCCCGACGGACGGTCGTCGCGACGGTCGCGCTTCTCGTAGTTGCCCCGCTCGTCACGGCGCTGCGGACGCTGCTCGTACGAGGACGAACGCTCCTGACGCTCGGCCGGCGCGGCAGTGGGCTGCTCCGGGACGGACGCCTCGGCGGCCTTCTCGGCAGCGGCGGCGACGGCGGCGGCGACGCCCTCGGCGTCCTCGCCGCGCTCACGGGCGGCACGCGCGGTGAGGCGGTCGGCCTCCTCGCGCAGCTCGCCGGCGCGGCGCGTGGCGCGCTCCAGCTCCTTGGTGAGGGAGGTGACCTCACGCTCGGCCTGCTGCGCGGCGTTGCCCGCGGACTCGGCCTGGACCTCGGTCATGGACCGGGCACCGGTGATCTCGGCGACCTCCGGGTCGAAGGCCGCACCGCCCTGGATGATGTGGCGCGAGGCGTCGACGCCCGCGTCCTCCATGAGGCGGAAGATCTGGCGGCGCTGGTGCGGCAGCGACAGGGAGACGACGACACCGGACTTGCCGGCACGCGCGGTACGGCCCGAGCGGTGCAGGTAGTCCTTGTGGTCACCGGCCGGGTCCACGTTCAGGACCAGGTCGATGCCGTCGACGTGGATACCGCGGGCGGCGACGTCGGTCGCGACGAGCGCGTTGACGTAGCCGTCCTTGAAGTCGGCGAGGACGCGGGTACGCGCGCCCTGCGTCATGCCGCCGTGCAGCGCGTCGGCCTTCACGCCTGCGTCCTGGAGCTGCTCGGCGATGCGGTCGGCGCCCAGCTGGGTGCGGACGAAGATGATCGTGCGGCCCTTGCGGGAGGCGATCGCGGAGGTGACCGGCGCCTTGTCCTTGGGCTTCACGATCAGGATGTGGTGGGTCATGGTCGTGACGGCGCCCTGGGCGGCGTCGACCTCGTGCGTGACCGGGTTGTTCAGGTAGCGCTTGACCAGCGTGGAGATCTCGTTCTCCATCGTGGCCGAGAACAGCATGCGCTGGCCGTCGGACGGGACCTGGTCGAGCAGCTCGGTGACCTCGGGCAGGAAGCCCAGGTCGGACATCTGGTCGGCCTCGTCGAGAACGGCGATCTCGACGTTCGCGAGCGAGCAGGCGCCGCGGTTGATGATGTCGCGCAGGCGGCCCGGGGTGGCGACGAGGATGTCGACACCGCGCTCGAGGGCGTAGATCTGGTTGCCCATGGACGTACCGCCGCAGACGACCTTCATCTTCAGGCCGAGGACGTCGCCGTAGGGCTGGAGGGCGTCGGCGACCTGCATCGCCAGCTCGCGGGTCGGGGTCAGGATGACCGCGCGGGGCTTCTTCTTCTCGGTGTGACCGCCGGCGAGACGCGCCAGGGTCGGCAGACCGAAGGAGAGGGTCTTGCCGGAGCCGGTGCGGCCACGGCCGAGGATGTCCTTGCCGGCCAGGGCGTCCGGGATGGTCGCGGCCTGGATCGGGAACGGCGCGGTCACGCCGTTCTGCGCGAGCTTCCTGACGATGCCCTCGGGCAGACCGAGGTCGCCGAAGGTCAGGGTGGGCTCGGCGGGGGTGTCGGTGTCGGCGGAGACATCGGCCGAGGCGCCGGCAGCGGCCTCTGCGACGGCAACGACGGTCACGTCCTCGTCGACGGCGAGAACCTGTACGGCCTCGTCGTTCTCGGGCATGACGGAGTGGTCAGAACTGGAAATGGACATGCGAAATGCGAAACCTTCCGGAGTCTCGGCACGCGCCCGTCAACTCCGTGAATTTCGCAATCGACCGCCTCAATGCGGTCCAGCCACGGCTGGGGAGAGAACGCGCCACGCGGCGCTCTCTTAACGGCGCCGGGCAAATGGGATCAAACGATCTACCACCATAGTCACCCACCACCCCCCAGTGCAAACCGATTCACTGAGACCCCGCTCACATGCGCCCCCGAGGTTCACTCCTACGCAGGCGTCCCCGCCCGCGGCGCCGGCTCCCGGTCGACCCGGACGCGGGCCGACGCCTGCTCGTGCGCCGACGACGAGGGCTCCGCGGTGGTCGGGTCCGGAGTCGGCGGCGTGGGGGTGTCGGGGGTCGGCGTGGGGGTGTCCGCGGTGCGCGTCGGGGTCGGCCGGGACGGTGGCGTGGTCCGCCCGCTCCCCGAGGGCTTCGCCGGGCCCGTGGCGCCCTTGGAGGGGCTCGCCGACGGGGACGCGTCCCCCGAGGCCGCCTCCGACGCGGTGTCGCCCGACCCCGGCGACGACGACCCGTCAGCGCCTTCCCGGCCCCCGGCCTGCTCCTCGCCGCCCCCTGGCACCACCGCGCCGCCGTCCGGCGCCGCCCGCCCGCCGTGCCGCCCCGCCGAGTGCGACGGAGCGGGCCCGCCCCCCTCGTGGGCGACGCTCATGCAGCCGGTGGTCGCCGCCGTGACGGCCACCACCACCGCGGCCAGTCGAACGAGACGAGCCGGATGAGGGGGTACGGGCAGCTGGCGCACGGGCGAGCACCTCCGGGGCGCTGAAAAGCTGAGGCTGAAGCCGAAACGGGAGCGGGAACCGCCGGGAAACGAAACCGGCGTCACCTTTCCCAACTCCCGTCCCCCGCAAGAGGACACGCCCGCTCACGGCCCGGCCGTCACCCGTATCCGAGGGCGTGCAGCCGCGCGTCGTCGATCCCGAAGTGGTGGGCGATCTCGTGGACCACGGTGATCTCCGTCTCCGCGACGACGTCCTCGCGGGACTCGCACATCCGCAGCGCGGGTCCCCGGAAGATGGTGATGCGGTCGGGCAGCACGCCCGCGTACCACTCGCCCCGGTCGGTCAGCGGCGTCCCCTCGTAGAGGCCGAGCAGCCCAGGATCCCCGGCGGGGGGCTCGTCCTCGACGAACACCGCCACGTTGTCCATGAGCCGCGTCAGCTCCGGCGGAATCCGGTCCAGGGCCTCGGCGACCAGTTCCTCGAACTCCTCGCGCGTCATCTCCAGCACACCGCCATTGTCGGCCACCCGCCCGCAGATCGGCCCGTCCGTCCGGGCATACGGGACCATCCGCATGGGCATACGGGACCAATGGCCCGCGTCCCCGCTGTCGCCGCCCTGTCCGCCCTGCGGAACATCCCCTCCGCGGTCGGCCGCCGCCATCGCGCCCGCCGCCCCCGCCCCGCCGGCGATCTGACGCCCCCGCCCCGCCCGTACCTCCGCGCCCTCGGCCTCGCCGCCGTCGTCCTCATGGGCGCCTGGCTCGGCCTGCTCGTCGTGGGTAACGTCCGCGTCCCGGTCGGCCCGATGGACACCCGGATGACGCTGCGCCCGTCCCTGACCGGCGGCACGAAGATCAACGTCTCGCCGCTCGGCTCCCTGGAACTCAAGTCGCACACGGCCCCCATCCGCCTCGACGTGGACGTCGACCGCCTCGACCCGGTCCGCTCCCAGGCCCTGGTCGACCACCCCGAACGCCTCTCGGGCCTCCAGGACGAGGTCACCCGCGACGTCGAGCACGGCACCCTCGACCTGGCCCTGCGCTCCTGCGTCGCCGTCGTCTCCGGCGCCACCGCGCTCGGCCTCGCCGTCTACCGCCGCCCCCGCCGCGCCCTCGGCGCCGGCGGCCTCGCCCTCGCCCTCCTGGCGGCCTCGGGAGGGGCGGCGTACGCGACCTGGAACCCCAAGTCGGTCCTGGAGCCGAAGTTCTCGGGCCTGCTCTCCTCGGCCCCCTCGGTCGTCGGCAACGCGCGCTCGATCGTCACCGAATTCGACGTCTACCAGAAGGAGTTGGCGCGCCTGGTGACCAATGTGACCAAGCTCTACGACGTGACCTCGACGCTTCCCGCGTACCGGCCGGACCCGTCCACGATCCGCGTCCTGCACGTCTCGGACATCCATCTGAACCCGGCCAGCTGGAAGATCATCTCCTCGCTCGTCGAGCAGTACGACATCTCGGTGATCGTCGACTCCGGCGACACGATGGACCACGGCTCGGCGGCCGAGAACCCGTTCCTCGACCCGATCAAGGACCTCGGCGCCCCGTACGTCTGGGTCCGCGGCAACCACGACTCGGCGACCACCCAGCGCTACCTCTCGCACATCAAGAACGTCCGCGTCCTCGACAACGGCAGGGCGGTCACCGTCGCCGGGCTGCGCTTCGCCGGCACCGGGGACCCGCAGTACACGCCGGACCGCGCGGTCAAGGCGCAGGGCGACCCGGCCGAGCGCATGGCCGGCCTGCGGCTCGCCTCCGCGCTGCGCGACCAGCGGGCCGCGGGCACACCGGTGGACATCGCGATCGCCCACAACCCGGTGGCCGCCCGCGAGACGGACGGCACGGTCCCGCTGGTCCTCGCCGGCCACATCCATCACGAGGAGACCGAGGTGATGAAGCTCGGCACGCGGCTGCGCATCGAGGGCTCGACCGGCGGCAGCGGCCTGCGCGCCGTCGACGACGGCTCCCCCGACCCGGTGCAGGCGTCGATCCTCTACCTGGACCGCGACACCCGCCGCCTGCAGGCCTGGGACGAGATCGAACTGGGCGGCCTCGGCCTGACGACGGCACAGGTCAGCCGCCATCTGCCCAAGGAGAACCAGCCCGGTGCGACCCCCTCGCCGACCCCGCCCACGGGCTCGCCCGCACCGTCTCCCTAAACCGTTTTGGCGATCCCTCCCCGCATCCCATATGCTTCTCACGTCCCCGACGCGCTGCGAAGCGCCCAGGCGGGCCAATTAGCCCTCATCGTCTAGTGGCCCAGGACGCCGCCCTTTCAAGGCGGTAGCACGGGTTCGAATCCCGTTGGGGGCACGCAACACCCTGTGCGACACTTGTGTCGCACAACAGCTTGGTCCTGTGGAGCAGTTTGGAGTGCTCGCCACCCTGTCAAGGTGGAGGCCGCGGGTTCAAATCCCGTCAGGACCGCTGCGATTCGTTCGCGAACCGCGTGGCTGGGTAGCTCAGTTGGTACGAGCGATCGCCTGAAAAGCGATAGGTCGCCGGTTCGATCCCGGCCCCAGCCACAAGATTCAGGCCCCGTCTCCGGACGGGGCCTGTTGCGTTTCCCTGGGGCGACCGGGCCCCGAAGGCCGCGCCCGCGGCGAAGCCGCCATCGGACACAGCAAATCCCGTCAGGAC
>NZ_JBIVFF010000005.1:180915-559034 GCF_044748025.1 Streptomyces sp. NPDC090032 | reverse complement strand
GGCCCAAGACGCCCTCCCGAAGCCCCACCCGTCCGAACCCAGCACCCGGCCACCACTTCCATGCCCGGTCCCCGGACGGGGCCTGTTGCGTTTCCCTGGGGCGACCGGGCCCCGAAGGCCGCGCCCGCGGCGAAGCCGCCATCGGACACAGCAAATCCCGTCAGGACCGCTGCGATTCGTTCACGAACCGCGCGTCCGACAGCCCACCCGGCCCAAGACGCCCTCCCGAAGCCCCACCCGTCCGAACCCAGCACCCGGCCACCACTTCCATGCCCGGTCCCCGGACGGGGCCTGTTGCGTTTCCCGTACAGGTCTCCGACCCGACCGAGTCCCGTTCCGAAAGACCCGTCCCGGTCGGGGCTTTCGCCGTTCACGGGCATAGGTTGCCCGGCAGGGTCACGCCGCTGCTTCCCCCGCATGGGCCGGTTCCGTGGCGCGGCCACCCGGGTGGCGGTGGCGCCAGATCCAGAAGATCGCGCACGACAGCAGGGCCCACGCCGTGAGCACCAGGAACGGGAACACGTGCTGGTTTCCGCCGAAGTACACGGCCGTGTGCTGCGCGTTCACCGAGGCGCCCGGCGGCAGCCACTGCCCGATGCGGCCGAGCACCGACGGCAGCAAGGGCCACGACACCGCGCCGCCCGACGACGGGTTGCCGAGGAGCACCATCAGCCCCCACGTCGGGAGCATCGCCCAGCGCCCGAACAGCGTGTTGAACATCGTGAAGACCATCCCCGACGTGAACATCGTCAGCGCGAGGATCGCCCACGACTGGGCGAACGGCAGATCGAGCGCGCCCAGCCACCAGTCCACGACCGCCGCGATCACGAAGGCCCCGAGCAGCGCGTACGCCACCGTGTACGCGATGCGCTCCAGCGGGTTGAGCGCGCGCGCGTGCACGCTCAGCTGGATCGCGCCGACGAAGCCGATGATGACCGCGGCCAGCGAGACGTAGAAGATCGCGAGGCCGCGCGGGTCACCCTTCTGGAGCGGCTTGACGTCGGTCACGGTGACCGGGATCCCGAGTCCGGCGCCGACCTCCGGGGCCGTCTCGGCGAGGACCTGCGCCACCGAGGCCCCGGAGGCGCCCGAGACCTCGAGCCCGACGCGGTCGCCCTGCCGTACGTCGAGGATCGCGAAGACCTTCTGCTGGTCCACGCCCTCGACGGCGGCAGCGACGCTGTCGTAGGGGTGCACCTCCAGTGACGCGTTCAGCGCCTTCTCCATGCCGACGAGGAACGCCCCGCCGTGCTCCGCGTTCGCCGCGCCCACCACGGCCGTGGGGATCCGGTGCGGCGTGGGGTTCGCCATCGTGTACGTGTACGAGCCGGCGAAGAGGCCCGCGGCGGCCGCCAGGATGAACACGAGGACGGTCGCGGGCAGGAACGGCGACTTCTTGAAGTCCTCCCAGCGCTCCCCGCGTGTGGGCACCCGCCCGTGCGCGCCGTGGTCGTGCGCACCATGCTCATGATCGTCGTCGCTCGGCTCCGGCATACGGACACGTTAAAACACCCATAACGGACCTTCATTGCCAACTGCCATGATCTCCGCCTATACCGTCCCACCTCAAAACCATTCGCCACCCGTTTCTCCGAGGTGAGATCCTGGAGGACGTATGTCTACGCAGCCTGCCCCCGTCCTCGGCACCCTCGCCCAGCGCCTGTCCGAGCTGTCCCTGCGCGATGCGCACCGGCTCGGTCGCAGGCTCGAAGGCGCGCGCCGCATCCGCAAGCCCGAAGCCCGGACCGCCGTGCTCGCCGAGATCGAGGCGGAGGCCGAGAAGGCCGAGGCCCGGACGGCGCAGCGTCGCGGCCGGTACGAGGCGCTCGAGATCACGTATCCCGAGCAGCTTCCCGTCAGCCAGAAGAAGGACGAGATCGCCGACGCGATCCGCGACCACCAGGTCGTGATCGTCGCGGGCGAGACCGGCTCCGGCAAGACGACCCAGATCCCCAAGATCTGCCTCGAACTCGGCCGCGGAGTGCGCGGCATGATCGGGCACACCCAGCCCCGCCGGCTCGCGGCCCGTACGGTTGCCGAGCGGATCGCGGACGAGATGGACACGCCGCTGGGCGAGGCCGTCGGCTGGAAGGTCCGCTTCACGGACCAGGTCAACCCGGACGCCACGTTCGTGAAGCTGATGACGGACGGCATCCTGCTCGCCGAGATCCAGACGGACCGCGAACTGCGCGCGTACGACACGATCATCATCGACGAGGCCCACGAGCGGTCCCTGAACATCGACTTCCTGCTCGGTTATCTGGCGCAGCTGCTCCCCAAGCGCCCGGACCTGAAGGTCGTCATCACCTCCGCGACGATCGACCCCGAGCGCTTCTCCCGTCACTTCGGGGACGCCCCGATCGTCGAGGTCAGCGGCCGTACGTACCCGGTCGAGGTGCGCTACAGACCCCTGCTCGAAGAGGATTCGGACGAGGCCGACCGGGACCAGATCACCGCGATCACGGACGCCGTCGAGGAGCTCCAGGGCGAGGGCAAGGGCGACATCCTCGTCTTCCTGTCCGGGGAGCGCGAGATCCGCGACACGGCGGACGCGCTGGAGAAGAAGAAGTTCCGGTTCACCGAGGTCCTGCCGCTCTACGCGCGCCTGTCGCACGCGGAGCAGCACCGCGTCTTCCAGCGCCCCACGGGCTCGCTCCGCCGCATCGTCCTCGCGACGAACGTCGCGGAGACATCGCTGACCGTCCCCGGCATCAAGTACGTGATCGACCCGGGCACCGCCCGCATCTCGCGGTACTCGCACCGCACGAAGGTGCAGCGCCTGCCCATCGAGGCGATCAGCCAGGCCAGCGCCAACCAGCGCAAGGGCCGCTGCGGCCGTACGTCGGACGGCATCTGCATCCGCCTGTACTCGGAGGACGACTTCCTCGCCCGCCCCGAGTTCACGGACGCGGAGATCCTGCGCACGAACCTCGCCTCCGTCATCCTCCAGATGACCGCGGCCGGGCTCGGCGACATCGAGAAGTTCCCCTTCATCGACCCGCCGGACCACCGCAACATCCGCGACGGCGTGCAGCTCCTCCAGGAGCTGGGCGCGCTGAACCCGGCGGAGAAGGACGTCCGTAAACGCCTCACCCAGCAGGGCCGCAAGCTCGCCCAGCTGCCGGTGGACCCGCGCCTGGCCCGGATGGTCCTGGAGGCCGACAAGAACGGCTGTGTGCGCGAGGTCATGGTGATCGCGGCCGCGCTGTCCATCCAGGACCCGCGCGAGCGCCCCAGCGACAAGCAGGCGCAGGCGGACCAGCAGCACGCCCGCTTCAAGGACGAGACGTCGGACTTCCTGGCGTTCCTCAACCTCTGGCGCTATGTGCGCGAGCAGCAGAAGACGCTCGGTTCGTCCGCGTTCCGCCGCATGTGCAAGTCGGAGTACCTGAACTTCCTGCGCATCCGCGAGTGGCAGGACATCTACACGCAGCTGCGCACGGTCGCCAAGCAGATGGGCCTCCATCTGGAGGAGTCCTCGACGGGCGCCGACGCCCCCGACCACCAGGTCCACATCTCGCTGCTCGCCGGTCTGCTGTCCCACATCGGGATGAAGGACGTGAAGGAGTCCACGGACAAGGACCCCAAGCAGCGCGGCGGGCGGAACGAGTACCTGGGCGCCCGCAACGCCAAGTTCGCGGTCTTCCCCGGCTCCGCCCTCTTCAAGAAGCCCCCGCGCTTCATCATGTCCGCCGAGCTCGTCGAGACGTCGCGGCTGTGGGCCCGCGTCAACGCGAAGATCGAGCCGGAGTGGGTCGAGCCCCTCGCCGAGCACCTCCTCAAGCGCACGTACAGCGAGCCGCACTGGGAGAAGGACCAGGCGGCCGTGATGGCGTACGAGAAGGTGACGCTGTACGGCGTCCCGCTCGTCGCACAGCGCAAGGTGAACTACGGGCGCATCGACCCCGAGGTGAGCCGCGAGCTGTTCATCAGGAACGCGCTCGTCGAGGGCGACTGGCGCACGCACCACAAGTTCTTCGCGGACAACCGCAAGCTGCTCACCGAGGTCGAGGAGCTGGAGCACCGCGCCCGCCGCCGCAACATCGTCGTCGACGACGAGACGCTCTTCGACTTCTACGACCAGCGGGTCCCGGAGCACGTCGTCTCGGGCGCCCACTTCGACAGCTGGTGGAAGCACAAGAAGCGGGACGAGCCCGAACTCCTCGACTTCGAGCGCTCGATGCTCATCCGCGAGTCGGCGGAGGCCATCTCCAAGGACGACTATCCGGACTCGTGGCGGCAGGGCCCGCTGAAGTTCCGGGTGACGTACCAGTTCGAGCCGGGTGCGGACGCGGACGGTGTGACCGTCCACGTCCCGCTCCAGGTGCTCAACCAGGTCACGTCCGAGGGCTTCGACTGGCAGATCCCGGGCCTGCGCGAGGACGTGGTCACGGAGCTGATCCGCTCCCTGCCCAAGCCGGTCCGCAGGCACTACGTCCCGGCGCCCAACTACGCGAAGGCGTTCCTGGAGCGGGCCGTTCCCCTGCAGGAGCCGCTGCCCACGACGCTCGCCCGCGAGCTCCAGCGCATGGTCGGCGTGCCCGTCACGGCGGACGACTTCGACCTGTCCCGGGTACCCGACCACCTGAAGATCACGTTCAGGATCGTCGACGAGCGGCGCCGGACGCTCGCCGAGGACAAGGACCTGGAGGCGCTCAAGCTGCGCCTCAAGCCGAAGGCCCGCAAGGCGATCTCGCAGGCGGCAGCGGCCACGGCCGAGCGCTCGGGCGGCGAGTCCGTGGAGCGCTCGGGCCTCACCGACTGGACGATCGGGACGCTGAGCCGCGTCTTCGAGACCCGGCGCGCCGGCCAGCCCGTCAAGGCGTACCCGGCACTCGTCGACGACGGGGACACGGTCTCCGTACGTCTCTTCGACACGGAGGCCGAGCAGCAGCAGGCGATGTGGAAGGGCACGCGCCGGCTGATCCTGCGCAACATCCCGGTCAACCCGGGCAAGTTCGCCTCGGACAAGCTGACCAACCCCCAGAAGCTCGCCCTGTCCGCGAACCCGCACGGCACGGTCCAGGCGCTCTTCGACGACTGCGCCATGGCCTCCTGCGACAAGCTCATCGCGGACTTCGGCGGCCCCGCCTGGGACGAGGAGTCGTACCGCAAGCTCTACGACAAGGTGCGCGCCGAGATCGTCGACACGACCGTACGGACGGTGGGCCAGGTCCAGCAGGTGCTCGCCGCCTGGCAGGCCTGTGAGCGGCGCCTGAAGTCCACGAAGAGCCCGACGCTGCTCGCCAACCTCACGGACGTACGCACGCAGTTGACGGCGCTGATCCGCCCCGGCTTCGTCACGGACACCGGTCTGCGGCGCCTGCCCGACCTGGTGCGCTACCTGGTCGCCGCCGACCGGCGCCTGACCCAGATGCCGACGAACGTGCAGCGGGACACGTCGCGCATGGAGAAGGTCCACGAGATGCAGGACGAGTACGCGTGGTTGCTCGAACAGATGCCGCAGGGGCGGCCCGTGCCGCAGGAAGTCCTGGACATCCGCTGGATGCTGGAGGAGCTGCGGGTCAGCTACTTCGCCCACGCGCTCGGCACCGCGTACCCGGTCTCGGACAAGCGGATCGTGAAGGCGATCGACGCGGCGGCGCCGTAACGGACCGAGCACGTTAAGTGAGTTCGACCGTCGGGCCTGCGCTGCTGTACAGTCTCATCTCGCAGCACAGAGCAACACCAAGTGCCGCGAGCAAGGTCCTGTGGAGCAGTTTGGAGTGCTCGCCACCCTGTCAAGGTGGAGGCCGCGGGTTCAAATCCCGTCAGGACCGCAGTGAGATCGAGGCCCGTATCCCGCAAGGGGTGCGGGCCTCAGTCGTGCACTCAGCACCAAGAGGCCGCGCCCGCGGCGGAGCCGCAATCAGGCACAGCAAATCCCGTCAGGACCGCAGTGAGATCGAGGCCCGTATCCCGCAAGGGGTGCGGGCCTCAGTCGTGTGCGCGCCCGCCCATGCCCCCCTGCGCCCTCCCTCCGCCGTCTTGACGGCACCCCGCTCCCCCGGTACTCAGACATCAGGGATTCCCGACCCGGAGGTGGCGTATGGCGGCATCCGCCCGGCACGAGACGCGCGCACTGCTGCGCGCCCACCTCTCCGCCGCCTCCGGCTACCGCCATCTGACCCGGCACTGCCCCATCTGCCACCAACTCCTGCGCCTCGCCATGGAGCCCGGCAGAGAGCCCACAGGAGGCCCGGGGACGGACCGCGGGGTCGCGGAGGGCGAAAGTCCCCCCACCGCGTGACCAAAGGCGCCGGACGGCGGCCCCAACTGGTGGGAGCCTGAGGGGAGAAGGACGACACTGCCCCGCGAATCCCCTCTAACCCAAAGGACTCGTCGGCAACAAGTGTTCGACCGTGTGACGGGTGTCACGGGACCAGTTTTGGAAACAGCGTTTCTTACAGTCGCCCTACAACGCCTCAATTTAATATGTGCAATTGCACCACCCCCGGACCCCTCCCAGGCCCCTCCCGGGCGCCCCCGAAGGCCCGCTCCAGGACCTCTCCGGCGAACGCCCCGAACGACCCGACGAGCGCCCGTCGGCGCTCCCCGGCAGGCCGCCGCCGGCACTCGATCAGGGACCCACAGAGCCGCCCACAAAGCCACGCACAGGCGCCCCACAGGCTGCCCCGCCCGCACGGATCCGCGCATAAAAAAATCGCGCTGGACCCGGCGGAGTCCAGCGCGATCGACGACGCACCCTTGAAGCATGAGTAGGCGTGGGCCCGTTGGGGCGGACCCGCGTCGTATGGAGCTATAGGTTGGGCGCGAAAAGGGCTGGGGGGCCCGGAACGCCCGTTTTATTCAGTTGTTCAGGCCTCGCTGCGCTGCTGCGGAATGCCCGCGAGCAGTGCGCGGACCTCCGCCTCGCGGTAGCGGCGGTGCCCGCCGAGCGTGCGAATCGACGTGAGCTTGCCAGCCTTTGCCCAGCGCGTCACCGTCTTCGGGTCGACGCGGAACATCGTGGCGACCTCAGCCGGGGTCAGCAGCGGCTCGGCATCAGGGGTGCGAGCGGTCATGAGCGGCCTCCTCGGGAGAACCGAACCTTCTCGGTTCATTCCTCTAAATTCTGCACCTTGACCCGCGTTGCCCGAAATGGCGGACGCGAGTCGAGTCGGTTATAGGACGAACGGCTTGTCCTCGGCACTACAACTACACCATCCGTCCAGCCTCGTCGGCCAAACCGATGGAATTGCCCTCCCAGGTGTTCATCAGCGACGGAAGCCGATGGACCATGCCATAGCGGACAGTCACGCCACTGTGACGATCAGTCACAGTGGCGCCAGGAGTCACGAGACCCCCCATAGCGTGCAATGCTGAGATTTCCGGCTGAACGCGGACGAAAGCAGCCGGGCGGAGTCCTCCCCGGACTCCTTGTCCTATTTTGGCACGAGGAGGGGCGATGGGCGCAAGGGCCCAGTAAGTGCGGTCCATCACGCTTGAGGCAAAAGCCCGGATCGGGACCTACGTCCCCGCACGCCCGTCCGGTCAGTTCGCGAACTGCCGGTCCCGCACGGCCCGCCAACGTTCCATCAGCCGCGCGTACGCCGCCTGGGCACCGTCACCGTCACCGCGCCGGAGCGCCTCGATCCCCTCCGCCACGTCCGCAGCGGAATGATCACCGTCCAGATCCTCCGCGGACAAGGCGTGCACCAGGCCGCCGTAGTCGAGCTCGACGAATGAACGCGGGTGGAACTCTTCGAGCCAGCGCCCCACGTCGACCAGGCCGTCGATCAGCGGCCCCTCGTCCATCGTGTCCCGCAGCGTGCGCAGGCCCCGCGCGACCCGGCGCCGCGCCTGCACCATCGGCGTGCGGTACCGCAGCACCGGCGCAGCGCCGTCCACACGGTCCGCGGCCCCCTTGCCGTACTCGCGCTCCTCGTCCGAGACGAGCACGAACCAGTTCAGCGGGATCTGCCAGGTGGACGTGCGGATCCAGGGGCGGGCGTCCGGATTGCGGGCCAGCCAGCGCTCGTAGTCCGCGGCGGTCTGCCGGCGCACCACCGGGGGGAGCACCGCGTCCAGCACCGGTGTCGGCAGGCGGCCCGGCAGCTCGTCCAGCGCCTGCCAGCCACGCAGCCGCGTGCGCCACGGGCACACGCACACGACCCCGTCCGCCTCCATGACGAACGCGTCGTCGCTCTCGTGCACCGGCACGGGCACGGGCGGCGTCGGCAGCAAGTCGGCCAGCGAGCGGCGCAGTTCGTCCTGGTAGGAGGGGCGCTTACGACGGCGCGCGTAGCGCTCCCAATGGCTCCGCTCGGGCTCGGGGAACGCCGCGAGGGGTTCGTACACGCGTAGATACGACGCATAGGGCACGGTCACCGAAGACACCTTGGGCACGGCTGCTCCCTCCCCCGGTCTGCGCCTGGAAAACACTGCAAATCGTCCCATGGCCGAAGGTGAACGCGCCTGGCCGGACACGCACGTACTCCGGGAGAGGGTGATCCTCGGCACTGCGCATCTGGCGGCTCGGCGCAGGCTCTAGTCTCTTGCCCAACGGGGCCCGCCACCCGCACGGGCACCGTCTCCAACCGCCGCTACTCGACCGGGAGTCACCACAGTGACCGACGTAACCGGCGCCCCTGCCGATGTTCTGCACACCCTGTTCCGATCGGATCAGGGCGGCCATGAGCAAGTAGTGCTCTGCCAGGACCGCGCCAGTGGCCTCAAGGCCGTCATCGCCATCCACAGCACCGCCCTGGGCCCCGCCCTCGGCGGCACCCGCTTCTACCCGTACGCGAGCGAGGCGGAGGCCGTCGCCGACGCCCTGAACCTCTCGCGCGGGATGTCGTACAAGAACGCCATGGCCGGCCTCGACCACGGCGGCGGCAAGGCCGTGATCATCGGTGACCCCGAGACGATCAAGAGCGAGGAACTGCTGCTCGCCTACGGCCGGTTCGTCGCCTCACTCGGCGGCCGCTACGTGACGGCCTGCGACGTCGGCACCTACGTCGCCGACATGGACGTCGTCGCGCGCGAGTGCCGCTGGACGACCGGGCGCTCGCCCGAGAACGGCGGCGCCGGCGACTCGTCCGTGCTCACCGCCTTCGGCGTCTTCCAGGGCATGCGGGCCTCCGCCCAGCACCTGTGGGGCGACCCGACGCTGCGCGACCGCAAGGTCGGCATCGCGGGCGTCGGCAAGGTCGGCCACCACCTCGTGGAGCACCTCCTTTCGGACGGCGCCGAGGTCGTGATCACCGACGTGCGCGAGGAGTCCGTACGGCGGATTCAGGACAAGCACCCGTCCGTGCGGGCAGTGGCGGACACCGAGGCGCTCATCCAGACCGAGGGGCTCGACATCTACGCCCCGTGCGCTCTGGGCGGCGCGCTCAACGACGACTCCGTCCCCGTCCTCACGGCGAAGATCGTCTGCGGCGCGGCCAACAACCAGCTCGCCCACCCGGGCGTCGAGAAGGATCTCGCCGACCGCGGGATCCTCTACGCGCCCGACTACGTCGTGAACGCCGGCGGAGTGATCCAGGTCGCCGACGAGCTGCACGGCTTCGACTTCGACCGGTGCAAGGCCAAGGCCGCGAAGATCTTCGACACGACGCTGGCCATATTCGCACGTGCGAAGGCGGACGGGATTCCGCCGGCCGCCGCCGCCGACCGGATCGCCGAACAGCGCATGGCGGAGGCCCGTCGCGGCTGACGTTCGAGGCACCTGGGAGCGGCCCGGCGGCGGATGCGGGAGACAAGACTCACGCCCGTCGGCGGGTCGCTCGCCAAGAAGAGGTTAAAATCGCAGCTGACCAGCGAGGACAGGGCGCCTTGCTGGTCCTGCGCCCAGGCGCGTCCTGCGGGCGACGTACCGTATGGCCGCGGGAGCAGGTACCGTGGAAGCCCTAAGGACGGGTCTCTCCGCGGAGAGCCCGTTCGAGATCATGAACGCGTGTCAAGACTCTGGGGCCGTCGAGCCCCGTCACCGAGGGGGTCGAGCCATGGGGCGCGGCCGGGCAAAGGCCAAGCAGACGAAGGTCGCCCGCCAGCTGAAGTACAGCAGCGGCGGGACTGACCTGTCGCGTCTGGCCAATGAGCTGGGCGCTTCGACCTCGAATCAGCCGCCGAATGGCGAGCCGTTCGAGGACGACGACGACGAGGAAGACGACCCGTACGCCCAGTACGCGGATCTGTATAACGACGACGAGGATGACGAGGACTCCGATGAGTCCGGTCCCTCGTCGCAGCGCCGCGGCGCTTGACCTCGCAGTCCTGCAGTCTGCAGTCCAGCAGTAGTTCTTCGCAGTTCTCGTTTTCGTAGCAACTGCACTTCACCCGGTCCGGGGTGGTCACACGCCGGACCGGGTTTTGTGCTGCCCTGCGGGCCTTACTTGCTGTAGTCACCCGTGAGCGCCGCGCCCGTGGTGTGCTCGCCGCGCTCGGTGATCTCACCGGCGACCCACGCGTCCACGCCGCGGTCGGTGAGCGTCGCGAGCGCGGAGTCCACCGCGTCCTGGGGGACGATCGCCATCATGCCGACGCCCATGTTCAGCGTCTTCTCGAGCTCCAGGCGTTCCACCGAGCCGGCCTTGCCGACGAGGTCGAAGATCGCGCCGGGCGCCCACGTCGAGCGGTCCACGGCGGCGTGCAGGCTGTCCGGGATGACCCGGGCCAGGTTGGCCGCGAGGCCGCCGCCCGTGATGTGGCTGTACGCGTGGACGTCCGTGGTGCGGGTCAGCGCCAGGCAGTCCAGCGAGTAGATCTTGGTGGGCTCCAGAAGCTCCTCGCCGAGCGTGCGGCCGAGCTCATCGACGTGCTGGTCGAGCTTCAGGTTCGCGCGGTCGAAGAGGACGTGGCGGACCAGCGAGTACCCGTTCGAGTGAAGGCCGGAGGACGCCATGGCGATCACCGCGTCACCCGTACGGATACGATCCGGGCCGAGCAGCCGGTCGGCCTCCACGACGCCGGTGCCGGCGCCCGCGACGTCGAAGTCGTCCGGGCCGAGCAGGCCCGGGTGCTCCGCGGTCTCGCCGCCGACGAGGGAGCAGCCGGCCAGGACACAGCCCTCGGCGATGCCCTTCACGATCGCGGCGACGCGCTCGGGGTGCACCTTGCCGACGCAGATGTAGTCGGTCATGAACAGCGGCTCGGCGCCGCACACCACGATGTCGTCCATGACCATCGCGACGAGGTCGTGGCCGATGGTGTCGTACACGCCGAGCCGGCGGGCGATGTCGACCTTCGTGCCGACTCCGTCCGTGGCGGAGGCGAGCAGCGGGCGCTCGTAGCGCTTGAACGCGGAGGCGTCGAAGAGGCCGGCGAATCCGCCGAGACCGCCGAGGCCGGCGACCTCGGGGCGCTGCGTCTTCTTCACCCACTCCTTCATCAGCTCGACGGCGCGGTCGCCCGCTTCGATGTCGACGCCCGCGGACGCATAGCTGGCACCAGGTGTCTCAGACATGGCTTGAGAACTTTCGTGTCGTATGACGGGGGGTCTTACGGGCGACGGAGGGCGTCGGTGGCGGCGGTGTTCGCCGGTCCTGCCGCGAGCTCGGTCTCCAGGAGCTGCTTGCCCAGCAGCTCGGGGTCCGGAAGGTCCATCGGGTACTCGCCGTCGAAGCAGGCGCGGCAGAGGTTCGGCTTGTCGATGGTCGTGGCCTCGATCATGCCGTCGATGGAGATGTAGGAGAGGGAGTCGGCGCCCAGGGACTTGCCGATCTCGTCGATCGACATCCCGTTGGCGATCAGCTCGGCGCGCGTCGCGAAGTCGATGCCGAAGAAGCACGGCCACTTCACGGGGGGAGAGGAGATCCGGATGTGGATCTCGGCCGCGCCCGCTTCGCGGAGCATGCGGACCAGGGCGCGCTGGGTGTTGCCGCGGACGATCGAGTCGTCGACGACGACCAGCCGCTTGCCCTTGATGACTTCCTTGAGCGGGTTGAGCTTCAGCCGGATACCGAGCTGCCGGATGGTCTGCGAGGGCTGGATGAAGGTCCGGCCGACGTACGCGTTCTTGACCAGTCCCGCGCCGAACGGAATGCCGGAGGCCTCCGCGTAACCGATCGCGGCGGGGGTGCCCGATTCCGGCGTCGCTATGACCAGGTCGGCCTCGACCGGTGCTTCCTTGGCGAGTTTGCGGCCCATCTCCACGCGGGAGAGGTACACGTTCCGCCCGGCGATGTCGGTGTCGGGGCGGGCCAGGTACACGTACTCGAAGACACAGCCCTTGGGCTTCGCTTCTGCGAAGCGGGAGGTGCGCAGGCCGTTCTCGTCGATGGCGACGAACTCGCCCGGCTCGATCTCGCGCACGTAGCTGGCGCCGCAGATGTCGAGGGCGGCGGACTCGGAAGCGACGACCCAGCCGCGCTCCAGCCGGCCGAGGACCAGCGGGCGGATGCCCTGCGGGTCGCGGGCCGCGTAGAGGGTGTGCTCGTCCATGAAGACGAGGGAGAAGGCGCCCTTGACGTCCGGGAGGATCTTGGCGGCGGCTTCCTCGATGGTCAGCGGCTTGCCGTCGTCGTCGACCTGGCCCGCGAGGAGCGCGGTGACGAGGTCGGTGTCGTTGGTCGCCGCGAGCTGGGTGTTGCGGCCGTTCTCCTTGGGGAGGGCCGCGACCATCTCGGCGAGCTGCGCCGTGTTGACCAGGTTGCCGTTGTGGCCGAGCGCGATCGAGCCGTGCGCGGTGGCGCGGAACGTCGGCTGGGCGTTCTCCCACACGGAGGCGCCGGTGGTCGAGTAGCGGGCGTGACCGACCGCGATATGACCCTTGAGCGAACCGAGAGAGGTCTCGTCGAAGACCTGGGACACGAGGCCCATGTCCTTGAAGACGAGAATCTGGGAGCCGTTGCTCACCGCGATTCCCGCGGATTCCTGACCTCGATGCTGGAGGGCGTAGAGCCCGAAGTAAGTGAGCTTGGCGACCTCTTCACCGGGAGCCCAGACACCGAAGACGCCACAAGCGTCCTGGGGGCCTTTCTCGCCGGGGAGCAGATCATGATTGAGTCGACCGTCACCACGTGGCACGCCACCGAGTGTAGGCGAGATCGACCACTGGTCCGAATTGGCGAACGTGATCCCGTGCCTGGTCGAGCCGGTGAGGCCCGCTCTTGAGGCCGTTGCCCGGGGGTGCGCCGGCCCTCACCGGCCCGCTTACGCCCGCCTCGCCCCTCCGATGTGATCATGGTGCTGACCTGGCTCTTCGTGTGCTACAGCCGTCGCCGGTCGGGCTCGGGAGCGGCGTCGGCGGGCGGTGCGGGGTGGGGGGCGTCGGCGGGGGCGGCGCCGGGCGCGCAGGCGCCGCCGAGTGTGACGGAATTCGCTGCGGGCCGCCCGGTCAGCCGCGGCCCGCTCCCGCCACGGCGCCGGTTCCGTCGGGCGCCGTCAGCGTGAGGGTGCGGCCCTTGACCTCGTACGACAGCTTCTGGGCGAAGAGCTTCAGCAGCTCGCGTTCGGTGTCCGTGCGCGGGCCCTGGCAGAGCATGCGGGTGGTGACGGGCCTGCCGAGCGTGAGGTGGCCGTCGCGGAACTCCGCCTTCGCGCGGAAGCGGTTGCAGCCGAGGTTCCCGGTCGCGGTGCCGTCCGTGCCGTCCGTGCCGTCCCTCTCGAAGGTCAGCCCGGCGCGGCCCGCCACCTCCTTCGGCAGCGAGGTCGCGACGTCGTCGGAGAGCAGGCTCGTGACGGTCCACTCAGTGCCGGTCAGCGGGGCCGGACGCTCCTTGACCAGGGCGATCGTGTCGCCGTCGTCGGTCGTGAGGGTGAGGTGGTCACCGTCGGTCCTGGCCTTGTTACTGCCGCCGATGGCACGGCCGAACGTCTTCTCGAAGTCCCGCTGCTTCTTGTCCATGCACATCGACATCGTCACGTTGGCCTTGCCGACACGGATCGTGTCCCCGTCGATCTCGGCCTCCGCGTCGAAGCGGTTGCAGCCGTTGTTGCCGCGCGCCCGGTCCGCCGAAGGGAACTCGACGTACGTGCTCGCGGGGGCCTGCGTCGTGGTGCCGTCGACGGTGACGCTCTCGACGTTCCAGCGGACGCCGGTGACCGGTGTACCCCCGACGGACACGGTCTGTGATCCGCACGCTGCGACGGCCGCCAGGGGCAGGAGCGCGGCGGCCAGGACGGTGAGCTTCCGGGATTGCGTGTGCATGGCGATGGGACGGGCCGGGTGGGTGGATCGGTTCCACCCCCTCCAGGAGCGCAACCGACACCCCCCTAGCGCATCAGGGGCAGAAGTCCGCTGAGATCGGCCCGTTCGCCGCTCGCGCTGACCTTCGCGTCGTCCAGGGCGGCGCGCCACTCGACGCGTCCGGTGGCGAGGCGGATCCAGGTGAGCGGGTCCGTCTCGACGACGTTCGGCGGTGTGCCGCGGGTGTGGCGGGGACCCTCGACGCACTGGACGACGGCGAACGGCGGGATCCGCACCTCGGTCGACGCGCCGGGCGCCTTCACGGCGAGGGTGTCGGCGAGCAACCGGGTGCAGGCGGCGAGCGCCTGACGGTCGTACGGGACGTCGAGGCCGGGCAGCGCGTCGTTCAGGTCGTCGGTGTGGACGACGAGTTCGACGGTACGGGTGACCAGGAAGTCGGCGAGGGTCATGGCGCCGGACCTGGTGGGGATCAGGCGCGTGCCGGGGGCCTCGGCCAGGGCCTTCTCGATACGGGCCGTGGCGCGCGCGAAGAGCTCCGGCGGCTCCGCGCTCGCGGCGAGTTCCCGGGTGCCGTCCGCGATACCTGCGGACTCTGTCGCGGTCCCCGACGGCCAGTCCAGGAGCGGGAGTTCGTGCTTGGCCGGCTCCGCCATCTCCAGCGCCCTGGCCACCGCGCCGACCGCCATCGTGAAGTGCGCCGCCAGCTCCCGCACGGTCCAGTCACCGAGCCGGGTCGGGGCGGTGAGCTGCTCCTCGGTGAGGCCCCCCACCGCTTCCCTCACGTGGGCGAACTGGGCGAGAACTGCCGTCCGGATCTTGGCAGGGTCGTAGGTACGGGTGCGCTTCTTGGCCGGGGGCATGGCGCTGAGCCTATGGCCTGCCGTCCGGCCTGCCGTCCGGGCCGACGCGAAAGGTCGCGGAGTCGGGGAACTCGACGTCCGTGCAGCCGCGGCGCTTCGTCACGTCCGTGACGTAGGCGCGGAACACCTTCTCGTACACGGGAGTCACGATCCTCGCGTAGTCGAAGCCGATGGTCATGGTGTGGATCTGCGGCTGACCGTCGCAGACCGAGGAGGCCCACCAGACCGTCCTCTCTTCGCTGCGGCCCGCCTTGCCCGGTTCCGCGAGCTCCGGGGCCTCGTCGTATCTCGCGCTCCTGAGCTGGACGTTCTTCGCGTCCTCTCCGGAGTGGGTGTGGAAGGAGGCGAACCATCGCCCCGGGCGGGACGGCGGGCTGAGGAGGTCGAGTTTCGCCCCGTGGGTCTGCCACAGGTCGGCCGCGCGGGTGTCGCTGAGTACGAGTCCGCACTGCTCGTCCCAGAGCTTGTCGTCCGTGCGGCTCTCCAGGACCTGGTCCGCGTACTGAGCACCGCGGGCGAAGCCGGCCCTGCGGTACCAGGCGCAGGTGCCGTCGGCGCGGAAGGCCGGGGTCGGTCCCTCGGCCAGGGCGGGTATGTCGTCCGGGGGGTCGGGCAGCCGGCCGGCGCAGCCCAGCCGCTCCGCGAGGTTGTTGGCGGTGAGCACAGCGGTCTCGGCGAGCGTGTTCCGGTCGTGGGCGGTGAGCTGGCCGTCCTCCGTGAAGGGCGGCCCTGGATCCATCAGCGCGGCGCTGGCCCACAGGGCCTTGATGGGCGCTCCGGCCGACTTGCCCTCGGGGCAGGGGAGTTGAACGGTGACGCCCGAGTCCGTGACCAGCCCGGCGATGCCGCCGCCGATCGGCTGGGCGGGGTAGGTGTGGCCTGAGTACAGGTCAAGGAGGTCGCCCACCGGGTCGTCGGCGATGACGGCCTTGTTGCCCGGCTCGGTACCCACCGCACCTGTGAAGAACCAGCGTTCACCGCTGTGGGTGCCGTACTTCTCGCCCGCCTCGGTGCTGAAGATCTCGCAGTCCTGCGGCAGGCCGGCGTCGAGTTCGATCGTCCCCTCATCGGCCACCCGGTGCGAGACGGTGCCTCCCGCCGGGGAGAGCGCGAGCACGCGACCGGCCGGGACGAGCCCCGCGCAGGCCGAGTTGATCTGCCGCCGGCCCTCCCAGACCTGCCAGATCACCTGACCGCTCCAGCCGATGCCGGCCACGGCCACCAGACACAGCAGGACGTTCACAGACTTCTGCACACGTTCAGGTACCCGCACAGCTCCCCCGTACGTCGCTCCCCGTGCGCCCCATACGACCCGGCGCCCCAGCGCTGCCGAAGCTATCAGCGCCCTCGTCCGGCTGACGGCCGCCGCCTGAACACGACAGACGTCAGGCCCCACCCGGCTCCCCGGGCGGGGCCTGACACTCGTACGCGGGAGACCTGGTCTCAGGCCAGCAGCGCCGGGATCGTCGCCTCGTGGGCCTCGCGGAGTTCCGTGAGGGAGAGGGCGAACTCGCCCTGGAGGTCCACCGCGTCGCCGTCGACCACGCCGATGCGAGTGGCCGGGAGGCCGCGCGCGCCGCACATGTCGGTGAAGCGCAGCTCCTCGCTCCGCGGGACGGCGACGACCGCGCGGCCCGCCGACTCGGAGAACAGGAACGTGAACGCGTCCAGGCCGTCGGGCACAATGAGCCGGGCGCCCTTGTCGCCGAGCATCGCCGACTCGACCACGGCCTGGATCAGACCGCCGTCGGACAGGTCGTGCGCGGCGTCGATCATGCCGTCGCGGGACGCCGAGATCAGGATGTCGGCGAGCAGCCGCTCCCGCTCCAGGTCGACCTGCGGGGGCAGACCGCCGAGGTGGTCGTGGACGACCTGCGACCAGGCCGAACCACCGAACTCCTCGCGGGTGTCGCCGAGCAGGTAGAGGAGCTGGCCCTCTTCCTTGAAGGCGACCGGCGTGCGGCGGGCGACATCGTCGATGACGCCGAGCACGGCCACGACCGGCGTCGGGTGGATCGCGGCCTCGCCCGTCTGGTTGTACAGCGAGACGTTGCCGCCGGTCACCGGGGTGCCGAGGATCTGGCAGGCGTCGGCGAGACCGCGGATGGCCTCGACGAACTGCCACATGACGTCCGGGTCCTCGGGCGAACCGAAGTTCAGGCAGTCGGAGATCGCGAGCGGCTTGGCGCCGGTCGTCGCGACGTTCCGGTACGCCTCGGCGAGGGCGAGCTGCGCGCCGTGGTACGGGTCGAGCTTCGCGTAACGGCCGTTGCCGTCGGTCGCGATGGCGACGCCGAGCCCGGTCTCCTCGTCGATGCGGATCATGCCCGAGTCCTCGGGCTGCGCGAGGACGGTGTTGCCCTGCACGAAGTGGTCGTACTGCGAGGTGATCCACTTCTTCGACGCCTGGTTGGGCGACGCGACCAGCTTCAGGACCTGGGCCTTCAGCTCCTCCTTGGAGGACGGCCGCGGCAGCTTGTTCGCGTCGTCGGCCTGGAGCGCGTCCTGCCACTCGGGGCGGGCGTAGGGGCGCTCGTAGGTCGGGCCCTCGTGGGCGACCGTGCGCGGGTCGACGTCGACGATCTTCTCGCCGTGCCAGAAGATCTCCAGGCGGTCGCCGTCGGTCACCTCACCGATGACGGTGGCGATGACGTCCCACTTCTCGCAGATCTCCAGGAAGCGGTCGACCTTCTCCGGCTCGACCACCGCGCACATGCGCTCCTGCGACTCGCTCATGAGGATCTCCTCAGGAGAGAGCGTCGAGTCGCGCAGCGGTACGTCGTCCAGCTCGACGCGCATACCGCCCGAGCCGTTGGACGCCAGCTCGCTGGTGGCGCAGGAGATTCCGGCGGCACCGAGGTCCTGGATACCGACGACGAGCTTCTCGGCGAAGGCCTCCAGGGTGCACTCGATGAGCAGCTTCTCCTGGAAGGGGTCACCGACCTGCACGGCGGGGCGCTTCGAGGGCTTCGCGTCGTCGAAGGTCTCGGAGGCCAGGATGGAGGCGCCGCCGATGCCGTCGCCGCCCGTCCGGGCCCCGTACATGATGACCTTGTTGCCCGGTCCCGACGCCTTCGCGAGGTGGATGTCCTCGTGCCGCATGACACCGATGGCGCCCGCGTTGACCAGCGGGTTGCCCTGGTAGCAGGCGTCGAAGACGACCTCGCCGCCGATGTTCGGCAGGCCCAGGCAGTTGCCGTAGCCGCCGATGCCGGCGACGACGCCCGGCAGGACACGCTTGGTGTCGGGGTGGTCGGCCGCGCCGAAGCGCAGCGGGTCCACGACCGCGACCGGGCGCGCGCCCATCGCGATGATGTCGCGCACGATGCCGCCGACGCCGGTGGCCGCGCCCTGGTAGGGCTCGACGTACGACGGGTGGTTGTGCGACTCGACCTTGAAGGTGACCGCGTAGCCCTGGCCGACGTCCACGACACCGGCGTTCTCACCGATGCCGACGAGCAGCGCGTCGGACTGCGGGGCCTTCTCGCCGAACTGGCGCAGGTGGATCTTCGACGACTTGTACGAGCAGTGCTCGGACCACATCACCGAGTACATGGCGAGCTCGGCGCCGGTCGGGCGGCGGCCGAGGATCTCCACCACCCGCTCGTACTCGTCCTTCTTCAGGCCGAGTTCGGCCCAGGGGAGCTCGACGTCGGGGGTCTGTGCGGCGTTCTCAACGGTGTCGAGGCTCATGAGGCGGCGACCAGCTTCTTGAGGATCGAGGTGAAGAAGGGGAGGCCGTCGGTGCGACCGGAGCCGACGAGCGGCTCTACGGCGTGCTCCGGGTGCGGCATCAGACCGACGACGTTGCCCGCCTCGTTCGTGATGCCGGCGATGTCCCGCAGCGAGCCGTTCGGGTTGAAGTCCACGTAACGGAAGACGACGCGGCCCTCCGCCTCCAGCATGTCCAGCGTGCGCTCGTCGGCGACGTAGCGGCCGTCCATGTTCTTCAGCGGGATGTGGATCTCCTGGCCCGCCATGTAGTCGACGGTCCAGGCGGTGTCCGTGTTCTCCACGCGCAGCTTCTGGTCACGGCAGATGAAGTGCAGATGGTCGTTGCCGAGCATCGCGCCGGGGAGCAGGTGCGCCTCGGTCAGGACCTGGAAGCCGTTGCAGATACCGAGAACGGGAAGACCCGCCTTGGCCTGGTCCACGACGCTCTCCATCACCGGCGAGAACCGGGAGATGGCACCCGCCCGCAGATAGTCGCCGTAGGAGAATCCACCGGGCAGGACGACGGCGTCGACCTGCTTCAGATCCTTGTCCTTGTGCCAGAGGGCTACGGGTTCAGCGCCGGCGAGTCGGATCGCGCGCTGCGTGTCCCGGTCGTCGAGGGAACCAGGAAAAGTGACGACGCCAATACGAGCGGTCACTTTTCTGCCCCCACCGCGAGTTCTTCCACCTTCACGGTGAAGTTCTCGATCACGGTGTTGGCGAGGAACGTGTCGGCCAACTCATGGATACGGGCGAGGACGGCATCGTCGACGGGCCCGTCAACCTCGAGTTCGAATCGCTTTCCCTGACGTACGTCGGAGATGCCCTCGAAACCGAGGCGCGGCAGTGCACGCTGCACCGCCTGGCCCTGGGGGTCGAGGATCTCCGGCTTGAGCATGACGTCGACTACGACGCGTGCCACTGGCACTCCCGGTGTGTGGTGCTGAGCAGGTCCCTTCAGACTACCCGGACAAAATTTCTACTCGCGTAGACCGTAGGAAGCTACGAGAGCCGCATCACGTTACTGCAACAGCGCGGTGATCCCGTGGAAAATCCGGGGAAAGATTTCGGAGACCCATTGCCTCCGGACACGCGGGCGGATTTAGTCGGTCTTCACAATGCAATGCCGGGCAAGGTAAAAAGGGAAATGGCGAAAGCGGGCAGTTCGCCTGTCCTTTGCCCCATAACAGCCGGACAGTCGACATCGGCGCACGTCAAGGCGTAGATGTCGCACGAAGGGACCGATATTCGTGGCGCAGCGTGTCGTAGTCACTCTCTCCGACGACATCGACGGCGGAGAAGCCGCAGAAACGGTCGTGTTCGGTCTCGACGGCAAGTCGTACGAGATCGACCTGAATCCAGCCAATGCCAAGAAACTGCGCACGGCGCTGGCCCCCTTCCTCCAGGCCGGCCGCAAGCAGACCGGCTCGGGCAGGGCCTCCTCGGGCAAGACCGTCAGGAGCTTCAAGCACACCGCGGTGTCCGCCGACCCGGCGGCCGTCCGCGCCTGGGCGCGCTCGCACAAGATGGACGTCCCGCCGCGCGGCCGCATCCCCAAGCGGGTCTACGAGGCGTTCGAGGCGGCCAACTGACCCCCTCCGGCAGCCCGCAGAGCAGCCGACTTGCGCTGCACCCCTGTTGATCAGCTAAAGTCTGGAGCACGCCGAGGGGCGAGGCCGAAACGCCGAACCTCACGGAGTCTTGCGGGTGTAGTTCAGTAGTAGAACATCCCCCTTCCAGGGGGAAGGCGCAGTGTGCAATTCCTGTCACCCGCTCTGCATCGCGTACCAACCACTCTTCGGAGTGCGGTAGGCTGGTGCTCGCGCCGATCGATGAGAGTCGATCGGAGGCAGTGCGAACGTAGCTCAGTTGGTAGAGCGCAACCTTGCCAAGGTTGAGGTCGCGAGTTCGAACCTCGTCGTTCGCTCCAGTTGAAGGCCCCGGTCCATCGGACCGGGGCCTTCTGCATGTCCGCGACCCGCTCTGACATTTGTCATGCGGTTCGGTGACAGCGCGCACTGCTCCTCGCCTCGGCGCCAGGAAAGGCTCGGAGCATGGAAACGAACGAGCGCGTGATCGACGTCACCGATCTGCGACGCGTGTACGGGGGCTCGTACGAGGCGGTGCGCGGAGTGACCTTCTCCGTCGCCCGAGGAGAACTCTTCGCCCTCCTCGGCACCAACGGCGCGGGCAAGACCTCCACCGTCGAACTCCTAGAAGGACTCGCCGCCCCGGCCGGCGGCCGTGTACGGGTCCTCGGGCACGACCCGTACACGGAACGCGACCTGGTCAGGCCGCGCGTCGGGGTCATGCTCCAGGAAGGCGGCTTTCCGTCCGAGCTGACCGTCGCCGAGGCCGTCCGGATGTGGGGCGGATGCACGAGCGATGCCCGGCCCGCCGGTGAGGCCCTTGAGCTCGTCGGGCTCGAACGGCGGTCCCGGGTCCGCGTGAAGCAGCTGTCCGGCGGCGAGAAACGGCGCCTGGACCTGGCGCTCGCGCTGCTCGGCCGGCCCGAGGTCCTCTTCCTCGACGAGCCCACCACCGGCCTCGACGCCGAGGGGCGGCGCGCCACCTGGAACCTGGTGCGCGAGCTGCGCGCCGAGGGCACCACCGTGCTGCTGACCACCCACTACCTCGAAGAGGCCGAGGAGCTCGCCGACCGGCTCGCCATCCTGCACGAGGGGCGGATCGCCGCCGAGGGCCGCGTCGACGAGGTCGTCGCCGCCCAGCCCTCGCACATCTCCTTCGAACTTCCCGACGGCTACTTCCCCGGCGACCTCCCGCCGCTCGCCGAGCTCGGCGTCAGCGGCCACGAGACGGACGGCCGCACCATCCGGCTGCGGACCGGCGAGCTCCAACGGGCCGCCACCGGGCTCCTGTTGTGGGCCAGGGACGCCCGGGTCGAGCTGCGGGGGCTCGATGTGCGCAGCGCTTCCCTCGAAGAGGCGTTCCTGCGGATCGCGCAGGACGCGCGTACGGAAACCATGGCCGGCACGGAGAACAGGGACGAGGTGGCGGCGCGATGAGCGCGGTCGTGACGGACAAGGCGATGCCCGCGGTCACGGGCGGCACGACGGCCGCAGGGCGGATGCGGGCGCTCGCCCGCGCGGAGCTGACGCTGATCGGGCGCAGCAAGGGCACGCTCTTCACCGCGGTGTTCGTGCCGCTGGTGCTGCCGTTCAGCGTGGGCTCGTCGGTCGACAGCATGGACCTGAAGGGTGCGGGGCTCACCGTCGGCTCGGTGCTGCTGCCGTCCGCGATCGGCTTCTCCCTCCTCTTCGCCGTCTACAGCGCGCTGGTCGGCGTGTACGCGGCGCGGCGCGAGGAACTCGTCCTCAAGCGGCTGCGTACCGGTGAGCTGCGGGACGGGGAGATCCTCGCGGGCGCCGCGGTGCCCTCCGTCGCCATCGGCCTCGCGCAGAGCCTCGTCCTCGTCGCCGCCTGCACGGCGTTCCTCGACGTGGGAGCTCCGCAGGCGCCGTACTACGCCGTGCTGGGGCTGCTGCTGGGGCTGGTGATGTGGCCCGCGCTCGCCGCCGTCACCGCGAGTTTCAGCAAGAGCGTCGAGAGCGCGCAGGTCGCGGCCATGCCGCTGCTGCTCCTCTCACTGCTCGGCTCCGGCACCGTCGTACCGCTCGAAGTCATGCCGGACCGTCTCGCGTCGATGTGCGAACTGCTGCCCCTCACACCGGTGATCACCCTCGTACGGGGCGGCTGGACCGGGGACCTCTCCGCGTACGACGCCCTGGGCGCCGTCGCCACCGCTGTGGCCTGGACCGTCCTCGCCGTGTTTGCTGTACGACGGTGGTTCCGCTGGGAACCACGGCGTTGATCCGACGGAGCGGGGACATGAGACGGCCTGGCGCGTGGTGGCGGGGGAAGAGCACCCCGGCGAAGGTGGAGACGTACACACGGTGGTCTCTGCACTCCTTCGGGCTCGTCGAGATCTGCTGGCTCGGGCCGCTCGCCTTCGGTGAGGTGCCGGCCGTGCTCGCCTGGTCCCTGTTCCTCGCGCTCTGTGCGCATGCCCTCTTCGGCGCGGTGACCACGTCCAGGGCGCTCGACTGGACGCGCGGCCGGCGCGAGCAGCCGGTCCGCCTCGTCATCGCGTACGGCGTCGTCACCGCCGTGATCGCCGTCGGGACGCTCGGCGTGATGATGCGGGTGCCCGCGGACGAGGAGGCCGGCACCCGCACGGCGCTCGTCCTCTTCGTCGGCATCCTCATGGTCGGCGCGGGCTGTGCCACGCCCGGGCTGCGCACCCGCAGGCGGGTGATCGGCGCGGCGCTCGGCGCGTCCCTCGGTGCCGGGGCGGCGTCCGTGCCGTCCGGGCTGCCCGCGCCCGCCGCCCTCATCACGGCGGCCACCGTGCTGTTCACCACCGCGATCTTCGCGCTGACCGCCGGATTCTCCGTCTGGCTGCTGAACGCCGTCCACGAACTCGACGGGGCCCGCGAGACCAGGGCGCGGCTCGCCGTCGCGGAGGAGCGGCTGCGGTTCGGACGCGATCTCCATGACGTGATGGGCCGCAATCTCGCCGTGATCGCGCTGAAGAGCGAGCTCGCGGTCCAGCTCACCCTGCGCGGGCGGCCCGAGGCCGTGGACCAGATGACCGAGGTGCAGCGCATCGCCCAGGAGTCACAGAAGGAAGTACGGGAGGTCGTACGCGGCTATCGCGAAGCCGACCTGTCGGCCGAACTGGCGGGCGCTCAGGGCGTGTTGACCGCCGCGGGGATCTCCTGCGAGGTGACGGGTCCGGCCGCCGAGCTGCCCGGCCCCATACAGTCCGCCCTCGGCTGGGTCGTCCGTGAGGCCACGACGAACGTGCTGCGGCACGGGGACGCCCGGCGCTGCGACATCGGCGTACGGGTGGGTCCGGACGCGGTGGTCCTGAGCGTGGAGAACGACGGGGCCGGAACGCCTGGGGCCCTGAGCGGCGGGTCGGGGCTCGCGGGGCTGCGGGAGCGCCTTGCCGAGGTCGACGGGACGCTTGAGGCCGGTGCGGTACCGGACGTGGACGGGATGTTCCGGGTGGTGGCCGAGGTGCCGCTCGCCGGGCCCACCGTGGAACAGCGGCGCGACGCCGCGTACGAAAGGAGCGCCGGGTGACCGTGCGCGTGCTGCTCGCCGACGACGAGCACCTCATCCGCGGGGCGCTCGCCGCGCTGCTCGGGCTCGAGGACGATCTGGTCGTCGTCGCCGAGGCCGCCACCGGGCCCGAGGCGCTCGCCATGGCCCGGGCGCACCGGCCCGACGTGGCCGTGCTCGATCTGGAGATGCCGGGCGCCGACGGTGTGAAGGTCGCCACAGCTCTGCGCGGTGAACTGCCCGCGTGCCGGGTCATGATCGTGACCGGTCACGGGCGCCCCGGGCATCTGAAGCGGGCCCTGTCCGCCGGGGTGCGCGCCTTCGTGCCGAAGACCGTGAGCGCCCAGCGGCTCGCCGAGATCATCAGGACCGTGCACGCGGGAAACCGTTATGTGGACCCGGAGTTGGCGGCGGACGCGATCGCCGCGGGCGACTCCCCGCTGACCGCGCGCGAGGCCGAGGTGCTCGAATTCGCCGCCGACGGGGCGCCCGTGGCGGAGATCGCGGAGCGCGCCGCGCTCTCGCAGGGGACCGTACGGAACTATCTGTCTTCCGCCGTCTCGAAGCTCGGGGCCGAGAACCGGCACTCGGCGGTGCGGCTCGCACGGGAGCGGGGTTGGGTATAGTTGCTCTCGCGCCACGGCGCAGTGCGAACGTAGCTCAGTTGGTAGAGCGCAACCTTGCCAAGGTTGAGGTCGCGAGTTCGAACCTCGTCGTTCGCTCCACAGAAAGCCCCCGGCACCTCAGGTGCCGGGGGCTTTCGCGCATCCGGCGCGCCGTCGCTACCAGCTGACGCCGGTCAGGCGCTCGTACGCCTCGATGTACTTGGCGCGCGTCGCGTCCACGACCTGCTGCGGCAGCGCGGGCGGCGGCTGCTCGCTCTTGCGGTCCCAGCCCGACTCGGGGCCTGTCAGCCAGTTCCGCACGTACTGCTTGTCGAACGACGGCTGGGCGTGGCCCGGCTCCCACTCGGCGGCGGGCCAGAAGCGGGACGAGTCCGGGGTGAGGACCTCGTCGCCGAGGATCAGCGCCTCGCCGTCGAAGCCGAACTCGAACTTGGTGTCCGCGAGGATCACGCCGCGCTCCCGCGCGATGTCCCGGGCCCGGCCGTAGACGGCGAGCGTCATCCGGCGCAGCTCGGCGGCGGTCTCCGCGCCGACCTGGCGGGCCGCCTCCTCGTAGCTCACGTTCTCGTCGTGCTCGCCGACCTCGGCCTTCGTGGCGGGCGTGAAGATCGGGGCGGGCAGCTCGGAGCCGTCGGTCAGGCCCTCGGGCAGGGCGAGGCCGCAGACCGTGCGCGAGGCGTTGTACTCGACGAGGCCGGAGCCCGTCAGATAGCCGCGGGCCACGCACTCGACGGGGACCATGCGCAGCGACTTGCAGATGAGGGTGCGGCCCTGCCAGTCGGCCGGGGCGCCGGGCGGCAGCTCGGTCGACAGGACGTGGTTGGGGACCAGGTCGGCGAGCTGGTCGAACCACCACAGCGACAGCTGCGTGAGCACACGGCCCTTGTCAGGGATGGGGGTGGGCAGCACCCAGTCATAGGCGGACATACGGTCGGAGGCGACCATCACGAGGTCGCCCGCCTCGTTCCGGTACAGGTCCCGCACCTTGCCGGTGTGGAGGTGTACCAGGCCCGGCACCTGCTGGGGTTCGGGCTTTTCGACGAATCCGGACACGGTTCCTCCCCGTGGATATGTACGAGTGCACCTGATTCTCGCTCATACGGGGATGAGTTTTGGCCACGGGTCCGGTGGGCGGCAGCGGCGGGGCCGGGTCGGGGCGCGGCTGGTCAGTCGCGTTTGCAGATCCGGTCGAGGAGGTTGGCCGTCGCGCGCTGGATCCGCGGGTCGACATGGCCGGGGCGGTCGAGGGCCGGGGACCAGGCGAACGTGCCGGACGCGAAGACCAGCGATCCGGACGGCGCCCGGTACAGGGACGTCTCCTGGTGACGCGGCGCCCGCTCGCTGTCGCGGTAGGGCGAGTGGGCGAGCAGGATGCGGTCCTCGTGCTCGGGCAGCGCGGTGCGCGGGAAGTAGCGGTCGGCCTCGCCCGCGACCAGGCCGTCGATCTCGTCGCCCTCGTGCGCCCCGGTGGCCTCCCACAGCCAGTGGTCGGCATTGCGCACGACGAGGGGGTGCGGCTCCGGGACCCGGCCCGCGTACTGGATGCCCATGAGCTGCTGCTCGGGACGGTCGATCTCGCGCCACAGGGCCGACTTCCCGGGCGCTCTGCGCTTGTGGCAGGTGAGCAGCCGGTCCGGCACGCCGGACGGGGACGGGCCCAGCTCCACCTGCCAGTACATGGTGTTGGCGGAGAGGAAGACGAGGGAGGTGCCGTGCTCGCGGGCCACTTCCGTGGTGCGGCGCATCGGCGTCGACCAGTACTCGTCGTGCCCGGGGAAGACGAGGCCCCGGTAGCGGGTCGGGTCGACGCGGCCCGCGTGCAGGTCGCGGGCGTCCGCGTACGCGAGGTCGTAGCCGTACCGCTCGGCCCAGCGGATGAAGTCGTAGGCGTGGCCCACGTGCAGGGGGAGGCCCGCGCCCGCGTACGGGCGGTCGAAGGAGACCGTCGTCGCCGCGTCACCCTCGCCGAGCAGCCGGCCCTCCTCGTCCCACGCGTGGTAGAGACTCGCCCCCGTGTGCCCGTCCTCCGGGTAGAGGTTGTACGCCTGCCAGGTCACGTCCGGCAGGAGCAGGAGGAGGTCGGCGGGGCGGCTGTCGCGGACCGTGAAGGGGACGTGAGAGCGGTAGCCGTCGACGGTGGTGAGGACGGCCACGTACGCCCCCACGTTCCAGTACGACGGGATCTGCAGGCGCCAGGACAGCCACCAGTGGTGACAGGAGACCGTGCGGTCCGCGGTGAGCGGGGGCGGCTGGACGATGCCGGAGAGCCGCGGACTGGTGATGATCTTGCTGGCGCCGTCTCCGCCGTAGTGGCCGATCCGGTAGATGTCGACGCTGAACTGCTGGGGCGGGTCCACCGTGATGTGGAAGTCGATCGCCTCGCCGGGCGCGGCCGCTCCGGTCGACGTGAAGCCCTTGATCTGGCGGTGCACGTCGTCGGCCACGCGGGGGCCGCCGGTGCGGGGATTCGGGATGCTGGTCGCGATGTCGCTCGCGCCGGGCTGAGGGACGTGGTCGACGTACCAGGGGACCACGTGTCCCGTGTCGTCGAAGTAGTGCTCGCTGCCGCGCAGCCATGGCAGCGGGCCCTGGCCGAAAGGATCGCTCACGGCGTGGGCCAGCGCTCCGGACTCCCAGCGTCGGATGGTGCGGGGTGAGCGCGCGTGGTCCGGCCGTCCGGCCTTCTGCCCCTCCCGTTCCGGCCCCATGCCCGCTCCCCTCCCTCGCTCCCCCGAGCCCTCGTACGCCGTCTGTCAGCGACGGGCCCCAGCACATCACATTACGCACGCACTCCGTCACCGTTCGTCGCGAATTGACGTGAACGGAACCCGAGCCTCCGGGGGTTGAGGGTTTGAGCGGTGCGGATGCGTGCCGCGTGAGGGGCGCAGGGTGGGGGTGTGCCGCGTCTTCCGTCGCGCCCTACACCAGGCGGACCGGCTTCTCGGGGCGGATGCCGAGGCGGGCGAGCCAGGCGCGCAGAGGCTCCGGGTCTCCCTCCTCCACGAGGCTCAGCACACGCGGGGTCAGGTCCTTGGCGCGCTCCCCGTCGACCAGGAGCGAGGGGCCGTCCAGCCAGTCGAGACCAGGGGTGGCTCCGGCCGTGTCCACGGCGGCGCAGCACACCATCGCCGTGACGTGATCGGCCACCAACTCCCGTCCTGTACGCGGCGGTTGGAGCGGGAAGAGCGGGAGCACGCTCTCGTCCCACAGCGCCTCGTCGGGCCCTTGTCCGGCGGCGGGCACGGGCGGGGCGGGGCGCTCGCTCTCCTCTCGGGCCGACTCGGCACTCAGGCCGGCGGCGAGCAGCGCGGTGGGGGTGTCCTCACGGTCGTCGGGGTCCTCGGGGTCCTCCGCGTCGTCGAGGTCGTCGTCGTGGGCTTCGGGGGCGTCCTCGCGAGCTTCGGGGGTGGGGGAGCCGGAGTCGGCGCCGGCGGGGTCCGCCAGTGCCACCGGCTCCACGGAGTCCCCGGCCTCTACGGAGTCCCCGGCGCGCGTCGCCGTCGCGAGGTGGTCCATCACCCGGGCGAGTGTCGGGCCGTCCGGGTCGGGGGACGCCGGATCAGCACAGCCGCGTACGCCGAGTGCGTCGAGGACGCGGTGGAGACGCGCCGCGTCCATGCGCCACTTGCGGTCCACGACCTCGTCCGGATACTCCTGCCAGTCGACCGGCGCCCAGTCGGGGCCCGGCTCGGCGGGGCCTCCGTGGAACAGCCGGGCCGCGAGCAGCGACGCCGCCTCGTCCACCAGGCCCGGCTCCTCCAGCAGATCGCAGGCGGGCCGCTCCCCGAGCCGGGAGGCGAACCCCTCGGCGAGGCGGTCGCGCCGGGACAGCTCGGTGAGAGCGGCCACGACGCCCACGTCCAGGCGGGAGGGCCAGCGCCCCATGCGCCAGGCGGGCAGCGCGACCCGGGTGAGGAGCCGGTCCCAGCCCGCGTAGGCCAGGCCGACCTGCTCCTGGGCGACGATCCGCACGCCGTAGTCCACAGTCTGTGCACGCTCGGCGGCGGCCGCCGCGACCCCGCGCTCCATCTCGCCCGCGTACTCCCGGCAGCTGCGCAGCAGCAGGCGCGCGACCCAGCCGACGCCGCCGAGCACCACCCGCCCCAGCGGACCGCGACCGGGCGCCGACGCGACGGCGACCGCCGCGTCCAGGCCCCGCACGAAGCGGCGCGCGGCCGCTATGTCCGGGTGCGCCGACGGCCCTGTACCGGCGACGACCGGGGCGAGGACGGCGCGCAGCTCGCCCACGCGCATCCACCACAGGAAGGGGGAGCCGATGACCAGGACCGGCGCGGCCGGAACCCGGCCCCGGCCCGCACCGCCGGCCCGGATACCCGAACCGTCGGCGTCCCGCGGGATACGGCCCTCGTCGTCCTTGGGTCTGGGCGGTCCGTGCGCGGGATGCGTACGGTCCTCCAGCCAGCTGTCGCAGTCCGGGGTGAGCGCTATGGCGGAGGGGGCCGGGACGTCGAGCCGGTCGGCCAGGTCGCGCACCAGGCGGTAGAGATCGGGGGCCCGCTCCTCGGCGATCGGCACCGTCGGGCTGACGGCCGGGCGGGCCCGGGCCACCACGAGGGCGATGCCCGCCGCGGCGGCCAGGACGACCAGGGCGACGACCGTCACGATCCACCGCGCCGTCCGCCAGCCGTCGCCTGCCATGTGCCCGGTGGCGGCGCCCGCGGCCAGCACGACCGCGAAGGCCGCGGGCAGCAGGGCGACGGCCAGCGCTCTGCCGCGGATACGCAGCACCGCGAGAGCCCGGGAGCGCGCGGACTGCGCGCCCATCTCCGCACCCATACCGGACACGACCGATGTCACCCCCTGCTGCCTATGTTGCCTGCACCCATGGCTCTGTCCATGCCCCCACTGTGGCATCCGTCACTGACATCGCAATGCCGGTGGGCCAAGTGCCGGAACGCTTTCGCCGCACCCTAGTTGGGGCACAAGGCATCGTCAGCCGGATGGGCGAGCGGTCACTCGATGGAATGGCTTTGGGTAGAGGTGGATGACATTCAGGCCCCTGATCCGGTCCGGATCAAGGGCCTGAGGTTCACGCAGGTGAGGCTTTCGGTCAGGCCTCCGCGGCCGCCTTCGCCGCGATGTCGGTGCGGTGCTGCGAGCCGTCGAGACCGATGCGCGAGACCGCCGCGTACGCGCGCTCGCGGGCCTGCGTCAGGTCCGAGCCGGTCGCGGTCACCGAGAGCACGCGGCCTCCGGCGCTGACGACGGCGTCCCCGTCCCGCTTCGTCCCGGCGTGCAGGACGTACGCGTGCGGCGCGTCCTGCGCGGCCACGTCGGAGAGCCCGGTGATGGGGTCGCCGGTGCGCGGCGTCTCCGGGTAGTTGTGGGAGGCCAGGACCACGGTCACGGCCGCCTCGTCGCTCCAGCGCAGGGGCGGCAGGTCCGCGAGCGTGCCGTTGGCCGAGGCGAGGAGGACGCCCGCGAGCGGGGTCTTCAGGCGGGCGAGGACGACCTGGGTCTCCGGGTCGCCGAACCGGGCGTTGAACTCGATGACCCGTACGCCGCGCGAGGTGATCGCGAGCCCCGCGTACAGCAGGCCGGAGAAGGCCGTGCCGCGGCGGCGCAGTTCGTCGACGGTCGGCTGGAGGACCGTCTCCATGACCTCGTCGACGAGCTTCGGATCGGCCCACGGCAGTGGCGAATAGGCGCCCATGCCACCGGTGTTGGGGCCCGCGTCGCCGTCGAGCGCGCGCTTGAAGTCCTGCGCGGGCTGGAGCGGGACGACGGTCACACCGTCGGTGATCGCGAAGAGCGAGACCTCGGGGCCGTCGAGGAACTCCTCGATGACGACGCGGTCGCAGGCGTTGGCGTGCGCGCGGGCGGCCTCGATGTCGTCGGTCACGACGACGCCCTTGCCGGCCGCGAGCCCGTCGTCCTTGACGACGTAGGGGGCGCCGAAGGCGTCGAGCGCCTCGTCGACCTCGGCCGGGGTGGTGCAGACGTACGAGCGGGCGGTCGGCACGCCGGCCCCCGCCATCACATCCTTGGCGAAGGCCTTCGAGCCCTCCAGCTGTGCGGCTTCCCCGGAGGGGCCGAAGCAGGGGATGCCCGCGGCGCGTACGGCGTCGGCGACCCCTGCGACAAGGGGTGCCTCCGGGCCGACCACGACGAGGTCCGCGGCCAGCTCACCGGCCAGCCGGGCCACGGCGGCGCCGTCGAGGGCGTCGACCGGGTGCAGCTCGGCGACCTCGGCGATTCCTGCGTTGCCGGGCGCGCAGTGCAGCGCGGTGACGTCGGGGTCGAGGGACATTGAGCGGCACAGGGCGTGTTCGCGGGCGCCGCTGCCGATGACGAGGACCTTCACGCCAGCCAGCATAGGCGGCGGTCCGGTGTGCTCTTGTACGGGCCGCCGAGCGCGGGGGCGGCGGGCGTTCGTGCGTTTCTCCATGAAACGGGGTGCTGCGGCTCCGGTCCGACGGCTTTACGGAGGGCTGAGCCTGTGGGCAGTGGCTGTGCTGGGTGCCCGTGCTGCCCGGTCCCCGCCACGAGGCCGCCTACTCGTTCGTGAACTCCTCGACCACCGTCGCCCCGAGCTCGCGGACGATCAGGTCGTGGCCGGAGAGGACCCCCGACTCGTCGAGGTCGGCGTCGTCGTCGGCCGGGATGTCGTCCTCGATGGAGACCGGGGGCGGCTCCGGGGCCGCCGGTCTCGGCGCGGGGGCCGGTGCGGGGGCGGATGCCTGCGGAGCGGACCGCTCCGGGGGGCGCGGCGCGGCGGGGGCCTGGGCGTGCGGGGCCGGCGGAGTGGACGGGGTGGGCGCCGCGGGGGCGCCGCCGCCCTGACCCGGATAACTGCCACCCTGACCCTGATAGCCGCCGCCCTGACCCGGGTAACCGCCGCCCTGGCCCGGGTAGCCGCCGCCCGGCGCGGGGGGCGGGGCCTGGCCGCCACCACCGCCCGAGGGGTCGACGACCGCCTCGACCTTCCACTGGACGCCGAACTGCTCGGCCAGCGCCGTCCGCAGGACCTCTTCGCTGCCGCTGCTCGCGAAGTTGTCCCGCGCTCCGGCGCTCACGAAACCGAGCTGGAGGGTCGTGCCGTCGAAGCCGGTCACCTGCGCGTTCTGGCTGAGCAGGATCCAGGTGAAGCGGCGCTTGTTCTTGACCACCTCAAGGATGTTCGGCCACAGGCTTCGCGGGTCGAGCCCACCGGTGGCCGGGGGTGCCGCGGCGACGGGGGCCTGTGGCTGGGGCTGGGCAGGAGGCGGGGTGGGCGCCGCGGCGGGCTGTCCCCCACCGGCACCGCCACCAGCTCCACCGGCAGTGCCCGCGCTGCCGCCACCGCCGGTGGGCGTGGCCGTGGGCCACCCGCCGGGGCGTCGGCCTCCACCGGCCGGGGCGGCTGTGGGCCACGCGCCGGGTGCGGCCCCGGCAGGGGGCGCCGCGGGCGCGGGTTCGGCCGGAGCCACGGGGGCGGCCTGAGCAGCAGGGGCCGGGGCGGGAGCAGGCGCTGCGGGAGCGGGTGCAGGCGCAGGGGCTGAGGCAGGAGCGGGTGCAGGCGCGCTCTCGCCGCCGGGGCCCGACCCCCGCACCGCCGAACGGGCAGCGGCCGGGCCGCCCCCCGGAGGAACCTGCACGGCGGCGGCCGCACCGGGGTGGGCGTCGGGCGCGGGAACGTACCCCATGGCGGGGCCGGAGCCCTGCCCCGCGGGTACGAAGTGGCCGCCGCGCTCCAGGCGGTCGAGCCTGGCCATCACGGAGCGGGCGTCGTCGTACGCGGCGGGAAGCAGCACGCGCGCGCAGATCAGCTCGAGCTGGAGCCGGGGCGAGGTGGCGCCCCGCATCTCCGTGAGCCCCTCGTTGACCAGGTCGGCGGCGCGGCTGAGCTCGGCGCCGCCGAAGACTCCGGCCTGGGCCTGCATGCGCTCCACCACGTCCACGGGAGCGTCGATGAGGCCCTTCTCGGCCGCGTCCGGGACGGCGGCCAGGATCACCAGGTCCCGCAGCCGCTCCAGGAGGTCGGCGACGAACCGGCGCGGGTCGTTGCCCCCCTCGATGATGCGGTCGACGACCTCGAAGGCGGCCGCGCCGTCTCCCGAGGCGAAGGCCTCCACGACGGAGTCGAGCAGCGACGCGTCCGTGTACCCGAGGAGCGACGTCGCCATGGCATACGTCACACCGTCCTCGGCCGCGGCGGCGAGCAGCTGGTCCATGACGGACATGGAGTCACGCACGGAACCGGCGCCGGCCCGCACGACCAGCGGCAGCACACCCTCCTCGACGGGGATGTCCTCCTTGCCGCAGACCTCTCCGAGGTAGTCCCTGAGCGTCCCGGGCGGCACGAGCCGGAAGGGGTAGTGGTGCGTACGCGAGCGGATGGTCCCGATGACCTTCTCGGGCTCCGTCGTGGCGAAAATGAACTTGAGGTGCTCCGGCGGCTCCTCGACGACCTTCAGGAGTGCGTTGAACCCCGCCGGCGTGACCATGTGGGCCTCGTCGATGATGTAGATCTTGTACCGGCTGCTCGCGGGCCCGAAGAACGCCTTCTCACGCAGGTCACGGGCGTCGTCGACACCACCGTGGGAAGCGGCGTCGATCTCGATGACGTCGATCGAACCCGGCCCGTTCCTCGCCAGGTCACGGCAGGACTGGCACTCGCCGCACGGCGTCGGCGTGGGTCCCTGCTCGCAGTTCAGACAGCGCGCGAGGATGCGCGCGCTCGTCGTCTTGCCGCAGCCGCGCGGGCCACTGAACAGGTACGCGTGATTGACCCGGTTGTTCCGCAGCGCCTGCTGCAGCGGGTCGGTCACATGTTCCTGCCCGATGACCTCGGCGA
Source organism: Streptomyces sp. NPDC090032 (assembly GCF_044748025.1). Lineage (NCBI taxonomy): Bacteria > Bacillati > Actinomycetota > Actinomycetes > Kitasatosporales > Streptomycetaceae > Streptomyces > Streptomyces sp. NPDC090032. The sequence continues at coordinate 525,854 of NZ_JBIVFF010000005.1, read as the reverse complement.
ACGACTCCGGGCGATAGCGGCGGTAGAGCGCGAGAGACGACACGTATACGAGGTTATAGGCGCCCACTGACAACCACGGCCGCCGAGGGCGAACCGGCCCGGAACGCAAGACGCCCCCCACGCACCCGCCAGAGCCGACCTACCCTTGCTGCCTTCCGGCCCTGGGGGAGTTCAGTCAGATAGCGCCACGTGAGGGGCTGGGCTCCACAGTAGCTGATGCCCGGCCGGAATCACGAGCCCGGTCCCCGGCCCGATCACCGCCCCTGGGTTCGCCCCGGATCATGTTCGCGAGCACCCCCCAACGTCTTGTATTGTTTGCGGCGGAGGATTCGCCTAGTGGCCTAGGGCGCACGCTTGGAAAGCGTGTTGGGGGCAACCCCTCACGAGTTCGAATCTCGTATCCTCCGCCATTGCTCTCACCGGGCAATACGTTGAAGGGCCCCACCGCTTGCGGTGGGGCCCTTCGGCGTTCCCCCCGGCGTCCCTTCGCCGTTCCCGTCGGCGTTCTGTGATTCGGTATTCGGCAGTGGAGGTCCTGACATGGCCAGTAAGTTCACCGAGCTTGCGATCGACTGTGCCGATCCCGACGGGCTCGCCCGGTTCTGGTGCGCGGTCCTCGGCTACGAGGTGCAGGACGAAGAGGACGGAGTTGTCGTCATCGGCTCCCCCGCGGTGCCCGAAGGCAAGAACCGCCCCGGCCCGGTGCCTCCCGCGTTGACCTTCGCGCGCGTGCCCGAGGGCAAGGTCGTCAAGAACAGGCTCCACATCGACGTCAACGCGACCGACAGGGACCAGGACGAAGAGGTCCGCCGCCTGCTCGACCTGGGTGCCCGGCACGTCGACGTCGGCCAGGGCGATGTGAGCTGGGTCCTGCTCGCCGACCCTGAGGGGAACGAGTTCTGCGTCCTCGCGGGCCGCCACCCCTGACCGGAGCGCGTACGGCGTTCCCCGGCTCAGGGTTCTTCGGGTTCGGCGACGCGGAGTTGTGCGGGTTCTTCGGGTTCGGCGACGCGGAGTTGTGCGGCCTCGGTCATGTTGTCGCCGCACACGGCGCGGGCCATCGCCGTGCGGGCCGCTTCGGGCTCCGCCTCGGGGGGCACGACCAGGAGGACGAAGTAGTCCCCGTCTCCGCGGGTGACGAGAGCGGTGCCGTCGCCGATCTCGTGGGCGTCGAGATGCACGACACGGTCGTCGATGATCAGGCGGGTCGGGAGTTCTTCCCAGGCGGCGGAGTCGAGTCCGACGCGGGCGATGGGGCCGATGCGGGAGGTCAACTCCGTGACCAGCGCGGGCAGTTCGGCCTCGATGTCGTGGGAACGGGGCCACCACGCGCCGTCCAGGAGACCTTCGCGGGACTGGGTGGTCTCCAGGCGCGGCAGGTCCGCTGCGGGTTTCGCCCCCTGACAGGACGCGTCCGGCACAAGCGTCGAGGGCTGGTGGGGGGTGTCGGATTCAGCCATGGTGGTTCGCCCGCCTCGGTCGTACGGCCGACGCCCACGAGCGACCGTACCGATGTCGGCGCGGGCGATGACCGGCGCGATGCCGTCGTAGATTCAAGGTAACCCCGGGGGCCGCGGCCACGCTCGTCACTGAAGGCGCGACCTGCCGCGGGCGCGGCACCCGGGGTTACGGTTGAAGCAGTGGAAAGCGGGAGGTGACGGCCATGGAGGCGATCATCCTCATCGGGGCCATCGTCCTCGTGACCCTCCTGGGCATGCGCCTGATCCACCGGATCAATGCCCGGCAGGACGCCCGCATCGCCTCGCACACCTTCAGCGATGCCATGCCGGGTGTCGGCAGACGGAGCCGCAAGCACCATCGGCGGGTCCCCGCAGACCCCTCCGGCCCGGCCGGCCACAGCTGACAGGGAACAGGGACGTCCGTCACGTCGTTCCTCCTGCCGCTCATCACTCCGGCCTCTCGTTCCTCCTGTCGCTCATTCCTCCTGCCGTGGCGCCAGGTGTCCCACCACTTCCGTCAGGTCGCTGACCGCCTGTTCGATCTTCTGGCGGATGCTCTGCTGTTCGGTGACGATCGCCGCGAGCAGCAGTGCGGTGAGCGCGGCGGAACCGTTGAGGGCCTGGAGGTTGACCATGACCTCGAAGAGGGTGTGGTGGGCGAACGGGCCGGCGCGCTCGGTGGCCGCCGCGATCCCCAGTACGGACACGAACAGCACGCACGGTGCCGCCCCCGCGAGCTGGAAGCGCAGCGCCGCCCACGTGAGCAGCGGGAAGACGAGGAAGAGCAGGGCGAGCGGGCTTCTCGTGGCCACGGGTGTGATGACGGCCGCGGTGACCAGCAGGGCCGCCACCTCCGGCCACCGGTGGGTGTTCCAAGGGGGCTTGGCCCTGCTCAGCGCGATCAGCAGCGGGGTGCCGACGAGTACGCCCATCGCGTCGCCGGCCCACCAAGCCGCCCACACCGGCCAGAACGAGCCCCAGTCGAGACTGCCTCTGAGCGCCAGCACGCCCGCACCGACGGTGGCGCTGAGCAGTATCGGCAGCAGTCCGCCCAGGAAGACCAGGGCGACGCCGTCCCGCAGCCGGTCCAGCTCGATGCGGAAGCCCGCCTTGCGCAGGAGCAGGCAGGCGCACATCGGGGCGAGGGTGTTCGCGGCGACGATCGGGAGGTCGGGGAGTTGGAAGGGGTGGATCGAGTCGATGAGTAAGAACGCGCCGAGCGCGATGCCCGGCCAGATGCGCAGGCCCATCCAGAGCAGGCAGGTGACGGCGACGCCCGTCGGGAGCCAGAGTGGTGTGACGGCCGCGCCTTCGAGGTTGATCCGCTGCCACAGGCCGATCCGTCCGGTCGCGTAGTAGGCGGCGGCGACGGCGAGGACCCTCAGCAGGGCCTCGGAGAGGCGTCGGAGTTCCTCGGTGCGCACCACTGGATCACATAATCACTCCCGTCCGGTGGCGGAGCGTGACACGCGCTGCCGGGGGCCCGCTGTCACCCTGCGAGGACGGGTGGCGCGTCGTGGCGCAGGACCAGTACCGCGGAGTCGTCCTGGTGGCCGGTGCAGTCGGCGACCTTCATCACCGCGGCGGCCAGTTCGGCGGCGTCGGCGCCCGCGCCGGCCGCGACGACCTGAGCCACCCGCTCCAGGCCCTCCTCGATCGGGAACGAGGGCCCTTCGACCACGCCGTCCGTGACCAGGACGTACGCCCCCGCCGCCGAGAGGTGGCGCCGGGTGACCGGGTACTCGGACCCGGGCAGCATGCCCAGCGGCAGTCCGCCCTCGTCCGCCGAGACGCCGTACTGGCCGTCGGCCGTGGCCCAGATGGCGGGGACGTGGCCGGCGCGGGCGGATTCGAGTACCCAGGTCGTCGGGTCGAAGCGGACGAAGCTGCACGTCGCGAAGAGGTTCTGGCGCATCGACAGGAGCAGGTCGTTGGCCTGGGCCAGCGCCTCGCCCGGGTCCGAGGCGAAGGCGGCCACCGCGCGCAGGGCGATACGGATCTGCCCCATGAAGGCGGCGGCCTCCACGTCATGGCCCTGTACGTCCCCGATGGAGAACCCGAGGGCGCCGTCGGGGGTGGCGAACCCGTCGTACCAGTCCCCGCCGATGTCCAGGCCGTGGCGGGCCGGCGAGTAGCAAGCGGCGGTCCGCAGTCCCGGCAGGGCGGGCAGCGAGACGGGGAGCATTTCGCGCTGGAGGGCTTCCGCCAGTTCGACCCGGGCGTGCTGGAGCTCCGCCCCGGCGCGTGCCTGTGCGGCAAGGCGGCCGAGCCTGGTCAGCAGGTCGCCGGCGCTCTCGGGCTGGCTGGGACGCGTCATGGACGGCTCCGGATACGGAAATCCCCCGCTTCATCATATTTGCGTGGCCTCCCCACCGCCGCTCAGCTCTTGGACCTCGCGGTACGTCGGCGCCGCCGCGGGGGCTGCGCCGTACCGGCCCGCCCGTACGTCGAGCGCCGCCGTGACCGCTGCGCCGAGTGCCGCGCGGAACAGGAGCGAACCGAGACTGACGCGGCGGACGCCCAGGGCGGCGAGCTCGGGGACGGTGGGGCCCGTGGGGGAGTAGAGGATGTTGAGGGGGATGCCGGACGGGCTCAGGTGTGCGACGAGTTCCCGGATCGCGGCCGGGTCGGTCAGGCCCGGTACGAAGACGCCGTCGGCGCCCGCCTGCCGGTAGGCGTCGAGCCGGCGCCGGGTCTCCGGCTCCGGCGCGGTCCGCTGGTTCGGGAGCCAGTACGTGTCCGTGCGGGCGTTGACGAACAGGTCCGGTACGGCGGCCTTGACCGCGGCGATCTTCGCCGCGTGGACGGGGACCGGGGTGAGGGTGCCGTCGGCCCTGCCGTCCTCCAGGTTGATCCCCACGGCGCCCGCCCGCGCCAGTTCACGGGCGAGGCCGGCGACCTCGGCCGGGTCGTCGCTGAACCCGCCCTCCGCGTCCACGGACAGCAGGAACGCTCCCCCGCCCAGGCCGCGGGCCAGGCGCAGGGTCTCCTCGCGGGTGGCCGCGGCGCCGTCGGGCAGCCCGGCCGCGGCGGCCACGCCGAGGCTCGTCGTACCGATCGCGGTGAAGCCCTGCCCGGCGAGGGCGGCGGCACTGGCGTGGTCCCAGGCGTTGGGCAGGAGGAGGGGGCCGTCGGGGTCGTGGTGCAGGGCTTTGAAGGCTGCGCGGCCGGGCTGGTTCATCGGGAGGTCCCTTCGAGGGGGCCGGCCGCCAGGGCCGCAAGGCCTGGGGCCGCCAGGCCGGGGGCCGCCAGGGCCTGCCGCACGTCCTTGTACTGGTCCAGCCGGTGGCAGCAGCCGTACTGGTCCAGCCGGTTGCAACCGTGCCGGTCCGGTCGGTGGCAGCAGCCGTACTGGTACAGCCGGTGGCAGCCGTACCGGTCCGGTCGGTGGCAGCAGCCGTACTGTCCGTGTGTCATGCACCGCACGCTAGGCGTGCAACGGTTCGGCGCCGGCCGAAAGGTCCGCGCGCGACGGGCGCCGCTCAGTCGTTGACCGCCGTGAGCAGCACGGCCGCGTCCGTGACCGCTCGGAGCCCGTGCCGCTCGTGCGGAAGCGCGTGGAGCCGGCCCTCCGTGAGCGTCATGTCGCCCGAGACCGCCGTCAGCACGACCTCGCCGCGCAGCACCTGGAGCGTCGCGGCGGGCGGCGCGTTGTGCTCCTCCATGACCTCTCCCGCCGCCAGGGCGATCACGCTCTGCCGGAGCATCTCCTCGCGGAGCAGGAGATGCGCGCTGCGGCCGTGGGGGGAGGTCCGGGCCGCGGCGAGGTGCTTGTCGGCGAGAGCGTTCAGGTCGTACGTCGTGGTCATGCTTCCAGCGTCTCCCGGGTACCCGGCCCCCGCCACAGGCACGAGACGTCACCCCGGCCCGGACCCCCGCCACACCCCCCACCACCGCAACCGCGTGAAGACCCTCCCTCCTGCCTCCCGCGCCCTCGCCTCCCCGCGCCCCTACCTCCCGCAGTGCTCCGCCACCAGGTCCGCGAAGGCCCTCGCCAGCGGGGTCAGCGTGGACCAGCGCCGGACCGCCCAGCCGACCGCGAGCGGCGGCAGGTCCGGTACGGGGACGAGGACCGGGCCGCCGGCGCGGTCCCGGCCGCGCCAGCCGGGCAGTTCGGGGACGAGCGCGTGGCCGAGGCCCAGTTCGGCGAGGTGCACGGCGGTGGCCCAGTCGGCGACGCCCGCGTCCGGCCCGGCCGGCCTGACGATCCCGAGCCCGGTGAAGTGCCGGTCGAGGTGGGCGCGCGACGTGGACTGTTCGGGCGGCCTGATGAGGTGGGCGGCGGCCAGGTCGCCGGGGTCGATACGGGCCCGGCCGGCCAGCGGATCGTCGGGGCGCACCGCGAGGACCCACGGAAGTTCGACGACGGGGCGCTGCTCGACGCCGCGTTCCGGCGCGCCGATGGTGACCCACGCGAGGTCGAGGTCGTGCGCGGCGAGCGCCTCGTAGGCGCTGTGGCTGGAGCTGACCGTCTGGAATTCCAGGCTCGCCCGGGGGTGGCGGCGCCGGAAGCCGACGATGGCCTCGGACATGAAGTGGCGCACGGTCGTCGCGCCCGTGGTGACGCGCACCGCGCCGCTCTCGCCGCGGGCCAGGTCGCGCAGGCGGCGCACGGCGACGTCGATACCGCCGATGCCCTCGGCGGCCGCGGTCCGCAGGATGCGCCCGGCGGGGGTCGGCAGGACACCGCGCGCGTGCCGTTCGAGGAGGCTGACACCCACCTCCCGTTCGAGGCGCCTGATGTGCTGGCTCACCGCCGACTGCGTACAGGAGAGGTCGCGGGCGACGGCGCTGAGGCTGCCCGCCTCGCACACGGCGACGTATACACGGAGATCGTCGAGGGTCACGGCGCCAACGTAGCCATTCGGTCACACCCAAGCCAGACCTTGGAACTCTCCAAGGAATGGCGAGGATTGACTTGCATGTCGGGCTCCGAAACGATCTCGGACGTGGATGCACTTGAAGCAGTGGCCGTCGGAGCGGCCGGTGTCGCCGCCGGCGCGATCAACGCGGTGGTCGGCTCCGGAACGCTCATCACCTTCCCTACGCTCCTCGCGTTCGGCTATCCGCCGGTGCTCGCCAACGTGTCGAACAACATCGGCCTCGTACCCGGCGTGCTCAGCGCCGCCTACGGCTACCGGCGCGAGCTGAAGGGGCAGAAGAAGCGGCTGATCCGGTTCGGTACGGCCTCGCTGATCGGCGGGCTCACGGGAGCGCTGCTCCTGCTGAAGCTGCCCGCCGACGCGTTCACGGCGGTGGTGCCCGTGCTCATCCTGGCCGCCTGCGTCCTCGTCGTGCTCCAACCCAGGCTCAGCCGCTGGTCGAAGCAGCGCCAGACCACGGCGACGCGCGCCGACGGCGGCGTCCCGATGTGGTTCGGGGTGCTCGGGACAGGCGTCTACGGCGGCTACTTCGGCGCCGCGCAGGGCGTGCTGCTCATGGGTATGTTCGGCAGCTTCATCCACGACGACCTCCAGCGCCTCAACGCGGCGAAGAACGTCCTGGCCTCGATCGTGAACGGGGTCGCCGCGGTCGTCTTCATCGCCGTCGCCGACGTCGACTGGGTGGCGGCCGCGGTGATCGCCGTCGGCTCCACGCTGGGCGGCCTGACCGGCGCGAAGTTCGGCCGCAGGCTGCCCCCGGCGGTCCTTCGTGCGGTGATCGTCGTGGTCGGCGTCTCCGCCTCGGTGATCATGCTCGTACGAGGCTGAGCCCGCGGGCCGTCAGCAAGGGATTGATCAGCGCTTGATCAGCGCTTGAGGAAGGCGATCCGGGCCCGCTTCTCCGGGAGGAACACCTCCGGCAGGTCGATCTCCGGGAGCACGATCTCGGGGCCGAGTTCGAAGCCCGCGCGCTCCAGGAGCGCGACCGCCTTCGCGTTGCGCGCGTCGGGCTCGACCACGATCCGCCGCTTGCCGTGCCCTTCGAGCGCATACGTGATGAGGACGCTCATGAGCGCTCCGGTGAAGCCGTGCACAGCTCCCTCCGCGGCCGGGGCGATCAGGAAGTGCGCGCCGATGTCGCCGTCCTCGACCTCGTAACACTCGCTGACCCGGTCGGCCTCGGGCTCGTACGTCTGGAAGAGCGCGACAGGCTCGCCGTCGAGGCGGACGAGGTGGGCGTGGTGCGTGGTGAGCGAGTCGAGGTGCTCGTACGCCTCCCGCACCTGCTCGCGGCTCGCGCCCTGCATGCCCCAGAACCGGGCGCGCTCCTCACGCACCCAACTGTGGATCACGTCGAGGTCGGCGGCGGGGTCGACCGGGCCGACCCGGACGGTGCCGAACCCTTCGACGGTCTGCTCGTACACGCGGGGCTCCTTCTGATGAGGGTGGTGCCGGTGTTCCTTGGTGAGGCGGGTCCAGTCCGTGACTACGGGGACCAGTTCGCCGCGCAGCCACATGGGGAGCTGGTCGCGGCGGTGCGGGGAGCCGGGGACCCCGGACGCGCCGAGCGGGACCACCCACAGGCTGTTCGCGCGGTCGTCGACGTCCCACACGTAGCGGGCGGCCGGGCCGCGGGCGCTGAGGTCGGTGACGCCGGGGACGCTCGACGTGGACAGGACGCAGTCGTGGTCGCCGGACAGGCCCGGCCTGACCTCGTCCTCGTCCTCGTCCTCGCCAGGGAGTGCCCGCCAGGCGGCGAGCCGGTGCCGCTCGCCCCAGGTCTCCCCGGCCGCCGCGACTTCGGCCACTTCCTCGACCGCCTCACGGACAACCTCCGCCCGGTCCACGTCCGGGAATTGACGGGTCGTCAACAGAGCCTCCAGCGCGTACGCGATGCGCGGCGCGAGGGCCAGCCACGGCCGGAAGATCTCCGGGTACGCCTCCCCCATCCCTGCGAGCGGTGCGAACGCCGGGTGCGCGGCCAGCTTCCGTACGACCGCCGCGCGCACCCGCGCGTACGCGGCGGCGTCCGCGCTGTCCGCGTCCATGTGCCGGTCCCAGGCGAGCAGCCGCTTCCTGAGCGCCCCGGCTTCGGGGCCGAGGGCGTCGAGGCGGGCCACGAGGTCGAGCAGGGGGCGGGCGGAGGCGAGGCGGGTGTCGGTGTGGACGGCGGCCATGCCGGGCGCCGTCCACTTCTCCCGCGCGTCGAGCAACTCCCGTATGCGGTCGGCGCGGTGCGGCGGCGCGAACTCGATGCCGAGGGGCGCGGCGAGGCCCCGCTGGTTCGCCATGACGGCGACGGTGCCGACCGGCTCGCGGGGCAGTTCGCGCAGGCCGCGCCAGGCGTGCCGGGGCTCGTCGGCGGGGACGACGCGGAGCAGGTTCTCGGGGTCGCGCTCGGGCACGGCGCCCGCGACGCGGTGCAGGAGACCGCCGTCGGTGTCGGCGGCCTGGACGACGTCGACGGGCTCGGCCCAGCGGTCGAAGGCCCGGTCCACGTCGGCGACGGTGCGGGCGCGGAGCAGGGCGGGCAGTGCCGCGAACCCCAAGTCCTCGCGTACGCGCGGTGGTTGGCGCAGTGCGATGCCCTCGCCCTCATCGGGTCCGCCGATGACGACCGTCCCGCGTTCGGTCTCGACGACCTCGACCTCCTGCGGCCCCGCGCCCGCCACCTCGAAGGTCTCCACACTGCGGAACGCGGGCCGCCACCCGTCGGGCCCGAGCGCCTCGACACCGCCGTCCGGGAGCCGCCGCAGCCGCTCGCGGTACAGGTCCTGGTAGTCCGCCATCGCGTTGGTGATCGCCCAGGCGACGGTGCCGGTGTGGCCGAAGTGGCCGATGCCGGGCACGCCTGGGACGGCGAGGCCCACGACGTCGTACTCCGGGCAGGCGAGCCGTATCTGCTGGTAGACGCCCGGGTCCTCGATGTAGCGGTGCGGGTCGCCGGCGATGAGGGGGCCGCCGGTGGCGGTGCGTTCGCCGGTGACGAGCCAGCCGTTGCTGCCGGAGGTGCCGGGGCCGTCCATGGCGAAGAGACCGACGGCTCCGGGACCGATGCGCCGTACGACCTCGTCGCGCCAGAGCTTGGCGGGCATGCCGGTGAACAGGATGTGCGTGGACAGCCAGATACCGAGGGGGGTCCAGGGCCGCCAGCGGCCCGGTTCGAGACCGGTGCGGGCGAACTCGGGTGCGGCGCCGCCGAGTTCACGCAGTCCGGCGTCGACCCCGGCCACGTACGCGTCGAGCCAGCCACGCGCCTCCTCGTCGAGCGCGCGGTAGCAGCGCCGGGCCGTGTCGTCGATACGGGCCTGCCGGGCGAACCGGTCCCAGCCGGCCGACTCCGCGCCGAGGAAGGCGGCGGACGTGCCCTGCGAGCGGTGCCGTTCGACCTCGATCTGCCAGGCCCGGTCGGTGGCGGCGTTGTACCCCTGGGCGTGGGCCAGTTCCCGCGCGCTGTCGGCACGGAGGTGAGGTATGCCCCACTCGTCCCGGTAGACCTCGACGCCCACGCTTTCCCCGCCCCACCTTCACGCACCCTACAGATTAGGCCAGCCTAACCTAAGTCGGAATGGGGTGCGTCCGGGCCCGGGCCGCGCGATCATCGACTCATGGACGTCACTCTGCACCTCGCTCAGGAGCCGGACGCCGACGCGCTCCTCGGCCGCAGCCCGCTGGCCGCGCTCGTCGGCATGCTGCTCGACCAGCAGGTACCGATGGAGTGGGCGTTCGCGGGCCCGCACACGATCGCCCAGCGCCTGGGCGCCGACGATCTCGACGCGCACGAGATCGCCGCGTACGACCCCGAGGCCTTCGCCGAGCTGCTGTCGACCAAGCCGGCCGTGCACCGCTACCCCGGCTCGATGGCCAAGCGGATCCAGCAGCTGTGCCAGTACCTCGTCGAGCACTACGACGGGGACGCGAGCGCCGTCTGGGAAGGCGTCAAGGACGGCAAGGAGCTGCTCAAGCGCCTCAACGACCTGCCCGGCTTCGGCACGCAGAAAGCCCAGATCTTCCTGGCCCTGCTCGGCAAGCAGCTCGGGGTGCGCCCCAAGGGCTGGCGCGAGGCCGCGGGCGCCTACGGCGAGGCGAAGTCCTTCCGGTCGGTCGCCGACATCACGGGACCCGAGTCGCTCACGAAGGTGCGGGCGCACAAGCAGGAGATGAAGGCGGCGGCGAAGGCGGCCAAGGCCACGGGGAAGTAGGACCCGAACCAGATCCCGAACCAGGTCCCGAAGCAGGACCCGAAACAGGTCTCGGAGCAGGACCCGAAGCAGGTCCCGCCGCGCGTCAGCACACGCCGCCTCCCGTAGCCCATGAGGGCGGATCTCGTCCGCGTTGATCGTCTTCGGGGCGCCATCGGGGGACATTTACGTCCATGAGCACGCGCGCCTCCCTCGCGGGCGCGGGCCGCCGCACCGCGCGACGGCCCGCGTGGGCCCGGACGTTGCTCGTCCTCCTCGCACTCCTCGGCACGGCGTTCGCGTCCACGGTCCCGTGCGCCCAGGCGGCGCCCGCGCACGCCGCGTCCTCCTCCACCGAACCCGGCGAGCTCCACCAGGACGCCCCCGACACCGCCCTGCGCCTGCCGACGGGGCACGCCATTCGCCTCCCCGCCGAACGCGCCACCCACGTGCGCCCCGCGCACCCTTCCGCGCCACCCGCGCGCCCCCGTGCGCCCCGCGCCACCCTCAACTCCCTGAACATCCTGCGCTGCGTCGTCCTTCGCTGCTGACAGTCCGGTCCGCCCTCCCGGCGGACCGAGCCTGCACACCCCCACCCCCCACGCACGACAAGGACGACATCCTCATGCCCATCGACCCTTACGCGGTCCTGCGCGCCCTCCTGCGCGCCGAAGCGGTCCGTGACGGACGCGCCGGACGCCCGGCACGCCCCGTACGCCCCGCACGCGAGACCCCGAAGCCCACGGCAGTGGCCGACGACAAGACACAGGACACGGACCCCCGGGACCGCGCCTGAGCCGCCCGCACAACAACGGTCCCGGCCCCGCACCCGCGGGACCGGGACCATCACTGAGACCGTTGCCTCCGCTACCTCCGCCGCGTCCCGAACAGCGACCGCGAGATCTCCCGCCCCAGCTGCGTACCGACCGACCGGGCAAGCGACTTGAAGATCCCGCTGCCCACCACCTGTTCCACGACGGACTCGTCCTGCTTGGCCTTCCCGCGCCCACCGGAACCCCGCGCCGCGGCCTTCTCGGCCTTCGCCGCCTCTGCGGCCTGCGCCTCGGCCTCCTTGCGCGCCTGCGTCTCGGCCTCCTGGGCCGTCAGCTTCTCGTACGCGGACTCACGGTCGACGGCGTTCGCGTACCGCGCGTACAGGACCGACTCCTTCACGGCCTTGTCGAGCGCCGCCGCGTCGATGGGCCCCATCAGCGACTCGGGCGCCCGCAGCCGGGTCGCGGCGACCGGCGTCGGCGCGCCCTTCTCGCTCAGCACGGTGACCACGGCCTCGCCCGTACCGAGCGAGGTCAGCAGCTCCTCCAGGTCGTACGCGGAGTGGGGGAACGTCTTGACGGTCGACTTCAGCGCCTTCTGGTCGTCGGGCGTGAAGGCGCGCAGCGCGTGCTGGACGCGGTTGCCGAGCTGGGCGAGGACGTCGGACGGCACGTCCTTCGGCGTCTGCGTCACGAAGAACACGCCCACGCCCTTGGACCGGATCAGCCGCACGGTCTGCGTGATCGCCTCCAGGAAGGCCTTGGACGCGCCGCTGAACAGCAGATGCGCCTCGTCGAAGAAGAAGACCAGCTTCGGCTTCTCCACATCGCCGACCTCGGGCAGGTCCTGGAAGAGATCCGCGAGCAGCCACATCAGGAACGTCGAGAAAAGGTGCGGCTTGTCCTGCACGGCGGGCAGTTCGAGTACGGAGACCAGACCGCGGCCGTCCGGTGCCGTACGCAGCAGCTCGCTGCTGTCGAACTCGGGCTCACCGAAGAAGTCGCCCATGCCCTGCTGCTCGAACGCGGTCAGGGCGCGCAGGATCACCCCCGCCGTCGCGGTGGAGAGCCCGCCGATGGTCTTCAGCTCCTGCTTGCCCTCGTCGGAGGTGAGGAACGTGACGACCGCGCGCAGATCCTTGAGGTCGACGAGTTCGAGGCCCTTCTGGTCCGCGTAGTGGAAGATCAGGCCGAGCGACTGCTCCTGCGTCTGGTTGAGCTGGAGGCACTTGGACAGCAGGACCGGGCCGAAGCCGGTGATGGTGGCCCGCAGGGGGATGCCGGGGCCGATGCCGCCGAGCGCGTAGAACTCGCAGGGAAATCCGGTCGCCCGCCACTCCTGACCGACCTCGGCCGACCGCTGCAACACCCTGTGGCCCGGCTCGCCCGGGGCCGAGATGCCGGAGACGTCGCCCTTGATGTCGGCGAGGAAGACGGGGACGCCCTGCGCGGCCAGCTGCTCGGCGACGAGCTGGAGCGTCTTGGTCTTGCCGGTGCCGGTGGCGCCCGCGACCAAGCCGTGCCGGTTGAGCATCCCCAGCGGAATCCGGATCTGCGCGTCCGGCAGGCACTGCCCGTCCCACACGAGCGCGCCGAGGTCGAGGGCGGGCCCGGCCAGTGCGTACCCGGCGGCGATCTCCAGGGCGGGTGCGGGGAGGGCGGGGGCGGTGGTGACGGGTTCGGGGGCGACGGCTGCGGGTTCGGGGGCGGTGGTCCCGCCGGGGGAAGCGTCACCTGTCCCGCCCGGGGTTGAGGAAGCGGTGGTTCCGGGCGTCAACCCGGCGCCCGTGTCTACCCCTGACGAACGCTTCGCATTCGCCGGCCCGGCCGGGATCGGCTCACTGTCACTCATTTCTGGCCCCTGTCCCCGGATTGAGTGTTCCCGGTTTGCCCGTGTTTAGGACGTCATTTCCCAGCCTCGCACTCCGTCTCCATGGCTGCGCCCGGAGAGCCGGGCCCGGTAGGCTTTCCGTGTGATCTTCAAGCGCATCGGAAACGGCCGGCCGTACCCCGACCACGGCCGGGAAAGCACCCGGCAGTGGGCGGACGTCGCGCCGCGCCCGGTCCGCCTCGATCAGCTCGTGACGACCAAGGGCCAGCTCGACCTCGAAACGCTCCTCGCCGAGGACTCGACGTTCTACGGCGACCTCTTCGCGCACGTCGTGAAGTGGCAGGGCGACCTGTACCTGGAGGACGGCCTGCACCGCGCCGTGCGCGCCGCGCTCCAGCAGCGCCAGGTGCTGCACGCCCGCGTCCTCGAGCTGGGCTGAGCCGCGGGCCACGGCGCCCGCGTTGACCCTTTCGGGTAGTCCCCGGCGCGGGCCAATGATCATTTAGTAGGAATCACCGCCGGGGCACACTACGCTGCGCCCATGAGCATGCTCACTCCCCCCGGCATGGGCGGCAAGTACCGCATCACGGGAGACAAATATCCGCGTATGCGCCGGAGCCGCGGGCGCAGCAGGATCGTGCTCGCCGTCGTCGCCTCCGCCGTGGCGGTCGGCCTGATCGGCTGGGGCACCCTGCAGCTGATCGACGTCTTCACCGGCGGCGGTGACAAGGCCTCGGCCGCGGGAGCCACCGGCGACTGCCGGACGAAGACCTCCGCGTCCCCCGGCGCCTCCGCGAGCCCGAAGATCCTGCCGAAGCCCGGCCAGGTCACGGTCAACGTCCTCAACGCCACGCCCCGCAGCGGTCTCGCCAAACAGACGGCGGACGAGCTGAAGAAACGTGGCTTCGCCATCGGCGACGTGGGCAACGCGACCAAGGCGTACGACAAGAAGGTCAAGGGCCCCGGGCTGCTGCTCGGCGCCAAGGCCGCCACCGACGCGGCGCTGCCGGTCCTCGGCACGCAGCTCGCCGGCGCCGAACTGAAGACCGACACCCGGGCCAAGCCGGCCGAGGTCGACCTGATCATCGGTACCGCGTTCAAGCAGCTCACGACGAAGGCGGACGCCGACAAGGCCCTGGCCGCGCTGGCCAATCCCTCACCGACGCCCGCCACGTCGAAGAAGCACTGCTGAACCGAAGCACTGCTGCACTGAACCGAAGTAACGAGATCCCTTACGGGGCGGCTACTCGGCCGCCCCGTACATCCGGTCGCCCGCGTCGCCGAGGCCCGGGACGATGTACCCGTTCTCGTTGAGCCGCTCGTCGACCGAGGCCGTCACGACCGTCACCGGCGTGCCGGCGAGCTCGCGCTCCATGATCTCCACGCCCTCGGGGGCGGCGAGCAGCACCACGGCCGTCACGTCGTCCGCGCCGCGCTTGATCAGCTCCTGGATCGCCGCGACGAGCGTGCCGCCGGTGGCCAGCATCGGGTCGAGGACGTAGACCTGGCGACCGGACAGGTCGTCCGGCATGCGCGTCGCGTACGTCGACGCCTGGAGCGTCTCCTCGTCGCGCACCATGCCGAGGAAGCCCACCTCGGCGGTCGGCAGCAGCCGCACCATGCCGTCGAGCATGCCGAGACCGGCCCGCAGGATCGGCACGACCAGGGGCCGCGGGTAGGAGAGCTTCACGCCGGTCGTGCCCGAGACCGGGGTCTCGATGTCGACCAGCTCGGTGCGCACATCCCTGGTGGCCTCGTACGCGAGCAGAGTGACCAGCTCGTCGGCGAGGCGCCGGAAGGTCGGGGAGTCGGTGCGCTTGTCGCGCAGCGTGGTGAGTTTGTGCGCCACCAGCGGGTGGTCGACGACGTGAATCCGCATGTCCTCAACAGTAACCGGGCCCGGGCCGCCCTCGTGCTGGCATCAAACCCGCCATCGGAGGGAATGCGGAAAGGACCTACTGGGGTGGTGTGCCTATGCCGGATCAGGGACAGCGCGACCGGGGACAGGACCCGGAGCAGGAGGACGTCGAGGACGAGCGCAGGCGGCGCCGAGCCCAGTTCCTGGGGGAACTCGCCGAGGCGCGCGAGCTGCGCGACCGGGTCCGGCCACGCCGTGCAAGGGCGGCACGAATGCGCCGGCAGATGCGTATGCGCACGTTCCGCTGGTGACGCCGCGCGAACACAGCGGGCGGAAGACCTCTCCTGAAGCGATGGTTTCTGCCACGATTCCGATTGGGCGGGGCTCGGAACTGCACTCCCCGCCTCCCCAGTCCGCCGGGGGGATCCCCAACCGGCACACCTGAGACCAGTGGGAGAGTCACGGTGTACTTCGCCGCACTGCTCGCGCGCACCGAAGACGGGTGGGAAGCGAGCGATACAGAGCTCGACGACGTGGAGGCCCTGTCGGATCTGACCGACCTGGCCCGTGAGGCCTCGGCCGGCGGTGCCGAGGACGACACAGTGCTCGTCTTCATCGAACAGGAGGACGCCTGGTTCGGCGTCGTCCGTGTGGACGGTGAGGAGGACCCTCGTATCTACGTATCCGACGCGGCCGCGGCCGCCCGGAGTTCGTACGGCGAGATCCTGCTCACCGACGAACTGCTCGGCAAGGATCCCGACCAGGACGAGCTGGACGCCCTGGATCTCGACGGGACCGAGGACGGCGAGCCCGACCCGCCCGACGAGGACGAGGCCGGGGACGACGACGCGGCGGATCCCGACGCGGAGGCCGTGCCCCCGGGCCCGATCGGGGACCGGCTGATCCTCGCCGACCTCGGAGTCTCCGAGAAGGAGCTGCTCGCCCTCGACACCAACGACGCCCTCAGCGAGATCGCCGAGGTCCTGGGAGCGGCGGAGGTCCTCGAAACGGTCCGATAGGTCCCGCCCCGTCCACCATTCATCCACCTCTCCACGACGATGCCGGTGCCGGTCGTGGTCGGCTACATTCCGCCCGTGAGCACCACAGACCAGGCACCGGACCCCGTACGCGACCCCTGGCGGCAGGCCATGCGCCTCGCCGTCCGGGAGGCGCGGCTCGCCGCCGAGGGCGGTGACGTGCCCGTCGGGGCCGTCGTACTCGCCCCGGACGGCACGACCGTGCTGGCCTCGGGGCACAACGAGCGCGAGGCGACCGGGGACCCGACCGCGCACGCGGAGGTCCTCGCGATCCGGCGGGCGGCCGCCGGGCTCGGGCAGTGGCGGCTCACGGGGTGCACGCTCGTCGTGACCCTGGAGCCGTGCACGATGTGCGCGGGCGCCCTCGTGCAGTCCCGGGTCGACCGGGTCGTCTACGGGGCGCGCGACGAGAAGGCCGGGGCGGCCGGATCCCTGTGGGACGTCATCCGCGACCGGCGCCTCAACCACCGCCCCGAAGTGGTCGAGGGCGTACTCGCCGACGAGTGCGCGCAGCAGCTCACGTCCTTCTTCCGGGACCGCTAGCCGGGGCCCCGGAAAGCCCTCCGGACGGGCCTGTGACGGGCCTCCCGGATACGGATTTCGGACCACGGCCCAACTTGGGCTAGGATCTCTCTCGGTAGCGTGTCCGAGCGGCCGAAGGAGCTCGCCTCGAAAGCGAGTGTGGGGAAACTCACCGAGGGTTCAAATCCCTCCGCTACCGCTGACAACGCCCCTCTTCCCCGGCTCACCGGAGAAGAGGGGCGTTCTGCATGTCCCGCCATGTCCAGCCGCACGCAGACCGATCGGGCAAAACGCCCTGCCCACCGGGCCGTTGGCGCCGAAAACCGGATAACCAGCTGAACAGACGTCCGGGATACACTCACGCCCGGCACAGGGATCACACGGGACACGGGCAAGGGGAGGCCAGAGCGTGGTGCAGACGAAAAAAATAGGTCTCTTCGTCGTCGTCGTGTTCGTCCTCTACGTGATCATCACCGACCCGGCCAAGGCCGCGGACTACGTCCAGATAGGCTTCGAAGGCGTCTCGTCCGCTGCTCAGAGCATCGGCGACTTCATGACCTGGGTCGTCAACGGCGGCGGAAACTGAGCTACCTGTAAGCGTCTGCAAGGAGTGCCCGTGATCCGCCATCTGGTCCTCTTCAAGCTCAACGAGGGCGTCCAGCGCGACGAGCCCCGCGTCGTCGAGGGCGTCAAGGCCTTCCGCGCACTCGGCGAGCAGATCCCGGAGCTGACGTTCTGGGAGTGCGACTGGAACATCACGGACCGCCCCATCGCGTACGACTTCGCCATCAACTCGGCGGTCGAGGACACCGATGCGCTCAAGCGGTACATCGAGCACCCGGCCCACCAGGCGGGCGTCGCACAGTGGCGCGAGTTCGCCACGTGGGTGATCGCGGACTACGAGTTCTGAGCCGATCGAACGACAATGCGGCCCTTCACCGGAACGGTGAAGGGCCTTTCCGCCTCTTATGCCCCAACTTGCCCTTCAACACGTAGTTATGCGGTGCTTGCACACAGTGCACATGTCTTGTGATGCTATGACCGCTTTTGACGGATGAGTTGACGGACGAGCTGACGGAGACAGAGGTGGCGTTGACCGTGCCGGCCAGTACAGCGCCTCAAGCACCGCCCGCGAAGAGCCGGGGCGCCGACACCCGTGCGCTGACCCAGGTCCTCTTCGCCCAGCTCAAAGATCTGCTGCCGGGGACCCCCGAGCACACCAGGGTGCGCGCCGCCCTCATCGAGGCCAACCTCCCGCTCGTGCGGTACGCGGCGGCCCGCTTCCGCAGCCGCAACGAGCCGATGGAGGACGTCGTCCAGGTCGGCACGATCGGGCTCATCAACGCGATCGACCGCTTCGACCCCGAGCGGGGCGTGCAGTTCCCGACGTTCGCGATGCCGACCGTCGTCGGCGAGATCAAGCGCTACTTCCGTGACAACGTGCGCACGGTCCACGTGCCGCGCCGGCTCCACGAGTTGTGGGTCCAGGTGACCGGCGCGACCGAGGACCTCACCACGGCGTTCGGACGCACCCCCACCACCGCCGAGATCGCCGAGCGCCTGCGCATCGCCGAGGACGAGGTCCTGGCGTGCATCGAGGCCGGGCGCTCGTACCACGCGACATCGCTGGAGGCGGCCCAGGAGGGCGACGGGATGCCCGGCCTGCTCGACCGGCTCGGCTACGAGGACCCGGAGCTCGACGGGGTCGAACACCGCGATCTCGTACGGCATCTGCTCGTTCAGCTGCCCGAACGTGAGCAGCGGATCCTGCTGCTGCGCTACTACAGCAATCTGACGCAGTCACAGATCAGCGCGGAATTGGGCGTTTCCCAGATGCATGTGTCAAGACTGCTGGCCAGAAGCTTCGCGCGGCTCAGATCCGCAAACAGGATCGAAGCGTAACCGGAACGGGTGGAGTGCCTTTCTCGGCACTTCCCCGCCGAAATACGTCAGTTCCCCGCCACACCCCCCTTTTCCTGCACGGATTCACCCCATCCATGTCGACATGTCACTACAGCGTGTTGCCGACATGTGACATTCTGCGGGAACCGCGTTTGCCGCAGTCCCGCCTCCGGTATTCAGGTGGAGGCTGCGTTCCTTCCAGACGGGAGCGCCCGCCGCGACCGTCCGCGACCTCAAGGGGGTGGCATGTCCGCAGTCCAGGGCAGCTCGAAGGTGCTCACGCTCAGCAAGAGCGCGTCAGCGCCCGACGTGCTTCACAGCCCGCCCGTATCCGGGGCTTCCGAAGCCATCGACACCCGCACCCTGTCCCGCTCCCTCTTCCTGCGGCTCGCCGCACTCGACGAGAACAGCCCCGAGCGTGGCTACGTACGGGACACCCTCATCGAGCTGAACCTCCCGCTGGTCCGGTACGCGGCGGCCCGCTTCCGCAGCCGTAACGAACCGATGGAGGACATCGTCCAGGTCGGCACGATCGGCCTGATCAAGGCGATCGACCGCTTCGACTGCGAACGCGGCGTGGAGTTCCCGACGTTCGCGATGCCGACCGTCGTCGGCGAGATCAAGCGCTTCTTCCGTGACACGTCCTGGTCGGTGCGCGTGCCGCGCCGGCTCCAGGAGCTGCGGCTCGCGCTGACCAAGGCGAGCGACGAGCTGGCACAGAAGCTGGACCGCTCGCCGACCGTGCCCGAGCTGGCCGCGGTGCTCGGCGTCTCCGAGGACGACGTGGTCGACGGACTCGCGGTGGGGAACGCCTACACCGCCTCCTCCCTCGACTCCCCGGCGCCCGAGGACGACGGCGGCGAGGGCTCGCTCGCGGACCGCCTCGGCTACGAGGACACGGCCCTGGAGGGCGTGGAGTACCGCGAGTCGCTCAAGCCGCTGCTGGCCAAGCTCCCGCCGCGTGAGCGCCGCATCATCATGCTGCGCTTCTTCGCGAACATGACGCAGTCGCAGATCGGCGAGGAGGTCGGCATCTCGCAGATGCATGTGTCGCGCCTGCTCACGCGGACCCTGTCGCAGCTCCGGGAAGGCCTGATCGCCGACTGACGTGCGTCGCGCGGCGCCGGTGCCGTTGACGGGGTTCCGAATTGACGGACCGTCAGACACACTGGCGCGATGCGACGAGCATCGATACGCGGCCGCCGAGGCGCCCTGACGGGTGCGACGGCGGCCGTGGTCTGCCTGGGCGGTCTCCTTGCGGCGTGCGGGAGTTCCGGTGGCGGGGACGGCTATGTGGCGGTCGGCGCGGCCGGGGCCACGCCCGATGGGACGCCGGGCCGCACGGTGGCGCCGACCGGTGACGTGGAGCTGGTACCGCTGGACGGGGCCGCCTCGGATCCGCCGGACGCCGCGGGTTCGGGCACCCCGGGCAGCGGCGGAGCAGACGGGAGCGGCGGGGGCGGCGACAAGTCCCCTGGTAGCGGCGGGAGTTCGGGCGATACGGACGCCGGGTCCGGCCCAGAGGCGGACGCGGGGGGCTCTGACACGGGAGCACCAGAAGCCTCGGGGCCCGACGGGTCCGGGCAGCCGTCCACCGGCGCGGGCGGGTCCGGCGGCGGGGCGACGACGCCGTCCGCCCCGGGTACCGGCACCCCGAGCACTCCGAGCGGGCCCGCCGCCTTGAAGACCGGGGACCCGGAGCGCAAGGCCACGGACAAGCGGTGGTGCGAGGACGTGACCCTGGACATGGTCAACACCGGTGGTACCGCGGTGCGTTCGGGCACGGTGACGTTCGGGACGCACATCATCGGCGCCCTCGGCATCGACTGGGCCACCGTCGAGTCCAACCAGGACCTCCCCGTGCCGATCGACGCGGGGAAGCGGAAGAAGAAGACCTGGACCGTGTGTGTCGACGCCTGGCGGGTGCCGATCGGCATGCACGTGGAGACGCGGGACGTCTCCGTCGAATGGAAGTGAACGGCTCTCCGGCGAGAGCCGGAGGACCTGAAAGACCTACTTGAGAGCCAGCCAGGCCACGCCCGCCACGATGACGACGGCGAGCACGATGCCGAGGATCAGACCGGCGCCGGGTCCCGACTTCGCCGGGGCCGCCTGCTGGCGCGACTGCGAGGCCGGTTCGTCGACGAAGGCGCGGAACATCTGGGTGCTCCCCGCGGGGTCGTAGTTGCCTTCGGGGGCCGGGCCCTGGGGGTTGTGTGCCATGGGGAAGGACCCTAGCGAATACGTGCGGGCGACGCCACACCCATCCTGAGCTGCGACTTTACATGTGCAACCCCTCCCCTTTACCGGGTTTTTATTCTTATGCACCCCTTTTCGTTTGCCTGCGGCAACCAACTGTCTCTATGGTTGCCCTAAGCAACGAACGTAGGAGGTGCCGTGGCCGAGCAGAGTCAGTACGAACAGCTCGCCCGACAGTTCAGTGCATTCGGTGCCGTCAAACGAGACCTCGCGCGGTCGCTGCCGCACGACTGTCCGGCCGGTTCGGCCGCGGTCCTCATGCTTCTCGCCCAGTACGGCGAGATGCGGATGAGCCGCCTGGCGGAACTGCTCGCCGTAGACATGTCCGTGACCAGCCGCCACGTGGCGCACGTCGCCGAACGCGGCTGGATCGACCGGTCGCCCGACCCCGCTGACAAGCGCTCCCGCATCCTCAGCCTCACCGACCAGGGCGTGAAGCAGATCGAGCTGCTCTCCGAGCGTTCGACCGAACTGCTCGCCTACCGGTTGAGCGACTGGTCCGACGACGAGGTCGGACAGCTGATCGCGATGATGAGCCGGCTCCGCGACAGCTTCGGCGACTGCCGTTACTCGCCGCGTCTCGCGCAGGCGCTTCCGGATGCCACCGAAAAGACCACCCGTACACCCGCGTAAGTAAAGGAACCCCATGGCAACAACCACACCGGCAGGTGTGCGGGGCAGCCACGCCAAGCATGGAGGCTCAGCCCCCGGCAGCGGCACTCCGATGACACACCGGCAGATCATGGAGGCGTTGTCCGGGCTGCTGCTCGGCATGTTCGTCGCGATCCTGTCGTCGACGATCGTCACCAACGCCCTTCCCGAGATCGTCGGCGACCTTGGCGGCGGCCAGTCCGCCTACACCTGGGTCGTCACCGCCTCGCTGCTCGCGATGACCGCGACGACGCCCCTGTGGGGCAAGCTCGCCGACATCTTCAGCAAGAAGGCGCTCGTCCAGATAGCCCTGATCATCTACGTGGGCGGCTCGGTCGTGGCCGGGCTCTCGCAGAGCCCCAGCATGCTGATCGCCTGCCGCGTGGTGCAGGGCATCGGCGTCGGTGGTCTGTCCGCCCTCGCGCAGATCGTGATGGCCGCGATGATCTCCCCGCGTGAGCGGGGCCGTTACTCCGGCTACCTCGGTGCGACCTTCGCCGTCGCCACCGTCGGCGGCCCGCTGCTCGGCGGTGTCATCACGGACACCTCGTGGCTCGGCTGGCGCTGGTGCTTCTACGTCGGTGTGCCGTTCGCGATCATCGCGCTCATCGTCCTGCAGAAGACGCTGAAGCTCCCCGTGGTCAAGCGGGACAACGTGAAGGTCGACTGGGCCGGTGCCTTCTTCATCACCGCCGCGGTCTGCACCCTGCTCCTGTGGGTCACCTTCGCCGACGACAAGTACGACTGGCTCTCCTGGCAGACCGGCGCGATGGTGGGCGGCGCCGTCGTCCTCGCGCTGATCTTCATCTTCGTGGAGACCAAGGCCGCCGAGCCGATCATCCCGCTGCGGCTCTTCCGCAACCGCACCATCACGCTCGCCTCGATCGCCTCGCTCTTCGTGGGTGTCGCGATGTTCACGGGCACCGTGTTCTTCTCGCAGTACTTCCAGCTGGCGCGCGGCAAGTCGCCGACGATGTCCGGCGTCATGACGATCCCCATGATCGGCGGCCTGTTCATCTCGTCGACCGTCGCGGGCCAGATCATCACCAAGACCGGCAAGTGGAAGGCGTGGCTGGTCTCCGGCGGCGTGCTCATCACTGCGGGTCTCGGCCTGCTCGGCACGATCCGCTACGACACCGCCTACTGGCACGTCGCGATCTACATGGCCCTCATGGGTCTCGGCATCGGCATGATGATGCAGAACCTCGTGCTCTGCACCCAGAACCAGGTCGCCCCGCAGGACATCGGTTCGGCCAGCTCCACGGTCACCTTCTTCCGCTCCCTCGGTGGTGCGATGGGTGTCTCGGCCCTCGGTTCGATCATGGCCACGCGCATCACGCACTACGTCAAGGACGGCCTCGCCGACCTCGGCCCCAAGGGCGCTGCCCTCGGCCACGGCGGCACCGGCGGCGGCGCCATCCCGGACCTGGACAAGCTCCCCGCGCCACTGCGCACGATCATGGAGAGCTCGTACGGGCACGGCATCGCGGACGTGTTCCTGATCGCCGCTCCGATCGCGCTGCTCGCGCTCATCGCCACGCTGTTCATCAAGGAGATTCCGCTGCGTACGACGAACTCCCAGGCTGCTCCGGCCGCCGAGGCCGAGGCGCCCGCCGCCGCGGTCGCGGAGGCCGGCGCCCCCGAGGCCCAGGAGCTGGTTCCGGCCATGGCGGCCGCGGTCTCCGAGCCCTCTTCGGACGGCGCGACCCAGCGTCTCCAGGCGGTCGCCACGACGGCGGGCAGTGTCCCGGCGACGGCGTCCACCGGTGGCGGCACCCCGGTCCGCGGCTTCGTCCGCGGCTCCGAGAGCGCCCCGGTCCCGCGGGCCGCGGTCACGCTGATCTCGCTCGGCGGACGTCAGCTGGGCCGCGCGGTCTCCCAGGGTGACGGCGCCTACGGCCTCGACGCCCCCGGCGCGGGTTCGTACGTCCTGATCGCCTCGGCCGACGGCTACCAGCCGCAGGCCTCCACGGTCGTCGTCGGTGAGGAGCCGGTCGCGTACGACATCCTGCTCAGCGGCACCAGCGGCCTGAGCGGTGTCGTGAAGGCCGTGGACAGCAAGCTGCCGGTCCCCGGCGCCATGGTCATCGTGACCGACGTCCGCGGTGACGTCCTCGCCACCGGACTCTCCGGTGAGCAGGGCGAGTTCACCTTCGCCGAGCTGGTCCCGGGCGCCGTGACCGTGGCGGTCACCGCGGCGGGCCACCGCCCGCTCGCGCTGCCCGTCGAGGTCGGCGGCACCGGGGTCACCCGGGTCGAGATCGAGCTGCACTCCGGAGCGCAGGTCGCCGGCGTGATCCGGGCCGCGGGCGGTCCGCTGAACGACGCGCGGGTCACGCTCGTCGACGCGGCGGGCAACGTGGTCGCCACGGCGACGACCGGTCACGACGGCGCGTACGCCTTCACCGACCTGGACAGCGGCGAGTACACGGTCATCGCGACCGGCTACCCGCCGGTGGCCACCGGCCTGACGGTCAACGGCGGCGGTGCCGAGGGCCACGACATCGAGCTCGCCCACCCCGGCGAGTGACGACCCCGGGCGGGGGCGCGCTTCGAGCGGAGAAGCGCCCCCGCCCGGTAGTGGGAAAAGGACCCCGGAACCGGTGGCGGCACTACGGCAGGGGACGGCCGGCCGCCACCGGACCGGGGTCCGGTCCGTTTACGGACCATCGACCAAGGGGCCTCGGCCATCGATCGAGGACCCCAGCGGCGGGCGAACACGCCCGCGAGAGCGGCGCCGGTTTTCCGGCGCAAGGGAGAAGCATGGGACTGAGCGCGCGGATCCGTACCAGGGACGGATGGGCTCTGCCGCACGCCGTCGTGACGGTGACCGACATGACGGGTGCGCAGGTGCTGCGGGCCGAGGCCGACGACGAGGGGGCCGTGCACGACGCGGTGACCCTGACCCCGGGCCCGTACGTGGTGATCGTGACGGCGGTCGGTTACGCGCCGACGGCGTCCACCGCGATGGTGACGGCGAGCGGCCGTGCCGACGTCGGCACGGTGGTCCTCGCCCGGCAGGGCGGCGCCGAACTGCCGCCGCCCGGACCGTGGACGATCGACCCGGCGCACTCCTCGGTGGGCGCGGTCGCGCAGCACCTCGGCATTTCGAGCGTGCACGGCCGGTTCACGGAGTTCGGCGGCCGGATCGACATCGCCCAGGACGTGGAGAAGTCGCGGGTGGAGGCGGTCATCAAGGCATCCTCCATCGACACGGGCAACGGCATGCGGGACGGGCATCTGAAGTCGCCCGACTTCCTGGACGTCGAGACGTTCCCGGAGATCACGTTCCGCTCGACCGGCCTGGAGCCGGCCGGGTCCGACCGCTGGACGGTGCACGGCGAGCTGACGCTGCACGGTGTCGTACGGCCGGTGGACCTGGACCTCAGCTACCTCGGCACGGGCGCGGACCCGTGGGGCGGCACGCGGGCGGCGTTCCGGGCGACGACCGATCTGAAGCGCGAGGACTTCGCGATGAACTACAACCAGGTCGTCCAGGCGGGCATCTCCGCGATCGGCACGACGCTGAAGGTGGAGCTGGACATCCAGGCCGTGCAGGGCGACGCGCTGCCGCAAGCCTGAGGGAGCGGGGTTCGAGCACGGTTCACGTCGTAGGGTGCTGGACATGGCACCCAGCATCGCGACCAACACCCGTGTCTCCCTGGACGAGTTGCTCGACTTCGTCCGCCCGCGCCACCGCGCGCTCCTGCTGACCGCCCGCGCCGACGGAACCCCGCAGGCATCCCCCCTGACCTGCGGGGTCGACGACTCCGGGCGGATCGTCGTCTCCACCTATCCCGAACGCGCCAAGACCCGTAACGCCAAGCGGAATCCGCGGGTGAGCGTGGTCGTCCTGAGCGACGACTGGAACGACCCGTGGGTGCAGATCGACGGCACCGCGGAGGTCATCGACTCACCCGATTCGGTCGAACCGCTGGTCGAGTACTTCCGCAACATCTCGGGCGAGCACCCGGACTGGGACGAGTATCGCGCGGCGATGGTCAAGCAGGGCAAGTCCGTCATCCGAATCACCCCGGAACGATGGGGGCCCGTGGCGACCGGCGGGTTCCCGGCGCGTCTCGCCCCGAGCGAGTAAAGGCCGACGGCCGGAGTCCGACGCAGCGCCCCGAAGCCTGCGAAGCAACGCGAGGGACGCAAAAAAAGAGGCCCGCGCCGCGATGCTCAAGCAGGGCAAGTCCGTCATCCGGATCACGCCGGAGCGATGGGGACCCGTGGCGACCGGCGGGTTCCCGGCGCGTCTCGCGTGAAGGTCTAGCCGGAGGCGTTCCGCTGGGCCGCGACCATCGTCTCGATGCCTGCCACCAGCAGGTCGAGCGCGACCTGGAAGTCGGCCTCGCGGATCTCCTCGACCTTGTGCCCTTCGGTGCCCGCCATCAGCGCCCGCGCGTTCTCGTAGTCGTCGGCCATCTCCGGGGCCAGTTCGCCGAAGGCGCCCATCGCGTGGTGGTAGTACTCGTCCTGGGTCATCCCGGCGTCCGCGCAGCGCTGCACGAAGTGGCCCTCGATGGTCCCGTACCCGTAGACGAACTGGAAGACGGCCGCGATCGCGCCCCGCTGGCCCGGCAGGGTGAGGCCGGTGTCCTCGATGATGCGCTGCACCTGGCGCGAGAACGCCAGCGAATGCGGGCCGATGTTGAGGAAGTGGCCCGTGAGCGGGGAGGTCCAGGGGTGGCGCACCAGGCTCGCGCGGTAGACCCCGGCGAGCTGCCTCAGCGGGGTGCGCCAGTCGCCGTCCGGCGTGGCGGGCTCGGGCAGTTCGATCTCGCCGAAGACGTGGTCGAGGGCCAGCTCCAGCAGGTCGTCCTTGGTGTCGACGTACCAGTAGACGGACATCGCGGTCACGCCTAGCTCGGCCGCGAGGCGCCGCATCGAGAACTTGGCGAGGCCCTCCGCGTCGAGGAGTTTCACGGTGGCCTCGGTGATCCGCTCCCGGTCGAGCGTGCTGGGCGCCTCGCTCCTGCGGGTACGCGGCGTCTTGCCCTCCAACCAGACGCTCGTCCGCGCCGGACGCTCCGCGCGGTCGGCTGCCTTCGCCATGGCGCACCTTCCCAAAGTCCTCGTACCGGTCCGGTTGTGGCAGCGGACCGGAGTGGCCGGGTCCGCCACCACCGATGCTAAGTGCAGCTACGCAACGGCCTTCACCGCTGAGCCTGCCCGCTCCGCCCGCCTGAGCAACGCCGCGGCCAGGACGCCACCCAGGAGCACGGCGACCGCGCCGACGAGCTGGCTGGTCTCCAGTCCCGCGGAGAACGCGTCGGCGATCCGCTCCCGCTCCGCCCCCGACTTCGCCGCGGCGAGCGCCGCCGGGAGCGAGGCCGCGGAGACGGATACGAGCGCGGCGAACCGGGAGTTCAGCACGGCGCCGAGGACGGCCACCCCGAGACCGTTGCCGAACTCGGCGAGCGTGCCGTTGACTCCGGCGCCGACGCCCGCCTTCTCCGGCGGGATCGCGCTCATGATGGCGTTCGCCATGGCGGGCATGGCGACGGAGATGCCCGCGCCCATCACGACGAGGCCGAGCAGCATGCCCCCGTACGAGTCCCCGCCGAGCAGGGCGATCGCGGCGAGACCGGCCGCGAGGCAGGACATGCCGGTGGCGATGGTCGCGGGGGTGCCGAGCTTCGGCAGGATGCGCGCACCGACGCCGGTGAGGTTGAGGACGACGACCGTCAGGGCCATCGGCGCCGTGCGCAGACCGGCCTCCAGCGCCCCGTAACCGAGCACGAACTGGAGGTGCTGGGTGAGCAGGAAGAGCGAGCCGCCCATGCCGAAGGCGACCAGGATCGCGCCGGCGACGGCCCCGGTGAACTGCTGGTTGCGGAAGAAGTGCATGTCCAGCATCGGGTACGGGATGCGCAGCTCCCACACCACGAACGCGGCCAGGACCACGAGGCCGACCAGCGCGGAGAAGCCGACCAGCGCGGACGTCCAGCCGTGCTGCGGGCCCGAGATGATCGCGTAGACCACGCCCGTCATACCGACCGTGGACAGGAGCGCGCCGACGAGGTCGGGGCGGTCGCCGAGCCTGTTCTTGGACTCGGGGACGAGCGCGACGACCGCGATCAGGCCGATCACCGCGACCGGGATGTTGATCAGGAAGATCGCGCCCCACCAGAAGTGGTCGAGCATGACGCCGCCGATGAGCGGCCCCGCGGCGAAGCCGAGGGAGTTCACGGTGGCCCACAGGCCGATCGCCCTGACCCGCTCCTTGTCGTCGAAGATCTGCACGACGACGGCGAGCGTGGTGGTCATCAGGAGCGCGCCGCCGATGCCCATGCCGGCCCGCGCGGCGATCAACTGCCCGGTGGACTGGGCGAGTCCGGCCACCAGCGATCCGGCGCCGAACAGGACGAGCCCGGCCGCGAGCATCTTCTTGCGCCCGTAGCGGTCGGCGGAGCTGCCCGCGGTGAGCAGGAGACCCGACTGGACCAGCGAGTACGCGTTGATCATCCACTGGATGTCGGAGGTCGAGGCGTCCAGTTCCCGGGTGAGGGAGGGGATCGCCACGTTCAGGACGGTGTTGTCGAGCAGCACGGTGAGCTGGGCGAGGCAGATGACGCCGAGGATCAGCCAGCGATGGGGGTGGCCGCCGCCGGTGGCGGCCGTTGAGTTCTCGGCGGTCGTCGCCGTCATGTTCGGATTCCCCTATACGGTGTATGTCGAGTGACGTCGTACACCGTATAGCCGTCCCCGCGCAGCGGCCAAGTCACTTTTCGGCGCCGGACACCCGCTAGCGTTCTCCCGCCTGAAACCTGATGAGTGAGGGGTCGGATGTCCAAGCACCGCCGCACACCGCACGTTCTGCTCGCCGCCGGACTGCTGGGGGGACTCGCCGCCGCGCCGCCCGCGCAGGCCGCCGGGGGACCGCCCCCGGTCCCGCTGCGCATCGCCACGTACAACATCCACGCCGGTTCCGGCATGGACAACGTCTTCGATCTCGACCGGCAGGAGGAGGCGCTGCGCGCCCTGCACGCCGATGTGATCGGCCTCCAGGAGGTCGACGTCCACTGGGACGCGCGCAGCGAAGGGCGGGATCTGGCCGAGGAGTTGGCGAGCCGGCTCGGCATGCACGTGTCGTTCGCGCCGATCTACAGCCTCGACCCGGTCGAAGCGGGTGGGCCGCGCCGTGAGTACGGGGTCGCGATCCTGTCCCGCTATCCGGTCCGGGGCGCCGGCAACCACGAGATCACCCGCCTGTCGACGCAGGACCCGAACCCCGTGCCGGCGCCCGCCCCCGGCTTCGGGGAGGTCGAGCTGAAGGTGCACGGGGTGCCGGTCCAGGTGTTCGTGACGCACCTCGACTACCGGCCCGACCCGTCGGTGCGCACCGCACAGGTCGCCGACACGCGCAGGATCATGGCCGCGGAACGTACGTCGCCCAAGGACCGCCAGATCCTGCTCGGCGACTTCAACGCGGAGCCGGACGCGCCCGAACTCGCCCCGCTGTGGAAGGAACTGACACCGGCCGACCCGGGCGCGTACACCTTCCCTGCGGCGGATCCGGTCAAGCGGATCGACTACGTCGCCGTGGGCGAGGGAGTCCGGGTACGCGACGCGGCGGTGGCCGAGACTCTCGCCTCGGACCACCGCCCGGTTGTCGCCGATCTGGCGCTGACGCGCAAGAGCCGTTAGCTCTCCGGTCAGCTCTTGGGCTTCGTCAGGTCGTAGAAGGTCGCGCTGCCCACGGTGACCTTCGTGTAGTTCTTCTCGACCCAGGACTGGATCTTGGAGGCGGAACCGCTGCCGCCGCCCATCCCGCCCATGCCGCCACCGATGAAGTAGTGGATCTTCCCGTCCTCGACGTAGCCCTTGAACTGGGCGAGCGTCGGGGACGGGTCACTGCCGTTGAAGCCGCCGATCGCCATGACGGGCTTG
Organism: Streptomyces sp. NPDC090032; assembly: GCF_044748025.1. Taxonomy (NCBI): domain Bacteria; kingdom Bacillati; phylum Actinomycetota; class Actinomycetes; order Kitasatosporales; family Streptomycetaceae; genus Streptomyces; species Streptomyces sp. NPDC090032. Next base: position 496,601 of record NZ_JBIVFF010000005.1, on the reverse strand, counting down.
CCGGTGGACAGCTGGTAGCTCGCCGCGTTCTGCGAGCCGATGGCCGCGGCGGCCCAGGTGTAGTCGTCCGCGTTCTTCTCGACGAGGGCCTTGGCCTTGGCGCTGACCTGGGCGCCGTCGAGGAGACCGCCCATGCCGCCGCCACCCATGCCGCCGCGCTCGCCCATGCGGGCGCCGCCGGGGAGGGTGCCGGTGCCGGTTCCCTGCTGCTTGCCGTTTCCGGTGCCCTGGCCCTGGCCCTGACCGGGCATGCCGCCTGCCGGGGGCTGGCCCATGCCGCCACCCTGCTGGCCCTGACCGGCCTGACCGGCCTGACCGTTCTGCTGCCCCTGACCGTTCTGCTGCCCCTGGCCGGGCGGCTGCATCCCGCCGCCGGGCATGCCGCCGCCGTCACCGCCACCTGGGCCGCCGCCCCGGCCGCCCATCACGCTCGCCCCTGCAGGACCGGCCGTCACGATCGACCCACTGTGCCCGGTGTCGAGCGTGCTGATGGTGTACGCCGTCGGCCCGGCCAGCGCCGTCACGAGGCCCAACCCGGCTGCGCCGAGCGCCAGTTGACGGTTCAGCCGGCCCGCGACGGCGATGCCCAGACCCGCCGCGACGCCGCCGACGAGAATCACCCAGCGCAGCCACGGCACATAGTCGGGCGTCCGGTTCAGCAGGACGTACGACCACACGGCCGTCACCGCCACCGTGCCGCCGAGCGCGGCGGACGCCGTGAACCTGGCCCGCTCCTCCCACAGCACGCTCGCGCCCATGCCGACGAGCGCGGCCGCGTAGGGGGCGAGGGCCACCGTGTAGTACTGGTGGAAGATCCCGGCCATGAAGCTGAAGACGGCCATGGTCATCACCAGCGAGCCGCCCCACGCGAGGAACGCGGCGCGGGCCGTGTCGGTCCGCCGCGCCTTCCACGTGACGACGACCCCGGCGACGAGCAGCAGCAGCGCGGCCGGCAGGAGCCAGGAGATCTGGCTGCCGATCTCGGCGTTGAACATCCGGTCGATGCCGGTCTCGCCCCACTGACTGCCGCCGCCACCCATGCGGCCACCGCCGCCGCCGACGCTGCCCGTCTCCTCGCCGTTGATCCGGCCGAGTCCGTTGTAGCCGAAGGTCAGTTCAAGGAACGAGTTGTTCTGGGAGCCGCCGATGTACGGGCGCGAGGACGCGGGCCACAGCTCCACGACCGCGACCCACCAGCCGCCCGCCACAACCATCGCGAGTCCGGAGAGCAGCAGCTGCCCGATCCGCTTGAGCGGCCTGCCCGGCGCGAACACCGCGTACAGGACGGCCAGCGGCGGCAGGATCAGGAAGGCCTGGAGGGTCTTCGCGAGGAACGCGAGGCCGACGGCGACGCCCGCCCACACCAGCCACTTCGTCCGGCCGTTCTCCATGCCGCGCAGCACGCAGTAGACCGTGACGGTCATCAGGAGCGCGAGCAGGGCGTCCGGATTGTTGAAGCGGAACATCAGGGCCGCGACGGGTGTGAGCGCGAACGCCGCCACCGCGAGCAGCCCGGCCGCCGCGCTGAACCGGCGCCGCACGGCCGCGTACAGGACGCCCGCCGTCGCCACACCCATCAGGACCTGCGGGACGAGGATCGCCCAGGAGCTGAGGCCGAAGATCCGCACCGAGAGCGCCATCGGCCACAGCGACGCCGGGGGCTTGTCGACGGTGATGGCGTTGGCCGAGTCGAGCGAGCCGAAGAACATCGCCTTCCAGCTCTGGCTCCCGGCCTGCACGGCCGCGGAGTAGAACGAGTTGGCGTAGCCGGAGGCGCTCAGGTTCCACAGGTAGGCGAGCGCCACGACGAGGAGCAGGCCGAGGAACGCGGGTCGCGCCCAGCGCGGGTCGTCGTCCCGGCCGCGCCAGACCCGTGCGAGCGGGGGCTGCTTGGCACGGCCGTGCCCCTGGCCCTGAACGGCCGGGGCGGCCGGGGGCGGTGGCAGCGCGGGTGCGCCGGCGGGGAGATGGGGCAGGGTCATCGTCCGGTCCTCAGTTCATGGTCGTACGTAGGTCGGGAGGCGTCCGGCGCACCGGGTACGGGCGGCGGCGCGGGGGCGGTCGGCTCGGGGAACACCCAGGCCCGGAAGAGCAGGAAACGCAGCACCGTCGCCGCGAGGTTGGCGGCGACGAGCACCGCGAGTTCCGTGGAGTGCGCCGGGTCCGCGGAGGCGGCGCCGAGAGCGGCGAGCGAGCCGCTGGTCAGGGCGAGCCCGATCGCGAACACGACGAGCCCCTGTGCCTGGTGGCGGACGGCCCGGTCGCGGCCGCGGACGCCGAAGGTGAGGCGCCGGTTGGCGGCCGTGTTGGCGACGGCCGAGACGAGGAGGGCCAGCGCGTTGGCGACCTGCGACCCCGTGAACGTACGGAATCCGGAGTAGAGCAGCAGATACACGAGGGTCGACAGGGCGCCGACGACGCAGAAGCCGACCAGCTGGCGGGCCAGTCCCCTGGGCACGCCCGGGACCTGGCGGTCGCGCGGGTCGTCGCCGAAGGGGCGGGCGAGCCGGTCCAGGGGGAGCGCGCCGACCGCGAGCGCCTTGCCGACGCGCCACACGCCCTTGAGGTCGTCGGTCGCCGTCTTCACGATGTGCACCGTCGAGTCCGGGTCGTCGACCCAGTCGACCGGCACCTCGTGGATGCGCAGCCCGGCCCGCTCGGCGAGGACGAGCATCTCGGTGTCGAAGAACCAGCCGGTGTCCTCGACGAGCGGCAGAAGGACGCGCGCCACATCGCGCCGGATCGCCTTGAAGCCGCACTGGGCGTCGGAGAAGCGGGCCTGGAGGGAGCCGCGCAGGATCAGGTTGTAGGCGCGCGAGACGAACTCGCGCTTCGGCCCGCGCACGACGCGTGAACTGCGCGCGAGACGCGAGCCGATCGCCAGGTCCGAATGGCCCGAGATCAGCGGCGCGACCAGCGGGAGCAGCGCGTTGAGGTCGGTGGACAGGTCGACGTCCATATAGGCGAGGACGGGTGCGTCGGACGCGGACCAGACGGTGCGCAGGGCGCGCCCGCGGCCCTTCTGCTCCAGGCGGGCGTGCCGTACCTCGGGGAGCGAGGCCGCCAGGGCGGCGGCGACGTCCGGGGTCGCGTCGGTGGACGCGTTGTCCGCGATCGTGATGCGGAAGCGGTAGGGGAAGGTCCCGACGAGGTGCTGGTGCAGCCGGCGCACACAGGGACCGAGGTCCCGCTCCTCGTTGTAGACCGGGATCACTACGTCCAGAACCGGTGCATCGCCCACGCCGGCCGGGAGGTGCTCCCGTGCCGGCAGCACCCCCAGGGAGGGGTCGGTGCCCGGAGAAGAGTCGGTTCGCATGACACCGACATTCGCCAACTGCCCTGTCAGGTCAGTGTGGTGAGACTGTGGACCGCCTGTGAGTGCATGACGGGTTCGGCACAGGCCGGCAGATGGACGGTGAACACGGTCCGGCCGGGCACGCTGTCGACGGTCACGGCGCCGCCGTGCGCGGCCGCTACGGCCTGCACGATGGCGAGGCCGAGACCGGTCGAGCCGTGGGCCCGCGAGCGGGAGGTGTCGCCGCGCGCGAACCGCTCGAAGACGTGCGGGAGCAGCTCGGGCGGTATGCCCGGACCGTTGTCCTGGACGTCCAGGCAGACCCACGGCCCGTGCCGGTGCACGCGCGCGGTCACGGTGGTGCCCGGCGGCGTGTGCGTACGGGCGTTGGCCAGGAGGTTCACGAGCACCTGATGGACGCGCGGCCCGTCGGCGAGCACGAGAGCCGGGTCGTCGGGCAGTTCGAGCCGCCACGCGTGGTCCTGTCCGGCCGCGCGGGCATCGCTCAGCGCGTCCACGACGAGCGGCGACAGGTCGGTCGCCTCGTACGACAGGGGGCGGCCGGAGTCGAGCCGCGCGAGCAGCAGCAGGTCCTCGACGAGGCCGGTCATGCGGTGGGCCTCGGACTCGATACGGCCCAGCGCGTGCCGGGTGTCGGGCCCGGTCTCCTCACGGCCCCTGCGGGTGAGTTCGGCGTATCCGCGGATCGAGGCGAGGGGTGTACGCAGCTCATGGCTGGCGTCCGCGACGAACTGGCGTACGCGCGTCTCGCTCTGCTGGCGCGCCTCCAGCGCTCCGTTCACATGGTCGAGCATGCGGTTGAGGGCGGCGCCGACCTGACCGACCTCCGTGCGCGGGTCGGCCTCGGTGTCGGGGACGCGTTCGTGGAGGGTCACTTCGCCGCTGTGCAGGGGGAGTTCGGAGACGCGGGTCGCGGTGGACGCGACGCGGCGCAGGGGCCGCAGGGCCACGCCGACCATGGCCGCGCCGGCGAGGGACGCGGCGACGAGACCGGCGGCGGTGACGCTGACCTCCACGACGACGAGGGTGTTGAGGGTGTCCTGCACCTCGGCCTCCGGCAGGCCGACCATGGTGTTGCCGCCCGGCTTCGAGGAGACCCGGTAGTCGCCGAGCCCCGGCACGCTGACGCTGTGCGTCCCGCCGTCCTGCGGGACGGTCTCCAGAGCGGTGATCTGCGCGCCCGTCAGCGAGACGACCGGGTTGTCCCGGTCGGCGACGCTCTGCGCGGCCTCGGTGACGCTTCCGTCGGACCGGACGAGGGCGCCGATGGTGCCCGGCCTGCTCGGGCCGCCGAGAAAGTTCAGGTTCTGCGCCTGCCGCTCCGGTCCGGGGCCGCCCGTGGACTGGACGACCGCGCCGCGCACCTGCTTGTCGAGCTGCTGGTACAGATAGGTGTGCAGCGCGATGGTGGTCACCGTTCCGATGACCGCGCACACCAGGGCGATCAGCGCGACAGCCGTGATGACGAGCCGCTTGCGCAGGCTGCGCGGCTGCCGCCGCCCTCTCATGACGCGACGGGAACGGCGGGCTTGATGAGATATCCGGCGCCGCGCCGCGTGTGGATCATCGGCTCGCGCCCGGCGTCGATCTTCCGCCGCAGGTACGAGATGTACAGCTCCACGACGTTGGCCTGGCCGCCGAAGTCGTAGCTCCAGACCCGGTCCAGTATCTGCGCCTTGCTCAGTACCCGGCGCGGATTGCGCATCAGGTAGCGAAGCAGCTCGAACTCGGTGGCCGTCAGATGGATGCCGTCCCCGCCGCGGGACACCTCGTGGCTGTCCTCGTCGAGCGTCAGGTCACCCACGATGAGCACGGACTCGCTGCGCCGGTCGGCGGCGCCCGAGCGGCGGATGAGGCCGCGCAGCCGGGCGACGACCTCCTCCAGGCTGAACGGCTTGGTCACATAGTCGTCGCCGCCGGCCGTGAGCCCGGCGATCCGGTCCTCGACGGCGTCCTTCGCGGTCAGGAACAGCACCGGCACGTCCTGGTGCTCGCGCCGCAGCCGGCCGAGCACGGACAGACCGTCCATGTCGGGCAGCATCATGTCGAGCACGATGGCGTCGGGCCGGAACTCGCGCGCGGTCTGTACCGCGCCCATCCCGTCCCCGGCGCTGCGGATCTGCCAGCCCTCGTAACGCAGGGCCATGGAGAGCAGCTCGGTGATCGACTGTTCGTCGTCCACGACGAGGACCCGGACGGGGCTCCCGTCCGGCCTCAGCAGTTCGGTACGCCCCTGGGGCGAGGTCGTGGTCATGCTCCACACCCTGCGCGCCCGCTCTGAGAACCGGCTTTCCGCAACCTGTGAATTCCCTGAGAAACGCACAGGGGGTTCTCAGGGAGCCCCTGACGCACGAGCGACTCGGGCCGCTCGGTGAAGCCTGACGCACTCAGTCAAGGCCGAACAGCCGTGCCCCGTTCCCGTGGCACACGGCCCGCAGCCACTCCTCCCCGAGACCGAGCCGCTCCAGTGCTTCCAGCTGGTGGATGTAGGGGTACGGGATGTTGGGGAAGTCGGTGCCGAGCAGGATCCGGTCCCCGAGATCGGCGAGCCTGGCCAGCTCACCGCGCGGGAACGCGGCAAAGCGCTCACTGAAATCGGTGAACGCCATCGTCGTGTCGAGGCGCACCTGCCCGTACCGCTCGGCCAGGTCGAGGAAGTCCGTGTACTCGGGCATCCCCATGTGGGCCACGATCACCGGCAGGCGCGGATGCCGGGCGAGCAGCCGGGCGACCGGCTCGGGCCCGGTGTGCTTGCCGGGGGCGGGCCCGGAGCCGCAGTGCATGACCACGGGGATACGGGCCTCGGCGAGCATCCCCCACACGGGGTCGAGCAGTTCGTCGTTCGGGTCGTACGCCCCGACCTGCACATGCGCCTTGAAGACGCGCGTGCCCGCTTCGACGGCCTCGCGCACATACCGGTCGACGCCCGGCTCCGGGAAGAACGTCGACGTGTGCAGACAGCCGGGGGTCCTGCGCGCGAAGTCGACGGCCCACCCGTTGAGCCACTCGGCCATGGCCGCCTTGTGCGGGTAGAGCATGGACGTGAAGGCCCGCACCCCGAACTCCCGCAGCCGCGCGAGCCGTTGCGCCTCTTCCTCCCGGTACGCGATGGGCCAGGCCATCCCGGTCAGCGGCCCCGCCGCGTCGAAGTACTCCCACACCTTCTTCAGGACCCGCTCGGGCATGAAGTGCGTATGCACGTCGACGAGCCCGTCCAGCCCGTGCCGCTCCCGGAACCGGGCAACCTGATCCGCCTCACCGACGACCGCCGTGCTGATGTCCGCGCCGTTCGCCGCCCCGCTCACCGCGTTACTCTCCGCGCTCAAATCCCTGACTCCGCTCGACCTTGGCGACATGGAGCGAGTACCTCTCGTACCACTCGGCGCGCCCGCGTCGCTGCGCCTCCCGGTGCTCCCCGTTCCCGGCCCACTTCTTGAGCCCTTCCTCGTGCCGGAAATAGGCCACGGTGATCCGCAGTCCGCCTTCCGAGGCGGCGAAATCCTCCCCCAGAAACCCCGGTATCTCCCTGACCAGCTCCGACATCCGCTCGGCGGTCGCCCCGTATCCGTTGTCCCCGGGCGTGCGCACCGAGGTGAACACGGCGGCGTAGTAAGGCGGTTCGAAGACGGGAACGGGCCTGACGGCACCGGCGACACCGGGACTGCCCTCCGGCCCGACAGGCGCTACTCCGTGATCACTCATGTCCTCACGATGCGGCCCGGCGACGGACGGTGTCCACCCCCATTGCCTACGGGAAGCGAGACTTGACCCTTCGGTCGACGAAGGCGAAGACGAAAGCTGAGACGGAGGCGGAGACGGAGACGGAGGCCGAAGCGCTGGGGAAAGAGGCGGAGGCGGCCACCCTCCTAGAACAGCCCACCTTGCAGCGCGGAAACCTCCTTCACCGGTTTCACCGGCACGGAAGACACCACGTCCGCCGCCGCCCCCTCCCCTTTCGCCAGCGCTTCGAGCTGCCACCCGCCGAGCAGCCGGGTGTCGACCACGAGCCGGCGCCCTTCCCCAAGCTCTCGGCTTCGCTCGGGCAGGGGAGACCCCATTCGCTCCACAAGATGCAGATCCGGCCCCGCGGCGGCCACCAGTGTCCCCACGACCACGCCGCCCTCGACCAGCTCGCTCACGACGACCCCCACGCCCCCGAGCCACCCACCCCCTGCCTCGCCACCGGCTCCGCCTACTCCGGCTACTCCGCCTGCTCCGCCTGCTCCACCTACTCCGCCTTCGATCCCGAAGACCTCCGCGTGATCGACCACGTCGCACGGCAGCCGCTCCAGCGACTCGGGCCACCCGACCAGCGCGACGGCCGTGGCATGCGCCGCGGCCAGCTCACCCGCCCGCTCACCGGCCGGGGGCAGCGCCGCCCGGACGGCCCGCTTCTGCGCATACGGAATCCGGTCCGGAACGCCGAGCGCGCTGCGCAGCAGCTCCTCCGCCCGCCGCGCCGCCATCAGCGGCCCGCACCCCAACCAGGTGAACGCGACGGCCCCTTGTTCGAGCAGCCGGGCGGACCCGCGCCCGACCCCGGTGATCCCCACCTTCACCATCCCGCTCCCGAACCAGGCGAGATACACGTGGTACGGCCTCGGGTCGTCCGCCATGGTGTCCGCGGCGACGGAGTGCGCACGGTCGATGCCGGCGCACTCGGCACACTGCGCGCGCGTCCCCCGCCCGGACAGCGCCGCACCCACCGGACACGGCGTACGACGCCCGCCCCGCCACACCCCGAGACATCTGCGCCCGCCCACGGCACGGAAGGCCAGCACGTCCCCGAAGGCGAGGGGGCTCTCGCGCTCCCCCTTGCCCTCCCCGTACCACCCCAGCGCGGGCCCGCCCCCGACCCGCCACCGCACCCCGGTGCACCACCACGTCATGCTCAGGACGCTACTCCGGGGCACTGACAGCGCCGGGGTCCGCGGTGTTTTCCCGCTGTTCGGGGACGCGGTCGGGGGTATCGGATACGTCCCGCTCAGACGAGGGACGGGCCGGGGCCGGTTTCTGATGTACGTCGATCAGGCCGGGGGCGTGTGCGGTGTCAGAAGCAGCCGGGTCCGGTGGAGGGGCTGAAGCAGGCGTTGGTGCCGGTGCCGCCGTCGTTGGTGTTGGTGCCGGAACCGCCGAAGAGAGCGTCGTTGCCGGGGCCGCCGAAGAGGGCGTCGTTGCCGTTGTTGCCGTTCAGGTTGTCGGCGCCGTTGCCGCCTTCGATGCGGTCGTTGCCGTCACCGCCGGACAGCACGTCGTTGCCGTCGCCGCCGCAGATGATGTCGTTGCCACCACGGCCGTCGACCACGTCGTTACCGCCGAGAGCGAAGATCACGTCATTGCCGGGAGTGCCGATCAGGACGTTGTTGCCGTTGGTACCGGTGATGGTGGCCGTGGCGTTCGCACAGGTGGGGGGCGCCGGCTCGTAGGTGATGGTCACCTGGGCCGGCCCCACGGCGGGAGCGGAGGTACCACCCGTGGGGACACGGTTCGACGCACCACCGCCGCCACCGGGGCCGAAAGCGGGAGGAAAATCAATACGGCTGCAGCCTCCGCCGCCGCCTCCGCCGAACCAGCCGCCCCCGCCTCCGCCGGCCCCGAAGTTGCCTCCGCCGTTGCCGCCCGCACCGCCGGTGCCCGGAGTGCCGGATGTACCGGCGTAGGGGCATGCGGCTCCGCCTGCTCCGCCGGCGGTCTGGGTTCCGCCGCCGCCGCCCTGGCCGCTGGCCAATCTGTCGCCGCCGGCACCCCCAGTGTTTCCGGCGTTTCCGCCGGTGGCCTCCGGGTTGAGGAGGGTGGAGAGGCCGCTTCCGCCGCCGCCTCCGCCGCCCGCGACGATGAGGCGGGGGTCGGTGCCGGGGACACCGGTCAGGACACAGCTGACGTTGGCCGAGCTGCAGGTGCGGACGTCGCTGGAACCGCCGCCGGCACCGCCCTGACTCCCCCCTCCGCCGCCGGCGCCCCCGCCCGTGCCGACGTTGACATAGAGGGTGGTGGTGCTCGGCGGCACGGTGACGTTGCCGGTGACGGTGGCGCCGCTGCCGCCAGTGCCGCCGCTGGGGCCGTTCTGGCCTGCGGCGCCGGTGGCGGTGACGGTCAGTTGGCTGACGCCGGCCGGGACGGTGAAGGGCTGGTCGGCACCGGCGTTGAAAGTGACCGTCACGGGCACCGCCGCAGCAGCGGGCGTGGCCGTGGGCACCACCAGTGCCGCCGGCAGCGCCACCGTGGCGAGCAAAACGGCAGCACGCCGCACCGGGCGCCGCCGCTCACCCGCGGCGCCGACGCCACGTCGAAGGAACATGGCATGTTGCAGGGTCGGTCTCACGATGAGGGCTCCTCGACAAAGAGCGCGGCACTCAGCACGTGCCACGCACGTCGGTTGGGGGTGCAGGCCCCACCCGGGACCGCCCGACGATCAAGCCACACGCACCCCGGGCGGCCATACAGACACACCGTCATACCGCCCGCAATCCACCGACCAGACGCTGCCCGATCCCGAACGCGATCCTGTGATCCTGTGATCCTGTGATCCTGTGATCCAGCAAGGAGAGTCGGGGCGCGTCACCCGTCTTCGGAGTCGGGGCGCGTCACCGATCTTCGGAGTCCGGCCGCACCGATGTCACAGCTGATGTCACCCGCTGACGCCAAAGGCCCCGCCGGTTCGCCCGGCGGGGCCTTTGATCTGTGTGCACTCGGCAGGATTCGAACCTGCAACCTTCTGATCCGTAGTCAGATGCTCTATCCGTTAAGCTACGAGTGCTTGTTCTGTTTTTGTCTCGGTCCCGGCCCTTTCGGCCCGTTCCCGGCGACAGGAAGAACATTACATGACTGCCGCCGTCATGTGAAATCCGTTTGCCACACCCCTTGTGAGCTGGGCAAACACCGTCTTGCGGGTCCGAAACGCCGAAGCCCCGGTCCATCAGGACCGGGGCTTCGGATCTTGGAGCGGAGGCGGAGGGATTTGAACCCTCGATGGGCTTGAAGGCCCAAACCGCATTAGCAGTGCGGCGCCATAGACCGGACTAGGCGACGCCTCCACACAACCTCCCGCGCGAGCGCGGGTGGTGCGTCCAGATGATGACACAGCATCGCGCGGTGTCACCAATCGGCCCCCACGGTACTAGGCGTCCGGGCCGGAGAGCAAAGCCCTTCTGTTCGTCCTCGTGTCCCGGCCTGCCGCAACATCGCGGGCCGCCCGGCGTTAGACGCGGTGGAGCCGCGCGGGACGGCGCGACTCCTCAGTCCTCTCTTCTCACTCATTCGTGGAGCCCTCATGTTGCTGCGCCGCATCGCCCTCACCGCCGCCTCCGCCACCGCGCTGTGCGCGGTCCCCGCCACCGCCCACGCCGACACGGGTCCGCTCGGCCTTCCCGAGCTGTTCGCCAAGCCAGCCGTCCAGGACCAGCTACGCGTCACCGTCACCGACGCGGGCGACGGCAGGGACGGGACGTACGAATTGAAGTGCGGGCCCTCGGGCGGCACCCATCCGGAACCCGCGAACGCGTGTGCGCGGCTCGACGAGCTGTCCGCGAACGGCCGCGACCCGTTCGCGCCGCGTTCGTCGGACGCCCAGTGCACGATGCAGTACGGAGGCGCCGCGACCGCCCGCATCACCGGAACGTGGCACGGCCGGCCCGTCGATGCGACGTACAAGAGGACCAACGGCTGTGAGATCTCGCGGTGGCAGGGGCTCATTCCCGTACTGCCCGCGACCGGTCGGTGAACGAGGGCGGGCCATTGTGTGGTGAATGTGCCGAGGTGTGGCGCGGCGGCCGGACACCCTGTGACCAGGCATATGCCCACGCATGCCCCGCCGTCACGCGACAGGTCGGGGCCGTGCCCCCGCGCATCTTCATTCCAAGGGCACATCTTCCGCGTGCGACCTCCCTCTCATCCGGCGCCGCGACCGCAACCTCTGCCCGTAGACTCCCTCCCGTGACATGCCGCGAGCCACGTAGGAAGATGGCTCGCGCGGTCGGCAAAGTGCGGTAATCAGGGAGGAAGCGTCGTCGTGAGCAGCAGGCCATCCCGAGGCGCTGCTCGCCTCGCAGCCATACTCGACGCGCTCCCGGACGCGCTGGTGCTGGTCAACGCCAACGGGACCGTCGTCAACGCGAACACCATCGCCCTGGAGGCCTTCGAGACCCCGGGCACCGCGCTCGTGGGGCGCGGACTGCTCGATCTGCTGCCCGAGTTCGACTCGCGGCTCATCCCCGGCTCGATGCGCAGGCCCGACACCACGGACGAGCGCGGGCGCACCAAGCCGACCCGGATGATGGCCCGCCGCACCGACGGCAGCGAGTTCCCCGTCGAGGTCACCAGCGCCAATCTCGCCGACGGCCGCGACGCCGTCGACGGCTACGGCAACAGCTCGTACGGGTCCTACGGCGGCGCCGCCGAACTGCTGATGCTCGTCGTGCGCGACCTGTCGGGGACCGTCGACACCGAGGCCGAACTCGCGCGTTCGCAGCGCCAGACCGAGATGATCCTGCGCGCCGCCGCTGAGGGCGTCGTCGGCACCGACACCGACGGCCGGATCGTGCTCGTCAACCCGGCCGCCGCGCAGATCCTCGGATTCCGCGCCAGCGATCTGGGCGGGCAGGAGCTGCACCCCCTCGTCCTGCACTCGCGCGCCGACGGCGAGCCGTTCCCGTACGAGGAGTCCCCGCTCGCCGACACCCTGCGCTCCGGGCGGAAGCACCGGGTGCGCGGGCAGGTCCTCTTCTCCAAGAGCGGTGCGCAGGTGCCCGTCGACATGACGACGGCGCCCGTGCGCGACGGTGACCAACTGGTCGGCGCCGTGATGACGTTCACCGACCGTCGGCCCTACGACGAGCTCGTCGCGGCGCACGCGGACGAGATCGAGCGGCGCGACAAGGAGACGGAGCGCGCCACCGCGGAGTACGCGGAGACGCTCGCGCGCGCCGTCGAGGAGCACGCGGCGCAGACCGCGCGGGCCGAAGAGGAACACGCGACCGAGCTCGCCACGATCACCGAGGAACACGCCACCGAGCTCGCCACGATCACCGAGCAGCACGCCGAGGACCTCTCCGCGGAGAAGGACCGGATCGCCGCGCTCGCCGAGCGTGAGAAGGACCGGTACGAGGCACTCGCGGCCCGGCACGAGCAGCTCCTCGCCGTCCTCGGCCAGTCGCTGCGTGGCCCTCTCGACGAACTGCGCGGCCAGCTCACCACCCTGGCCGCGGACGACGCGGGCCAGTTGTGGCCCGAGGCCAACCAGATCCTGCACCACCTCGCGGCCGGCTACACCCGCATGACCACGCTCGTCGACAACGTGCTCGGCTACCAGCTCCTCGACTCCGGCAACGCGCAGCTGACCCGTACGAAGGTGATGCTCGACGCGGTCGTCGCCGCGGGCGTCGACGGGGCGGTCGAGCTGATCGGGCCCGGGCGCGCGCAGTTCGCGGTGCACGCCCCGCCCATCGAGGCCGAGGTCGACGCGGCGCGCCTGGCCACCGCGCTGGCCCACCTCGTGGCGGACGTCGCAGGCATCGACGCCACCGGCAACGCGCGCGTGGGCGTCGTTCCCGCGAGCGGCGTCGGCGGATACGTGGACTCGACGATCGTCGTGGCCGCGGCGCTGCGCGGCGAGAGCGTCCGCATCGAGGTGCGCGGGCCCTACACGGGCGGCGACCCGGTGCACGAGCCCATCGTGCGCGGCATCGTGCGGGCGCACGGCGGTGTGCTCCAGACGCACGAGGTGCCCGGGATGAGCGGCAGCGCGTACGTGCTCGAGGTGCCGATCGGGGGCGGGGCCGGGGCGGTTCCGGTGACTGACCCGGTGGGGGCCGTCGGGGTGGCCGGTCCCGGTACAGCTGTCGAGGTCGCGTCGCAGGCCCCTCCCGCCGGTGCGGAGACGGTCGCGGGGGCCGGTGCGGGGCTGCCCGAGCAGGCGTCGGGCACGCGCGGCGGACGGCGGCGGGCCCGGCGGGCTTCGGGCGCGTCGGTGGACTCGTTCCTGGAGAGCGGTGTCGCGGGAGCGGTACCGGGTGCCGATGAGGCCGGGCAAGGTGGCGGTGGCGGTGGCTCGGAGGCTGCCGCTCCGACCGGGCGGCGCAGGCGGCGATCCGAGGAGAACGCAGCGAACGCGGCGAACGCGGCGGCGGGTACGCCCGCGATCGCTCAGGGGCAGGTGCCGGCGCAGGCCACGCAGACTCCGGCCGGCGGGACGCCTGCGGGTGACGCGGGGGCCGGGACCGGTACGGGACGTCGGCGGGGGCGGCCCAATCCGGCCGAGGTCGCCGTCCCGACGGGAGCCGGTGCTGGTTCTGGTACCGCTGCTGATGCTGGTGCTGGTCCCGGGGCCTCCGAGGGTTCCGTGGTGACCGCTGCCGAACACGCGGCCGGATCCTTTGCCCTGGGCCAGACCGTGCCGCCGCAGGGTGTGCCGGTCGGAGCGTCCTCGGGTCGGCGGGCACGGCGCAACCCGGAACAGGCCGCGCTGCCTGCCGGTGGTACGGGCGCTTCGGGTACGTCGAGCACCTCGGGTACGTCGGGGGCTTCCGATGCGGGCCAGGCCGGGCAGAACGTGCCCGCCGGTCGTCGCGCGCGCCGCGCTCTCGGCAGCTCCCCCGAGCGGGAAGCCGAACAGGGCGGCGCCGCACGCACCGTATTCGCGCTGCCGCCCGCGGAGGCCGACCGGAAGACGCCCGAGCCGGGCACCGACGCAGATACGGGTGCCGGTACCGGTGCGGGTACGAGTACGGGTGCTGATGGCGGGCGCCATGACGCCGCGCAGCATCACCCCGCCGACGACCACACTCCGCCGCAGCCCCACCCTGTCCAGACGGTTCCGGGCGCGCGCGCCGCGCTGCCGCCCGAGAACGGCGCCAGGTCCCGCGCCGCGCAGCCCCTCCCCGCAGAGGCCCCGTCGGCCGACCCCAACTCGACTCAGGGCCGTGCCATAAGCGTACGAACGCTGGGGCAAGGCGTTCCCTTCGGCCGTCAGATCGCCGAGCAGCAGCGCTCGCCGCGGCCACAGCCGCCCGCCCCCGGCACGGCCCAGCCGCTGCCGAGGCCGGCCCTCCCGAACCAGCAGGCGAGCCCGCCGCCGAATGCGCAGCCCGACGCGCAGGCGCCCGCGGCGCCGAACCGCGTGAGCCAGGCCAGCCAGGCCAACCCGGCGACGGGCAAACAGCCCGGTCCGCAGGCGAAGCAGCCGTCCGGCCCGCAGGGCGGCGCTCAGAGCGGAGCTCAAGGCGGCGCTCAGGGCGGTCCGAAGACCGGGCAGCAGCCCGTTCAGGCGGCCAGTGGCAACCCGTCGCTCCAGGTCCCGCTGCCCCCTCAGGTCCCGCAGCCCGCGGCGGCCCCTCAGGACCAGACGCAGCACACGCTCGGCGGCTCCGGTCGCCGCCGCAGGCTGTCCACCCGGCCGGACCCCGCCGGCACCCAGCCGGAGACCGCGGCCCGCCCGCACCCGCAGGCCCAGGCCCAGCCGTCGCCGGCGCAGCCGAAGGGCCAGCCGAAGGCGCCGTCCGGCCCGTCGCAGCCCGGTCAGCCGCAGTCGCTGCTGTCGTCGTCCTCGGAGGGCCGCGGACGTTCGTACGCGATCGGTGCCCCCGACCAGGACGCCGACGAGGGGCCCGAGCCGCTGGACGGGCCCGGTGGCGCCGTCGAGTTGGCGATCCGGCCCCAGCCGCAGCCGATGGACGACGAACTGCCCCCGGAGCCGCTCGACAACCCGCGGCGTCTCCTGGTCTGGCCCGCGCCCGACGCGACCACGCAGCAGGCTCTGAGCGACCGCGGCTACCGTCCGGTGACCGTGCACTCCCGCGAGGAGGTCGACGCACAGATCGCGGCCTTCCCCGCCGCGCTCTTCGTCGACCCGCTGACCGGACCGATCACGCGCACCGCGCTCCAGTCGCTGCGCCAGGCCGCCGTGGCCGCCGAGGTTCCCGTCCTGGTGACGGCCGGGCTCGGGCAGGCGACGCGTGAGGCCGCGTACGGGGCCGATCCCGCCGTCCTGCTGAAGGCCCTCGCGCCGCGGGACAGCGAGCAGCACCCGTCGCGCGTCCTGCTCATCGAGGAGCGCGAGGAGATCGCGCTCGCGCTCACCGCGACGCTGGAACGGCGCGGTATGCAGGTCGCGCGGGCGGGTTCCGACGCGGACGCGGTGACACTGGCCGCGCAGATGCGGCCGAACCTGGTGGTGATGGACCTGCTCCAGGTACGTCGCCGGCGCGCCGGGATTGTCGACTGGCTGCGCGCGAACGGGCAGTTGAACCGCACGCCTCTCGTCGTCTACACCGCCGCCGTCGAGGAGGCCGAGCTGCCGCGCCTGGCTGCGGGCGAGACCGTCCTGTTCCTGGCGGAGCGGTCGACGAGCGACGAGGTGCAGGACAGGATCGTGGACCTGCTCGCGAAGATCGGCACCAACTGAGCACCCGCGACTGACAAGTCTGCGACCTCAGGCCTGCAACAGAGACACCTACAACTGGCAAACAGGGGCGGCTCGTTCGGGCCGCCCCTGTTTCACGTGAAACTGTCGCTGAGCTATGCGATCAGAGCCGCGTGATGTCCAGCTCCCCTTCGGCGTACTGCTTGCGCAGCACCTTCTTGTCGAACTTGCCGACGCTCGTCTTCGGCACCGCCGTGATCACCGTCCAGCGCTCCGGGAGCTGCCACCTGGCGACCTTCTCGCCGAGGAACGCGCGCAGGGTCTCGAAGTCGGCGCTCGCACCGGCCTTCAGGACCACGGTGGCGAGCGGGCGCTCGCCCCACTTCTCGTCGGGGACGGCGACGACGGCCGCCTCGGTGATGTCCGGGTGGGACATCAGAGCGTTCTCCAGGTCGACGCTGCTGATCCACTCGCCGCCGGACTTGATGACGTCCTTGGCGCGGTCGGTGAGAGTGAGGAAGCC
Source organism: Streptomyces sp. NPDC090032 (assembly GCF_044748025.1). Classification (NCBI taxonomy): domain Bacteria; kingdom Bacillati; phylum Actinomycetota; class Actinomycetes; order Kitasatosporales; family Streptomycetaceae; genus Streptomyces; species Streptomyces sp. NPDC090032. Next base: position 480,407 of record NZ_JBIVFF010000005.1, on the reverse strand, counting down.
GTCGGGGCTGATCGTGCCGACGTCGCCCGTCTTGAGCCAGCCGTCGTCGCTGAACTTGTCGGCGGGGCGCAGCGGTTCACTGTCGGGGCCCGAGTAGTACGCGCCCGCTATCCACGGCCCGCGGACCTCCAGCTCACCGGCCGACTCGCCGTCCCAGGCAAGCAGTTCGCCGCCGGGACCCGAGAGCCTGGCCTCGACGCCGGCCGGGAACCGGCCCTGGGTGAGGCGGTACGCGAACTCCTCGTCGGTGCCGACCGCCGCGGCCGGCGGCCGGGCGACCGTGCCGAGGGGAGACGTCTCCGTCATGCCCCAGGCGTGGCAGACCCGCATGCCGAGCTCGTCGAAGGCCTTCATGAGCGAGGGCGGACAGGCGGAGCCACCGATGGTGACCTGCCCGAGCGAACTCACCTCACGGGGCTTCGCGGTGAGCTCTGCGAGCAGGCCCTGCCAGATGGCGGGAACGGCCGCCGCATGCGTGGGGCGCTCGCTCTCGATCATCTCGGCGAGCGGCGCGGGCTGGAGAAAACGGTCCGGCATCAGCATGTTCACGCCGGTCATGAACGTCGCATGCGGCAGGCCCCACGCGTTCACATGGAACTGCGGCACCACGACGAGCGAGGTGTCCTCGTCGGTCAGGCCCATGGACTGCGTCATGTTGACCTGCATGGAGTGCAGGTAAATCGAGCGGTGCGAGTAGACGACGCCCTTGGGGTCGCCGGTGGTGCCGGAGGTGTAGCAGAGCGCGGCGGCCTGACGCTCGTCGAACTGCGGCCAGTCGTACGTCACCGGCTTTCCGGAGATGAGGTCCTCGTACTCGTGGACCTGGGGGCGCGCTCCGTCGAGCAGCGAACGGTCGCCGGGCCCGGAGACGACGATGTGCTCCACACCCGTCAGAGACGGCAGGAGGGGCGCGAGCAGCGGCAGCAGGGAGCCGTTGACGATGATCACGCGGTCGGCCGCGTGGTTGACGATCCACACCAGCTGCTCGGCGGGGAGCCGCAGGTTCAGGGTGTGCAGTACGGCGCCCATGGAGGGGATCGCGAAGTAGGCCTCGACGTGATCTGCGTTGTTCCACATCAGCGTCGCGACGCGGTCGTCGTCGACGATGCCGAGGTCGGTGCGCAGAGCGTGCGCGAGTTGGGCGCTACGGTCGCCGATCTCCGCGAAGCTCCGGCGCTGCGGCCCGCTCTCGCCGGTCCAGGTGGTCACTTGGGACGTGCCGTGGATCGTCGACCCATGGGTCAGGATCCTCGAGATCAGCAGTGGTACGTCCTGCATCGTGCTCAGCACGGCGTCCTCCCGGTGGGCGCTACGGCGCAGTAATGTTCCGCCGATTCTCACCGCATACCAGGCGGTATGTCACTAGCCCCGGGAATGATCGATCAGTGAGCCGTCCCGGTCAGCCCTTGGCCGGGCGCAGTTCCGGGTCCTCGCGGAGCTTGCCGAGGGCCCGCGACACCGCACTCTTGACCGTGCCGACGGACACCCCGAGCACCTCGGCCGTCTGAACCTCGCTCAGGTCCTCGTAGTACCGCAGGACGACCATCGCGCGCTGCCGGGCAGGCAGCTTCATGATCGCGCGCCACATCGCGTCGTGCAGGGCCTGGTTCTCGGCCGGGTCGGCCGCGGCCACGGTCTCCGGCTCGGGCAGCTCGTCGCAGGCGAACTCGTCAACCTTCCGCTTACGCCACTGCGACGTACGCGTGTTCAGCAGGGCCCGGCGCACGTAACCGTCCAGCGCCCGGTGGTCCTCGATACGGTCCCAGGCCACATACGTCTTGGTGAGCGCGGTCTGGAGCAGGTCCTCCGCATCGCACGGATTCGCGGTCAGCGACCGGGCGGTCCGCAGCAGTACGGGCTGCCGCGCCCGCACGTACGACGCGAACGACGGGTACGACTTGTGCGGCCCGTGCGGCGCCGAATGGGCAGCCGGCGCGTACGGCGTCGGGTGGGAGGAGTGAGGCGTCATCGCGGCTCGCGGCGCGCTGCGCGTTGCGGCATCCGATGCACTGGAGCAGACAGGCGCCATGGTTGCGGTCATGACTCCACGCTAGGAGCGCCCCCTACCCTCGCGGATCGGCCGCAGGTCCCGAAGCGGTGTCCGCCTCAGGGTGTAGGAGGGGTGGTATCCCCACCTCCTGAAGGTGGAGGACGCGGTACGCACCCCTGAGGGTTCATCCCTGAGAGCCATTCCATCGGCTTGCCTCCGCTCCGCCACTCCCGCGGGCCCGCGCAGGTCAGCGGATGCGGGCCACCGGCGCGTGCACCAGATTCCGGTCGATGACGAGGGTCCGCCCGCCGTGCCGCTCTTTCACGTTCCCCGCGTACTGGTGGATCCTGCGCTGCGGACTCCAGGCGGACCTCAGCAGCACTGGCTCCCTGGAAAGCCGGGGCCGCGTGTGCCAGCGCGCGAACCAGATCACCGACGGCAGATCCCGCACCCCCGCCCGCGCCGCCACCTGCATGTGCCGCACCCCGGAGTCGGCGCTGCTGTAGAACCCTGGCATGTACCCCTTCGTGCGCACCTGGCGGTCCCAGCCCCGTACAAAGGCGAGCGTCGTGCGAGCGCACTTCTTGTGCCGGTACCTGTATGCCTCCATGTCGAGATAGAGCGGGCTGCCCGACCGGATGCCGACGGCCCGCGCCCTGCGTACGGCGTCCCGCCCCTCCTTCACGCCCTGGCTCCAGGCGTGACGGCCGATGCGGTGGCTCTTCTTGCGCCCCCCGACGATGCACGGCGACTGCGAACCGACGTACACCGGCAGCACCCGCCACCCCAGCCGCTGCACCCCGCGCATCCAACGGTGCCCGAGCCGGGGCTGGTGAGCACAGGCCCGCCCACGGCCTCCGTAGTAGACACCCACTGCCCCGTACTTCGACGCCCGCCACCTCCGCATGGTGTCGAGCGACGGCGCCATACAGGTGTCGAACGCCAGCCCGCGAAAGATCCGGGGCTTGGGGAGGGAGGCGAGTAGGAGTTCGGAGGAGGACGGACCTCCGGCGGGGGCCGGGTCCGCTGCGGGAGCCAGGCCCGGTGCTCGGTCGCCGAGAGCGGAGGCGCCGCCGAGTGCAGAAGCGTCGCCGAGTGCGGAGTCGGGGAAGGTGGCGAGGTCACGGAGGGTGGCCAGGTCGGGCAGCGCGAGGCCGGGCAGGGCGTCCCGGCGGGAGTCGGGCGTCGGAGACGGCCGGGGAACGCCGGATTCGGTCCGCGCCGACGCGGGGAGGGCGGTCAGCGCCATCAGGAACAGCACTAAACCCACGACCAGCTTCCGTCGGTGCCTATGGCGAGTGCAGTGCTTACGGCGAGTGCGGTGCATAGGGCGAGTGAAGGGGCCGGTGTGCGGACCGGACCCCGGACACACCCGCGTTCAGCCGTCCGCTCCCAGAATCAGACCCGATGTGGGGACACCGGTCCCCGCGGTCACCAGCGCCGTGGCGGCGCCCGCTATCTGGTTCACCGCCGTGCCCCGCACCTGTCTGACGGCCTCCGCTATGCCGTTCATCCCGTGCAGGTACGCCTCGCCCAGCTGCCCGCCGTGCGTGTTGAGCGGGAGCCGCCGCTCCGCCACGAAGTCCGCCGCCTCACCCGGCCCGCAGAACCCGAACTCCTCCAGCTGCATCAGCACGAAGGGCGTGAAGTGGTCGTACAGGATCCCCACGTCGATCTCGCCCGGAGCCAGCCCCGCCGACCGCCACAACTGCCGTGCCACGACCCCCATTTCGGGCAGACCCGTCATGTCGTCCCGGTAGAAACTCGTCATCTGCTCCTGGCCGCGCCCCGCACCCTGGGCGGCCGCCGCGATAACGGCGGGACGGTGCGGGAGGTCGCGGGCCCGCTCGACGCTGGTCACGACGATCGCCTGCCCGCCGTCGGTCTCCTGACAGCAGTCGAGCAGCCGCAACGGCTCCACGATCCACCGTGACGCCGCGTGGTCCTCCAGCGTGATCGGCTTCCCGTAGAAGTACGCCGCCGGATTGGTGGCCGCGTACGCGCGGTCCAGGACGGCGACATGGCCGAACGCCTCCGGGCCCAGGCCGTACCCGTGGAGGTAGCGCTGCGCCGCCATCGCCACCCACGACGCGGGCGTGAGCAGCCCGAACGGCAGTGCCCAGCCGAGCGCCGCCCCCTCCGCCGACGGCTCCCGATGCTGCACCCCGGAGCCGAATCTCCTGCCCGAGCGCTCGTTGAACGCCCGGTAGCAGACGACCACTTCGGCCACCCCGGTCGCCACGGCGAGTGCGGCCTGCTGAACGGTGGCGCAAGCCGCGCCGCCGCCGTAGTGGACCCGGGAGAAGAAGGAGAGGTCCCCTATCCCCGCCGCCTGCGCGACGGTGATCTCCGGACTGGTGTCCATGGTGAAGGTGACCATGCCGTCGACGTCCGCGGGGGAGAGCCCGGCGTCGTCGAGCGCCGCCCCCACCGCCTCCACCGCGAGCTTCAGCTCACTGCGCCCGGAGTCCTTGGAGAACTCGGTCGCCCCGACCCCGACGATCGCCGCCCGCCCGCCGAGACTGTCCTTTCCCCGCACACTCATGCCGGCCCCCCCGACACCGAGGTACGGGAATGCCCACTCGGGGGGTTCGGAGGGCTCGCGAGGCTGGGGAGTCTCGGGAGGGTGACCGTCACCGTCCCGGTGACATGCTTGCCCAGCCCGTTGGCCCCGACGATCCGCACCACAGCCGTGGCACCCCCGCCCTCAGACCCGCTCCCGTCGCCGCTGCCCCTACCGCTCCCCTCCTCGACCTCGGTCACCGTCCCGGTCAACACCATCGTGTCTCCCGGGTAGTTGGGTGCGCCCAGCCGTATGGCGACCTTGCGCAGGACCGCGTCGGGGCCGAAGTGATCAGTGACGTAACGGCCGACCAGTCCGTTCGTCGTCAGGATGTTCATGAAGATGTCGGGGGAGCCCTTCTCCTTGGCGAGCTCCGCGTCGTGGTGAACGTCCTGGTAGTCACGGGACGCGATCGCACCGGAGACGATGAGCGTTCGCGTCACCGGGATCTCCAGCGGCGCCAGCTCCGCGCCGGCCCTGACCCCCACAGAAACTTCCGCCATCGCCGCTTCCCCCTCCGCCTTCACTTCCGCGCCCACGTCATCCCCGCCTCCTCCGTATCGGCCCCCTCACTACCGGCGATCACGTCGCCCAGCTCCGCGAGCAGTTCGCCCCCGCACCCCAGGTACGCGGCGAGCTGTCTGCCCCACAGGAAATGCCGGTGCACGGGATGCTCCAGGTCGGCGCCCATGCCGCCGTGCAGATGCTGTCCGGCGTGCACGACCCGTCTGCCCGCCTCCGATGCCCACCAGGCCGCGGTCAGCGCATGGCCGGCGTACGGCAGCCCCTCGTCCCGTCGCCATGCCGCCTCGTACGCGGTGACGCGGATGGCCTCCGTATCCATATAGGCGTCGGCCGCCCGGAGTTGGACCCCCTGTTTCGCGGCGAGCGGCCTCCCGAACTGCTCCCGCTCGTTCGTGTACTCCACGGCCCGCGCCAGCGATCCCGCACAGACCCCGGCCTGCAGCCCCGCGAACGCGGTCCGCGCCATCGCCAGCACGTCGTCGTACGCACCGGGGCCGCCGAGCCTCTCCGCCGGCACCCCGTCGAGAACGAGCCGCCCCGCCGACCAGGGCGCGGTGAGCTCGACCTCGTCGCAGCCGGCATCGCCCGTACGCACTGCCCACAGGCTCCGGTCGGCCGTCGCCACCAGGACCCACGACGCGTCCCGGAGCCACGGCACCCAAGGCACCACGCCTGTGAGCCGCCCCGTATTCCCGCCCCTTTCTGCCGCCTCCGTCTCCACCACGTCGATCCGCACCCCGGCCTGCGCGGGGAAGGCTCCCGTGGCCACCTCCGTCCCGTCCCGCAGCCCCGGAAGCAGCCGGTCCCGCTGGTCGGAGGTGCCATGTCCGGCCACCGCGAGCAGCCCGTACACGCAACTGGCGGCGAACGGCACCTGCGCCGTCGTCCTGCCCTGCTCCTCCAGCATCAGCACGAGCCCGAGCAGCCCGGTCTCCTCCACCGCCCCCGGCAGACCGGCCGAGTCGAGCGCCTTCCACAACTCGGTGTCCGTGACGGTGCCGGCAGCCGCGAGGCGCTCGGGGGTCGACAGGTCACCGAAGATCCGCGCGGCCAGACCGGCGGCGTCCGCCTGGTCCTGCGTAGGTGTGAAGTCCATGTCAGCGCTCACCTCCCACAACGCCACTCCTGACCCTGCCGGCGCCGTTGTCACCGTCACTGTCACCGTCACCGGCCCGGAAGACCGGCAGCTCCAACTCCTCGTCCACTCGTAGGAATTCGAGCCTCACGGGCATACCTATGCGGACCTTGTCGTACGGCACCCCGATCACGTTGCTGATGATCCGGACGCCTTCGGCCAGCTCGATCAGGCCCACCGCGTACGGCGGGTCGAAGGCGGGGAAGGGCGGGTGGTGCATCACCACGTACGAGAAGACGGTTCCTTCGCCGCTCGCCTCGACCGTGCTCCAGTCCTGCGAGGCGCACGCGCCGCACCCCGGCAGCCAGGGAAAACGCAGCGTCCCGCACGCCTCGCAGCACTGGATGAGGAGGCGGTGCTCGCGGACCCCTTCCCAGAACCCCGCGTTGTCCCGGTTCACCACCGGGCGAGGCCGCCGGGACTGCTGCTGCCCTGCCCCCACTGCCTGTTCTGCCCGCGCCGCCGGGGCGTACTTGAGGATCCTGAAACGATGCGTCCCGGCGAGCTCGCCGTCCGCCCTGACGTCCATGCGCGTCGTGACGAAGTGTCCCGTGCCCAGCTTCGTCGTCTTGCGCTCGGACACCGACTCGATCACTGCGTCGAAGGTGATCGCGTCACCGGGCCGCAGCGGTCGCAGATACTCCTGCTCGCAGTCGGTGGCGACGACCGAGGTGTACCCGGCGCCGTCCAGCAGCGCGAACAGCTCGTCGTAGGCGCCACTGCGCCCTTGATGCCCCGAGAGCCCGCCCATCGTCCAGGCCTGGAGCATGGTCGGCGGCGCTATGGCGTCGGGCCCCTCGTACCGGGGGTCGGTGTCGCCCATCGCCTCGCACCAGTGCCTGATCATCGGCTCGTTGACCAGGTCCTTGCCGACCCCCGCGGTGGCCGCGGGCAGCCCTTCGAAGGCCTTCAGCGCCTCATACGCCATGTCGCCGGTCACCGCCGCCCCCTCCGCATCCCGAGCCGCATCGTCGCGACGATCTCCCGCTGCACCTCACTCACGCCGCCGCCGAACGTATTGATCTGCGCCGCCCTGTTCATCCGCTCCAACTCCCCCTCCGCCGTGCCACCCCCGGCACCACCACCGGAATCACCGCCCGGTCCCACCCCGGCCCCGCTCGCGAACGCCCCTGGCGACCCGGCTCGGACCAGCGCCGCGTCTCCCGCGATCTCCTGACACATTCGGTACACCTCGACCGCCGATTCGGTTCCCATGAACTTCACGCCGCTCGCATCGCCCGGCGCGAGCCGCCCCGCCCCGACGTCCCCCACCAAACGCCAGTTGACCAGGCGCGTTGCCGCGAGACGGGCATGCACCTCGGCCAGCCGCGACCGCACCCACGGCAGGTCGATCCGGCGTTCCCCTGTCACCGGATCGGGTGAACGAACCGCTTCGAGCACCGCCGCGTAGAAGTCCTCCGCCTGCATCCCGATCGCGGCGAGCGCGACCCGCTCGTGGTTGAGCTGATTGGTGATGAGGCCCCAGCCGGAGTTCTCCTCCCCGACAAGATTCGAGGCGGGGACGCGGATCCCGTCGTAGTACGTGGCGGTGGTGGTCAGCCCGCCGACGGTTTCGATGGGCGTCCAGCTGAAACCGGCGGCGTCCGTCGGCACGAGGATGATCGAGATGCCCTGGTGCTTGGCGGCTTCGGGGTCCGTGCGGCAGGCCAGCCAGATCCAGTCGGCGTTCTGCGCGTTCGACGTGAAGACCTTCTGCCCGTCGATGATCCAGTCGTCGCCGTCGCGGACCGCCCGGGTCCGCAGCGAGGCCAGATCGGTCCCCGCCGACGGCTCGCTGTACCCGATCGCGAAGACCAGCTCGCCCTTGAGGATCCGCGGCAGGAAGTACGCCTTCTGCGCCTCGGTCCCGTACTTGATCAGGGTCGGTCCGACGGTGTTCAGAGTCACCATGGAGACGGGCGCGCCCGCGCGGTACGCCTCGTCGAAGAAGACGAACTGCTCGTCGGGGCCCCGGCCTTGGCCTCCGAACTCGACGGGCCAGCCGAGCCCGAGGAGGCCGTCGGCGCCGATGCGGCACAGCAGGCGCCGCTGGGCCGTTCGGTCGTCGTGGCCGGGGGGCCCGTCCGGCATCAGTTCCCGGAAGTAGGCGCGCAGTTCGGCGCGGAGTTCACGCTGGCGCGCGGTGGGGGCGAGGTGCACGGCGGCGGCCCTCCCGGACCTCGTACGAACAAGGGTCTCTGACCGTCCGCTTCCGATGGAAGCTTTCTGACTGACCGTCAGATTCGGTACGACTGTCCGTCAGGTTCGGTACGGGTGTCAAGGGATCAGCACGCGCGCGTGAGGGGCCGCCGGGTTGCCGCTTGGTGCGCGAAAACGCCTGTGCGGCGATGCCGAAGCACCGCCGCACAGATGTCACGCACCCCTGGGAACGACCCCCGCCGACTGGAGCCGACGGGTCACCAGAGCTTGGTGAAGTTCACCGTGATGTTCTCGTTCGACTGGTGGATGGCCGTGAACGCGGAGCCGTTCACCTGGGCCGTGTTGTTCTGGTTCGAGGCGCCGGAGCCCACCGCCTGCTGCTGCGTGGTGGACGAGTTGCCGTGGTTGTTGCCGCCGACACCACTGCCGCTCACGGTCGCCACACCCGCGTTCGATCCGTTGCCCGCGAAGGACCCGTTGTCGGCCACCGCCACCCCCGAGAAGAGGGCTGCCGCGAGGGGCAGGGCGGCGACGGCGGCGAAGGCGCGGGCGGTACGGATGTGTGCCATGTCAATTTCCTCCAAGAAGCGGTAACTGCTGTTGGCTCCAAGGCAGTTGGCCGACCGCCTCGGTCGTTGCTCACGACGTCGCGAGATCAGAATTGCCCACCGAATCCCCGTCGAACCAGGCCGGAAGGCGATATTCCCCCGCAAGCGTGAGGACATATCGATAAACATGCTTCAAAGCCTTAAAGGCCCAGCTCAGCCCGGATTGCCTACGGTCGATACAGGGCAGGCCAGCCGCCGCAGGGGCTGAAGCGTTTCGGCACATTTTTGGTAAATACGCTCCACTCGGGCGAGCCCCTCTTCCCTTACTCGAACATTCGTACGAACATGGAGGCATGGCCACCACCGACCGGCATGCAGTGCCCCTTGCGACCCTGGCCCTCGCCCACGCCCTCTCCGCCGCCGAGCGTGGACTGGCCGTGATCCCGCTCTCCCGCACGAAGCTCCCCGCTCTGCGCTCCCCGCACCGCGACGAACCCTCCCCCGCCCCGTGCCACGGCGAGTGCGGCCGCCCCGGCCACGGCGTGTACGACGCCACCACCGACCCGGGCCGCATCCGTGACCTCTTCGCCGCGGCGCCCCGCGCCACCGGCTACGGCATCGCCTGCGGACTGCCCCCGCACCACCTCATCGGCGTCGACCTCGACACCAAGTCCGGTACGGACTCCTCGGCCGCCCTGCGCGAACTGGCGCTGCGCCACCTCTTCACGATCCCGGACACCGTCGTCGTGGCCACGCCCAGCGGCGGCCGTCACGTGTGGCTCTCCGGACCGCCGGACGTCGTGGTCCCCAACTCGGCGGGCCGGCTTGCACCCGGCATCGACATCCGAGGTGCGGGCGGCTATCTCGTGGGCCCCGGATCGCGCACGGCGCAGGGCGTCTACAGCGCGGTCCCCGGGACCGCCCACCTGCCTGTCGCGCCCTGCCCGTCGGCGCTCCTCCGCCTGCTCACACCCCCGCCACGCGTGCACCACCCGTCACCGGCACATGTAGGTCAACACGGCCAGGGCCTGGTCCAGTTCGTGCTCGCGGCACACGAGGGCCAGCGCAACACCCGTCTGTTCTGGGCCGCTTGCCGCGCCTACGAGAGGGACCTCGGCGACAGCCTCACGAACGCCCTCGTGGAGGCCGCGACCCGCACGGGCCTGACGGAGCGCGAGGCCCGCTCCACGATCGCCTCAGCGGCCCGGATGACCCAGCGGAACGACACGGAGGCGTAGGCCAGGACGCCCCGTTCACGAAACCGCTCTCCCCGGGACACGCGTAAGGGGCGCCTGCCACAGCGGACGCCCCTTACCAACACGTACAAACACCTGCCTGCACCCACCTGTGTGGGCAGTCGTCATGTGCGCAGGTCGAGCAGCATGACGTCATAGGTGTCCGGGCCCTCCCACGGTCGCGCCTCACCGATCTTGCGGTAGCCCCACGCTTGGTAGGCGGCCGAGGCTGCCTTGCTGTCCGGGTGGACGTTCAGCAGCACCCGCTCGGCCTCGATGCCGTCGAGCAGGGTCTCGTGCAGACGCCGTGCGACACCCTGCCCGCGCCACGGTCCGCGCACGGCAAGTTCCATGAGGCCGAAGGTGCGGTGCCCGGCCTCGCGCCGCATGTCGTCGGGGACGGGCTCGGTCAGCTCGTCCCACCACCCTGTGTCAGGTTCGACCGGGTGTCCGTACGCCATGCCGACCGGCTCGTCGTCCTCGGTATGGGCCACGGCGCCGCGAAAAGTGCCTTTGCGGGTCTGGGAGCGAAAGCGCCGGAAGGCGGCCGTGACGTCGTCGGCGGCCTCGTTGTGCGGCGGTTCCGCGAAGACGTCGGCATAGACGAGCCTGAACGCGTCCACTGCCTGAGCCGCGGCCGAGCCGTCCATGCGCTCCACCGTGATGGCTCCCTGTGACGTCATGCGGTGCCCCCCGAAACCGGAAACAGCGAAGGCTCCTGCCCGATTTCTCTGGTCAGGAGCCTTCAACCACTGCGGTGGGTGTGGGATTTGAACCCACGGTGACTCGCGCCACGACGGTTTTCAAGACCGCTACTCTCGACGTCGCCAGCCTCTCGCTGACCTGCGTGAAGCCTCTCAAGGGCCTGCGCCTCAGGCCCGTTGGCCCACGCATGGCCCACGAGCCTAATGGTTGGCACCGTGACTTCCTCCTAACACCCAGGACGCCGACGGGCCATGCGCAGTGCTGCGGACACGCTCGGTCGAGCGAAACGTCCACGGACTCAGCCCCCTAGGGGGCGCGCAAGTCCGGAGTCCCGGCAGTCACCCCTCCAGGAGCACCGCCTTACTTCTCTCCTCTGATGGCATGGCCAACAAGTCAGGCCGCTCACGGTAGAGGCAACGCAGTCCGTCGATGGCAACGCGAATGACCCTATCGCGGTTCGCAGCAGCGGCCTCAGGTCCAGGCTCCTTAGCGCCATGAACCATCGAACTTCTGACTGCATAGAGCTTGTTCAGCTCCCGTTGGAGATCTCGCCGAGCATCCGCCTCGCCTTCGAGGATTTTCGCCAAGGAAGCCGTAACCCGGAACGTTGTCTCGCTCCTAGTTCCGAACATGTTCTCCCATGCGATTAGCGCATCGATCAGGGCGTCGTTGGAGTCTCGACGGGAGGATGCGGCCGACAGCAATCGCTTCATCGCAATATTTAGCGACTCTGAATGTTTCTTTCGAATCAGGTCGTACATTTCGACTACTTCATCGCTCTTACCGTCGGCGATTTCAGTATTCGAAGGAATATGTTCGCTAACGCTCCACTGTGCGATACCCCCTAGAGTCGTCGGATCAAAGAGCAACCGCGACTCTTCCTTTGGGGCGATCAGATTCGATCCATCAGAGCACAACAATAGAGAGAGCCTCACTTTCTCAAGTGAGTATTCAAACGATCTAATGGCCTCATCTATCCGGGCACGATACTTCTGAAACGGCTTGTGCCAATCACTGGCGGACAGATCTCCTCTTGACGCATGCAACAAGCGCAACGGGTAGGTCGTCTCGTACACGGCGCCAGCGTTACCACTACCACTCAGCAGATGATCCATCTCGTCCGGGCGAACAGAACGCAGAGTCCCATCAGTAAATTCGATTGATTGACCTTCAAGCAGTTTAATTCCACTGAAGCCGATAACCGCCGGAACCTCCACCGTTTGCCCGTCCGCGAGGCGCCGGAGTACATCGAGCGAAACCTTTAGAGCACGCGACAGGTCGTCAAGGGTTAGGCGCTTACCTTCGAGCATCACACGGAGGCGCGCATCGTATAGCAACTGGGTGAGTACGCCCAGAAGTTGACGAGTCCCACTATGGCCACTGGTCATGACCCACTCAGCGGACTCCATCATGGGTTCGGGGGCCACTCGGTCGCTAGCCCCATCGGGGAATAGCTTCGATAGCGACGAGTCATCCATGAAAGCCTGAGATAGTCCATTCAACTCTGGATGTCTAAAAATTACCGAAGAATTTGCCGCAAAGAACCCAATACCCCTCCGACCCCTCGGCGGGGAGATTAGATAAAGAGGCCAAATATCTCGCGCAATAAGATTGAGCGCGGAAAACACAGGGTCATCATCAGCGCTCGGCTTCTCGTCTATGACTCCACCACAGAGCTTCCGATAATAGACAACCAGAGACATCTCATGTTCCGGAAGATAAGTAGCGAGCTGGGCCGACGCCATGAGGTTGACATCAACATATCCTGTCTGCGCCGACTGCAAGGCGAACTGAACCAGAAGGTTTATCACCTCCTCGGGCTTGTTGACTGGAAACTCGTCAAGGTCCTCTGAGTCAGAAATGTTCAGTACGTAGCGAATGAACTCCTCACCGTAGGCCACAATGAGCAAGCCTTTAACATCGATCACGTCTGCCGCCCATCTGTTATTTCGATCAGGCCATGGTTCGCTTAGGGGGCGTCATCTGCTCCGGCGCCGCCACGCAACGGAACCCGGTGTCATCGTCCTGCATCGTGTCGTTGGCATCGTTAGGGACGGCTGGAACTCCCCGGAAGAGCGGGCTCGTGAACGCGCTACCTCGCAGTTCATAGCGACCGGACGTGGTCGCCGTTGCGAGCCACTCCCAGACGTTCCCCACCATGTCGTAGACCCCATAGGGCGAGACGCCACTGTGGTACCGGGAGACGGACGTTGTGACCTCCACGCCGGTCTCTCTGACGTTGCATTTGGCGGCGGTCCTTTGGTCTCCCCACGGGAAGATCCGGCCGGCGGTACCCCGCGCCGCCTTCTCCCACTGTTCAGCTGTCGGAAGCGACTTCCCCGCCCACGCCGCGTACGCGTTCGCGTCTCGCCATGTCACGTGCACAACGGGGTGGTCATACAGCTCACGCGGACACCGACCGTTGTGCCAGTGCTCAGGCATCGGATGCCGAGTGGCAGCACAGAAACGCGCGTAGTCAGCGTTGGTGGTCGGGAAGGTGTCAATGTGGAAGTCATCCACCCACACCGGCTCGTCATCCTCCCCTGACAGGAAGATCCCTTCCGGCACATGGGCCATGAGCTTGCCATCACCCGGATGCTTTACATACTCGCCGCTACTCGTCTGGTCTTCGTCGGGTTCGATGACCGCCTGGGTAGGGATGTCATCCGCCGCAAGGATGCCGACAAAGCGTCCCTGACCGTCTTGGTCGGCCTTGGCGAGCAGAGTGTCCAAGGCTGCCTGGTTCACCATGCGCAGGGTGGCTTGCTCGCCGTCAGCCTCCCACCGGGAGACGATGCGATCGGAGACCCCGAGCTTCTCGGCGAACTCCATGAGGCTCATGCGTACGGCTTCACGCAATGCCTTAACTTCACGTCCGGTCCATTTCGTTACGAGTGGCATGGGCTACCTCTGTCGTGAATCGCCGCCCCTCGTGTGGGGCGGCGGCACGCGTTCTACAGGCGGTCGCCGGGAATGCCGGCGTAGCCGTCACGCAGTGCGTCGAGCACGGGGTGGTCCTGCGGGAACTGCACGTCGTCGAGCATGCTGACGGAGCGCACGCCGATCGTCGTGTTCGTGGCGAACGCTGCGGCCATGTTCGGAACGTCGGTCAAACGCACCGGGGCGGTGATCTGCTTTGGAGCATCGAGGCCCTGGAGCAGGAGCATCGTCGTGCCCGGGAGTACCGGGGCGTCAGGCCAGATGACAGTCCCGTCCTGGTCGACGAAGCCGAGATTCCACGTGCCGCCTTCGGAGATGCGCCCGTCCGGCTCGACGAAGACAGCGTCGTCGAATCCAGCGAGCTGGGCATCACGGCGGAGCCGAAGCTGCGGGTGAAGGCCGATGTGCTTCACCTGCGCGTTGTCGCGGGTGAAGGTGTAGGTCTTGGCGGTCAGTGGCGGTGGCGACAGCGCACCGGCCGGCCGCAGGTTCACCAGGATGTGCGGGTCGTTGGCATCACTCGGGCGCCCCATGTCGAGTGCAGGGTCAAAGACTGTGACGCGGAGACCAGCAACACCCGTGATGCCCTCGGCAGCCTTCCGGATGTAGTTGAGCGTCTGCTCTCGATCCAACTCGACACCGAAGACGATGCGGCAGTCCCGCACCAAGCGGTCTAGGTGGAGCGACAGTCCCCGGATGGTGCCGTCTTCCATCCGCATGGACGTGAAGTGCCCGTAGTTCGTGAGGGCGAGGCCCTGGAGGTCGTCTAGGGTGACGGGTTTTCCGTTGAGTTCGGCCATGCAGCCAGTCTTACAGCCCGTCAGGCAGCACCAACACCCCGTCCCAGGCCGAAAGTTCGGATTAGTTCGGTACAAGCGCGGCGGGAGTACGTACTCACGATGCGTCCGTCGGGACACGCTTAAGGCATGACAACGGACGCACCACGAGAGGCACTAGGAGCTGGGCTTCCCCTCCAGGGGGCCCACGACCGCTTCAATCTGCTTGACACGCTCGACGAGGCCGGCCAGTTCGGCCGAGACGCGGGCGATCTCAGCTTGAAGGTCGGCCAGGCGTTGGGCCGCCTCGCGGGGCGTCTGCTCGCCAGGGGCGGTGTCGCGGACATAAGTGCCGCTACCCGAGACGCCTTCCACGAGCCCTTCCTCCCGGAGCTGCGCGTAGGCGTTCTGCACCGTCATCAGGGATACGCCGAGCTTCTTGGCGTAGGCCCGGCCCCCAGGGAGGCGGTCCCCAGGACCGAACGTCTCAGAGGCGATCTCGTCTCTGATCCTGGCAGCGATTTCGCGGGCGTTGGGTTTCCGCTTCGGCTGTGAGTCCACCTCGAAAGCGTACTTGACCTAGGTCGTTTGAAATCAGGCCGCACGACCACTTGACGACCCACAAGCGACCTAGGTAGCTTTCACATCAACAGCGAGCGACCTAGGTCGCTCACCATCGACTCCATTGCTTGACCTGCACCAACGCCCTGAGGGGCCCGTATCAGGCGGATCACCTCGACGGAAGCGACTGGCTGTACTTGAGAACTGAAGAGTGATCGTGCGGGGCTGACGCGAGAGCGGCGGTCGCGGTAGGTGCCTAGGGCGAGGGTCCGGGGGCAAACCGCCGTGATGAACGTGGCTCTCCCCCTACGCGCCTGGCAGGCGCCACCCGGGTTCGGGTGTGGGGAGGTACAGCGGGGCCCCAACGCACGTGGCGGCAAGAGTGAGACCGCCCCCGCGACGACCGGGTGATGTCGTCGGCGGCAAAGCCAAGCCCATCAGATCCGGAGAACGCCCCATAAAAGTGGGGCGCCGCCTGGTGTGGGCCGCCCTGCTAAGCGTCACAGCAGTCACGATGACGCCCCGACTTCCCGGCTCGGGGCCGGCGGTTCGAGCGACGGACCGCCGGTGAAGCCGTGTCCCGACTTCATTGAGGGGGCCGGTGTGAACCGACGACATCTCAAGGCGCCGCTGTGACCGACCGGCACGGCGGCGCCGCTCCATCCCTGGTCTGTGAGCGCGAGCAAGAGCCGCGGCCAACCGGTCAGCTTCAACCGCTTCGCGGCTGCTAGCGCCGCGCCGGTTGCCTCCTCCGCCCGTCCGGGAGCCCTGCGGGGCAGTCCCGTACGGGCGGGGTCGAGGGGCGCCGGATCTACCGACTTCAACGGCGTGCGGCCCCGGTGTTCGAGCACCGGGGCCGCTGTTTGGGCCGTTGCCACCTGCTAGGGAGAACACGACCCATGAAGCACATCGTCACTGTTCAGGACGTTGTTACGGCGTTCGCCCCGGATCTGGAGCCCACGGCCGCGGAGCTGGACGCGATCGAGCGTGAGGCGCCGCTGATCGATGCGGAGCTGGAGCTGCTGGACGTGCAGATCGCCCTGCTGGACCGGCGGATCACCGCGCTGGACGGGCGCCGGCTGCGGCGGGCCGCGAACAAGGTACTGGCCGAGCGGGCCGAGCTCGCCAACCACGCCGTTTCCGTTCGAGAGGGTGACGCCGCGTGATCCGCATCGTCAGCACGCAGTGCCTCGAACGCCTTGAGTCCACCGCCCGAATCGCCCGCGAGTGCGTCCGGCAGACCGCCACAGACGCGAACGAGGCCTTCGGCCGGCACATCCGCGAGCTGTACGCCACGACTGACCGTGCGGAGCGGGCGGAGGCGACCACTGACGAGGTGGGCGCCATCTTGAAGCGCGCCATGGAGGAGCTGGCCGTGGCTCAGCAGGAACTCCTCCTGAAGGACATCGAGATCCGCCGGCTGTGCGAGGAGCTGGAGAGCGGGCCGGTGGAGGGGCAGGCGCTCACGGTGCTGTTCCACTACGGCGAGCCGCACACCATCTACGCCTCCCGCGAGGAAGCGCACGCCGATGCGGCCGTGCACGGCAAGCCCGTGGATCACGTCTGGGGCCCGCGCGGTGAACGCTCGGCACGCGAGTGCGAGTGGTCGTGCGAGGCGTTCATCTACGACGCCGCCTCGAACGGGTTCCGCCGGGTGTTCATGCCTGCTCCGGAGCCGGTTGGGGGTGCGGCGTGAACAGTGTTCAGACGCGTTCAGCCGAGCGCGCGCTGTCGGGCGGCACGTGGTTGATCGTGTGCGGGGCGATGCTCTACTCGATCCTCACGGTCACGCCGTTGATGGCCAAGCACACGGCCCCGGAGTGGGCGTGGACGGCGCCGATCCTCCCGCTGGTGGTGGATGCCGCGGTGGTCATCGTGGTCAAGCTCGATGACGTGCTGGCCCGCCTGGGCGGGCACGGCGGACGGTGGCCGATCGTGCTCCGGTGGATGACCGGCCTGATGACCTGGGCGCTCAACATCGCCGACTCCGCGCTGAAGAAGGACCTGGTCGGCGTGGCTGTCCACTCGGTGGCGCCGCTCCTTTTGATCGTCACAGCGGAGACGAGTCTCGCCTACCGGCGGGCCATCGCCGCCGCCGTAGCGGCCCTGGAAGCCGAGCGGAAGGCCGAGCGCGCACAGCGCGAGCAGGAGGCCCGGGAGCGTTCCGAGCAGGCCCGTGCGGACGCGCGGGAGGAGCGCGAGCACGCCGCGCAGTTGGTGCGTGAACAGCGTGAACACGAAGCCTCGCTGGCCCGCGAACAGACCGAGCGGGAGGAGCGCCGGCGGCGTGAGGAGCGCGAGGAGCGGGAGCGGGCGGAGGCGGCTGAGCGGGAGATCCGTGAACGCCGTGAACGCGAGCGTGAACAGCGTGAACAGGAACGTGAGCGCCTTGAACGGCAGGCACGCGAGCGGGCCGAAACCGAGCAGCGCGAGCGTGCTGAGCGGGCGGCTCGTGAACAGCGTGAACGACAGAAGCGGATCGCCCGTGAACGCGACGCGCTGCTTGAGCGCGGGCCGGCTGAGGGCAAGCTCCCGGAGGGTGAGGCCCGCCGGATCGTGACGGCGGCGTACGAGTCGGCTCTGTCGGTGCGGCAGGCCGCGGAGCTGTGCGGCTGGTCGGTCGGCTGGGTCTCCACCCGCTACGCCGAACACCGCGACCCCAGCAGCAGCGGGGCTGAGCTGGCCATCGCGAGCCAGTGATGGCCGCCCTTCCCGTCTACCGCTGGCGCCTGGCCCCGGACGGCTACGCCACCTACCGGCAACTCCGCGCCATGGGGCTTCGCCCGGGCGGTCAGGACGTCGCAGTGCAGATCGAGCGGCCCCGCCGTAAGCGGGGCCCGCTGGTCGCCTACCTCTACCGCATCGACCGAGCGAAGCCGGTGCGTCCGATGACGCCGGCCCGATGGGCAGCCCTGGCCAAGGCCAACGCCGCCCGCCGCATCTGCCCCGAGTGCCGGCGCGACGCCGGATACGTCATCCCCACATCGCTCGGTACCTGTGTGACCTGCGACTACTCCAACCCCTCCGACGGCCTGAGGAGTGCCTGACACATGAACGGCAAGGACACGCCTCCCGGCGAGTGCCCGCAGTGCTGGGAGCACGCGTACAACCGCGCCATTCACCGCAAGCTCCGCCCCCGACAGGACTGCCCGCAGTGCGTTGACCACATGAACAACGGCTGCCCGAACCGCGTGCCCAAGAAGAAGTCCAGCTGGTGGTGAGCGTCCGACCCCGGCAGGCCATGTGACGCCTCGCTCGGCATCTGGGCCTGTGCGCCGCCCCCGAGGAACAGTGCGCCGCCTGAAATCCCCTTTCTCACCTGAGAGTTTCCGCCATGACCAAGCAACAACGCCGCCGGATCGTCTCGCTGCTCGAAATCGGCGTCTCTCTCGCCGTCGGCGCGGCCATCAGCGTCCGTCTCGCCTCCTACGGCGTGCCGTCCTTCCTGCTCGCAGCGTGCGCGCTGGGCACGGCCGGGTCTGTGCTGTCCGCGCTGCTGAACATAGAGCAGGCATGGGCGGCCACCACGCACCGCTGCACGGTCCCGGGCTGTGACTTCCGGGTGCGGATCCAGCACTCGGACGCCGGAGAGAACCGCCGGTGGCAGGAGACAGCCGCCAACCACCCGAACCACACCACCGCCTGAGGAGGGCATCGTGACCGCACCGCAGACGCAGCCCGAGACGACCGCCGCACGGCCGGCGGGCACGCACTTCTTCGTCCTGACCCTGAACAGGCCCGGTGAGGTCACGGTCACGCAGGAAGGGACCTGCACCCCGCCGCCCGAAGCTACTCGGCAGGACATGTACCGGCTGCTCTACGACGCCGTGACGTCCCAGAATCCGGACCTGTCCGGCGCCGCGGTCGGGTTCTTCTCCCTGGAGCCGAACCGGCTCTGACCTGCTCTCACATCCGAGTCGGGCCCGGCCGCCCACCTTCCCAAGCACGCGGCCGGGCCCTTCTACTCCCGTAAGGAGTGGCACTCAGCATGACGGAACTCAGCACAGAACCGGTAGTCCACGAGACTGCCCCGACCCCGCCTGTCCCGCCGCCCGACACGCAGGCCAGCGGGCCCGCCCCGGCCGAGGTCGACCACAACGAGGGCGGTTGGCCGGTCGTTCCGCTCGCACTGTCCGGGGCGAACACGACCGTGAGCATGGTCGCTGCCGCCGGCCTGGCCGGTGGCCCCCTCGCG
Organism: Streptomyces sp. NPDC090032; assembly: GCF_044748025.1. Classification (NCBI taxonomy): domain Bacteria; kingdom Bacillati; phylum Actinomycetota; class Actinomycetes; order Kitasatosporales; family Streptomycetaceae; genus Streptomyces; species Streptomyces sp. NPDC090032. The sequence continues at coordinate 461,074 of NZ_JBIVFF010000005.1, read as the reverse complement.
GCGATAGTCGCCGCAACAGGCGCCGCGGTGCTGGGCACTGTCGCGACCTACCGCAGCCGTAACCCCCGCCCCCAGCAGGCCGCACGCAGGGCCGCGGCTCGTAACGCCAGCCGCGCCGCTTCCCGTATGGGATCGGGGCGCGGCACTACTGGCGGCTCCCGCGGCTCCGGCCGGGCCGGTAGCGCGGGCCGGATTCCGGGCCAGAAGCGCGGTGCCCCGGGCGGGTCGAAGGGGCGTCACAGCGCGGGCAAGGGTCAGGGTCCGGCGTCACTGAACAAGGCGGCCGGCCTGAAGAACGGCCGTGGCACGGCTGGCGGACTGCTGGGCAAGACATCGCAGGTCAAGGCCCTGCGCAAAGCCCAGAAGGACGCTGGCGGTTCGCGCGGTGACAAGCGGGCGCAGACCACGGCGGCCCGCCGCGCGGTCGCCGACGCCCGCCGCAACACCAAGCCCCCCAAGCACAACGGCAAGAAGGCCGGTGGCGGCGCACAGTCCCGTCCGGGCAAGGGCAAGGGGCGCGGGCCGGGTGGTCTGGCGGGCCGGTTCCTGGGTGGTGCGGGCCGTAAGGCGCGTGCGGTGCGGGATGCGGCGATCGCCAAGCATCGGGCCCGGCGTGACGCCAAGGCAGCCCGGAAGGTGGCCGGTCAGCGCTCCGCGGTACGCAAGGCTCCCGCCCGCCAGGCCGCGCGGCGGGCCCTGCGCAGGTCCGCGGCCCGCTTTCAGGGGCGGCGCCTGCTCGCCGCGCTGCTGGCTCTCCCGGTCGGCCTGCTGGGGCTGATCACGAGCCCGATCGGTCGGAAGTTCAACATCCCGTGGCTGATCCACCCCGGTCGGCGCCTGTACCGGCGCATCGTCGGAGCCGCCCGCGAGCAGCGCGCGGAGCGGGACGAGGAGATCCGCGACCAGCTGGCGGAGCAGGAAGACGCCGCGGACGCCGAGGCCGACGAGGACGGCAGCGAAGGCATCGCCGACAACGTCCAGCGGCCCGCCACCCCGGTTCCCACCAGCACGAACACGACAGTGAGCGAAGGAGAGAACGTGTCCGGTTTCCGGTTCGAAGAGGCGGCTGCCGAGATGGAGCAGGCCGCCAACGGCTACGACCCCGAGAACGCCATGGAGATCCTCGCCATGGTTGAGGGGCTCCCGGCCGCGCTGACCAGCGTGGCGAACGTGATGAAGATCCTCGCCGAGCGTTCCGACTCTGAGTTCCCGCTGGAGAAGGAGATCGCGGACGGCTTCAACGACATCTTCGGTGCCCTGATGAGCGCCGTGGCGGTCGCGGAGGACATGGGGCCGCTGTTCCGCAACGTCCACGCGCAGGACATCGCCCGCCACGAGGACCCCCGCAACGGCCCGCAGGCAGAGAAGGGTTGGAACGTCTGAGATGAGCACCACTGCCACCGCTAAGAAGAAGCAGGACAGCAGTGGCCCGGTGCTGGACTGGAGCGCCGGTCACGGACCCGTGACCGGCGCTCTGTCCGCCACCACCGGAGCCCTTGCCATCGCCACGACCGGTGCCGCCACCGGCATGCCGCCCGTCTGGGCCCTCGCGGTCGGCGCCGCCGGAGCGGCCGGTCACACCGTCGTCGGCCTGCGCGTCCGCAACGCCGGCCGCACTCTCGCTACCCGGGCCGCGTCCTGGATCGTCGGGGCAGGCTGGACCACCTGGGCCATGACCCACGGCCCCCTGACCTGGGCCGCCCTCGGATCGCTGGCCACCATCGGCGTCGGCATCGGCGCCGCCGCTCACTCCACCGCCCTGTTCGAAGAGGCCCGCGAGGACGAAGCGATCGCGGCGGCCGAGCGGCAGATTGCCCGCGAACTGTCCGCGGAGCGCCGGGCGATCGCCGCTGAATGGGTCGACCGCATCCAGCGCGTGTGCGGCATCACCGTCCGCGTCCTGGGAGTGGAGATGTGGGAGACCGGTACCGGGTTCTCCATCGACGCCGAACTCCCGCCCGGCGGCGCCACCTACAGCAAGATCGCATCCGAAGCCGGCCGCCTGTCCGCCGACGCCCGGTTGCCGCACGGCTGCACCGCCGCCGCGTCCGCGGGCATCGACCAGGGCCGCGTCATCATCGATGTGACCACCGTCAACGTCCTCACCGAGGAGCGCACCTACCCCACCGACTACGGGCCCCTGTCCGTACTGACCGGCATCCCGTGGGGCTACCGAACCAACGCGGAGCAGATCCTGGCGTTCCTGCGCGAGCAGTGCGCGCTCGTGGTCGGGCCGACCGGGTCGGGCAAGACGAACATGGTCCACGCGATCCTGGCCGGGTTCGCTCGCGCCACGGACATGCTGACTTGGGTCATCGACCTGAACGCGGGATCCGCGGGCCTGCCGTGGGTCCTGCCCGCCCTCAACGGAAGCATCACCGGGGAGGACGGCAAGCCAGTGCGGCCGGGCATCGACTGGCTCGCCGCCTCGTACGACGAAGCCGTGCTCATGCTGGATGCGGCGGTGCGGATCGCCAAGGGCCGCAAGCGCGGCTATCAGGACCTGTTGTCGCAGGCCAACACCGATCTCCTGCCGATCAGTTCGAAGATCCCTCAGATCATGCTCGTGATCGACGAGGGCGCGGAGATCCTGGCCAGCCCCGACCGGGCCATGCGCAAGCTCGCGGAGAAGATCCTGGAAGTCATCCGCATCGCCCGCGCCATGGGCGTGCGCACGGTCCTGACCGCGCTCGGAGCGACCGGCAGCGTGGTCGGGAACCTGATGATCCGCCGTGAGGCCAAGGTCCGCGTCGCGCTGACTGGTGGTGAGACGGAGGGCATGGACTTGTCCAAGATGTTCCCCGGCTCGCGCGGCCTGCGCGTGGACCAGGCCCCGTACAAGGGCGCCGGGTTCATGGGCACCCCCGAATCCCCGGCCGCGCTGTTCAAGGCGTGGCGGATCCTGCCCAATCAGATCCGCGACATCATCGTCGCCACCAGCGACCGCCACCCGACCCTCGATGCGGTGTCCGCGAAGGCGGCCGGGCCTGAGTACGCCCGCCGCTGGGACAGCTCCCGCATCGAGTGGATGCAGGACCAGCCCACCCAGGCCAGCACCGAGCAGGCATCGCCCGCGGCCGGGGCGGGACTGACCCTGTCCGCGCTGCACGAGGAACAGCCGACCGGGGCGTCGGAGGACGAACTAATGCGGGCGTTCCGCGAGGAGATCGACGCTCAGTTCGGCACGGCACGCGAACCCGGAGCCGACACGCAGCCCCCGGAACCGGGTGGGCTGAACCTGTCCGCGCTACGAGGCGAAACGGAGCAGGACAGTCCCGCACAACAGGCCGCGCTCGCCCTCCTCCTGGCCGCCGGCCACGAGGGGACCGGCGCATCAGCGATCGCCCGCGCCCTCGCCGACAAACACGGCACCACCCGGCAAACGGTCGTCGGCTGGCTCAAGACATGGACCGACGAGGGCACCGCGGTCCGAATCGGAGAGGGCACCAAAGCCCGCTACGTCCACCACCAGCACGCCCCCGAGCAGCCGCCCGAGGGCTAGCACTTGTCACTTGTCACTTGTCACCCCACCCAGAGACAGGCCGCCCTACGGGCTCCCAGGGGCCCGGAAACGGTCTTTGACCTGGGAGGCGACAAGCGACAAGACAAGCGACAAGACAAGCCGCACGACAAGCCAGACGACAAGCAACACGACAAGCCAACGGCGGGCAGCACCCGGGTTCGAGTGCTGCCCGCCGGCCGTCTCTCGGGAGGCCCCTCGTGCTCGTGACCCTGTCCGCCGTCGCCCTCTTCGGCATCCTCACCTTCGCTCTGCTGCGCGGCCGGATCGTCGGCCCGCTCGCCGCGCTCGCGGTGTTCCTCTTCGGGTTCTTCACCGCCGACACCGGAGCCGCCGACGCCATACACGCCGTCCTGCGCGCACTCATCGGCGCCGCCCAGAACATCTCCTGACCGCATCCGCCCGGAGGTCTCACCCATGACCGAGTACGAGCAGTCGACGGCCGCGTGGTCGCCGCGGATGAGCGACGCCGCAGCCAACGCCGAAGCTCGCCGGATCATCGACGACGTCTACCGCCCTGCATCGCCGGTGCGGCAGATACCGACCTACTTCAAAGACGACACCCCGGCCCCGCCCTTCGGGGACGCCGAACCCGTCCACCAGGACGACCGCCGCATCGTGCCCGCCTGGGCCGCGGGCGTCGCGGTCGCGTCCATCGGCATCGGCGCCGGCACCACCGGCATCGGCTGCGGTGCCTGGCTCGTGCTGAAGGGATTCGCCTCCATGAGCGTCACCGGAGTCATCGCCATGGGCGCCCTGTTCACCGGCCTTGCGTTCGCCGCCCTCTCCATCGGCGTCGCCTTCTCACGTGCCAAGCGCAGCGTCTCCAGGCCCGTCTACAACGGGCCGGTCACCAAGCACACCCACGTGACCAGCCACACCCGCGGCGCGTTCGCCCGCTCCCACACCCATCTGCACAACTGACCTGGAGGACGCATGACCGCCGCCGACCCTGCAACGATCGCCCGGCAGGCAGCCGAAGCCATCCGTGAGTTCAACCACCTCACCTTCCCCAACTCCCCGACCACGCCTGGCCTGGCATATCCGGGCGAGGCCTACGACGCGATCGGCGCACTGAAGACACTGGCCCAGCGGCTGCCGCAAGCCATGGAGCAGATCGGCACCGCGCTCGACGCCCTGGGCACCAACGACCACCTGGGCTCCGCCATCGGTGAAGTCCCGGCCCGGCACGTCGCCCTCGTTCAGGAGTTTTTGAGCACGGCGATGGACTGCGCCGGCGGGCTCGCCCAGTGCCTGGAACTCGCACACAGCGAGGCCAGCCCGCTGCTCTACACCGGCCCGGAAGACGGCCCCGAGGAAGAGCCGTGCGGGGAGGGCATGTGCCAGTGCTACTGCGTCGGCACCGGGCACCCCTGCGGCTGCGACTGCCCCCACGACGACGACTGCGACTGCGACGCCTGCGACGCCCACGACCACTACTAGCTACGCCAAGGGCGGCCCCCTCGTCTCGCCAAAGCCGCGGGGCCGCCCTTGTCCACCTGTCCACAACAGAGCTGTGGAGGACTCCAGCATGACCCAACAGCACCCCTCTCGGGGAGAGCACCTGCGTACCGCACTGGCCCTGGCAGCCTCCGGCGTACCCGTGCTGCCGTTACGAGCGGGGAAGGTCCCGTTCGGCAACTGCCCGGCCTGCGCGGACAACGACTGTGGTGGGCGGCCAAATATGAAGACGCCGGGGCCGTGCGTTTGCACCGGTCCCTGCCACGCGTGGGCCGCTGCGACCGCCGACCCAGAGGTCATCAGTTCCGGCCCGTGGCGCCGGGCCTGGCGCACCGCGAGCGCGGTCGCCTATCACCCGGGCGGCGCCGGGCTGACGGTCGTGGATCTCGACAACGTCGACGCCATCGCGTGGGCCCGCGAGCACCTGCCCGTCACGCAGACCGTGCCCACCACCCGCGGTGAGCACTGGCTTTACCGAGGGGCGATGCAGTCCGCGAACGCGGTCCGGCCCGGTGTGGACATCAAGTCGACGATGGCCTATGCCCGCTGGCTCGGGTTCGGCACCGGCACCGTGACCGCGCTGCCGGACGCCGTGCGCGCGCTCGCTGCGAGCAAGCCCGCCCCGGTCGGGCCCGGGCTCCCGATCACCACGGTGCCCGCGCCGGCCGGGGGCGGTGAGTGCCGCCATCGCACGCCCGCGTTCCTGGAGCGCGGTATCGCGATGGCGGAGCAGCGCATCACCGACGCGAGCGAGGCGGTTCACGCGACCGTCTACCGCACGTTCCTGGCCGTGCTCTCCACACACGGCCGGTGCGGTTGCCTCACCGAGGGCCACATCGCGCGCCTGTTCACCGCCGCGCAGACGAAAGGCGAGACCGCCCGGCACTGCACGGACGCGTGGACCAACGCCCGCACCAAGTTGGGACTGTGAGCATGGCTGACGACGAGAAGAACACCGCCCGCGAAGTCATCACCAACTACGCGCAAGCGCACTTCCGGTACTTCCGCACCCCCGATGGCACCGTGTACGCGCAGCGCAACGGCCACCCCGTGGCACGGCCGATGCGCTCACAGGGCACCACGGGAAGCCACCGGCAGGAACTCATGGTCGGCATGTTCCGTGACGGGCACGGCGTCTTCAACGGCACTGCGCTGAAAGAGGCGTTGGACCTGATCGAGGCACTGGCACTGACTGAGGACGTGCAGTCCGTTCACATCCGCGTCGCCCCCGGCTTTGACGGAGCGACGTGGCTGGACCTGGGCCGCGATGACGGACAGTCCGTCCGCATCCACCCCACCGGATGGGAGATCGCCGTTCCCGACCCGCGGGAGGTGTGCTGGCGCCGCACCCAGCTCACCGGAGAACTGCCCATGCCCGCCAAGGACACCAACGGCAAGGGCATCGACGCGCTGATGAGGCTGTGCAACTTCGCCAACGCTGAGACCGAATGCCTGGCCATCGCCTGGCTCATCGGCTGCCTCGGCCCTTCCGTGCCTGTCCCCGCACCGTTTCTCACCGGTCCTCAGGGAGCGGGCAAGTCCACCGGCGGGCGGATGCTCGTGCGGATCGTGGAGGGCATGAGCGGGGACCTGCGCCGCGCGCCGAAGGACGAGGAGAACCTGCTCGCGGCGGTCGCGGCCGGGTGGGTCACGGCGCTGGACAACCTGTCCCACATGACCCCGGACCTATCCGACGCCATGTGCTGCATCGTCACCGGAGGCGAGAACGTCAAGCGTGCTCTGTTCACCGACGGAGACGTGTTCCGCGTCGGCTTTCGCCGGCCCCTGCTGCTGACCGGTATCGACGTCGGCGTCATCAGGCCCGACCTGGCCGAACGGCTCCTGCCTCTGCGGTTGGAGCGGCCCAAGGTCCGGCGCACCGAAGCGGAGCTGTGGACGGACTACGCGGAGGCCCTGCCGGTCGTTCTCGGCTCGCTCCTGGACCTGACGGTGAAGGTCCGCGGAGCGGAGGCCGAGACACCGACTGACCTGCGGATGGCGGACTTCGCCCACCTGTGCGCGCAACTCGACATCGCAACCGGACTCGGGGCGCTCCCCGCCTACCGGGCCAGTCTGGACGACCTGAACGACGACGTGATCGAGGGCGATCTCCTCGCGCAGACCGTCCTCAGGCACGCCGACACGATCGCCCCGGGCGCGGACCAGCGGATGACGTCCACGGAGTGGCTGCACCTCCTCAGCACCCTCTACAACGACGACGGGCTGCGTCCCCTGCCGAAGGGGTGGCCTACCACGGGCAAAGTCCTCTCGGACCGGCTCAAGCGCCTTCAACCGACCCTGGCCGCCCGGGGCGTCCTCATCGACTCGGGCCGCACCAGCGCGGGCCGCTACCTCGAAATGACCCGCCTGGCCGCCCCATCCCCCCACGAGTAGATCCGACTGCTCTGACCTGCGACCGCGACGCCCGGACAAGCAAGAAGAGCACCAGCGGCCGGGCGTGCTCCTCTTGTTGTTCGGCGCACCGCGCCGCTTCAAGGTCGCGCCGCGCAGCGGCTCCTTCTTCACGCTCTAAGGCGCGCACTACAACAGACACCACCCCCTCTTTCGTCCTAAGAGGGAAGACGCTGCGTCATCTGCGTCACACAGGACGCCAAATGGCCCCTGACCTGCGGCGAAAGCCATGACGCAGACTCCGGCGCCTGCGTCATCCTGCGTCATCTGCGTCACCCGATGCCGCAGCCCATGCCGCACGCATGACGCACCCCCGAACCACTGCGTCAAACAAAACCGCAGGTCAGAAGCTCACATGTCGCTGATGACGCAATGACGCAGAAACCGGAACCTCGGACAGCTAAGCCTCACCGGATCAACAGCCCGCCATGACTGAAGCCTCAAAAGGAGTCCACCGTGGCACGCCCTCAGATGCTCAAGCTCCCCGAAGTCCTCGACGAGGTCGGCATGAGCCGCGCCGCCTTCGACCGTATGCGCGCCCGTGGCAAAGCGCCCCGCATCCGAAAGCTCCCCAACGGCCAGATCCGTGTCAGCCGTGCTGACTTGGACGCCTGGTGGGCGCAGTGCGAGCAGCGCGCCGCCTAATTCCCACACCTCACTGGGGCCCGCGCTGAGCGCGGGCCCCTCGTTCTGTTTGGAGAGAGATGCTCACGTACGACGTCGATGTCTGGTCAATTCGCAAGCGCGCCGGCCGACCGAAACCGTGGGAGCTGCGCTGGCGTGTCGGTGAGCGTCCGCACTCTCGCAGTTTCAAGCTCAAGCCGCAGGCGGATGGCCGACGCGCGGAGCTGATGGCCGCTCTGCGCGACCAGCAGCAGTTCGACGAGGAAACGGGTCTGCCCGCGAGCGAGTTGGCTGCCCGGAACTCCCCCTCCTGGTACGAGCATGCGACGACGTACGTCCTCATGAAGTGGCCGCAGGCCGCTGCGAAGCACCGCGCGAGCATCGCGGAATCACTCGCGGTCGTCACCCCCGCGCTCGTCACCACGAGAAGGGGAGCGCCCAGTGCGGCGGTACTGCGCACTGCCCTGTACCAGTGGGCGTTTCGAGCGGTCCGCTCCCCAGAAGGAGCCTGGGTGTCGCGGCACATGGTGGAGGAACCGCCTTCGGACGTCCGCTCAGCTCTGGAATGGATCGCTGGGCACTCCATCAAGGTCAAGGCCCTAGAGGACCCCGCGCTACTCCGCCCCGCATTGGAAGCTCTGTCGCTCCGCCTGGACGGGAAAAAGGCCGCCGAGAACACGGCCAGGCGCAAGCGCATGGTGCTGAGCAACTTCCTCCGATACACCGTGGAGGAGAAGGGCCTGTTGACCGCCAACCCCCTGCTTCGGGTGGACTGGACGCCGCCCGAGAGTGACGACGAGATTGACTTCCGATACGTGCCGGATCCGGTTCTGGCACGATCACTGCTCGGAGCAGTGCGCGACTCCGGGCCCCGGGGCCAACACCTTCACGCGTTCTTCGGTTGCCTGTACTACGCCTCGATGCGTCCGGGTGAGATCGTCGCGCTCAAAGAGTCGGATTGCACCTTGCCGCCCAACACGCCGGAGGCCGTGAAGGAGTGGGGGGAGCTTCTGCTCGGGGAAAGCCGCCCTGAGGTTGGCGGCGGATGGACAGACGAGGGCACGTCGTACGAGACACGCGGGCTCAAGCGACGAAAGGTCGGCGCGACGCGGACCGTACCGATCCCTCCCGTTTTGGTGCACCTACTTCGTGAGCACGTCACGCGCTACGGCACCGCTGACGACGGGCGTCTGTTCAGGGCTGCTCGGGGCGGAAGGGTCCCGTCGACCGAATACTGCGACATCTGGGAAAGAGCCCGGAAGAAGGTTCTGACTCCGGGTGAGATCAAGTCCGCCCTTGCTGCGGTGCCGTACTCCCTGCGTCATGCCGGCGTATCCCTGTGGATCAAATCCGGCGTGGACCCGGCGGAAGTCGCCGCCCGCGCGGGCCACAGCATCGCAGTGCTGTATCGCTTCTACGCGAAGATCCTCAAGGGGGGCCAACAGCACTCCAACGACCTGATCTCCCGCGCTCTGGACGAGGGAACCGCCACCTGACTCTGGCCCACCAGTGGCCCACGAACACTGGTCAGAGGTGGTGTACAGGCGAGGAAAGGTGAGGAACGCTGCACGCAGAAGGGGTACCGCTCCGGAGAGTGGTACCCCTTCTGACCTGCAATCTCTGACCTGCGACGCGGTGGGTGTGGGATTTGAACCCACGGTGACTCGCGCCACGACGGTTTTCAAGACCGTTCCCTTAGGCCGCTCGGGCAACCCACCCTCGCCCCGTCGTTGACCGGCGGAGCGAGGACCAGGGTAGCGGGTTCGGCCGGGAGTTCGGTCAGCTGTCGCCCTTGCGCTCGCCGAGGACCACGTCGACCGTGTGCTCCGCGCCGCCGCGCTTGTACGTGATCTTGACCGTGTCGCCCGGCTTGTGCGTCCAGATCTGGCCGATCAGGGTCGGCCCACTGTCGATCACAGTGTCGTCGAACTTGGTGATGACATCGCCGGGCTTCAGACCGGCCTTGTCCGCCGGACCGTTCGGCGTGATCGCGGACGAGCCGCCCGCGCCCTGCTCGGTGATCTTCGCGCCGTCACTCTGCTCGTCCAGCGCGACCGAGGCGCCGATCACCGGATAGACCGGCTGGCCCGTCTTGATGAGCTGCTTGGCGACATTCTTCGCCTGGTTGATCGGGATGGCGAAGCCGAGGCCGACGGAGCCCGACTGGCCGGAGCCTCCGATACCGCCGCTGGTCGCCGGCTGGATCGCCGAGTTGATGCCGATGACCGCGCCCCGCGCGTCGAGCAGCGGACCGCCCGAGTTGCCAGGGTTGATCGAGGCATCGGTCTGCAGCGCGTTCATGTACGACGCCTTGCTGCTGCCCGAGCTGTCGCTGGACGCCACCGGGCGGTTCTTCGCCGAGACGATGCCCGTGGTCACCGTGTTCGACAGGCCGAAGGGCGCGCCGATCGCGATGGTCGAGTCACCGACGGCGACCTTGTCCGAATTGGCGAGCTGTAGCGGCTTCAGGTTCGACGGAGCGTTCTTCAGCTTGATGACCGCGACGTCGTAGCCCTGGGCGCGGCCGATCACCTCGGCGTCGTACTTCTTGCCGTTCGAGAACGTGGCGGAAAGCTTTCCTCCGTCGGCTGCGGAGGCCACCACGTGGTTGTTGGTGAGGATGTGGCCCTGCGTGTCGTAGATGAAGCCGCTTCCGGTGCCGCCCTCGCCGTCGCTGCCCTCGGCCTCGATGGTGACGGTGCTCGGCAGGGCGTTCGCCGCGATGCCGGCGACCGAGGACGCGTCACGCTTGAAGTCGGCCGGGTTGTCCGAGGCGGAGACCGTCGTCGAGCCCGAACCACCGTCGTCGTTGCGCTCGGCCGCCCAGTAGCCGATGCCGCCGCCGACACCGCCCGCGATCAGGGCCGCCGCGACCACCGCGGCCAGCAGCCCGCCGCGCCGGGGGCCCGGCTTGGGCGCCGGAGGCTGGTAGGAATCGCCCCAGGAGTGTCCTCCGCCGCCGTCCGCGTACGAGGGAACGGCGGGCGGCGGAGGCGGCCAGCCACCCGCGGCCGCGGGCCCGTGCGGCCCGCCGGGTCCCGGCGCAGCCCCCGAGGCCGCGCCGGAACCCTCATGCGCCCCCGGCCCCGCGCCCTCCGTCGGCATCACCGCAGTGGGCGCGTCGGCGGGCTCCGGAGGCGGAGCGGAACCGGCGGGAGCCGGGGCAGGTTCGGGAGTAGCGGGAGATTCCACCGGCACGGGAGGTGCGGACGGGGCCGGGGGTACCGAAGTGCCCTCGTTCTCGGTGCTCACAGCTCTTCTCCTCGATCCACGGCTGTACCGGCTGATTCCGTCGGCATTGCTGTTTGTATGTGGTCAGCTTTTCCCACGGGACGTCAGGGCACCATAAGGCGTTCCTGTGTGTCCGGTGCCATCCTTTACGCCGGGCGAAACGGACGCATCCGCTGAGCGGCCCAGCGCCTCGCGATGGCACCATGACGCGGTGACTCTCGCACGACAGCAGCAGATCCAGGTCGTCGCCCACCGCGGAGCCTCCGACGAGGCCCCCGAGCACACGCTGGCCGCGTACAGAAGGGCCATCGAGGATGGTGCCGACGCCCTCGAATGCGATGTACGGCTCACCGCGGACGGCCATCTCGTCTGCGTGCACGACCGTCGGGTCAACCGTACGTCGAACGGGCGAGGAGCGGTATCCGCCCTGGAACTGGCGGATCTCGCCGCCCTCGACTTCGGCTCCTGGAAGAACAGCGAGGCCGGCCGGACCAGCACGGAGGGCCCCGACTGGGAGGACACCTCCGTCCTGACCCTGGAGCGGCTGCTCGAACTGGTCGCCGACGCGGGCCGCCGTGTGGAACTCGCCATCGAGACCAAGCACCCCACCCGCTGGGCCGGCCAGGTCGAGGAACGCCTGCTGATGCTCCTCAAGCGGTTCGGCCTCGACGCGCCTGCCGGAGTGCCGGACGCACCGTCCCCGGTGCGTGTCATGAGCTTCTCGGCCCGCTCCCTGCACCGCATCCAGGCCGCGTCCCCCTACCTGCCGACGGTCTACCTGATGCAGTTCGTCTCCCCCCGCCACCGCGACGGCCGCCTCCCCAAGGAGGTGTCGATCGCGGGCCCGGGCATCCGGATCGTGCGCAGCCACCCCGGGTACGTGGAGAAGCTCAAGCGGGCGGGCCACCAGGTGCACGTGTGGACGGTCAACGAGCCGGAGGACGTCGACCTGTGCGTCGGTCTCGGCGTCGACGCGATCATCACCAACCGGCCCCGCGCGGTTCTGCGCCAGCTGGGAAGGGACTAAATCCGGCCACGGCCTCACGGGGAGTGCTCCGGCGCGTTCGCTCCGTATTCGTACGTTACGAGTGCGTCACTGAGCGTGGATTGGCCGGTTTCCGGTCCAGTCCATTGGGGCATTCACACCGTGGCGTGGGGCGAAGGAGGTCTCGGGGGTGGCGTTGGTGGTGGCACAGGAGGTGCCCACGTCGTCGAGCATGGCCGTACCCCATGGCCCTGCGGGCGTGGGCGAAGCAAGACACCGGATGCGTGATCAGCTGCGCGTCGGCGGGGTTTCGGAAGCGGTCATAGACGACGCCGTACTGATCCTTTCCGAACTGCTGAGCAACGCCTGCCGGCACGGCAGGCCGCTGGGCGACGACATGGCCGGGGACGGCGACGTCCGGGCCGCTTGGAGGGTCGACGCGCGGGGCTGTCTCACCGTCGAGGTGACGGACGGTGGTGGTCCGACCCGCCCGGTTCCGGCCACGCCCTCGGTCACCGCGCGCGGCGGCCGCGGGCTCAACATCATCTCGGCGCTCGCCGACGACTGGGGCGTACGTGACGACGCCTCCGGTGAAGTCACCGTCTGGGTGGTCGTGCACAAGGACGTGCGTTCCGAAGGCGAAACACAGGGGCAGAGCGCTTTCGCTACGCGCGTGGCGAGCCGCGCGCCCGCGGGAATGTCCGACCTCGATTTCGCTGACGCCTTCGACGACTTGGGCTGAATCCCGCTCCGGCCCGGCGGCCCGGCCTGCTCCCCGCCTCCGGCCGTACGAGGGGCTAGGCTCGCGCCCGTACGTACGAGAGCCGTAACCGGGAGACACCCAAGATGGCCAAGAAGCGCCCGCAGACCAAGGGCAAGTCGCACGTCAGCAGTGGGGAGATCCCGGTCGTCGGCGCCCGTGAACCCTGCCCCTGCGGGAGTGGCCGCCGCTACAAGGCCTGCCACGGCCGTGCCGCCGCCCACGCGGTGACCGAGCTGGTGCAGCGCCCGTTCGACGGTCTCGCAGGAGAGGGCGACTGGATCGCGCTGCGCGAGCTGGTGCCCGCCGCGACGGTGAAGCTCACCCTCAAGGAGAGCCTGCCGGACGGCGTCCCCTCCGTGACCCTCGCGACGGTGCTTCCGATGGCGTGGCCCGCGCTGCGCCGCGACGACGGCTCGGTCCTGCTCGGTCTGCAGAACGACACGTCGTCCGGCGACCTGAGCCGCGACCTGGCCGACACTCTTCAGCGCGCGCTCACCGCCGAGCCCGGTACGCCGGTGCAGGCGCGCCGCGCACCCGCCGACGGCCCGCGCCTGCAGGACCTGCTCGACCCCGAGGCCGTCTTCGAGCCGGTCGTGCATACGGGGTTCGAGTTCTGGGTGCCGGACTCGGAGAACGCGAGCCCGGAGGTAGCCGCTTCCCTGGAGCGGGCCAACGCGGCCGCCATCGCGACCGTGAAGCTGTCCGGTGTCGACGCGGCGTACTGGTGCGAGACCCCCGAGAAGAACCACCTGCGCTGGGTCATGCCGTACCCCGAGGAGGAGCTGCTCGACGCACTCGCCCGGCTGCACGCGGCCGGCACGTCCTCGCTCGGCGAGGGCACGCGCCTGGTCGGCTCGTTCCGCGCGCACGGCCTGACCGTTCCGGTCTGGGACCTGCCCACCGGGGTGAGCGCCGAGGATGTCGAGAAGCCGGCGGCCGAGTTCGCCGAGCGGCTCACCGCGGCCCTCGCCTCCGAGGCACCGCTGACCGTCGACGAGCGGCGGGCGCGCGGGGGCCTCACCAACCGCCAGGTGACACTCAGCTGACCGACCGGTCAGCCACAGGGAGACACTCGGAACGGGTGACTCCGGTCACAACTCCCCGTAGCGGCAGGTAAATCCGCATACGAATAGCCGAGATCGAATTTGCTAACGGCCGATCTCTTGTTACCGTTCGAGTAGCCCGGTTGCTGGTGCATCCCCCGTCGCCAGCAACCGGGCCCTTGTCTTTCCAGGACTTCCCCGTGGGCCTGCGCCCGGGAAATCGTCCCGTTCACTCAGAGGCCGACCGGCGTCGACGCGTTGCTTCCCGACCTGAGCAGCAGCGGCCCCGCGCCCCCTGCTTCCGCGAATTCCGCCACCGCCGAGTAGGCGCCCGCCTCACCCGAAGTACGCTCCCGAGGCGTGTCACACGTCCCCGGTTCGTCCTGAGCACCCACCGCGCAGTGCATCTGTACGGTGCGGCCGCCCGGCGCCATCAGGGTCAGGACGGAACTCAGCGGCCCCCCTGTCGCGTTCCGGTAATAGGTCCTCGCCCACGCGTCCCCCCGCTGGGTCAGTACGCAGGTCTGCGCCTCGATGCCGTCGGGGGAGGCGAGTTCGGGTCCGCACCGTGCCCTCGTGGTGCCCCCGAGACCGGCAAGGAGGGAGGTGCCCTCCGGCCGCCCATGGGACCGTCGCGCCTCGCCGGCCGTATCCGTCGCCGCGGTGCCCGCCGAGTCGCTCGTGCTCCCGCCCGGTTTGTCGTCGACCATGTCGGCGCTGCCGGCCTCACCGGTGGGCAGTTCGCCGGAGTTGAGGCCGTCCTTCACGGCGGTGCCGCCGACGGGGCCCGCGGAGGCGCCCGCCAGCGGGAGGAGAACGGTCAGGCCCACGACCGCGAGAAGACCGAGCAAACGAAGGCGCGAAGGGGGTCTCCCCTGCTCGAGGGTGTTCGAGGCCTGGGGGAAGGAGGGCATGCGCCGAAGATATCGGCGCGGCCCCTTCGCACCCCTCGCCGCGCGCCCAATTCCCCTACAACTCGGGCGCGCTCACACCCGTACGAGTGAGGGCATCCACGACGGCGTCCACCACGGCCTCCACATCGGGCACCCAGGGCGCCGCGGAGCCGGGCAGCGGTGCGCGCTCCCAGCGGACCTGGCCGAGACCGGTGTCGGACGGAGGCAGTGCCAGATAGCCGCCCTCACCGTGGAAGCGCAGGGAACCCGGCACCCAGTCCTGGGCGTAGAGGAGCTCGCCCAGCTGCTCCATGGAGTAGGGCGCCACGAGGATGTACAGCCGGTCCCTGTTGGCGACGACCGGGCCGAGCCTGATGTCCGTACGGTCGAGTGCCTTGAGGGCGCGGGCTCCGGCGACCGAGGGGAGGCTCACGGCGCAAGGGGCGCGGCCGCCGCTCGCGCCCGCACCGGCCCCCGTGGCCAGCACGATCGGCGCGGTCGGACGGTTGGTCCACCACCAGCGGATCATGCGCTCGTCCGTGGTCGCGGCGAGCAGCCCCGGGTCGAAGGGGTGCGCACCCGGCACCGTGCACTCCGGATCGGGGCAGGCGCAGCTGACGCCGTCACGGCGCCCTGCCCCCTCGAGCCCCACGCCCGGGAGCACGGGCCACTGCCATGCGGTCGCGAAGGTCAGGGCCGCGCTGAACTGATCAGACTTCCCGTTGTTTCGCCTGGACAGGAGCCTGCGTCGCCTTCCGAGGATCTCGCGCATGAGCGCTCGTTCCTTTCCGTAGACCGAAGAGAACGCTGTGGGCCATCACACCATGTGTCGATCACTTCACTGAGCGTACGTACTGGGAGCGCCGCACCCCAGCCTTGAGCAGGGGGAACCCCTATAGTCCGAGCGCCGGCCGCGTAGTTGAACAGCCTGGCGTGGGGTGGCGGCGCCTGGCGTTTGCTGTCGCGCGTGTTACTCGCCGTCTCCGCCACGGGAGGATGGGGCACGGTCGTCGGTGGTTAGGACGCCCGGGTCCGTCGCCAGGTTCCGGGTCGATCCCAACTGCCCCTGGCCTTCTCCGAGTACGTACCCATCACGACCGCTGTGACGCTCTGTCGAACGATGCCAGTCGACCGCAATATGCCCTTACCCGAGGCGGTTTTTGGCCAAGTTCGATCAGAGATCACTAATGCCGCACGGGCCTCCTGGACACCAGGAATCCCAGCAGGACAATGCTGGACATCCCCTCATCAGTGCGTGTAGATGTGGAGGCACTGCTTGCGGCGCAGAATCACATGGGGGTTTGCGATGCTCTTGAGCAATACGCACCGGTCGGAAAGCCGGACGCCATGACAGCCCCGCACCTTCCGAAAGTGGCTGGAATCGATTCAACGGTTCCCCCACCAGCACACACTGTCGCGCCCGCGTCACCCGCGCCCGCGCCCCCTTCCTCCCCCGCAACGCCAGGCACCCCCGGGGCCCCCGGAGCCCCCGGCGCGCTGATCCAGGACCGGCTCGCCGGCTGGGTCTCCGACCTCACCACGCTGCACGAACTCACCGAGCGCCTGGCCAGGACGGCCGTCCTGGACGAGGCCCTGCACGAGGTGCTCCGCGCCGGCGCCGCCCTCGTCGGCGCGCGCCGCGGACTCGTCGTCCTGGAGCCCGCCGACGGCCTGGGCCCCGACACCACCGTGGGACTCGGCCTGGCCCGCGCCGACCTCGGCCACATCGAGACGGTGCCGCGCGGCGCGACCTCGTACGGGAGGATCCTCGACCGCGCGGACGGGACCGACGAGCCCGAGGTGCACGCGGATCTGCTGTCCGAGAACGGGCTCGACCCGCGCCACCGCGAGGTCGCCACCCGGCTCGGCTACGCGGCGAGCTTCGCGCTGCCCCTGGCGACCGAGGCGGCGGGCCGGCTGGGCGCCGCGGTGTGGCTCTACGACGAACCCGCCGAGCCCGTCGAACGCCAGCGCCATCTCGTCGGTCTGTACACGAGCTACGCCACCGAACACCTCGCTCGCCTGCTCGAACTGGAACGGGCGCGCACCAAGTCCCGCACCCTCGCGGAGGAGTTGCTGCCGCCGCGGCTCCCGCGGGTCGGGGGCGTCCAGCTCGCCGCCCGGCACCGCACGGGCCCGCGCGGCGGCGGCGACTGGTACGACGCGCTGCCGCTGCCCGAGGGCGCGCTCGGCCTGGCCGTCGGCTCCGTCACAGGCTCCGGCGCGAGCGCCGTCGCCGCGATGGGCCGGCTCAGGGCCAGCCTGCGGGCGTACGCGGTGATGGAGGGCGAGGACCCCGTCGCCGTCCTGTCCGATCTGGAGCTGCTGCTCCGGCTGACCGAGCCCGCGCGCAGCGCCACCGCCCTCTTCGCGTACTGCGAGCCCGCCCTGCGCAAGATCGTCCTGGCCGGGGCCGGGCACAGCCCGCCGCTGGTGATCGGGGAGAGACGCACCGAGTTCGTGGAGACGTCGCTGTCCGCGCCGCTCGGGATGCTGGCCTGCTGGGAGGCGCCGAGCGTCGAGTTCAGCCCGGAACCCGGCGAGACCGTGCTGCTGTACACGGACGGACTGCTGCACCGCACCGGTGACCCGATGGACCGCGCCTTCGCCCGCCTGCACGCGGCTGCGGCCGGTGTCCCGCGCACGATCCGCGACGACCCCGGCGCGATCGCCGACCACGTCCTGCACACCGTCCTGCCGGACGGACTCGACGCCGCCGACAGCGAAGAGGACGTCGTGCTGCTCGCCGCTCGCTTCGAGTGATGCGGTGACCGCTGCTGATCCGGTGACCGCGGCCGATCCGGGTGACCGAGGCGGTACACCCCGTAGCCCTTGATGTAACAGGTCTTCCGGCCCTGGGCCCCCTTCCGTACGACCGTACGATGGAGGGGGTCCATCGTTGTACCCAGGCCGCACCCAGGCCGAATCCAGGGCCGTATCGAGGAGGAAGACGTGTCGGAGGAGCTCACCCCGGAGAACCCGGAGATCGCTCAGACCGAGAGCGACGAGCCGATCAAGCAGCGCAAGAACGGCCTGTACCCGGGCGTGTCCGACGAGCTCGCCGAGAGCATGAAGTCCGGCTGGGCCGACACGGAGCTGCACGGTCTCGAGCCGATCGCGCAGGCGTCCGAGACGGCCGCCCGCCGCGCCGCCCTCTCCGCGCGCTTCCCCGGTGAGCGCATCGTCGTCCCCGCGGGCAACCTGAAGACCCGTTCGAACGACACCGAGTACGCCTTCCGCGCCTCCGTCGAGTACGCGTACCTGACCGGCAACCAGACGGAGGACGGCGTCCTCGTCCTCGAGCCGACGGTCTCCGGGCACGACGCGACGATCTACCTGCTGCCGCGCTCCGACCGCGAGAACGGCGAGTTCTGGCTGGACGGCCAGGGCGAGCTGTGGGTCGGCCGCCGCCACTCCCTCGCCGAGGCCGAGCAGGTCCACGGCATCCCCGCCTCCGACGTGCGCGAGCTCGCCGGCCGCCTGGCCGAGGCGACCGGTCCGGTCCGCATCGTGCGCGGCCACGACGCCGGCATCGAGGCCGCCCTGACCGACAAGGTCACCCGCGAGCACGACGACGAGCTGCGCGTCTTCCTCTCCGAGGCCCGCCTCGTGAAGGACTCGTTCGAGATCGGCGAGCTCCAGAAGGCCGTCGACTCCACGGTCCGCGGCTTCGAGGACGTCGTGAAGATCCTCGACAAGGCCGAGGCCACCAGCGAGCGCTACATCGAGGGCACGTTCTTCCTGCGCGCCCGCGTCGAGGGCAACGACATCGGCTACGGCTCGATCTGCGCCTCCGGCCCGCACGCCTGCACCCTCCACTGGGTCCGCAACGACGGCCCGGTCCGCTCCGGCGACCTGCTCCTCCTGGACGCGGGCGTGGAGACGCACAGCCTCTACACCGCCGACGTGACGCGCACGCTGCCGGTCAACGGCCGCTACACCGAGCTCCAGAAGAAGATCTACGACGCCGTGTACGAGGCCCAGGAGGCCGGTATCGCGGCCGTCAAGCCCGGTGCCAAGTACCGCGACTTCCACGACGCCGCGCAGCGCGTGCTCGCCGAGAAGCTCGTCGAGTGGGGCCTCGTCGAGGGCCCGGTCGAGCGCGTTCTGGAGCTCGGCCTCCAGCGCCGCTGGACGCTGCACGGCACCGGCCACATGCTCGGCCTCGACGTCCACGACTGCGCCGTCGCGCGCACGGAGACGTACGTGGACGGCACGCTGGAGCCCGGCATGTGCCTGACGGTCGAGCCCGGTCTGTACTTCCAGGCCGACGACCTGACCGTGCCGGAGGAGTACCGCGGCATCGGCGTCCGGATCGAGGACGACATCCTCGTGACGGAGGACGGCAACCGGAACCTCTCCGCCGGCCTGCCGCGCCGCTCGGACGAGGTCGAGGCGTGGATGGCTCAGCTCAAGGGCTGAACCACGCGAGCGACCACGCGCGCGTAGAGACGCGTTTGCGAAGTGGCCGGGCACCGCAGGACGGTGTCCGGCCGCTGTCGTGTCCGGCCGCTGTCTGTCCGGAGGGTCCTGAGGTTCCGGATGGGGTCAGGCCGAGACCAAAGGTGCGTTCTCGCGCCACTTGAGCACCTTGTCGAAGCTGACCATCGCGCCGCCCCTGCCCGGTCTGTTGACGAAGTGGACGTGGTCCGCCAGCTCCTGGATGAGACAGAGTCCACGGCCGTGCTCGGCGTGGTCGGGGGCGGGCTTGAGCAGGGGCGTGCCGCGTCCGCGCAGGGCCGGGAAGCCGGGACCGGAGTCGGCGACCTCGATGCGGCAGGTCTCGCCTTCGAGATAGGCCGTGACCCGGTACGCGCCCGCCGGATCGTCGGGGTCCGGATCGCCGCCGTGCTCGACGGCGTTGGCGCATGCCTCGGTGAGGGCGACGGACAGGTCGAACGAGATGTCGGGGTCCACGCCCGCGGTCTCCATCGTGTCGATCAGCAGGCGCCGGGCGAGCGGGACGCTCGCGGCCTCGCGGCGCAAGTGCAGAGACCACCAGATGCTCATGCTCCAGCCTCCAGGCCGCGGCTCGACATACCGATACGTATTGCCGCAACGACCCCTGTGCAATCGCGTGCTTCGCGTGATACCGCCCATACGGCGGACGCGCGGACCGGCGGCGGCGGTGTACAGAGTCGGCTTCAGCGGTGTGCGCAGTCGGGTGCAAGCGGGCGGGGCGGAAGATTCCGGACCTTGTGGACCTGCCGTATGAGGCGGGTAAGCCCAGTGCGATGATGAGCCCGCCATGTCTGCCCCCCACCAGCGCGAGGCGCGTACCGGAACTGATGTCCGGCTGCTGAGGGCCGCGGTGTTCACCGCGGTCTGCGTTGCGTTGTCCGCGGCCGGACATGTGCTCGCCTCGTGTGTCACGGTCCCCCTGTGGACGCTGGGCGTCGGGTTCCTCGCGGTGTTCGCCGTCGCGGCTCCGCTCGCCGGGCGCGAGCGCTCGCTGCCGGGCATCGCCGCCGCTCTCGCGGTCGGACAGACCGGTCTGCACACCCTCTTCGGAGTGGGCCAGCACGGCACCATGACGATGGCGCAGACCGCCCAGGAGCCCTCGGTCGTGGAGCGCGCGGCCCGGCTCATGTGCGGCACCGGCATGGCGGCGATCAGCCCCGCGCAGGCGCAGAAGATCCTGTCGGACGCCGGCGTCGAACCCGGTTCCGGAATGGCCATGCACCACCACGTCGCCACCGAAGCGGCGACCTCCATGCCGCTGTTGCCGTCCCTGCCGATGCTGCTCGGGCACCTGCTCGCCGCGGTCGTCGCGGGCTGGCTGCTGCGCCATGGAGACCTCGCGCTCGGCCGGCTCGTCCGCCTCTCGGCGAACTCGGCGCATGGAGTCGCCCAGGGGGCGCTCGTCCGTTCCCTGCGCGCCGCTCTCGCTCTCGTACGCGCCCTCAGGGCGGGCCTGCCGGGGGCTGAGGTAGCGGCGCCCCACGTGGTGCCCACCGAGCTCCTCGCGCCACTGCCCCTGCGCACGACGGCACTTCAGCACTCGGTGATCAGGCGCGGCCCGCCCGCGGGCGACGCGTTCCGTCTCGCTGCCTGACACGACACACGTACTCCACGCGGGGCCCCCGTACGGGTTCCCGCACAGCGCGGAGGGGTGTCGTGCGGCACGCGCGCGTGCCCCGTTTCCGGTGCGCGCAGTCACCGTTCGCCTGATCCCGCTGAACCCGAGTGGAGTGGTTTCTGCCATGAACAAGATTTCCCGCGTCTCCGTAGTCGGTGCCGCCGCCGCGTCCGCCGTCCTGGTGCTCTCCGTTCCCGCCTTCGCGCACGTGAGCGTGCAGCCGGAGGGCGTGGCCGCCAAGGGTGGATACGCCGTCGTGAACTTCAAGGTGCCGAACGAGCGCGACGACGCCGCGACCACCAAGGTCGAGGTCAACTTCCCGACCGATCACCCGCTGGCCTCGGTCATGCCCGAGCCCATCCCCGGCTGGACCGCCAAGGTCACCAAGTCCAAGCTCGACAAGCCGCTGGAGATGCACGGCGAGAAGATCGACCAGGCCGTCTCCCAGGTCACCTGGACCGCCGACGGCGCGGGCAAGGACAAGGGCATCCAGCCCGGCTTCTTCCAGAAGTTCCCGCTCTCCATCGGGCAGCTGCCCGAGGACACGGACGAGCTCGTCTTCAAGGCGATCCAGACCTACGACAACAAGGAAGTCGTGCGCTGGATCGAGCCGCAGGCCAAGGGCCAGGAGGAGCCGGAGAACCCGGCGCCCACCCTGCAACTCTCGGCCGCGACCGAGGACCACCACGGCGGCGCCGCGGCCGACGACAACGCCAAGTCGGGTGACGACAAGGCTGCGGCGGCCGCCTCCTCGTCGGACAGCTCCTCCGACAGCGACACCACCGCACGCGCCCTCGGCATCGCCGGCATCGTCGTCGGCGCCGCCGGCGTGGCCTTCGGGGTGCTCGCGGGACGCCGTCGTACCAACAGCTGAACCAGCCGCGGGTGTGTACCGGGGCCGGCGCAGACGTCGGCCCTCCGTGGCCGCCGGCCGACCCCGGTACACACCGGCCCGCCTCACATCTGGGACATTTTTCTATGCGCTCTCCCCGTAAGACCCCGCACACAGGTCCTCGCCAGGCCCTTCGCAAGAAGACGCTGCTCGCCGCCGGGCTCATCGCCGCGGCGTCGCTCACACTCTCCGCCTGCGGCAGTGGCGACGACAGCAACAAGCCCGTGGCCGAGGTCTCCGCCGAGACCGGCTCGCACAAGGCCGCGACCGTCCTCGACTCGCCCTTCAAGAAGCCGGACCTCGTCCTCACGGACACCCACGGCAAGAAGTTCGACCTGCGAGAGCGGACCAAGGGCAAGCCCACCTTGATCTACTTCGGCTACACCCACTGCCCCGACGTGTGCCCCCTGACGATGAGCAACATCGCCGTCGCCAAGAAGGCGCTGCCCAAGGCCGAGCAGGACAAGCTCCAGGTCGTCTTCGTCACCACCGACCCGGACCGCGACACCGCGCCCGTCCTCGGCAAGTGGCTCAAGGCGCAGGACCCCGACTTCATCGGTCTGACCGGCGACTTCGCCACCATCCAGGGCAGCGCCCGCACCCTCGGCATCTCCATCGAGCCGACGCAGAAGGACAAGAACGGCAAGCTCGTCTCGATGCACGGCACCCAGGTCATCGCCTTCTCGCCGAAGACCGACGCCGGGTACGTCCTGTACGGCGAGGACGCCACCGTCGACGACTACACCAAGGACCTCCCCAAGATCATCAAGGGGGAGCAGCCGTGAGGCGTACCCCGTTCGCCCTCGGTGCCACGGCGCTGGCGGCCGGCCTCGCCCTCACGGCCTGCGGCTCCGGCGACTCGTCGGCCTCGGCTTCCTCCGGCAAACCCTCGGTCAAGGTCGGCGGGGCGTTCATACCGGCGCCCGCGGGCGGCGACATGGCGGCCGGTTTCTTCATCGTGCACAACAGCGGCGGCGCCGACACGCTCACCTCGGTGACCAGCACCATCGCCCAGCAGGTCACCCTCCACTCCACGAAGGGCGGGGCGATGACGGAGCAGAAGTCGTTCCCCGTCCCGGCCGACGGGGAGCTCGACTTCGAACGCGGTGGCAACCACCTCATGTTCGAAAACCTCAAGCAGACGCCGAAGGAGGGCGACAAGGTGTCCGTGGAGCTGCACTTCGCCAAGTCCGGCACCGTCAGGGTGACCTTTCCGGTGAAGGCCGCCACCTACAACCCGACGGCGAAGTCGGCGCACTCGTCGCTGCCGTCGATGTCGTCGATGCCGTCGCACTCGCCGCACACTTCGCACTGAGGGGCTGACCGTTCGTGAAGACCATCGCTCCCCGCTTCCGGCACCTGTTGCTGCTGCTCCTCGCCGTCACCGGCGCCCTCCTCGCCGGCGCCGCGCCCGTCTCCGCGCACGCCGCGCTGACCGGGAGCGACCCGAAGCAGGGCGCGGTGGTCGAGCAGGCCCCCACCCGGGTGTCCCTGACCTTCTCCGAGGAGGTCGCCATGTCCGCCGGGTCCGTGCGGGTCCTCGACCCGGCCGGCAAGCGTGTCGACACGGGCAGGACGACGGACCTCGGTGGCACGACCTACGGCGTCCCCCTCCACTCCGGGCTGCCCGACGGCACGTTCACCGTCGCCTACCAGGTCGTCTCGGCCGACAGCCATCCCGTCTCCGGAGCATTCACCTTCTCCATCGGCGCCCCCTCCAAGACCACCGCGGTCCTGCCCGACCAGACCGCGGGCGGCGGCGTCGTCGGCGGGCTCTACGGCGTAGCGCGGTACCTCTCCTACGGGGGGTTCATCCTCACCGTCGGCGGCGCGGCCTTCGTCCTCGCCTGCTGGCCGCGCGGAGCGGGCGTACGCCCCGTGCAGCGCGTCGTGGTGGGCGGCTGGATCACCCTCACCGGCGCGACCCTCGCCATGCTCCTGATGCGCGGCTCCTACACGGGCTCCGGCACGGTCGGCGACATCTTCGATCTGAGCCTCCTCGGGCAGGTCCTGCAGACCAAGTCGGGCGCGGCCCTGGTGTCACGCCTCCTGCTGCTGGCCGCCGCCGCGCTCTTCATCGCCGTGCTCTTCGGCGCGTACGAGAAGCGGACCGACCCCAAGGAGAAGAAGGACCTCACCTTCGGGCTCGCGATCGGCGGTGCGGTCGTCGCGGCCGGTCTCGCCGCCACCTGGGCGATGGCCGAACACGCCTCCACCGGCATCCAGGCCGGACTCGCCATGCCCGTCGACGTCCTGCACCTGCTCGCGGTGTCGGCCTGGCTCGGCGGACTCACCACGTTGCTCGTCGCCCTGTACCGCGCGCCGTCGATCGAAGCCAGCGCCGTCCGGCGGTTCTCCCGGGTGGCGTTCTGCTCGGTCTGCACGCTGGCCGCGACCGGGCTCTACCAGTCGTGGCGCCAGGTCGGCTCCTGGTCTGCACTCACCGGCACGCGTTACGGGCAACTGCTGCTGCTGAAGATCGGGCTCGTCGCCGTCCTGGTCGGCGTCGCGTGGATCTCGCGGAAGTGGACGGGACGCCTTTCGGAGGGTCTCGCCCCGGAGGCCGCCGCGTCCACAGCGGTCGAGGAGCGCACCCGGGCGGAGGCGGCAGTGACAGTACCTACTGGCGGCGCTTCGACGGGGTCGTCGTCGGTGGTGGACGGAAGCAGCGGCGACACAGGATCCGGCGGGGATGCGGGTTCCGGTGCCGGCGGGGATGCCGGTTCCGGTGGCGATACGGGTTCCGCTTCCGGTGTCGACTCCGGTGCCGACGGCAAGCGGTCCGCCCAGCTCGCCCGTCAGCGTGCCGCGCTCGCGACCGCCCGTGAGAAGCGGATACGGGACGCCGACCCGGGCCGCTCCGGACTGCGCCGCTCCGTACTCACCGAGGCCGGTGTCGCCGTCGTCCTGCTCGTCGTCACGACCATGCTCACCGCCACCGAGCCGGGCCGCACCGAGGAGGAGGCCAAGGCCGTCACCGCGGCGGCCTCCCAGCGGTCCGGGCCGCTCTCCCTGAAGCTGCCGTTCGACACCGGCGGCCAGGACGGCAAGGGCACGCTCCTCCTGGACCTGGATCCCGGACGCACCGGCGGCAACGACATGCACGTCTATGTGGAGCGCCCCAACGGCAAGGCGTTCGACATCCCCGAGGTGAAGGTCTCCTTCACCCTCACCGCGAAGAAGATCGGCCCCCTGCCGGTCGTTCCCGACCACATCGCCACCGGACACTGGAGCGCGAGCGGCGTACAGATCCCCGTGGCGGGCGACTGGAAGATCGCGGTCACCGTGCGCACGTCCGACATCGACCAAGTGACCGTCAACAAGAACGCGAAGATCGGCTGACCTCCACCATGGCTGACTCCGAGAACCGGACCGATTCCGGCATCTCCCGACGGCGGCTGCTCGGCACAGCGGGCGCGACGGGCCTGGCCCTGGGCGCCGTGGGAGGCGCCGCGGGGTACGCGACCGCGTCGTCGAACCCCCCTGCCGCGGCAGCGTCGTTGACCTCCCTCGGCGCCGACCGGGTGATGTTTCACGGGAAACATCAGCCCGGCATCACGACCCCGATGCAGTCCCGCGGGCACCTGATCGCCTTCGATCTCGCGCCGGGCGCCGGGCGCAAGGAAGCGGCGGCACTGATGCGCCGCTGGTCGGCCACCGCCCAGCAGCTGATGGCCGGCGAGACGACGGGCGACTTCGACACCGACGTCGCCCGCGACGCCGGCCCCTCCTCGCTGACACTCACCTTCGGCTTCGGCCACAGCTTCTTCTCCCGTACAGGGCTGGAGAAAGAGCGCCCGGCGGCTCTCGACCCGCTGCCCGACTTCTTCTCCGACCACCTCGACAAGGCGCGCAGCAACGGCGACCTGTGGGTGCAGATCGGCGCGAACGACGCGCTGGTCGCTTTCCACGCCCTGCGCGCGGTCCAGCGGGACGCGGGGGCAGCGGCCCGGGTGCGCTGGCAGATGAACGGCTTCAACCGCTCGCCCGGCGCCACGTCCCACCCCATGACCGCTCGCAATCTCATGGGCCAGATCGACGGAACGAACAACCCGAAGCCGGCCGACGACGACTTCGACAAGCGGATCTTCGTGCCCGCGTCGGGCGATCCCGCCTGGATGGCCGGCGGCTCGTACGCGGTCGTACGACGCATCCGCATGCTGCTCGACGACTGGGAGAAGCTGTCGGGGAAGGCGCAGGAGGATGTCATCGGACGCAAGAAGTCCGGCGGCGCGCCTCTGACCGGCGGCACGGAGACCACGGAGCCGGACCTGGAGAAGACCGGCGCCGACGGCAAGCTCGTCATCCCGATCAACGCCCACGCGCGCATCACCCGGCCCGACCAGAACGGCGGCGCCGCGATGGTCCGCCGCCCGTTCTCGTACCACGACGGCATAGGCCACGACGGGGCCCCGGACGCCGGACTGCTCTTCATCTGCTGGCAGGCGGATCCCTTGCGCGGCTTCGTCCCGGTGCAGCGCAAGCTCGACCGGGGAGACGCTCTGTCCGACTTCATCCGTCACGAGTCGAGCGGGCTGTTCGCGGTGCCAGGCGGGGCGGAGCAGGGCGAGTACGTGGGGCAGGCGTTGCTGGAGGCCCATTAGGGTGACCAATATGTCAGCCAGCTACGCGTATCTCGGCCCTCAGGGCACCTTCACCGAGGTTGCTCTGCGCACGCTCCCGGAGTCCGCCACCCGGGAACTCGTTCCGATGGTGTCCGTGCCCGCCGCACTCGACGCCGTACGCAACGGCGAGGCCGAGGCTGCGTTCGTACCGATCGAGAACTCCGTCGAGGGCGGCATCACGACCACGCTCGACGAGCTGGTGGCCGGCGAGCCGCTGATGATCTACCGCGAGGTGCTGCTCTCCATCACCTTCGCGCTGCTGGTCAGGCCCGGTACGCAGGTATCGGACATCAAGACGGTGACGGCCCACCCGGCGGCTCAGCCCCAGGTCCGCAACTGGATGGCGGCTAATCTCGCCGAGGACGTGACGTGGGAGTCCGCGGCGTCGAACGCGGACGGTGCGCGCCTGGTCCAGGAGGGCCGCTACGACGCGGCGTTCGCGGGCGAGTTCGCCGCGGAGCGCTACGGCCTGGTGCCGCTGGTCACCGAGATCCATGACGCGGAGAACGCGCAGACGCGGTTCGTCCTCGTCGGCAAGCCGGCCCGCCCCGCGGCACCGACCGGAGCGGACAAGACCTCGGTGGTCATCTGGCAGCGCGAGGACCACCCGGGTGCACTGCTCGAACTGCTCCAGGAGTTCGCGGTGCGCGGGGTCAACCTGATGCTGCTGCAGTCCCGCCCGACCGGTGAGGGCATCGGGAACTACCTCTTCGCCATCGACGCGGAGGGCCATATCTCGGACCGCCGCATGGGCGAGGCGCTGATGGGGCTCAAGCGGGTCTGCCCGCAGGTGCGCTTCCTGGGCTCGTATCCGCGGGCCGGGGTCACCGTCGCGGACGTCCGCACCCCGCGCACGGGGACGTCCGACAGCGCCTTCATGGCGGCGTCGGACTGGCTCACACGCTGCCAGGACGGCCGTTTCTGACGCCTTCGGGCCACTCGTTCTGATGGGTTTCCGGCGTCTTCGGGCGCCGGATTTCGACGTTCCGAGAACCAGTCCTACCTGCAGATTTTCGCCATCCACAGAAGTTATCCACAGGTGCGCTTCTCGACCTGGGGACAAGTCGACACCATCTCGCTACATGGTCGACAAATCGCCCTACAGCCCATAACTCCGTCCACAGGTGCGCACGTCACCCCTCGTCCACTCTTTTCCTTTGATCAACTCTATAGAGCGAACCATTTCCACTCGAAAGTGCGTGTGAGATGGGTTTGGATCGGGAATCCTTCGCCGCGCATGCGGCTTTCGGAACGATCTCTTCCGGCATCCACAGATCTTTCGCACAGCCTGTGGATAACTTTTCGGAGAGCCGCATTCCTGTGGACAACCCAGCCCTCAAATCCCGCCCCGCACAAGGGGATTCGGTCAAGCGGCCATGTCGCGTCTGCCCCTTTTCGGGGAATGAAGCCCTTTTCATTGACCGGCATCCACAGCGCCCGGCCGGTCCCGAGAAGATCCATTTCGGCCAGGCGCTTCGTCGCTCACTGTCGAGCCATTGCCGAATTCATATTCCGGCAAATCGGGCATAAGGTAAAGGGCGGGATATCGGTTCGTGCGGTGGAACCGCGCACCGGTAGCCTTGAGGGGTGATTGACCTTCGCCTGCTCCGTGAGGACCCCGACCGTGTTCGCGCCTCCCAGCGCGCCCGTGGAGAGGACGTCGCGCTCGTCGACGCCCTACTCTCCGCCGACGAGCGGCGCAGGTCGTCCGGGCTCCGATTCGACGAGCTCCGTTCCGAGCAGAAGTCGCTCGGCAAGCTGATCCCCAAGGCCCCCGCCGACGAGAAGCAGGAGCTCCTGAAGAAGGCCGGTGAACTCTCCGCCGCCGTCAAGAGCGCCGAGGCCGAGCAGCGCGAGGCCGACGAGGAGACCCAGCGCCTCGCCCTCCTGCTGGGCAACATCGTGCACACGGACGTCCCGGTCGGCGGCGAGGAGGACTTCGTCGTCCTCGAGACGCACGGCACGATCCGCGACTTCGGCGCCGAGGGCTTCGAGCCCAAGGACCACCTGGAGCTCGGCGAGGCGCTCGGCGCCATCGACGTCGAGCGCGGCGCCAAGGTGTCGGGCTCGCGCTTCTACTACCTGACGGGCGTCGGCGCGCTCCTCGAACTCGCCCTCGTGAACGCGGCGATCGCGCAGGCCACCGAGGCCGGCTTCATCCCGATGCTGACGCCGGCGCTGGTGCGCCCGCGCGCCATGGAGGGCACGGGCTTCCTCGGTCAGGCCGCGGAGAACGTGTACCACCTGGAGAAGGACGACTACTACCTGGTCGGCACCTCCGAGGTCGCGCTCGCCGGTTACCACATGGACGAGATCCTCGACGCGGACAAGCTGCCGCTGCGCTACGCCGGCTTCTCGCCGTGCTTCCGCCGCGAGGCCGGCACGTACGGCAAGGACACCCGGGGCATCTTCCGCGTGCACCAGTTCGACAAGGTCGAGATGTTCTCGTACGTCGCTCCCGAGGACGCAGAGGCGGAGCACAAGCGGCTGCTGGAGTGGGAGAAGCAGTGGCTGACCGGCCTCGAACTGCCCTTCCAGGTCATCGACGTGGCCACCGGCGACCTCGGGTCCTCGGCCTCGCGCAAGTTCGACTGCGAGGCGTGGATCCCCACGCAGGGCAAGTACCGCGAGCTGACCTCGGCGTCGAACTGTGACGGCTTCCAGGCCCGCCGCCTGTCCATCCGGATGCGCGACGGCAAGAAGGTCCAGCCGCTGTCGACGCTGAACGGCACGCTGTGCGCGGTGCCGCGCACCATTGTGGCCATCCTGGAGAATCACCAGCAGGCCGACGGCTCCGTGAGGGTGCCCGAGGTGCTGCGTCCGTACTTGGGGGGCCGAAAGATCCTGGAGCCGATCAACAAGTGAGCCACCCTGCTCCGATCGATCACCCGTTCCCGTACAAACTCGTCGCGACCGATCTCGACGGGACGCTTCTGCGGCCCGACGACACGGTCTCCGAGCGGACGCGTGAGGCGCTCACCGCGGTCACCGCGGCCGGAGCCGCCCACATCATAGTGACCGGACGGGCCGTGCCCTGGACCCGGCACATCCTCGACGACCTCGGCTACGAGGGCCTCGCGGTGTGCGGGCAGGGCGCGCAGGTCTATCACGCCGGCGAGCACCGGCTGCTGACGTCGGTGACGCTCGACCGGCAGCTGGCCGGTCTCGCGCTCTCCAAGATCGAGGCGGAGACCGGGCCGCTGGCCCTGGCCGCGAGCCGTGACGGCCTCGAGGGCGAGGTCATAGTGGGGCCGGGCTACCAGCTGCAGGAGGGCCCGCTGCCGGTCGTCCCGTACACGGATGTCGCCGAGCTGTGGGCCGCGCCGCTGAACAAGATGTATCTGCAGCACCCTGGCATGGCCGACGACGAGCTGGCCGCCGTGGCGCTGGCCGTGGCCGGTGATCTGGTGGGCGTCACGATGGCGGGCGAGGGCCTCGTCGAGCTGCTGCCGCTCGGTCTGTCGAAGGCGACCGGTCTCTCGCTCGCCGCGCGCCGGCTGGGCGCGAAGGCGGCCGACACGATCGCTTTCGGCGACATGCCCAACGACATCCCGATGTTCGGCTGGGCAGCACATGGAGTGGCCATGGCCAACGCCCATGCGGATCTCAAGGCGGTCGCGGACGAGATCACGACGTCGAACACGGACGACGGCATCGCGGTGGTCCTGGAACGCCTGCTGGGCTGACGGCACGCACTGACGGCCGCGCGGTCGGCGCGGCCGTCAGTGCGTGCCGTTCCCCGAAGGGATGCGGCACTGAAAGTCTGGGTGGGCGGCCCGCGCACCCGAAAGGTGCGCGCTCGAAGCGGCCGCCCCGGGCAGCCTCCCCGTGAGCCGGCTCAAACGGAGTGAGTAACTACTCCGGAACCTGCTGTGGGCTGCCCTGCCGGGAGCTCGACGGAATCTTGATCGACATCGTCTCGCTCCTCTCCCAGTAGGCGGGCGCCGTGCGCGGCGCGGTTACAGAACTACTGTGCCGCTACTGGGATTTGGGCGCCACCGAATAAAACCGTGGCCCGGCGCGCGGCTAGCGCCTGCGCCACTTGCGGCGTCGGGCGCGGCTGAAGAACCAGCCCGCGGGCGGCTCGTCGGAGCGCCACGGCTGAGGTTCCGGGGACTCGTTGCGCCAGCGTGCGGCGAGCATGCGGGCCCGCGCGGACGGCTCCGTGGTCTCAGCCGACCGTATGAAGTCCTCGTCGAGGGGCACGTCCTGCCACGTCTCGTCGCGCTCGTGCTCCGCCGCCATCTCCACTCCTCCTGGAACAGGTCGCCTTCCCGGAGAACAGGTCCTCTCCTGGAAAGCACGTCACCCTCCGACCAGTGTCCTGATGGGAGGGTGAAGCCGCTGTCAAGATCCGTCACTCCTCGCCGGCGAGCTTCAGCGTGCGCAGCTTCTGGCCCGCGTACCAGGTGGCGAGAACGGTGACCCCGGCGAGCAGGACGGTGGCGAGAGGAAGGCCGACGTCCGAGGTGATGAGGTCGCCGCCCGCCACCTTGTGGGCCACGGCGAGGGACCACTGCTGCACGCTGAGGGTGCGCGCACCGGCCACGAGGGACCCGAAGAGCGCTTCCCAGACCAGGGCGTAGACGAGGCCGAACACCACCGCGTGGCGCGTGATCGTGCCGAGTAGCAGGAAGAGCGCGGCGTACGCGATGGAGGCGACGAGGGCCGCGATCGTGTAGGCGACGGCGATCTGCTGCCCGTTCCCGTTCAGGATCAGGCCGGCGATGAGCGTGGGGACCGCGGAGAACACCATGGTCACGGCGATGGCGACGATCAGCTTGGTGAAGATGATCGTCGGGCGCTTGATCGGCTTCGCGAGGAGGTAGACGACGGAGCCGTCGTCGATCTCGGGGCCGATCGCGCCCGTGCCCGCGATGACGCCGATGATCGGCACCATCGTGGCGAGCGCGAACCCGCCGAGCACGTCGGCGGCGATCTGGTCGTCCGCTCCTGTGAGGCCGCGCACGAGCGCGGAGATGGCGATGAGCAGGACGGGCAGGGCACACAGGATGAGGGCCCGGCGGCGGCCGAGCAGGGCTCGGTAGGTGAGCCGGGCGACAGTGGGGTCGTACATCAGGGCCTCCTACGCCGCGACCAGGTACGAGAACACGGACTCGAGGGACTCGTCGGACGGCGAGACCGTGAGCAGTCTGATGCCGTGGGCCTTGGCGACCTGGGGCAGCAGGGTGGTGAACCGGCCGAAGTCGACGGCCTGGACGCGCAACGCGCCCTCCTTGAGGTCGACTTCGATGCCCGCGGTGGACGGGTCCGCGATCAGCGCGGCGGCGAGGGCGCGGTCGTCGCTGGAGCGGATGAGATAGCGGTGCGGGCGGTCGGTCATCAGGCGGCGGATCTTGCGGAAGTCACCGCCGGCCGCATGGCGCCCGGCGACGATCACCTCGATGTGGGAGGCGAGCTGCTCGACCTCTTCGAGGATGTGGGACGAGAAGAGGACCGTGCGGCCCTCGGCGCCCATGCGGCGCAGGAGGTCCATGAGCTGCATGCGCTGGCGCGGGTCCATGCCGTTGAACGGCTCGTCGAGCAGCAGCACGGACGGCTCGTGGACAAGGGCGGACGCCATCTTGACGCGCTGGCGCATGCCCTTGGAGTACGTCGAGATCTTGCGGTCCTGCGCGTACTCCATCTCGACCGTGGCGAGCGCCTTCTGCGCCTCGTGCGAGCCGAGACCCTGCAACTCGGCGTTGGCGACGACGAATTCGCGCCCGGTGAGGAAGTCGTACATCGCCTCGCGCTCGGGGACGATGCCGATGTGGCGGTAGATCTGTTCGTTGCGCCAGATCGGCTCCCCGTCGAGGGTGACCGTTCCGTTCGACGGGGCGAGGAAGCCGCCCATCATGTTGATGAGGGTGGACTTTCCCGCGCCGTTCGGGCCGAGGAGACCGGTGACGCCGGGGGCGATCGTCATCGTGATGTCGTTGACCGCCACCACGTTGCCGAACCAGCGCGATACGTGGTCGATGTTGATCGTGGTCACAGTCCGACCTTCCGGTAGCGGCGCATCAGGAGGCCGTAGCAGCCCGCGATGAGTCCGAGCACGACGAGCAGATAGACGATGCCCTGGCCGGTCGAGGGGCCGTGTCCGCCGGGGAAGGCGGAGGTGGCGCCGAGGAAGGCGGTCTGTACGCCGTCGATGAGGGTGACCGGCGAGAAGAGGCCGAGCCAGGTGATCGCGCCGCTGTTGTCCTGCGACTCGGCGATGGCCTGGACGGTGGAGACCGCTCCGTAGGAGATGGTCATGACGGCAATGACGGCGGCGATGCCGAAGCCACGGCGGGGCGTGACCGCAGAGACGACGAGGCCGATGCCGGCGAAGAGCAGCGAGAGCAGGGCCACGGAGACCAGTCCCTGGGCGAATCCCTTGGTCTGTTCGGCGAAGTCGAGCTTGGCGAGCAGCGCGCCTACGTAGAGCACGATCAGCGGGGCCGCCGTGAGGGCGAAGAGGGCGGATGTCATGGCCGCGTACTTCGCCAGGACGTAGTCACCGCGCTCGATGGGGCGGGAGAAGTACAGGGGGACCGTCTTGAAGCGCAGGTCGCGCGAGACGGACTGGGGTGCCTGGGAGGCGAGATAGAGCGCGATGACGGCCTGCAGGAGGATCGCGTAGCGCGTGTAGTCGACCGGCAGGTCCTTCAGCTTGGTGGTGACGGCCACCGCGACCATGATCAGCGCGGGGACGCACATCACCACGAAGAGCAGCATTGGCAGCACTTTGGACTTGGCCGAGCGGCCGAGGCCATAGGCGCCGCGCAGGCTCTGGGAGAAGAGCGAGCGGCGGGCGTAGGCGCGTCCGAGGCGCGGGCCGTCGTAGTGGCGATAGCCGATGTTGTGGATACGGGTCTGCTCACCGGCGGGGGTGAGGGACTGCTCAACCGCCATGGGTGACCGCCTCCTTCCGCTCGTTGTCCGTCTCTGAGCGGAAGACCTCCGCGATGTGGTGCCTGCGCTGTTCCATCCGGATCAGCCCGAGGCCGAGCTCGGCGACGGTGTCGCGCACGAGGTCGTAGGTGTCGTCGCTCTGGGTGGTGATCAGCACCGTGTGTCCGGCGCCGGGCAGCTCGCCGCCGGTCGCGGTCTCGATGCCGCGCCGGGAGAAGGCCTCGCGCAACGCGCTCGTGCCGTCCGGGTGTTCGTCGGAGTCGGTCACCTCGATCGCCAGGGTCGTCGTGGTCTGGGTGAAGTCCGTGGTGGAGCTGGAGCGCAGCAGCTTTCCGCCGTCGACCACGACGACGTGGTCACAGGTGCGCTCCAGCTCGCCCAGGAGGTGCGAGGTGACGAGGACCGAGATGCCGAAGTCGGCGTGGACGCGGCGGATCAGGTCGAGCATGTCGTCTCGGCCGACGGGGTCGAGACCGTTCGTCGGTTCGTCGAGGAAGACGAGCTGCGGGTCGTGGACAAGGGCCTGCGCGAGCTTCACGCGCTGCTTCATGCCCGTGGAGTAGCCGCCGATGGGGCGGTAGCGCTCTTCGTAGAGGCCGACGTGGCGCAGGGTGTCGGCGGTGCGCTCGCGGGCCGCGGTGGGCGGCAGACCCGACATGCGCGCCATGTGGACGACGAACTCGGTGGCCGAGACGTCGGGCGGCAGGCAGTCGTGTTCCGGCATGTAGCCGACGCGTTCGCGGATGGCGGCGCCTTCGGTGGCCACGTCGAGGCCGAGCACGGCGGCGCGGCCCTCCGTGGCGGGGGACAGACCCAGAAGGATCTTGATCAGTGTGGACTTGCCGGCTCCATTGGCTCCGACGAGTCCCGTCACACCGGGCCCGATGTCCATGGAGAGCCGGTCAAGCGCGGTCACCCGGGGGAACCGCTTGCTCAGGCTTTCGGTCGCGATCACAGTCACACCTCGAAGGTAGTGGCGCAGACCACACGGGTCGTCAGACCAGGGGGTTGTCCCTGTCTCAGACTCGAGTACTACGGGTCCCTAGGGGTTCCTCCCTGAGTCGCTCTCCGTGAGCTCCCGGAGTTTTCCACAGGCTCCCGTGCACACCCCTTGACGCAGCCTCCAACCATTGTCACATTCATCAGTGTCAAGTTACGAGCGCGTACGGCAACGAACCGGACACGGACGGACGGTGGCATGACCCCAGCAGTGGTACGTGAACTCTCCGCGGAGCTGCGGGGGTTCAGAGAAGTCCAGTCCCTCGCGTACGAGTGCGCGGAGGCGGTCGCGGCGCAGCTCAAGCCGGGCGTGACGGAGCGCGAGGCCGCCCGGATGCAGCGGGAGTGGCTGCGGGAGCGCGGGGTGCGCGACTGGTTCCATCTGCCCTTCGCCTGGTTCGGCGACCGCACGGCGTTCGCCGACTTCCGCATACCGCTCCAGTTCTTCCCGACGAACCGGAAGCTCGAGGCGGGAATGCCGTTCATCCTCGACATGGCCCCGGTCCACAAGGGCTTCACGGCTGACATCGGCTACTCGGGTTCGCTCGGCCTCAACCCCGTGCAGGACAAGCTGCTCGCGGACCTCGAGGCGCACCGCGAGCTGATCGTCCGCGAGGTGCGCGAGCGCCGTTCCCTGCGGGAGATCTACGAGGACGTGGACCGGCTCATGATCCGCCAGGGCTATGCGAACCGGCATCGCGCGTACCCGTTCGGGGTGATCGCGCACAAGGTGGACCGGGTCAAGGAGCGCCGGCTGTCCCCGACGCTGTTCGGCTTCGGCACGCAGTCCCTGAAGGGGCTCGCGAGCGACGCGATCCATGGGCACCGGGACGGCTGGTCCCCGCTGTGGTCGCCGTACAAGTTCTCCGACCATCCGCCGCAGCCGGGCCTGTGGGCGGTGGAACCGCACCTCGGCTTCAGGGGTACGGGCGCGAAGTTCGAGGAGATCCTGGTCGTCACCGACTCCAAGGACCCCGAACAGAGCGCGTTCTGGCTGGACGACGATCTGCCGCATGTGCGGCGCTGGGCGGAGGGCATCTGATGGCGGAACTCAAGGGACTGGCCGGCGCGCGGGAGCGCTGGGTCAGCACGGGCGGTATCGAGCTGTGTGTGGCCGAGCTGGGCGACCCGGACCGGCCCACGGTGCTGCTCGTGCACGGGTACCCGGACTCCAAGGAGGTGTGGTCGGAGGTCGCCGAGCGGCTCGCGGACCGCTTCCATGTGGTCCTGTACGACGTGCGGGGCCACGGCAGGTCGACGGCGCCGACGCCACTGCGCGGCGGGTTCACGCTGGAGAAGCTGACGGACGACTTCCTCGCGGTCGCCGACGCGGTCAGCCCGGACAGGCCGGTCCATCTGGTCGGCCACGACTGGGGTTCGGTGCAGTCCTGGGAGTTCGCCACGGTCAAGCGCACCGAGGGCAGGATCGCGTCCTTCACGTCGATGTCGGGCCCGTCGCTCGACCACTTCGGGCACTGGATCAAGAAGCGCATGGCGCGGCCGACACCCCGCAGGGTGGGCCAGCTGCTCGGCCAGGGCGCCAAGTCCTGGTACGTCTACATGCTGCACACCCCCGTACTGCCCGAGCTCGCGTGGCGCGGGCCGCTCGGCAAGCGCTGGCCGAAGATCCTGGAGCGCATGGAGAAGGTGCCGGCGGGTGACTATCCGACGCCGTCCCTGCCCTCGGACGCGGCCCACGGAGCCTGGCTCTACCGGGACAACGTAAGGGCGCGGCTGAGCAGGCCACGCGCTGACGCGTACGCGCACGTGCCGGTGCAGCTCGTCCTGCCCCTCGGCGACATCTTCCTGTCCGAGCGGCTCTATGACGAACTGGAGCTGTGGGCACCGGGGCTGGTCCGCCGCACCCTGCAGGCCAAGCACTGGGTGCCGCGGACCCGGCCGGATCAACTGTCCGCGTGGATCAGCGAGTTCGTCCTGGCGAACGAGGAGCGGGAGGCGGGCCTGCCCGCACAGCGCACGAAGGCGACGGGCAAGCACGCCGAGCGCTTCGGCGGCCAGCTCGTGCTGGTCACGGGTGCGGGCAGCGGGATCGGACGGGCCACCGCCTTCGCGTTCGCCGAGGCCGGCGCGCGCGTGGTGGCCGTCGACCGGGACACGGAGAGCGCGGCCCGCACCGCCGAGATGGCCCAGCTCATAGGCGCCCCCCAGGCGTGGGCCGAGACCGTCGACGTCGCGGACGAGCAGGCCATGGAGAAACTCGCCGAGAAGGTCGCCGCCGAGTACGGCATCGTCGACGTCCTGGTGAACAACGCGGGCATAGGCCTGTCCGGGTCGTTCTTCGACACCACGCCGGAGGACTGGAAGAAGGTCCTCGACGTCAATCTGTGGGGCGTCATCCACGGCTGCCGCCTCTTCGGCAAGCAGATGGCCGAGCGCGGACAGGGCGGCCACATCGTGAACACGGCGTCCGCAGCGGCGTTCCAGCCCTCCAAGGCGCTGCCCGCCTACAGCACGTCCAAGGCGGCCGTCCTCATGCTCAGCGAGTGCCTGCGCGCCGAGCTGGCGGGCCAGGGGATCGGCGTCTCCGCGATCTGCCCCGGCCTGGTGAACACGAACATCACGGCGACGGCCCGCTTCGCCGGGGTCGACGCCGAGGAGGAGAAGCGGCGCCAGAAAAAGTCCTCGCGCCTGTACGGCCTGCGTAACTATCCGCCGGAGAAGGTCGCCGACGCGATCCTGTCCGCCGTCGTACGCAATCAGGCAGTCGTCCCCGTCACTCCGGAGGCCCGCGGCGCCCACCTCATGTCCCGCTTCATGCCCAAGACCCTGCGCGCCGTCGCACGACTGGAGCCGCCGTTGTGAGCACCGAGGAGCACACCGGGCCCACCGAGGACACCGGGCACTACGCGATCACCCCGCGCCGCGTCTCCTTCGACTGGGAGACGACGCCGCTGCACTGGATACCGCACGAGCCCACGGCGACGCACGTCATCAATGTGCTGCACCTGCTGCTTCCTGCGGGGGAGCGGTGGTTCGTCAAGGTCTTCAAGGAGGGCCTGCCGCTCGTCGACGAACCCGAACTCCTGGGGGACGTCAAGGGATTCATGGGCCAGGAGGCCACGCACAGCGTGCAGCACGCGTACGTGCTCGACCATCTGGCGGCGCAGCGACTCGACACCGGGGACTTCACGAAGCACGTCGACTTCCTCTTCGAGAAGCTCCTCGGCGAACGGCCGCCACTGGGCGCCCCGGTCTCCACCCAGGAGTGGCTGCGCTTCCGGCTCTCCGTCGTCGCGGCGATCGAGCAGTTCACCGCGGTCCTGGGGAACTGGGTGCTGCATGCCGAAGGGCTCGACGCGGCGAACGCGGACGAGGTCATGCTCGACCTGCTGCGCTGGCACGGCGCGGAGGAGGTCGAACACCGCGCGGTCGCCTTCGACATGTACCAGCACTGCGGCGGCGAGGGCCTGCCCCGCTACGTCCGGCGGCTCGCGGGCATGGCCGTCACCGCTCCCGTGATGCTGTACCTGTGGGCCTGGGGCGCCGCCTATCTCCTACGTCACGACCCGCAGCTCGCCGGCCGCCTGCGCTACTCGCTCGCCGAACACAACAGAGCGGTGCGCAAGGGACTGCTGCCCAGCTGGCGGGAGCTGGGTGCGGCGATACCCCGCTATCTGCGGCGGTCGTACCATCCCTCGCAGGAGGGGTCGCTGCGCAAGGCCGTCGAGTACCTGGCCCAGTCGCCCGCGGCCAGGACGGCGGCGGGCGCGATCGGCCGGACCGCGTTGTCCTAGCGTCTTTCGTTTCGTCCGGCTGTACGCGGCCGGCGTCCGGAACACGGGGCGGCGCCGTCTTTACACACGGCACGGCAGAGGGATGTGAAGCGTGACGGAGCAGGCTGTGGCCGAGTACCGGATCGAGGACCTGGCGCACCGCAGCGGCGCCACGGTGCGCACCATCCGTGCCTACCAGGACCGCGGGCTGCTCCCCCGCCCCGAACGGCGCGGCAGGGCGAATGTGTACGGGGACACGCATCTGGCCCGGCTGCGGCAGATCGCCGACCTCCTCGACCGCGGGTACACCCTGGCCTCGATCAAGGAGCTGCTCGAGGCATGGGATGCCGGGCGCGGGCTCGGGGGTGTGCTCGGCCTGGTCGCGGAGGTCGACGGCCCGTGGACTGACGAGGAGGCCGACCGGATCTCGCGCGCCGATCTGGCGGCGCGGTTCGGGGGCAGCGAGGACGAGGCGGCCATCGCCGACGCGGTGGCACTCGGGATCCTGGAACAGATCCCGGGACAAGAAGACGAGTTCCTCGTGCCAAGTCCCCAAGAGCTGGCCGTAGCCGCCGAGTTGCACGCCTCCGGTGTCCCCTTGCCCGCGATCTCCGCTCATCTAAGGGAGTTGAGGGGTCAGATCGAGCACATCGCCACGCGTTTCCTTGAGTTCACGACCGAGCATGTCTTCGCCCGCTATCTCGGCCCGTTGCCCCCTACGGACGCGGAAGCGGCCGAGGCGGCCTCACTCGTACGCAGGCTACGGCCCCTCGCGCAGCAGTCCGTCGACGCCGAACTGGCGCGTGCCATGAAGCTGTTCGCCACCCGGCACCTGCACCGGCACCTGTCGGAGGGCCCGGTCACGTCGCAGGTGGAGGAGGCTCATTCGGTGCAGCTTCCCGCCGACACGATTCGCGCCGTACAGACCCTGGTTGGCGCGGAGAGCGTTGCCGAGTTCATCGCTGCGGCTGCCGAACGAGAAGTACAAGCAAGGGCATTGGACACTCTCACCTCAAAGCACCGCAATTCGAATTCTGTTGACCAAATGCCGCCAACCGCCTGACAGTTGTCCACAGAATCGCCAAATCCCCTGTGGATAACCGTACTTGGCTGTGGATCAAACCTGCGAACAGGAAAATCACGTGCACGAGAAGTGAGACTCCCGCCACTCTGTCGGGATGGATGAAAGACGCACCGTCAAGGTGTCGAAGTACCTCTCGAAGCACCTGCGGCACCAGCCGGAGCGGATCGGACTGACCCTCGACGAGGGCGGCTGGGTCGAGATCGGGACGCTGCTCGCCGCGGCCGCCGCCCATGGCTTCCGTATCACGCGGGACGAGCTCGACCATGTCGTCGCCGTCAACGACAAACGGCGCTTCGCGATCGAGGGCTCCCGGATCCGCGCCAGCCAGGGCCACACCGTGGACGTCGACCTCGGGCTGCACCCGGCGACCCCGCCCGCGTACCTCTACCACGGCACCGTCGCCGCGGCCCTGGACGCCATCCGCGCCGAGGGGCTGCGGCCCATGAGCCGGCACGACGTCCATCTCTCGCCCGACCGCGAGACCGCGACGCGCGTCGGCGCCCGCCGCGGCCGCCCCGTCGTGCTGTCCGTCGACGCGGGAGCGATGCACCGGGACGGCCACACGTTCCGCGTCAGCGCCAACGGCGTCTGGCTCACGGAAGCCGTCCCACCCCGCTACCTGCGGTTTCGCGGCTGAGACCGGCCGGACCGGCCGGACCCACGAGACACAGAGCCTCGCTCCTCCATCACCCCCGACTCACACCCGGCACGCGCCGCTTAGGCTCTGGGGCATGAGCGATCAGCCCCGTCAGCCCACGCCCGCCCTGCGTCTGAGCACCGTGATCCTGCCCTACCGCCGCTGGCACGAGGGCAGCCGAGCCACGTGGCAGCGCGCCGAGGAGTTGGGTTTCCACACCGCGTACACCTACGACCACCTGGCCTGGCGGACCTTCCGCGACGGCCCGTGGTTCGGCGCCGTGCCGACCCTGACCGCCGCCGCGTCCGTCACGGAACGGATGCGCCTCGGCACGCTCGTCACCTCACCGAACTTCCGGCACCCGGTCACGCTGGCCAAGGAACTGATCTCCCTCGACGACATCTCCGGCGGCCGGATCACCCTCGGTATCGGAGCGGGCGGCAGCGGCTTCGACGCGACGACGCTCCTGGAAGCCGGCGAGGAACCGTGGTCCCCGCGCGAACGGGCCGACCACTTCGCCGAGTTCGTACCGCTGCTCGACCGGCTGCTGAGCGAGGACTCGGTGACGTACGACGGTGAGTTCTACTCGGCCCAGGAGGCGCGGAACATCCCGGGCTGCGTGCAGCGGCCCCGGCTGCCCTTCGCGGTGGCCGCCACCGGACCGCGCGGGCTGAAGCTGGCCGCCCGGCACGGGCAGGCGTGGGTGACGACGGGCGACCCGAAGCTGTTCGAGACGGGCACTCCCGAGGAGTCGATTCAAGCCATTCGCGGACAGGCCGCCAAGCTCGCCGACGCCTGCGCCGGGATCGGCCGGGACGCCGCCGAGCTCGACAAGGTCCTCCTCACGGGATTCACCCCGGACCGCAACCGTCCGCTGGAGTCCGTGGACGCCTTCGTCGACTTCGCGGGCAAGCACGCCGCCCTGGGCATCACCGAGATCGTGATCCACTGGCCCATCGCCGACTCTGAGTTCGCCGCCGACCAGAAGGTCTTCGAAAGCATCGCCACGGAGGCCCTGTCCCAGCTCGGCTGAGGCCCCGCACGACGCGGCGGAAACGGTGGGGCGCCTGCGCGAGGACCGTACTCATCTGCGCGCCCCACCGCACGCCCGTGCGCGCATATGCGGGACACTGGTGCGGTGACCTCACCGACTCCTCGGCCCTGGACCCCGGCCGCCAACGCCCCCGCGCCCCGGCTCGTCGCCACGGACCTGGACGGCACGCTGCTGCGCGACGACAAGTCCGTCTCGCCGCGCACGGTCGCCGCGCTCGCCGCCGCCGAGCAGGCGGGCATCGAGGTCTTCTTCGTCACCGGCAGGCCGGCCCGCTGGATGGACGTCGTCAGTGACCACGTGCACGGCCACGGCCTGGCGATCTGCGGGAACGGCGCGGCCGTGGTGGATCTGCACGGCGGCCCCGGCCGCCACCGGTTCGTGAAGGTCAGGGACCTCGCCCCGGGGATCGCCCTCGACGTCGTACACATCCTGCGCGCCGCCGCGCCCGGCACGGCCTTCGCGGTCGAGCGGACCGGCGGCCTCCACCACGAGCCGACGTACCCGCCGCTGCACCTGGAGGCAGGGGAGAGCGTCGCGGCCGCCGAAAAGCTGCTCGCAGACAGCTCGCCCTGCGCCGACCAGCCCGTCCTCAAGCTGCTCGCGTACCACGCGGACCTCGCCCCCGATGAGTTCCTCGCGCTGGCCCGTGCGGCCGTCGGCGACCGTGCGGCGATCACCCGTTCCAGCCCGAGCGCGCTCCTGGAGATCAGCGGCCCCGGCGTCTCCAAGGCCAGCACCCTCGCACTGTGCTGCGCCGAGCGCGGCATCACGGCGGCCGAGGTCGTCGCCTTCGGGGACATGCCCAACGACATGGAGATGCTCCGCTGGGCCGGCACCTCGTTCGCGATGGGCAACGCGCACCCGGACGTGCTCGCCGCCGCGTCGGGCCACACGGTGCCCAACAACGAGGACGGCGTGGCCGCGATCATCGAGCAGATCCTGGCGGCGCGACTGCCCTCCGGGGACGACTCACCGGGCGCCTCCTAGAAGAAACGGTCCTCCGCGCGTGGATCCGGCACGGGACCGGCCCGGGACAGCCATCCGACCCGGAACGCGGATCCGGCCCGGCCCGCGCACCGGACCCCGAACATGGATCCGGCCCAGTACAGGGCATGCGCGCACGACCTGTTGAAGTCGTACGCCTGGGGGAGCGGGTGCTCCCTCCGGCTCAGATCCGGACCTCCGAACAGGGCCCGGCGACGTACCTCGTCGGTTCTCCCCTCAGTGAGGCGCTTGCTCCCTCAGTGAGGCGCCTGCCAGACCACCGTCGTGCCGCCCCCGTCCTCACCGATGCCCGGCCCGTACCAACTGTCGCCGCCCAGCGACTCGGCCCGCCGCTTGAGGTTCTTGAGGCCGCTGCGCCGGCCGCTCTCGGGGATGCCGACTCCGTCGTCGGCGACCGTCAGCCGGACGCCGGGCTGCCCGTCGGGGAGCGTGACGTTCGCGTCGACGACGACATCGATGCGGGCGGCCTCCGCGTGCCGGAACGCGTTGGACAGTGCCTCTCTGAGGGCCGCGATGAGGTTCTTGCCGGTGAGCTCGCCGACCACGGTGTCGACGGCTCCGGCGAAGTGGTGCGTGGGCTTGAAGCCGAGCGGCACGGCAGCCATGTTGATCTCGCGCAGGACCCGTGTGCGCAGGCCCGACGGCGCCTCGGCGGGCCCCTGCTGGAGCGCGAAGATCGCTGTGCGGATCTCCTGGATGGTGACGTCCAGCTCGTCCACGGCCTTGCCGACACCGACCTGCACCTCGGGCACGACGGACCTGCGCTGGGCGCTCTCCAGCATCATCCCGGTGGCGAACAGGCGCTGGATGACGAGGTCGTGGAGATCGCGGGCGATCCGGTCGCGGTCCTCGTACACCGCGAGCCGCTCCCGGTCGCGCTGCGCCTCCGCCATCATCAGCGCGAGTGCCGCCTGCGAGGCGAACTGGGTGGCTAGGGTGCGCTCCGCGTCGCTGAAGGGCCGGGCGCCACGCGCGCGTGGCGTCACGAGCGTGCCGAGGACGCGGCCGTCGCTCTGGAGGGGCAGCATCATCGCCGGTCCGTAGTCGTGCGCGAGGTCGGTCAGTATGCGCGGGTCGGTGGACGCGTCCTCGACGAACACGGCGGCGCCGCCCAGGAGTTCGGTCACGATCTCACTCGCGGCCGGGATGATCACGCCGAGGATCTGGGACGGCTCGTCCGACGAGACGGCGACGATCTCCATGCCGCCCTCCTCGGCCGGCAGGAGGACGATGCCGGCCGCCGAGCCGGACAGGTGCCTGGCCTGTTCGGCGACGACCTGGAGCGCGTCCTCGGCGTCGCTGCCCGACAAGAGGGCGGTCGTGACGGCCACGGACCCGTCGATCCACCGCTCGCGCTGCCTGGCGGCTTCGTACAGGCGCGCGTTGCCGATGGCGATGCCGGCCTCCGTGGCGACGACGC
This sequence comes from Streptomyces sp. NPDC090032, assembly GCF_044748025.1. Lineage (NCBI taxonomy): Bacteria > Bacillati > Actinomycetota > Actinomycetes > Kitasatosporales > Streptomycetaceae > Streptomyces > Streptomyces sp. NPDC090032. The sequence goes on along the minus strand of NZ_JBIVFF010000005.1, from coordinate 417,713 downwards.
GGACCATGCTCAGGTCGTAGTCGTTGAACTCGCCCCCGCCCTGCTTCTCCGTCAGGTAGAGATTGCCGAAGATCTCCCCCTGTACGCGGATGGGGACGCCCAGAAAGGTCCGCATCGGGGGGTGGTGGGCCGGAAAGCCGCAGGAGCGGGGGTCGTCGGCCAGGTTCGCGAGGCGTACCGGGTCCGGGTCGTGGATGAGCGCTCCGAGCAGCCCGCGGTGGCCGTTGGGCAGCCGTCCGATGCGCTCCGCCGTCTCCGCGTCGACTCCGTGGAAGACGAAGTCCGAGAGCGCCTCGCCGTCCTCGGAGACGACGCCGATCGCCGCGTAGCGGGCCTCGGCGAGTTCGGCGGCCGTCTCGCAGATGCGGTCGAGGGTGGAGTGCAGTTCCAGACCGGTGCCTACGGAGCGCATCGCTTCGAGCAGCTGCGGCACGCGCGCGGTCAGCTCGGCGGACAGCCCCTGGAGGCCGCGCGTAGCCTGCGTCGCCGCCTCCAGGGCGTCGGAGGAGTCCCGCTCGCCGTCGGACGGTGGGGTGGCGCCGGGTGCCGGTGCAGCTGACATGCCTTGAGACTAGTTAGCCCTGTTTGGAGAGGAAAGTCAGGGTTACGAGTCGCTGCCAGGACACCCGGTACGCATGGCTAGGCGCCCACCAGCAGTTCCGCCTCCCGCTCGCGTTCCCGCAGCGCGCGCAACGGCCCGTCGACCGCCACCAGATCCTCGTACCGGCCGCGCTGCACGACCCGCCCCTCGTCGAGGACGATCACCTCGTCCACGGCGTCGAGGCCGGCCATCCGGTGCGTGATCAGCAGTGTCGTCCGGCCCTCGGTCGCGGTCAGGAGATCCGCCGTGAGCGCGTCCGCCGTCGGCAGGTCGAGGTGCTCGGCGGGCTCGTCGAGCACGAGGACGGGGAAGTCGGCGAGGAGCGCGCGGGCCAGTGCGAGCCGCTGCCGCTGGCCTCCGGAAAGGCGCGCACCGTGTTCGCCGACGAGGGTGCCGAGCCCTTCGGGCAGTGAATCGGCCCACTCCAGGAGGCGGGCCGAGGCCAGGGCTTCGCGCAGTTCGTCGTTGGTGGCGTCCTTCTTCGCGAGGAGCAGGTTCTCGCGCACCGAGCTGTCGAAGAGGTGCGCGTCCTGCGCGCACAGCCCCACGAGCCGCCGCACCGCATCCCCTTCGAGCCCGTACGCGTCCTGCCCGGCCAGGGTGTACGTCCCCTCGCCCGCGTCCAGGAACCGCAGCAGGACCTGCGCGAGCGTCGTCTTGCCGGACCCGGACGCGCCGACGACGGCGACCCTGCGGCCCCGCTCCAGCGTGAGATCGACGCCGTGGAGCGCGTCCTGGCCCTGCCCGTCATGGCGCGCGGCGAGACCGCGTACGAGGAGAGGGAACGGGTCCTGCGGCGCCTGCGCGGGCGCCCGCGGCTCCCGTACGGGGTCCGGCGCGTCCAGGACCTCGTGGACACGTTCGGCGCTCTTCCTGACCCGCTGGCGGTACTGCACGGCGAGCGGCAGACCCATGACGGCCTCGAACGCGGCCAGCGGCGTCAGGACGACGACCGCGAGCTGGACCCCGTCGAGGCGGCCCTCGCGCACACCCTGCACCCCGGCGAGCGCGGCACCGGCGACCGTGAGGCCGGTGATCAGCGCGGTGAGACCGTCACCCAGGGCGGTGGCGGTGGCGGCGCGGGACGCGATGCGCGTCAGCACGGAGTCGGCGGTCTTCGCCTGCGCGGTGCGCGCGGGCAGGGCTCCGGAGACGGTCAGTTCGGCGGTGCCGGTGAGGAGTTCGGCCACGCGGGTGGCGAGCGTCCCGCGCGCGGGGGCCAGCCGGCGCTCGGCTCGGCGGGCGACGGCTCCGGAGAGCAGCGGTACGCCGACCCCCGCGAGCACCAGGCCCACGGCTAGCACGGCACCGGCGGCGGGGAGCATCCAGGCGGTGAACGCGACCGAGGCGGCACCGACCACCGCGGCGGCCGACGCGGGCAGGAGCCAGCGCAGCCAGTAGTCCTGGAGGGCGTCCACATCGGCGACGAGCCGGGACAGCAGATCGCCGCGGCGCGTCGCACGCAGGCCCGCGGGGGCGAGCCGCTCAAGGCGCCGGTAGACGGCGACCCGGGTGTCCGCCAGCATCCGCAGCACGGCGTCGTGCGACACGACCCGCTCGGCGTACCGGAAGCAGGCGCGGCCGATCCCGAAGGCGCGGGTCGCCGTGACGGCGACCATCAGGTACATCACGGGTGGCTGTTGCGAGGCCCGCGAGATGAGCCACCCGGAGGTCGCCATGAGCCCGACGGCGCTGCCCAGGGCGAGCGCTCCGAGCAGCAGCGCGAGGGCGAGGCGCCCGCGCCGCGCCCGGGCGGCACCCCGCACCCGCGCGAGCACACTGCCCCGGCCCTCCCCGGAGAGGGCCGGTACGTGACCTTCGTCTGCGTAGAGGGCCGGTACGTGACCGTCCTCTGCGGAGAAGGGCTCTTCGTGGGCGGGCGCTTCCGCCCCCTCGTCTCGCGGCACGGGACGTACGGCGGGCTCCCCCGCCGCCGCGTCGGAAAGCGGTAGGTCCAGACGCACCACCCGGTCGGCGACGGCCAGCAGGGCGGGACGGTGCACCACCAGAAGGACGGTCCGGCCGGCGGCGAGCCTGCGGACCGCCTCGACGATCCCCGCCTCGGTCTCACCGTCGAGCGCGGCCGTCGGCTCGTCGAGCAGGACCACGGGCCGGTCGGCGAGGAACGCCCGCGCCAGGGCGAGCCGTTGCCGCTGCCCGGCGGAGAGCCCGGCCCCGTCCTCGCCGAGCAGGGTGTCCATGCCGTCCGGCAGCGCACGGACGAAGTCCTGGGCCCCCGCCTCGCGCAGCGCCTCCTCGACCTGGGCGGGCGACGCGTCGGGCCGCGCGAGCCGCACGTTGTCCGCGATCGACCCGGCGTACAGCTGCGGCCGCTGCGGCACCCAGGCCACGCGCGCGTGCCACGCCTCCCGGTCGAGACCGGCCAGATCGGCGCCCCCGACGAGGACCCGCCCCGACTCGGGACGGACGAATCCGAGCGCCGCGCTCAACAGCGTCGACTTGCCCACGCCGCTCGGGCCGACGAGTGCCACCGTCTCCCCGGGCGCGACCTCGAAGCCGGCCTCCGAGACGGCGTCCGTGGACCGGCCGGGATAGCGGACGGTCACGCCGTCGAAGGCGATACCGGTGGCCGCGGGCACCGCGCCGGCGCCGGACGGCGGCACCGGGGTCTCCAGTACGGCGAAGATCTCCTCCGCGGCTGCGAGCCCCTCGGCCGCCGCGTGGTACTGCGCGCCGACCTGGCGCAGCGGCAGATAGGCCTCGGGCGCGAGGACGAGGATGACGAGCCCCACGTAGAGGTCCATGTCGCCGTGGACGAGCCGCATGCCGATGGTCACGGCCACCAGGGCGACCGACACTGTCGCGAGCAGTTCCAGGGCGAACGACGACAGGAAGGCGATGCGCAGGGTCCGCATCGTCGCCTGCCGGTACTCGCCGGTGATCCGGCGGATCGACTCGGCCTGCGCCTTGGCCCGCCCGAACACCTTCAGCGTCGGAAGGCCGGCGACCACGTCCAGGAAATGTCCCGAAAGACGGGACAGGAGCCGCCATTGACGGTCCATGTGGGACTGGGTGGCCCAGCCGATGAGGATCATGAAGACGGGGATCAGGGGCAGCGTGCAGACGATGATCGCCGCGGACACCCAGTCCTCGGTGACGATGCGCGCGAGCACCGCCACGGGCACCACCACAGCGAGGCCCAACTGCGGCAGATAGCGCGAGAAGTAGTCGTCGAGCGCGTCCACACCCCGCGTCGCGAGCGCCACCAGGGATCCGGTCCGCTGCCCGCTGAGCCATCCCGGGCCCAGCTGGGAAGCGCGCTCCAGGAGACGTCCGCGCAGCTCCGACTTGACCGCCGCGCTGGCCCGGTGAGCGGCCAGCTCGGTCAGCCACGAGACCAGACCGCGCCCGGCCGCCACCAGCGCCAGCAGGACGAACGGTGTGCGCAGGGCCGAGACATCAAGACCGTGCTCGAAGGCCCCCACCACCACTTCGGCGATGAGCATCGCCTGAGCGATGACCAGGCCCGCCCCGGCAACGCCGAGGACCACCACCGCGATCAGGAAGAGGCGAGTGGCCCTGGCGTACCGGAGCAGACGCTGGTCGATCGGTTTCACGTGAAACACACCCTCGGGTCAGGGGCTCAGTGCGCGGCGTCGGCGATGTGCTGGGTGCCGATCCGCTTGCGGAACACCCAGTACGTCCACGACTGGTAGAGCAGCACGATGGGCGTCGCCACCGCCGCGCACCAGGTCATGATCTTCAGGGTGTAGGGGCTCGACGAGGCGTTGGTGACCGTGAGGCTCCAGTCCGGGTCGAGCGACGACGGCATGACGTTCGGGAACAGCGTCAGGAAGAGCATCGCGACGGCTGCCGCGATCGTGATCCCGGACAGCGCGAACGACCAGCCCTCACGCCCCGCCTTGATGGCACCGATGGCGCCGACGAGGGCGACCACCGTGACGATCATCGCGATCAGCGAGGAGCCGTCGCCCTTGTCGGCCTGCGTCCAGATCAGGAAGGCGAGCGCGAGGACCGCGGCCACGAGACCGAGACCCAGCGCCATCTTCCGCGCCCGCACCCGGATGTCGCCCACCGTCTTGAGCGAGGCGAACACCGCACCGTGGAAGGTGAACAGTGTCAGCGTCACCAGTCCGCCCAGGAGGGCGTACGGGTTGAGCAGGTCCCAGAAGCTGCCCACGAACTCCTTGTGCGCGTCGATCTTCACGCCGCGCACGATGTTCCCGAACGCCACGCCCCACAGGACCGCCGGGATCAGCGAGGTCCAGAAGATCGCGTGCTCCCAGTTGGTCTGCCACTTCTCCTCGGGCCGCTTCGCCCGGTACTCGAAGGCGACACCGCGCACGATCAGGCAGACCAGGATCATCAGGAGCGGCAGGTAGAAGCCCGAGAAGAGCGTGGCGTACCACTCGGGGAAGGCGGCGAAGGTCGCACCGCCGGCTGTCAGCAGCCACACCTCGTTACCGTCCCAGACGGGTCCGATGGTGTTGATCAGGACGCGCCGCTCGGTGCGGCCACGCGCGAGGACCTTGGTCAGGACCCCGATCCCGAAGTCGAATCCCTCCAGGAAGAAATAGCCGATCCACAGGACCGCGATGAGTACGAACCAGACGTCGTGAAGTTCCATGCCTCAGCAGCTCCTCAGTCTCAGTACGAGAAGGCCATGGGCCGGTCGGCATCGGAAGCGTCGCCGGAATCCGCTCCGGATCCAGGGCCGCCGATCTTGGTGGGCGGGTTGAGGTCGGCCTCGGTGAGTTCGGGCGGCCCCTGCTTGACGTACTTGACCATCAGCTTCACTTCGATGACGGCGAGGACTGCGTAGACCAGCGCGAACACGATCAGGGAGGTGAGGACCTCGCCCTGCGAGACGCCGGGGGAGACCGCATCCTTGGTCCTGAGCACGCCGTAGACCACCCACGGCTGGCGCCCGGTCTCGGTGAAGATCCAGCCCCATGAGATGCCGATGATCGGGAAGATCAGCGTCCACTGGGACAGGCGCCACCACCAGATGCCCAGCTTCGGCATCAGCTCCTTGTTCTTGGTGAGCATCAGCCTGGGCACCTCGTCCTCACCGGTGCGGTACTCCGGCGCCAGCCAGAACTTGCGCCGGGTGAGCCACAGGCCCGCCGCGCACAGGGCCATCGAGACCCCGCCGAAGCCGATCATCCAGCGGTACGACCAGTAGGCGGTGGGGATGTTGGGCCGGTAGTCACCGGGCCCGAACTTCTCCTGCTCCGCCTTGTTGATGTCGTTGATGCCGGGGATCTCGGCGTTGAAGTCGTTCTTGGCGAGGAAGGACAGCACTCCGGGGACCTCGATGGCGACGGTGTTGTGGCCCTTGGAGACATCGCCGTACGCGAAGATCGAGAACGGCGCCGGCTTCTGTGTGTCCCACAGCGCCTCCGCGGCCGACATCTTCATCGGCTGCTGCTCGTACATCACCTTGCCGAGCGTGTCCGCGCTGACGACGGTGAGGAGCGTGCCGACCATGGCCGTGACCAGGCCGAGGCGCAGCGACATCCGCATGGTGCGGATGTGCTGCTCCTTGCGCAGGTGGAAGATCGCTATGCCGGTCATGAACGCGCCGCCGACCAGGATGGACGCGCTGATCACATGCCAGAAGTTGACGAGCACCGTCTCCTGGAAGAGCACGGCGGCGAAGTCGGTCAGCTCGGCGCGCTTGGTGCCGTCCCGCTCCACGATCCGGTAGCCGACCGGATGCTGCATGAACGAGTTGGCGGCCATGATGAAGTACGCCGACAGGATCGTGCCGATGGACACCAGCCAGATCGTGGCGCAGTGCAGCTTCTTCGGGAGCTTGTCCCAGCCGAAGATCCACAGGCCGATGAAGGTCGACTCGAAGAAGAAGGCGATCAGCGCCTCGAAGGCGAGCGGAGCGCCGAAGATGTCGCCGACGAAGCGCGAGTAGTCGGACCAGTTCATGCCGAACTGGAACTCCTGCACGATGCCGGTCACGACACCCATGGCGATGTTGATCAGGAACAGCTTGCCCCAGAACTTGGTCGCCCGGAGGTAGTGCTCCTTGCCCGTCCGCACCCAGGCCGTCTCCAGGATCGCCGTCAGCGCGGCGAGCGAGATGGTCAGGGGGACAAAAAGGAAGTGATAGACGGTCGTGATGCCGAACTGCCATCGCGCCAAAGTCTCCGGCGCCAGAGCCATCAACGTCGGGTCCACTGCGTCATCTCCTTAAGTCGCCGTGGTCCAGCGGCAATTTGCCCCTTAAATCCCACTGCTCTCCGGATCAACCGGACACGCTTGTGAAAGCGTTCACATTCACAAGCATTATGTACTACCGGCTCTGGACAGCAGAAGGGGGGTCCCCCCTTACTCAGGGGAACCCCCACCGCGCTCCAGGGCGGCCACAGCCGCCCTCGGCTACAGCTCCTTGCGGAACGCCGCCGCCGTGTTCAGGAAGACGTCATTGGCCTCGGTCTCCGCGATCGTGGCCCGCATCCCCTCGCCGGCGAACGGCCGTACGACCACCCCGGCCTGCTCGCACGCCGCGGCGAAGTCCGCCGTGCGCTCCCCCAGCCGCAGCCACACGAAGTTCGCGTGCGTCTCCGGCACCGTCCAGCCCTGCGCCCGCAGCGTCTCGACCACACGGTTGCGCTCGCAGACCAGCGAACCGACCCGGCCGAGCAGCTCGTCCTCGGCCCGCAGCGAGGCGACCGCCGCGTCCTGCGCGAGCTGGCTCACGCCGAACGGCACGGCCGTCTTGCGCAGCGCGGCCGCCACCGGCTCATGGGCGACGGCGAAGCCGACCCGCAGGCCCGCGAGACCGTACGCCTTGGAGAACGTGCGCAGGACCGCGACGTTCGGACGGTCCCGGTAGAGCTGGACGCCGTCCGGCACGTCGGCGTCGCGGATGAACTCGCGGTACGCCTCGTCGAGCACGACCAGGACGTCACTCGGGACCCGGTCCAGGAACCGCTCGAGCTCGGCCCGGCGCACCACCGTGCCGGTCGGGTTGTTCGGGTTGCAGACGAAGATCAGGCGCGTGCGGTCGGTGATCGCGTCGGCCATCGCGTCGAGGTCGTGGACCTCGCCGGACGTCAGCGGCACCTCCACCGCCGTGGCGCCGCTGATCTGCGTGATGATCGGGTACGCCTCGAAGGACCGCCAGGCGTAGATGACCTCGTCACCGGGGCCGCTGGTCGCCTGGAGCAGCTGTTGCGCGACCCCGACGGAGCCGGTGCCCATGGCCAGGTGCGTGACCGGCACAGCGAATCGTTCCGCCAGCTCGTTCATCAGCCCGGTGCAGGCCATGTCCGGGTAACGGTTGAAGGAACCGGCCGCCGCGACCACGCTCTCCATCACGCCGGGAAGCGGCGGATAGGGGTTCTCGTTCGAGGACAGCTTGTACGCCACCGGTCCACCGGCCGCGGCAGCCTTGCCCGGCTTGTAGGTGGGAATACCCTCCAGCTCGGCACGCAGCTTGGGGCTCGTCTCGCTCACCGCAGTCCTCCTCGCGACCACCATTTCAATACTGCTCACCTTAAGAGGATTCACGGCGGACCCCAATGGGCCGGGGCCTCCGACATCCCGGGCGGTCGTCCGACACCACCCATGACGACGGCCGCGGACCTCTCGTAGGCGTACGGAGGAGGGGGAGCGCTCCCTTCCCAGGCGCGCGCCGGTGGCTCACGCCGTGGCGCGCATCCCCCGTGAAGGTGAGTTGAGACCTACTCGCAACATCGCCGACTTGGCAGGCCCATGCGCGCCGACAAGTGACCTCCTAGCGTCGATGCCTTCAACTCCCTTGATTTCCAAGGTCATTGACTTTGTTTCGCCATGCAGAAACGTGCCTGTCAACGCGTGCATATGCACTCACGCCACCACGCCGCATGAGCCCTACTATCGGCTCGCCATGACAGCAGCAGGGAAGCACCAGGTGAGCCGGGCAGAGACCACCCGCCGAGGCACCCGGCAGGTGCGGGCGGGCATCAGAGATGTCGCCGCCGCCGCCGGGGTCTCCATCACGACTGTCTCCGATGCGCTCAACGGTAAGGGTCGGCTTCCGGACGCCACCCGACGCCGTGTCCGCGAGGTCGCCGACCGGTTGGGCTATCGCCCCTCCGCGGCGGCCCGAACGCTCCGTACCGGAAAGTCGGGCCTGATCGGCCTGACCGTCACCACCTACGGGGATGAACCTTTTACCTTCACCGAATTCGCGTACTTCGCGGAAATGGCGAGAGCCGCCACCTCGGCGGCGCTCGCCCGCGGCTACGCCCTTGTCATCCTGCCCGCCACCTCACGCCATGACGTCTGGTCGAACGTCGCCCTCGACGGCACCGTCGTCATCGACCCGTCCGACCACGACCCGGTGGTCACCGAGCTGGTCCGCCAGGGCCTGCCCGTCGTCTCCGACGGGCGCCCCGCCGGCACGCTCCCCGTCACCGCCTGGGTCGACAACGACCACGAGGCCGCCGTCCTCGGCATCCTCGACCACCTCGCCGCCGCGGGGGCCCGCCGTATCGGACTGCTCACCGGCACGACCACGGACACGTACACCCATCTGTCCACCTCCGCGTATCTGCACTGGTGCGAGCGGATCGGACAGGAACCCGTGTACGAGTCCTATCCCGCGCACGACCCGTGCGCGGGGGCCGTCGCCGCCGACCGGCTCCTGGCCCGCCCCGACCGGCCCGACGCCGTGTACGGACTCTTCGACCCCAACGGCACGGACCTGCTCGCCGCCGCCCGCCGGTACGGCCTGCGCGTCCCCGAGGACCTGCTGCTCGTCTGCTGCAGCGAGTCGACCGTCTACGCCACCACCGAACCGCCCATCACGACCCTCTCGCTCAAGCCGCGGCGGATCGGCACCGCGGTCGTCCAGCTCCTGATCGACGCCATCGAAGGAGTTGAATCGGACCAGCCGGTCGAGCAGGTGATACCGACGGAACTCATCGTCCGGACCTCGTCCCAGCGTCGTCCGCCCCGCACGACGGTCAGCCCGCCCCGCTCGCCGGGACACGGCTGAACGACGGCTTCCGGGTGGTCACCCCGAAGACCATCCGGAAAAGCCCGTACCAATTCGGGAGAAAAGCACGGTGAACAGCAGCCCGGATCCGATTCACCACCCCTGGTGCATCACACAGCGCGAGCCGCATTCCTATGATGGGCGCACGACACCGCGGGCCGCTGCGACCAGGCAGTCCGATCGGGTGCAGAGGCGGCGCAATGGTGGTGGAGGGGTCGATGACTCAGGGGGCCGGTCAGGGACCCGAGGTGCGCACGGCGACGCTGCGCGACTTCCGCGTTCCCGCGTACGTCCACGACGTACCGGCATACGTCCAGGAGCCCGGCCACGACCCCGCTCCACCGGCCCCTGCCGTGCCCGCGCAGGCGGAGCCGGATCCCGCGTACCAGGAGCCCAGGTTCTCGGAGCCCTCGTACGCTGAACCGTCCCTTCAGGACCCCGCGTTCGACCAGCCCGACGGGTACACGCCGACCCAGCGCGACCTGCCCGTCATCAACCGCGGCGACACGGTCCAGGTGCGGATCGACACCGAGCCGGCGCCCCGTCCCGCCGACGGACTCGGCCCGCTGTACGTCGTCGGTGACGTGCACGGCTACCTCGACGAGCTGATCGCCGCCCTGTACGAGCAGGGCCTCATCGACGCCGAGGGCAGCTGGTCGGCGGGCACCGCCCGGCTGTGGTTCCTCGGCGATTTCACCGACCGCGGGCCCGACGGCATCGGCGTCATCGACCTCGTGATGCGGCTGTCCGCGGAGGCCGCCGCCGCCGGGGGCTACTGCAAGGCCCTCATGGGCAACCACGAACTGCTCCTCCTCGGCGCCAAGCGCTTCGGCGACACCCCGGTCAACTCGGGCGCCGGCACCGCCACTTTCCAGGCGGCATGGCTGCTCAACGGCGGACAGAAGTCGGACATGGACCGCCTCCAGGACGTCCATCTGCAGTGGATGTCCCGGCTCGACGCGATGGAGCTGGAGGACGGCCACCTCCTGATGCACTCCGACACGACCGCGTACCTCGACTACGGCGACTCGATCGAGGCGGTCAACGACACGGTCCGCGAGACCCTCACGCGTAACGACGCGGACGAGTGCTGGGACCTCTTCCGCAAATTCACCAAGCGCTTCGCGTTCCGCGACGGGTCCGGACCCGAAGCCGTGCGCGAGCTCCTCGAGGCCTACGGCGGCGCGCGCGTCGTCCACGGCCACAGCCCCATCCCGTACCTCCTCGGCGAGGTCGGCACCGAGGACGCGGCGGACGAGGACAGCCGCCCGCTGATCGAGGGCCCGCACGTGTACGCGGGCGGACTCGCGATCGCGATGGACGGCGGAGTGACCATGGCCGGAAAGCTGCTGGTCCAGCAACTCCCCATGGATAGCTAGGCGTTCCCCGGGCAGGCGCACCGAACGGGGGCTCAGTCCGGCCACCGGGCCGAATTCGGGAAACCCCCTGTCACCGCGTGCCGTCACCGCTCTACCATCGGCTTATCCGTAGCAGGCTCCCCTCCGTTTCTGCCCGACGGCTCGCACCCATGCGAGCCCCCAAGCCCTACGGAGCATCGGGGGATGCACATGAACAGCGCTCCGCACCTGCTGAACGAGGACCGCCCCGAGTTCGAGCGGATCCTCGATGATGCGCTGCGTACCGCACCGGACCGCCCTGATCTCGCCGCAGTGGGTCAGCGGCTCAACGCCGAACAACTGCGCACCATGGCGCTCAACGCCACCGCACTGATCGCGGCCGCCGCCGCGACCGAGTACCAGAACTACGTGAAGGTCCGCGCCGACCTGCGCGCCGCGCCGCGGCCCGTACGTCCGCTGCGCGAGGGAGAGAGTTCCGCGGAGTCCGGCGGCTCGATCGGACTGGCCGCCACCGTGGGCGAGGTGACGGAGACGACCGGCGCCGGTGTCATCGCCGTCGTCGCCGTCCTCGCCCCCGTGCTCGCCGGGACGGCTGCCGCGATCTTCCTGCTCGTCGGCTACATCCTGAAGATGCTCGATCCGGAACCGGCTTTCGCCCAGACCCTGTTGACGGTCGGCTGGGTGTTCGGCGCGCTCACCGTGGCGGGAATCCTCGTTGCCGGCGTGGGCCTGCTGCTCACCGCTCTGCGCAACGGCGCGACGTCCTTGCAGGCCGGCGCGCACACCGAGTCGAACGAGGAGGTGGACCGGGCCAGAGAAGCCTGGTGCCTTGTGCTCCTGGAGCGCGGCATCCTGCCGTTCCTCCGGGAGGCTCTCGCGGAACCTCCACCGGCCCCGGCGAACCGCGGGGGCGGCCACGGACCCGCGGGCCGTATGCCCCACCTCGGGTACAACAGGCCCGGATTCAGCAGCCCGGGGGGCGCCGACGGCACCTCCCCCGCGGTCCCTAGGTACTCAAGCCCGGACTTCACAAGCCCCGACTTCGGAGGCCCGGAACACCAGCCGGACTAGGTCCGACCGGCCATGGTCCCGCCCTGTCCACCGGTCGCGAAAGGCGGTCGGCGAACAGGGCGTAGGCCCGTATGAGCGCGGGTGAGGTCAGTCCGCGATCGGCAGATAGACCCGGTTGCCGGCGGCGGCGAACTCCTTGGACTTCTCCGCCATGCCCTCCTCGATCTCACTCTTCGTCCCGCCGTGCTGGCGGCGGATGTCCTGGGAGATCTTCATCGAGCAGAACTTCGGCCCGCACATCGAGCAGAAGTGGGCCGTCTTCGCCGGCTCGGCGGGGAGCGTCTCGTCGTGAAACTCCCGTGCCGTGTCCGGGTCGAGGGCCAGATTGAACTGGTCCTCCCAGCGGAACTCGAAGCGCGCGTCGGAGAGGGCGTCGTCCCACTCCTGCGCGCCCGGGTGCCCCTTGGCGAGGTCCGCCGCGTGGGCCGCGATCTTGTAGGTGATGACGCCGGTCTTGACGTCGTCACGGTTCGGCAGGCCCAGGTGCTCCTTGGGCGTGACGTAGCAGAGCATCGCCGTGCCCCACCACGCGATCATCGCGGCTCCGATGCCGGAGGTGATGTGGTCGTACGCAGGGGCGATGTCGGTCGTCAGCGGGCCGAGTGTGTAGAAGGGCGCCTCCTCGCACACCTCCTGCTGAAGGTCGATGTTCTCCTTGATCTTGTGCATCGGGACGTGCCCGGGGCCCTCGATCATCGTCTGCACGTTGAAGCTCTTCGCGATCGTGTTGAGCTCCCCGAGCGTCTTCAGCTCGGCGAACTGCGCCTCGTCGTTGGCGTCCGCGATCGAGCCCGGCCGCAGGCCGTCACCCAGCGAGTACGTGACGTCGTACGCCGCGAGGATCTCGCAGAGCTCCGCGAAGTTCTCGTAGAGGAAGCTCTCCTTGTGGTGCGCCAGGCACCAGGCGGCCATGATCGAACCACCGCGCGAGACGATGCCCGTCTTGCGGTTCGCGGTGAGCGGGACGTACGGCAGCCGCACGCCCGCGTGGACCGTCATGTAGTCCACGCCCTGCTCGGCCTGCTCGATGACCGTGTCCTTGTAGATCTCCCAGGTCAGCTCCTCGGCACGGCCGTCGACCTTCTCCAGCGCCTGGTAGAGCGGGACCGTGCCGATCGGGACGGGGGAGTTGCGCAGGACCCATTCGCGCGTGGTGTGGATGTTGCGGCCGGTGGAGAGGTCCATGACGGTGTCGGCGCCCCAGCGGGTCGCCCAGGTCATCTTCTCCACCTCCTCCTCGATGGATGAAGTGACCGCGGAATTGCCGATGTTGGCGTTTACCTTCACCAGGAATCGCTTGCCGATGATCATCGGCTCGATCTCCGGGTGGTTGACGTTGGCCGGCAGAACCGCGCGCCCCGCGGCGATCTCCTCGCGGACGACCTCGGGCTCCACATTTTCCCGGATGGCCACGTACTCCATCTCGGGCGTGACCTCCCCGCGCCTGGCGTACGCGAGTTGGGTCACCGCCTGTCCGTCACGCCCGCGGCGCGGCTGGCGGGGGCGGCCGGGGAAGACCGCGTCAAGGTTGCGCAGACCGCCGCGCGGCGAGGTGTGCTTGATGCCGTCGTCCTCGGGGCGGACCGGGCGGCCCGCGTACTCCTCGGTGTCGCCGCGGCTGATGATCCAGTTCTCCCGCAGCGGCGCAAGGCCCCTGCGGACGTCGGTGTCGACGCTCGGATCGGTGTACGGCCCGGACGTGTCGTACAGCGTGACCGCCGTGCCGTTGGTGAGGTGCACTTGGCGGACCGGCACCTGAAGGTCGGGGCGTGAGCCCGTGACGTACCCCTTGTGCCAGCCGATGGACTTCCCGGCCTCACCCGCCTCTGCGGACAGGTTGGAGGCAGGCGTGCGTGCGTCCGATGTGGTCATGAGACCTACTCCCTACGCCGGCATTACCCGGTAACAGGTTCGGCGGTCGACGCAGCGGCTTCCGTCAGGCGATGTTTCATGTGAAACATCGCCGAAGCGGAGGTCAGCGCCCTCTCAGCCCGGTGCTCCGAGCTCCCGCGTGTGCAAAGGTGCCCCCACGCTAGCGTCATTTCTGGCGTGCTGAACAGAGGGCCCCCGCCGTTCTTGCGATGATCGGGCGGTGACCAACACGCAGCAGCCTCCCCCTCCGCCGCCGCATCCTCCCCATGACCAGGGGAACTCCGGACACGGGCATTCCCACAGCCATGGCCCCGCTGCGCCCGTTTCCAAGCATCTGCGTAAGGTCATCGCCGCGGTGCTCATCCCGTTCTCCGTCGCGGTCGTCGTCGGCCTCGTGGTTCTCTGGCCCGGAGGCGCCCCGCCCCACGCCCGCACGGGCGTCGGCTTCGACCGGCAGACCCAACAGGGCACCGTCACCCAGGTCGACAAGGTCGACTGCAAGTCCGTGAACGCCTCGGGCGAGACCCCGACCGGCGACACGTCGACCGCCGAGGGCCAGTCCGCCGAACAGCAGGCGAAGGGCACGTGCGGGAAGGCGACCGTCCGTGTGGACAGCGGCAAGGACACCGGGCGTACGTTCACGGAGATCGTGCAGCCGGACTCGCCACGGCAGTTGCACGGCGGCCAGAAGGTGATCGTGGCCTACGCGCCCGACGCGCCCAAGGAACTCCAGTACTCCGTCACCGATGTGAACCGCAGGCTCCCGATGGCGGTGCTTGCCGGGATCTTCGCGCTGGCCGTGGTCGTCGTGGGCCGGCTGCGCGGCGTCATGGCGCTCGTCGCGCTGGCCGTCAGCTTCATGGTGCTGACCTTCTTCATCCTGCCCGCGATCCTTCAGGGCTCGAATCCGCTGGTGGTGGCGGTGGTCGGGGCGAGCGCCATCATGCTGATCGCGCTCTATATGTGCCACGGTCTGACGGCCCGTACCTCGGTCGCGGTGCTCGGCACTCTCGTGTCGCTGCTCCTGATCGGCGTCCTCGGATCGGGGTTCATCGACTGGGCCGCGCTGACCGGCAACACCGACGACAACACGGGCCTGATCCACGGGCTTTACCCGCACATCGACATGAGCGGTCTGCTGCTCGCCGGCGTCATCATCGGTTCGCTCGGCGTGCTTGACGATGTGACGGTCACGCAGACGTCGGCCGTGTGGGAGCTGCACCAGGCCGATCCGACGATGGGCCGGCGCGCCCTGTACCGCGCGGGCATCCGGATCGGTCGCGACCACATCGCGTCCGTGGTCAATACGCTGGTCCTGGCGTACGCGGGCGCGGCCCTACCGCTGTTGCTGCTCTTCTCGATCGCACAGAGCAGTGTGGGAACCGTCGCCAACAGTGAGCTGGTCGCCGAGGAGATCGTGCGGACCCTGGTCGGCTCGATCGGCCTGGTCGCCTCGGTGCCGCTGACGACCGCGCTCGCGGCTCTGGTGGTCTCCGCCGACCGTCCGGGGCCCCCGTCCGCTGCCGCGGCCGGTCCGGCACGCGGAGGAAGGGGCCGGCGACGGAAGCGCTGAACCTCTGCGTGGGCACCCCTAAGGCGCCACTCTGCTGAAGCGTTACATCAGTTGATCGCCCACGGACTTCTGGAGCCCGTCAGCCGGCGCTCTGCTCCTCGGCGAGAATCCGGTCGAGTGCCTCGTCGAGATGCGCCTCGAAATCGGCGAGCGCCCGCTCCTGGCCGAGCGGGACGAGCTTGTCGGTGCGGTCCAGGAAGGCGACGAGGGGAGCGACACCCGCTCTGAACAGCGCCTGGTCACCGCCCACTTGGAGCCGGATGTGCACCTCGCCCGGCATCTCGCCCGGGCTGCCCGCCAGTTCCACCGGTTCGATGCGCACATCACCGTCGCCGCAGGGACCAGCCACCCCGTCCACCAGGAGCTCTCGACCGAAGGCCCAGGTCACCGGGGCGTCCCCGGGGAGGTGGAAGGTCAGCCGCACGGCGTAGGGATCAGCGGCGGCGTACCGCAGCTCCACCGGGATGCGGAACGAGAGTTCCTCGGAGACGAGGAAGCTCATCATGACCTCTGCTTGTACTGCCTGTACCGACTCGCGCATCGCCTACCCCGTCAATTTGCCGTCGATCGGGCGGGAACAACCTTCCCGACACCTTCGCATCTTGCTTAACGTACATGCGGGATCACAAGGAGTGAGTTTTCAGATGCTGATAGAGAAGGCGAGTGTCCTTACGAGTTTGCCGACTTCGTTCTGCAACTGCCGTGCCGCGGGCAGCAGACGACCGGCCTGATGGGACGGAAGCGAAACCGCCATCGTCGCCGCGGTGGACCCGACGGTGATGGGAAACGCGGCGCAGACCGTGCCCAACGCGTACTCCTGGCGCTCCACCACAGGCTGCATCCGCCCCAGGCCGTTCAGCCGCCGCAGCAGCGAGCGGTCGTCGCGCACCGTGTACGGGGTGATCGAATACGCGGGATAGCGGTCGAGGTGATCGCGTCGGCTCTCGTCGTCGAGCTGGGCGAGGAGGCACTGGCCGATCGCGTGAGCGTGCCCCGTCTCGCGGAAGTCGGCCCATTCCGCGACCGCGGGATTCCCGGGCGTGTCGGCGACAGCCACAACCTCGATCTCGCCCTCGCGGTAGACCGAGAAGTACACCGGGACCCCGATGGCGTCGCGCCAGTGCTGCAGTGCGTCGGTGATCATGCCGCGACGATTCTGCTGCGCTCCGCTGCTACTCAGCCGCTCGGCCGCCGCACCCAGGACGAACAGGCCCTTCTCCTTGCGGAGATAGCCCTCATGGGCGAGCGTGCGCAGCAGGTGGTACGCGGTGGGGAGCGCGAGGCCGGCCTCCCGGGCGAGCTGCTTGGCGGGCGCTCCCTCTTCGTGCGACGCGACGGCCTCGAGGAGGCGCATCGCGCGCTGGACGGAGCCGATGAGGGTGGGCGGGGCGCCGGTGGTGCCCTCGGCGTGAGCGTCGTCGTAGGTGTGCGTGCGACAGCCGAGGGGCGGGGGTACCGCGGGTGGGGACATGGCGTCAGCAGACATGCCGTCGGGGGACGTGATGTCGGCGGACGACGGGGCGGCGGAAAGCGGTTCAGCCGTGGCCAAGGTTCACTCCCGAAGCGCGTGGGGTCTCCCCCCGCTTCTCGGGAATCACGGGGGTGCGGCCGTCGAGTTCCGGACTCTAGCCCTGGCCACCACTTCAAGCGTGCCGCGCGGGGAAACTTCCCCCGCGCGAGCGAACCGTTGCCCTGTACTGAGCGAACCGTTGCCCGGTGTTACCAGTCGCTGCGCGAGGAAGAGCCCGCCATGAACTTCCGTACGACGTAGATGAGTCCACCGACCACGGCCACGAAGACCAGCACCTTGAAGAGCAGACCGATCACGAAGCCCACGACGCTGGCTATCAGCCCGCCGAAGACGACCAGGGCGATGACCGGCACCGCGACCCACTTCACCCACCACGGCATACCCGTGAAGATCTCTCGCACTGCCATCGTCCCTACCTCTCTCCCGAGCTGTATCGCTTCGATACGGCTTCTGCATTCGATGCTGGCATGCCGAGGCGCCCCGTGGGGACCGCGGACCCCTTGTCGTCCCCTGAGTAACCCCCTAGGGAACCCCGAGCCCCTCCGTCAGCTCTCAGGCGGAGAGAACACCACCAGAACCCGCAGGTCCTCGCTGATGTGATGGAACTTGTGGGCCACCCCGGCCGGCACATACACGACGCTGCCGCGCGCCACCTGGGTCGTCTCCATGCCGACAGTGAGCGATCCGCGACCGCTGACGACGAGGTACACCTCGTCCTGCTGGTGCGGCTGCTGCGGGTCCTGGTCCCCCGCGTCGAGGGCGTAGAGCCCGGCCGACATGTTCCGCTCCCGCAGGAACTGCAGATACGCGCCGTCGTTCGCGGCACGCTCCGCTTCCAGTTCGTCCAACCGGAATGCCTTCATCCCTCTTGTCCGCCCCTTGCCTGTGAGCGGCCTCGCTGGGCCACTCTCATGATCCGGTCTCGTCTGCCACGATCAGACACATGAAGAATTTTGTAGTCAAGACGATTGCCAACGCAGGGGCCCTCGCCGTCGCGGTGTGGCTGCTCGACAAGATCACGCTGACGGGTGACAGCACCGGCAAGAAGGTCGGCACGCTGATCATCGTGGCGCTGCTCTTCGGCCTGGTGAACTTCCTGGTCAAGCCCATCTTGAAGGTCCTCACCTTCCCGCTCTTCATCCTGACGCTCGGCCTGATCACGCTCGTGGTCAACGCCCTGATGCTGTTGCTGACCTCGTGGCTGGCCGACCAGTTCGACCTGAGCTTCCACGTCGACGGGTTCTGGACCGCCGTCCTCGGTGGCCTGATCATCTCGGTCGTCTCCTGGGCGCTGAACGTCGTGCTGCCCGACGACAAGGACTGAGACCGGCCGATATGCCCTTCCGTGTGTGCTTCGTCTGCACCGGCAACATCTGCCGCTCGCCCATGGCCGAGTCGGTCTTCCGCGCGCGCGTCCACGAGGCCGGGCTCGACGGCCTCGTGGAGGTGGACAGCGCGGGCACCGACGGCTGGCACGAGGGAGACGGTGCCGACCACCGCACCGTCTCCGTGCTGTCGGACGGCGGCTATGAAAGTGCCCATTCCGCCCGGCAGTTCAGCGCCTCGTGGTTCTCCCGGCTCGATCTGGTGATCGCCCTGGACGCCGGGCATCTGCGCACCCTGCGTCGCCTGGCGCCGACCCCGAAGGACGCCGACAAAGTCCGCCTGCTGCGCTCGTACGACCCCTCGGCCGGAACAGATCTGGACGTACCGGACCCGTACTACGGCGGTATCGATGGCTTCGAGGAATGTCTGAGAATGGTGGAGTCGGCGAGCGATGGTCTGCTCGACGCGGTACGCGCAGCACTGGAAGGACGGGCGACATGACGCAATCGGCGCAGATCGGGGACGGTACAAGGGCAGTGAGGGCGGGGCTGCCCGAAGCCGCGAAGAACGATCCGACGCTCCCAGGGCCTGTCTTCGCAGCACACTTCCACCTGCCGGGCGATGTCTCGGGGCCCTATACGTACGGCCGGGATGACAACCCGACGTGGACCCATCTGGAGCGGGCCATCGGCGAACTCGAGGCGCCCGGCCAGGAGGATGTCGACACCCTCGTCTTCGCTTCCGGGATGGCCGCCATCTCAGCGGTGCTGTTCTCGCAGCTCAAGGCCGGCGACGTGGTCGTTCTGCCGAGCGACGGCTATCAGGTGTTCCCGCTCGTCCGCGAGCAGCTCACGGCGTTCGGCATCGAGGTCCGCACCGCACCCACCGGCGGCGACGCCCAGCTCGACGTCCTGGACGGCGCGAAGCTCCTGTGGATCGAGACGCCGTCGAACCCCGGCCTCGACGTGTGCGACGTGCGGCGGCTCGCCGAAGCGGCACACGCACGTGGCGCCCTGGTCGCGGTCGACAACACGCTCGCCACACCACTCGGCCAGCGCCCCCTGGAGCTCGGCGCCGACTTCTCCGTGGCCAGCGGCACCAAGCAGCTCACCGGCCACGGCGACATCCTGCTCGGCTACGTGACCTGCCGCGACGCCGAGCTGACCGCCTCGGTTCGGGGCTGGCGCAAGATCGTCGGTGCGATCCCCGGCCCGATGGAGGCCTGGCTCGCCCATCGCTCGCTCGCCACGCTCCAGTTGAGGGCGGAGCGGCAGAACGCCAACGCGCTCGCGCTCGCTCTCGCCCTGCGCGACCGCGACGACATCGAGGGCCTGCGTTACCCGGGTCTGCCCGACGACCCCTCGCACAAGATCGCCGCGCAGCAGATGCGGCGCTTCGGATGCGTGGTCTCCTTCACGCTGCCCACGCGCGCGCGTGCCGAGCAGTTCATGGAGGCCCTGACGCTGGTGGACGACGCGACGAGTTTCGGCGGCGTGCGGTCCACCGCCGAGCGCCGTCGCCGCTGGGGCGGGGACGATGTCCCGGAGGGCTTCATCCGCTTCTCCGCCGGCGCCGAGGACCCGGACGACCTGGTGGCCGATGTGCTGCGCGCGCTCGACGAGACGGCCGCCTAAGGCCTCTCAGGGGCCACTTCGTGCCCGTCGCGGCATCGGCCTCATCCCTGGCTACGCACAATGGACGGCCCGAGCCTCCCCCCTCGTGGCTCGGACCGTCCCCGGTTCCTGCGCGCTAAGAACCGCGCGCATAAGGCTAGTTGACTCTGTGTCAGTGTCCAATCACAGTAGCGACAGAGACCTATCGACATATTTATAGTTGGGACCGGCCCGGGGGCCGCGAGGGGAGGACACCGCCATGGATCTCGCCCTGCTGCGCACGTTCGTGACCGTGCACCGGGCGGGCTCCTTCACGCGGGCCGCCGCCCTGCTCGGCCTTTCGCAGCCCGCGGTGACATCCCAGATCCGCACCTTGGAACGGCAGTTGGGCCGCCCGCTGTTCCTGCGCCAGGCACGTGGCGTGACCCCCACCTCCATCGGAGACGAGCTCGCCCACAAGGCCGCTCCGCACCTCGACGCCCTCGTGGAGATCACCGAGACCGGCATCGACGAGGAGTCGCCGGTCCGCACCCTGCACCTCGCGGGTCCGCCGGAGTTCACCGCCGAGCGCGCGCTGCCCGCCCTCACCGCGCTCACCCGTGACGACGGCCAGAGCTTCGCCCTGCGCGCCTCCTTCGGCAACGCCGAGGAAGTCCTCGAGGGCCTTGGTGCCGGACATCATGATCTGGTCATCACGACGGCCCGCCCACGCGGCGGCCTGCTCACCGCGACTCCGCTGTGCGACGAGGAGCACGTCCTGCTGGCCGCACCGCGGTGGGCCGCCCGCATAGGGCCGGGCACCCTGCGCCGTGACGGCGCGGCCGCACTGAAGGATCTGCCGCTGGTCGAGGCGCACGAGTCGCTGCCGTTCGTGGCCCGCTACTGGGCCGCCGTCTTCGACTCACGCCCGGCCACCTCGGGCACGGTCATCGTGCCGGATCTACGCGCGGTGCTGGCCTGCACCATCGCTGGGGCCGGGCTGGCGGTGCTCCCGCGCTACCTCTGCGCGCCGGCTCTGGAGCGCGGCGAGGTCGTGGCGCTGCTCGATCCCCCGGTGCCTCCGCTGCGGACGTACTTCCTTGTCGTGCGTACGGGCACGCTGGCCATGCCACACATCGCGCGGGCGCACGAGTGGCTGCTGCGTGCCGCCGTCGATTGGTGCTGATTGACTGAGGCCAGGTCGGTACGGAATGTTTCACGTGGAACCGGCGGGGCCACATTCCTCCCATGACCGTCCGACCCGTGGTCAAGCGCACCGCACGCGCCGTCCTGCTCGACGGCAACGACCTGATCCTGATCAAGCGGACCAAGCCCGGCATGGATCCGTACTGGCTGACCCCCGGCGGCGGGGTCGAACCCGAGGACGAGACCGTCGTCGACGCCCTGCACCGCGAGGTGCACGAGGAGCTCGGCGCCAAGATCCTCGATGTGGTGCCCTGCTTCGTGGACACCGTGGAGCACATCAGCGAGGACGGCGGCGCCACCGGCGTGAAGGTCCAGCACTTCTTCGTCTGCCGACTCGAGTCGATGGACCTCAGCCAGCGGCACGGCCCCGAGATCGAGGAGCCGTGCGGCGAGTACGAGATCGTGCGGGTGCCCTTCACCCGCGTCGGCATCGCCTCGGTCCATCTCGTCCCTCTGTCCCTGCGGCACTATCTGGACGGCAACATCGAGGGCGTACGGGCGATGCACGCGCCTGACCTGGGCTGACGGGGCGGAGCCTCGGGTCTTGGTTGCCCGCTTCCGCACGGGCCCGTCTGCAGGGTGCTCGGCCGCCGGCCTCAGTTGCCGGTCACGACGAGTTCCTCCACGGAGTCATGGCGGATCCGGTCCACCGGGATCCCTATGTCCCGCAGGGCGTCGACACCGCTGCGGATCATGCCGGGCGGACCCGAGAGATAGGCGTCGTACTCGTTCCAGGGGCCGTACTCGCGCACCGCGTCGGGCAGTTGCAGATGGGCCTGCTGATCGACGATCGGACGGACCGCCAGCCAGGGATGGGTCTGCTGCAGCCGCAGCATCGTGTCGATGTCGTACAGGTCGTGGTCGGTGCGAGCCCCGTAGAACACCTCGACCGGGCGCCGGTGGCCGTGCTCGGCGACATCCTCGACGAGGGCCTTGATGGGCGCGATGCCGGTGCCACCGCCGAGGCAGAGAAGCCCGCTGTCGGAGCTGTGGTCCACCGTCATCGAACCGGAGGGCGGGCCGAGGCGGATCACATCGCCCGGGCGGGCACGGTGCACGAGCGCGTTGGAGACCCACCCCGCCGGAACGGCCTTCACGTGGAACGAGAGCAGCCCGTCGGAACGGGGCGCCGAGGCGAAGGAGTAGTGCCGCCAGATCCGCGGCCACCACGGCGTCTCCACGCTCGTGTACTGCCCGGCGAGAAACGGGTACGGCTGGTCGGGCCGGACCGTGACCACGGCGATGTCCGGGGTCCTCAGGTCGTGCGAGACCACCTCTCCGTACCACCACGCGGGCGCGCGCAGCTCGTCCGCCGCCGCCGCGTCGATCATGACCTGGGAGATCGTCGTGTACGTGCGCACCCAGGCCGCCTCCGTCTCCTGGTCCCAGGTCGTCGTCGCGTACCGGGACAGCGCGCCGATCAGGCACTCGCCGACGGCGGGGTAGTGCTCGGGCTGCGTGCCGTACTTGCGGTGCCCGCCGCCCAGGTTCTTCAGGTACGGGACGAGAACGCTCTTGTTGTCCGCGTGCTCGGCCGCCATCAGCAGCGCCTTGAGCAGCCGGTCGCGCTGGGTGTCCATCGAGGCGGGGAACAGGGGCCGGAGTTCGGGGTGGCGCACGAAGAGCAGCGCGTAGAAGTACGAGGTGACCTTGTCGGCGTCGGGGCCGACCTCCTCCAGTGTGCGGCGGATGAGCCGGGTGTCGGGGGAGGCCTCGGGCGCGGGAGCCGGGCGGGGGGTGGTCTCTGCCCTGGGCGCCGTTGGTGCCGGGGGTGCGGAGTGCGGTGGCTGCGCGGGGCTCGATCCTTGCCCGTGCCGGGCGGCTTGAGGGCGCGCGTTCCCGTAGGGCGACGCCTGAGGCGGGGTGGGGCCAGGTGCTGACGCGTGCTGGGGGGCGGGTGCGGCCTCCGTCGCCGGGGCGGGGCCCTGCGCGGGCACCGTCTCCACGTGGCCGTCCGATATTCGATCGGGTCGGCCGACAGGCCGTATCGGCGTGACCTTGCGCCCCTCTGACGGCGTCTCCTGGTCCGGGCTCGGGCCGGTGGGCGGCGCCTTGCGCGGAGTGAACCAACCGCCCCCGCCGCCGGAGCCGGAGTCGGCCGACGTAGTGGTCGGAGCGTCCATGCTGTGCCTCGCCTCGAACATCTTTCGGTCGGTCTGCGTACTTCCGCGATCGGAAGTCGCTCTTTCCCCGTTCTGCCGCGACAGAATGCGGCGGCCCAAGTGAACCCGCATTCCGGCCCGCTACGGACAAGTAAGGCAGGAATGTGACATTGCCCGCAGTTCCTCACCCAGCATGCCATCCGGCGCGATCCCGCAAGCCACATAGCGGAAATAGCAGGTCTTCGATCTCTCCGTCCCGTTAGGCTGTCTTGGCCTGCGTGCATGGTCCGGGTTGCGCCGGGCGCGCCTGCCTCGGACCGGAGTCGACCCTACCGGCACCCGCCAAACGCACAAGTCCCCCTTGCCCAGCAAGGAATTCGACAGGCGATATGCCCCTGCAATCCCTCAATTAGCGGGTGTGCCGTACCAATTCGTACGCCTCCCGCAGATCGCGGCCTGCATACGAGTGGGTCGCCAGACCCGCGACGTGCTGATCCGCATTGATCGCGACCGATACCGGCACGGCGCCGAACAGCTCCACATCGGAGAACGAGTCGCCGTAGGCAATGCAATCGGCCCGGGGCACCCCGAACCTTTCACAGAGCAGGTCCGCGATCTTCACCTTCGCCGCGGCACTGAGAAGGCCCGTGGGGTCGACGGGCTCGGCGAAGGGCACCGCGGGAAAGCGCGAACCGTATGCCGCATGGGCGCCCCACCCCGTCAGCCGCTCCACGAAGAACGACGGCGAGAGCGAGACCACAGCGCAGTACTCACCGCGCGCCCGTATCTCCGCCCAGGTCTCCCGGATTCCCGTCAGCCACGGCGCACCCTCGAACGCGGCCGTCACGTGGTCGGGCGTGAGCCCCGCCCACAGGGCGTGCACC
Source organism: Streptomyces sp. NPDC090032 (assembly GCF_044748025.1). NCBI lineage: Bacteria > Bacillati > Actinomycetota > Actinomycetes > Kitasatosporales > Streptomycetaceae > Streptomyces > Streptomyces sp. NPDC090032. The sequence goes on along the minus strand of NZ_JBIVFF010000005.1, from coordinate 393,614 downwards.
CGCCGCGCGTACTCCGGCGGACCGATGCGCTGAGCGCCGATCTCGCGGTCCAGGGCCACCGCCTCGGCCTCGAACCCCAGTTGACGGGAGATTTCCACGGGCGCCGACGTGCCGTGCAGCAGCGTTCCGTCCAGATCGAAGAGATGCAGTCTTGCCATGTACGCCGAGGCTAGTACGCGGGGTTACTCCCTCTGTCGGACGCCCTCGAAGGCCACTCCCGGCACGGTGTTTCACGTGAAACTACGCCGTCCCGCACGCCGGGCCACCCTCGTCGTCCACGTGACGTCCTCCGCTTGCTGGCTGGGGCTCACGCTCGGTCTGCTCGCGCTCGCCGTCACGGCGATCACCACGGGTTCCGATCCGATGGTCGAGGGCGCCTGCCGCGCCATGAAGGTCTTCACGGACTGGCTGGTGATCCCACTCGCCCTGCTCACTCTGCTGAGCGGCCTGCTGCTGTCGCTGGGAACGCCCTGGGGCCTCGCACGGCACCGCTGGGTCTACGCCAAGTTCTGGCTCACGCTCGCCACAACCGCCGCCTCGATCTTCGCCCTGCGTCCCGGCGCCAACGCCGCGGTCGCGGCGGTCACGGCCGGTACTCCGCTGCCTCGACCGAGCGATCTGGTGGCCGGTCCCATCGTCTCCCTGACCGCCTATCTCTTCATGACGGTGATCTCGGTCCTCAAGCCGTGGGGACTGACGCGACGTGGCCGAAAGCAGCAGCTTGCTGCCCGCAAAGCGGTGGACGCGGACCGGCTGCGTCAGACAGCCTGACCTGCGTGTCGACACCTCCGCTCTCTGATCTGCCCATCCGCCGACTCACCCCGCGCGACCTCATGGCGTGCGCCGACCTCTCCGAGGACCGCGGCTGGCCCCGCGAGGAACACAAATGGGGCCTGCTGCTCTCGGCCGGCACCGGCTACGGCATCGACGACCCCGACGAGGGCCTGGTGAGCGCCTGCGTGGTGACCGACTACGGCCCGCCGAACCGGCCCACGCTGAGCGCCATCGGCATGGTGCTCGTCGCCGAACGCCACGCCCGTCGCGGCATCGGCCGCCGCCTCATGCAGTACGTCGTCGAGCAGGCGGACACCACACCGCTCACCCTGCACGCGACCCCGTACGGCCGCCCGCTCTACGAGGGGCTGGATTTCAAGGTCACCGGGCGCGCGGAGATGGTGCGGGGGCATTTCGCCCCCGGCGGAGCGACGCCGTCCGTGGCCACGCGCGCCGCGACCGCGGAGGATCTCCCGGCCATCCTTCGTCTGGACGCGGAGGTCTTCGGCCCCGACCGCACCCACGTCCTGACCCGCCTGCCGGCCTTCGCCGACCAGCTGCGCGTGGCCGAGGACGGTGGCGAACTCATCGGATTCGCGGCCGCCTGGCCCAACATGGACACCCACGTCATCGGCCCGCTGATCGCCCGCGACACCGAGACGGCGAAGGCCCTCGTCACCTCGCTCGCCGCCGGAACGGATCGCCCCCTGCGTACCGACATCGACGTGCGCCACGAGGAACTGCTGGCGTGGATCAAGGCACGGGGGGTGGAGTCCCAGGCCTTCAACGCCGTGATGACCTACGGCACCCCCGGCCTCCCCGGCGATTGGACACGCCGTTTCGCGCCCCTGACGGTCGCCGCGGGTTGAGCTGGACCGGGCAGCGCACACGACGAAGTCCGCCCCCGGACACTGTGGGATCACGGTGTCCGGGGGCGGACTTCTGTCTGGGGAGACGCGTCGCGCCTACGTCTCGTTCAGCTTCAGACGAGCTCCGTCACGGCTGCTGTGGCGAACCCGTGGTCCTGCTCCGGTGCGCCGCCACCGACACCGATGGCGCCAATGAGACGCCCGTCGCGGTGGACGGGGATGCCGCCCGCGATGAAGAGCAGCGGCCGGTCCAGGGCGGTCGGCAGGCTGTGGAAGGGGCCGTCGGGCTTGACCAGGTCGACGAGGTCCGCGGTCGGGGCGTTCAGCTGGAGGGCGGTGTACGCCTTGCGGGTGCTGGTCTCGCCGGAGATCAGCACGGCCTGGTCGTCGCGACGGAAGGCGAGCAGGTGTCCGCCGGCGTCGAGGACGGTGACGCTGACGGTCACTCCGGCGGACTCGGCCGCACGACGGGCGGCGGTCACGAGGATCTCCGCGTCCTGGATGGTCAGCGGCGCGACTGCGGTGGTGGTGGTGCTCATGAGGGGGTTCTCCTTGCGGGTTTGTGCGGTGGAACAGGTGCGGGGACGACGGTGGCCCTGCGGGTGGGGTGAGGTGAGCGGTGGCCGCTCAGCTGTGAGCGGGTTCCGCCTGCCGGGTCCCTTCCGGCGTCGCGCCTGCGACAACCGGGCTCGAGACCTTGGACCGGCGCTCAAGGCCGGCGGACACGACGGCCAGGACGAGCGCGGCGGCGGCGAGGACGGCGCCGACCCAGTTGGGGGCCGTGTAGCCGAGGCCGGCCGCGATGACCAGGCCGCCGAGCCAGGCCGAAAGGGCGTTGCCGAGGTTGAAGGCGCCGATGTTGACCGCGGAGGCCAGCGTGGGAGCGCCGTGGGCGTGGTCGAGGACCCGCTTCTGCAGCGGCGGCACCGTGGCGAAACCGAGTGCGCCGATCAGCGCGATGGAAATCGCCGCCAGGACCTTGTTGTGGGCGGTCAGCGTGAACAGGGCCAGCACGACGGCCAACCCGCTCAGGGCGACGTACAGCATCGGCATCAGCTTGCGGTCGGCGAACTTTCCGCCGATCAGGTTGCCCGCGACCATGCCGAGGCCGAACAGGACGAGGAGCCAGGTCACCGACGTGTCGGCGTAACCGGCGACGTGCGTCATCATCGGCGCGATGTAGGTGATGGCAGCGAAGACTCCGCCGAAGCCGAGCACTGTCATGGCCATCGCCAGCAGGACCTGGACGTTCTTGAAGGCAGCGAGCTCGTGCCGCAGGTGGACGCCTTCGGCCTTGGGCACGTCGGGGACGAGCTTGGCGATGCCGAGCAGTCCGACGACTCCGAGCCCGGCGACGGCCAGGAAAGTGACGCGCCAGCCGACGCTCTGGCCGATGAGCGTGCCCAGGGGTACGCCGACGACGTTGGCGACGGTCAGGCCGGTGAACATCATGGCGATGGCTCCGGCCTTCTTCTCGGGGGCGACCAGCTCGGCCGCGACGACCGCGCCGATTCCGAAGAAGGCGCCGTGCGCGAGTGAGGCGACCACGCGGCCGATCACCATGACGAGGAAGACGGGCGCCACCGCGGAGAGCACGTTGCCCACGATGAACAGAACCATCAAGAGCAGCAGCATCCGCTTGCGCGAGATGCGGGTGCCCAGAATCGTCATGAGGGGGGCGCCGAACATGACGCCGAGGGCGTAGCCGGTCACCAGGAATCCGGCCGTGGGGATGGAGACGCCGAAGTCACCCGCGACCTCTGGGAGCAGCCCCATGATCACGAATTCCGTGGTTCCGATCCCGAAGGCCCCGATCGCGAGAGCCAGAAGCGCGAGAGGCATAGGGTTCACCTTCCCAAACTGTTGCAGGTGCGCTTTGCGTGCGTTCACAATACTTGCAGACGCGCACTACTTGCAAGCGCGGACAATTTCACACGTGGACTATCCTGGGTTCAGCCGCATCGGGATGGAGGAACTAGAGCCATGACCGCCACAGACCCCGCACTCACCGCCCTGGCCCAGGGCTGGTGCACCCTCTCTCTGCTCCACGGGAGGATCGAGACCCATATCGAGCGCGCTCTGCAGGCGAAGCACGACCTGAGCGTGCGGGAGTACTCGCTCCTTGATGTCCTCAGCCGCCAGCACGACGGCGAAGGGGGTCACCTGCAGATGAAGCAGGTCGCCGACGCCGTCGTCCTGAGCCAGAGCGCCACCACGCGCCTGGTGACGCGTCTTGAAGACCGCGGTCTACTGGCCCGCTATCTCTGTCCGACCGACCGGCGCGGCATCTACACGAACGTGAGCGAGGCCGGTCTGGCCCTCCTCGCCGATGCGCGGCCCACCAATGACTCCGCCCTGCGCGAAGCACTCGACGAAGCGGCGAAGAACCCCGAACTCGCCCCGCTGGTCCGCGCGGTGGAAGCCGTACGCGTCCCGGCCTGAGGCGCCGAGCCGGCAAGGACGCGGGGCCGCCGGCACCGGGCAGGCCGGGGCCACCTACCCATGGCCGCATAGGCTGCGGCCATGGGAGATCTTGAAATACGGCCTGCCATCGCCGCAGACGTCCCGGCCATCGTGGCGATGCTGGCGGACGACCCCTTGGGCGCCCGCCGCGAGTCACCGGACGACCTCACGCCATACCTGGAGGCGCACGCCCGCATCACCGCGGACCCCAACCAGCACCTGGTCGTCGCCGTGCGCGAGGGGCGCACTGTCGGCACCCTCCAGCTCACCGTCATCCCCGGGCTCTCGCGGAAGGGCTCCACACGCTCGATCATCGAGGGCGTCCGCATTCACGCGGACGAGCGTGGCAGCGGGCTCGGCACACTGCTCATCGAGTGGGCCATCGACGAATCCCGCCGCCAGAACTGCCAGTTGGTACAGCTGACGTCCGACGCCACCCGGACCGATGCCCATCGCTTCTACGAGCGACTGGGTTTCGAGGCGTCACATGTGGGCTTCAAGCTCCAGCTCTGACAACGCCGACGGGCCGGGTGGTCGCGTGTTTCACGTGAAACGGACGACCACCCGGCCCCTTCGCCATGTCGACCGGGATCGAGACCGACCTGGAGAGCGAAGCCGATCGGGAACGAGATCAGCTAGGAACGAGGAAGCCCCCGCCAGCCCTCCGGATCCACCCCGCCAGGAACCGGCGCCTCCTTCTCGTACGGCTCACGCGTGAAGACGAACGATCCGAGATCGAGATGGCTCACCGACCCGTCGGGCCGACGTTCGACGCGCAGGAGCTCCCCCGCGTAGTAGCCGTCCAGTCCCGTCCAGGTGCCGTCGCCGTTCGGACGGAATCGTGAGTCCCGCGCCCCACCCGTCAACGGCCCGAGCGAGACGCCTCCGTCGGCCGTCAGCCGCAGTACCGTGCTCTGCGTCCCCCAGTACCAGGGCCCGGCGAGCTCCAGCACCGCCGCATCGACCTCCGGCAGAGGCCGCCACGGCTCAGGGATGCGCGGCTCGGCCTCGGCGACGACATGGAGCAGGTCCGTACTGACCGTCGATGCGGGCACTCCCGACGTGCAGTTGGCGAGGGTGACCGCGGCCAGACCGTCCTCCTCGCTGAACCACAGCCCCGCCACGAACCCGGGCAGCGAACCCCCGTGCCCGGCCAGCACCCGTCCGTTCCTCCGTACGAGCTGAAGCCCGAGACCGTACGAGGAGTCCCAGTCCCCCGGCAGCGTGGGTGCCGCGGGCGTACGCATCTCGCGTACGGACTGTGCACTCAGAACCCGGTCGTCACCCTCCATCAGGAATACGGCGAACCGCCCCAAGTCCGCTGCCGTCGACCAGAGTTGTCCCGCCGGAGCCATCAGCCCCAGGTCCTCCGCGGGCTCCGGCATCATCACATCGGCCCAAGGGTGCACGGCCCAGCCACCGGCGTGCGGGGCCTGCGGCTGCCCGCTCGTCCGGTGCAGGCCGAGCGGATCCAGAACCTCGCGGCGCAGGACGTCCTCCCACTGGGCACCGCGCAATGCCTCGACCACCGATCCAAGCAACGTATAACCGGGGTTGGAGTAGTGATGCTGCTTGCCGACCGGATGCCTGAACGGCTCTTCACCCAGCACATCCGCGAGCTCGGGGCGCAGCGAAGACGGCGAACGCTCCCACCACGGCCCCGGAGTCTCAGCAGCCAACCCACCAGTGTGCGCGAGCAGTTCGGCAATGGTGACCTGACCGGCACCCGTGCCCGGCAGATGCTTTTCCAGCGGGTCCCCGAGGTCGAGCAACCCCTCGTCGCGCAGCCTCAGCACCAGCACGGCCGTGAACGTCTTGGTGATCGAGCCGATCCGGTACTGCACGTGCTCGTCCGGAGCATGCCCGTCCACGCAGGTACGCCCACCGCTCCACACCAGCTCACCGTCGCGCACGACCCCGGCCACCAGCGAAGGGGACCGGCCTTCCGCCTGAGCGGTGGCGATGCGGTGCAACAGAGCTCGGCGCGTCGTGGGCAGCAGTTCTTCAGGGGATGTCGTCATGCCCCAAGTCCACCCCGCCGGCCGCCGGGCGTCGACCGCTTTTAAGCCGACGGCTCCGAGCCGAACCGCTTCGGAGCACCCAGCTTCAGGGCGAGCAGAACCAGGTCGAGCGGGATCAGGTCTGCGCCATGTCCACGAAGCGCGAGTAGTGACCCTGGAAGGCGACCGTGATCGTCGCTGTCGGACCGTTACGGTGCTTGCCCACGATGATGTCGGCCTCGCCCGCGCGGGGCGACTCCTTCTCGTACGCGTCCTCGCGGTGCAGCAGGATCACCATGTCCGCGTCCTGCTCGATCGAGCCGGATTCACGCAGGTCGGACACCATCGGCTTCTTGTCCGTACGCTGCTCGGGGCCACGGTTCAGCTGGGAGAGCGCGATGACCGGCACTTCCAGCTCCTTGGCCAGGAGCTTCAGGTTTCGCGACATGTCCGAGACTTCCTGCTGACGGCTCTCGGAGCGCTTCGAACCACCGGCCTGCATCAGCTGCAGATAGTCGATGATCACGAGCTTGATGTCATTGCGCTGCTTGAGGCGACGGCACTTCGCGCGGATCTCCATCATCGACAGGTTCGGGGAGTCGTCGATGTAGAGCGGGGCTGCCGACACCTCGGGCATCCGGCGCGCGAGCCGGGTCCAGTCCTCGTCGGTCATGGTGCCGGAACGCATGTGGTGCAGTGCGACCCGTGCCTCCGCGGACAGCAGACGCATCGCGATCTCGTTCCGGCCCATTTCCAGGGAGAAGATGACGCTGGGCAGGTTGTGCTTGATCGAGGCGGCCCGGGCGAAGTCGAGCGCCAGTGTGGACTTACCCATGGCGGGGCGGGCGGCGATGACGATCATCTGGCCCGGGTGCAGGCCGTTCGTCAGGGAGTCGAAGTCCGTGAAGCCGGTGGGCACACCGGTCATCTCGCCGCTACGGGAGCCGATCGCCTCGATCTCGTCGAGGGCGCCCTCCATGATGTCGCCGAGTGGGAGGTAGTCCTCGCTGGTGCGCTGCTCGGTGACCGCGTAGATCTCGGCCTGCGCGCTGTTCACGATCTCGTCGACGTCGCCGTCGGCCGCGTATCCCATCTGCGTGATGCGCGTGCCCGCCTCGACGAGCCGACGCAGAACCGCCCGCTCATGGACGATCTCGGCGTAGTACTCGGCATTGGCCGCCGTCGGAACCGTCTGGACGAGGGTGTGCAGATACGATGCGCCACCGACCTTGGTGATCTCGCCACGCTTGGTGAGCTCGGCCGCGACCGTGATCGGGTCGGCCGGCTCGCCCTTCGCGTACAGGTCGAGAACCGCCGTGAAGATCGTCTCGTGCGCGGGGCGGTAGAAGTCGTGGCCCTTGATCACCTCGACGACGTCGGCGATCGCGTCCTTCGACAGAAGCATGCCGCCGAGGACGGACTGCTCGGCGTCGAGGTCCTGGGGCGGGACTCGCTCGAAGGACGGAGGTCCGTCGTCCCAGCCGCCGTCGCCACCGCGATCGTGCTGCTCCTCGCGCACCCGCCCACCGCTGCCACGCTGGCGGGAGGCAGGCAGACGGTCACTGGGACCGCTGTCGGCCCAGGGGTCGTCCAAAGGCTCGGAGATACTCACCGGGCCACCTCCTCCAGTCCGCCGGGCGGACCTCGCCGTGCCCTCTTTCTTACGGCACGACACTGACAAATATGGGGACCCGACTCCGGTTCTGACGCGTCGGTTCATGACGTTTCCGAGGCCTGAAATCGTGGCGGGCGCCGCACCACGGTAGGCCCCTCGGCACCTTCAGCCAATCTGGTTATCCACAGGCGGTGTGGATGAAGGGCCTCTCGCTGTGGAGAACTCCGCAAAACCTGTGCACGACACGGTGGACAGCCCTGTGAACAAGCCCTCAAGGGGCGCGCAGAAACGTGCCTGACCTGCGACTTTCCCATCCACCGGCTGTGCAGGAAAAATACTTTCCCGGTCGGCCCAAGATCGCCGTAAACGGTGTGTGACGCCACGCCCAGGAGGCACCGAAGTAAGGACTCCAGGGCGGTTGCATCTCTTACCTGTGGAAGATTACATTGGTGCTCATGACACAGGCTCCCGCGGCGTCCAAAGCCGCCCGGCGGCGACATGACCGCGAGATCGTCGCGCTGGCCGTCCCCGCCTTCGGCGCGCTCGTCGCCGAGCCTCTTTTCGTGATGGCCGACAGCGCCATCGTCGGCCATCTGGGCACCGCCCAACTGGCCGGTCTCGCTGTCGCCTCATCCCTCCTGATGACCGCGGTCAGCGTCTTCGTTTTCCTGGCCTACGCGACCACGGCCGCGGTGGCCCGCCGCGTCGGCGCCGGAGATCTCCAGTCCGCGATCCGCCAGGGCATGGATGGGATCTGGCTCGCGCTGCTGCTCGGCGCTGCGGTCATCGCCATCGTCCTGCCCACGGCTCCCGCAGTCGTCGAGCTGTTCGGCGCCTCCCACACCGCGGCGCCTTACGCGATCACCTACCTGCGGATCTCCTCGCTCGGCATCCCCGCGATGCTCGTCGTCCTCGCCGCCACCGGAGTCCTGCGTGGCCTCCAGGACACCAAGACCCCGCTCTATGTCGCGGTCGGAGGCTTCGTCGCCAACGGCGCACTCAACGCGGGGCTCGTCTACGGCGCCGGCCTGGGCATCGCAGGATCCGCCTGGGGCACCGTCATAGCCCAGGTCGCCATGGCCGCTGTCTATCTTTTCGTCGTCGTGCGCGGTGCACGTCGTCACGGCGCTTCCCTGCGCCCTGACGCCGCCGGGATACGAGCCTGCGCCCGAGCGGGCGCCCCGCTGCTCGTTCGTACCCTCTCGCTACGCGCCATCCTCATGATCGCCACCGCGGTCGCAGCCCGGCTCGGCGATGCGGAGATCGCCGCGCACCAGATCATCCTCTCCTTGTGGAGCCTGCTGGCCTTCGCGCTCGACGCCATCGCCATCGCGGGCCAGGCCATCATCGGGCGCTACCTCGGAGCTGGCGACGCCCAGGGTGCACGGGATGCCTGTCGCCGCATGGTGCAGTGGGGCATTGCCGTGGGAGTCGTCCTCGGACTCCTGGTGATCGTCTCCCGACCGCTCTTCATCCCACTGTTCACGAATGATCAGGTGGTGCAGAACGCGGCAATGCCCGCTCTCCTGATGATTGCGCTCTCCCAGCCCATCTGCGGCATCGTCTTCGTGCTCGACGGGGTCCTGATGGGAGCCGGCGATGGCCCGTATCTCGCCCGGGCGATGCTCGTCACCCTCGCAGTCTTCACGCCGGTCGCCCTGTTGGTGCCGGTCTTCGGCGGGGAGCTCACCGCACTGTGGGGCGCAATGACTTTGATGATGACCGTGCGGCTGCTGACCCTGTGGCTGCGCTCACGCTCGGGCCGTTGGATCATCACAGGCGCCACGCGCTGACCCGGTTTCACGTGAAACGGTGACCGTGAAACATGTTGGGCCGCACCCCGAGGGGTGCGGCCCAACATTTGCTTCAGCTCTGCCAAGCGCAGTGCTTAGGCGGAGACGACCTCGACGCTGACCTTGGCGGCAACCTCGGGGTGCAGACGCACGGACGTCTCGTGGGCGCCCAGCGTCTTGATCGGCGAGCCCAGCTCGATGCGGCGCTTGTCGACCTCGGGGCCACCGGCAGCCTTGATCGCCGAAGCGACGTCGGCCGGGGTGACGGAACCGAAGAGACGACCGGCGTCGCCGGAGCGGACAGCCAGGCGGACCTTGACGCCCTCGAGGCGGGCCTTGATCTCGTTGGCCTGCTCGATGGTCGCGATCTCGTGGATCTTGCGCGCACGACGAATCTGCGCGACGTCCTTCTCGCCACCCTTGGTCCAGCGGATCGCGAAGTTCCGCGGGATCAGGTAGTTGCGGGCGTAGCCGTCCTTGACGTCTACGACCTCGCCGGCGGCACCGAGGCCGGAGACCTCGTGGGTGAGGATGATCTTCATTAGTCGGTCACCCTTCCCTTATCGCGCGGTGGACGTGTAGGGCAGCAGCGCCATCTCACGGCTGTTCTTCACGGCCGTGGCGACGTCACGCTGGTGCTGCGTGCAGTTGCCGGTCACGCGGCGGGCGCGAATCTTGCCGCGGTCGGAAATGAACTTCCGCAGCATGTTCGTGTCCTTGTAGTCCACGTACGTGACCTTGTCCTTGCAGAAAGCGCAGACCTTCTTCTTAGGCTTGCGCACAGGCGGCTTCGCCATGGTGTTTCTCCTGTGTGATCAAGAAGTGTGGGAACGGCCCACCCTTGGCCCTGAGGCCTAGAAGGGGGGCTCGTCCGAGTAGCCGCCGCCAGAACCAGAGCCGCCGGAGCCGCCGGAGCTTCCGCCCCAGCCACCGCCGCCGCCCTGCTGGCCGCCGCCGGACGGCGCACCGGTCGCCCAGGGGTCGTCGGCGGGAGCACCGCCGCCACCCTGCTGCTGACCGCCACCGGAGCCACCGCCCCAGTTGCCGCCGCCCTGCTGGCCGCCGCCACCGCCGCCGTATCCACCCTGGCCACCGCGACCGGTGGTCTTGGTGACCTTGGCCGTGGCGGTCTTCAGGCTGGCGCCGACTTCCTCGACGTCCAGCTCGTAGACCGTGCGCTTGACGCCCTCACGGTCCTCGTAGGACCGCTGCTTCAGACGGCCCTGCACGATGACGCGCATGCCTCGCTGAAGCGACTCCGCGACGTTCTCCGCCGCCTGACGCCAGACCGAGCAGGTCAGGAACAGGCCTTCGCCGTCCTTCCACTCATTGGTCTGCTTGTCGAAGATGCGGGGAGTGGACGCGACACGGAACTTCGCGACCGCCGCACCGGAAGGGGTGAAGCGCAGCTCGGGGTCGTCGACAAGATTGCCGACGACCGTGATGACGGTCTCGCCTGCCATGGGGGAACCTCTCGGCGGGTTTGCTGCTGGCTGCTTGCTGCTACTCGAAACCCGAGTGCCGCTGAGCTAGGAAGCTCAGTGGGTCTCGGGACGGAGGACCTTGGTCCGGAGGACCGACTCGTTCAGGTTCATCTGGCGGTCGAGCTCCTTGACGACCGCAGGCTCGGCCTGCAGGTCGATGACCGAGTAGATGCCCTCGGGCTTCTTCTTGATCTCGTACGAGAGACGACGACGGCCCCAGGTGTCGACCTTCTCAACCTTTCCGTTGGCCTCACGGACAACGGAAAGGAAGTTCTCGATCAGCGGGGAGACAGCGCGCTCCTCGAGATCGGGGTCGAGGATGACCATCACTTCGTAGTGACGCATGTGGAACCCACCTCCTTTGGACTCAGCGGCCACGGTCGTTCCGTGGCAGGAGGGTCGTGATGCGTACGCAACGGTATCGGCCGCCACTGACAATCGGGCCCCGCTGGCGGGGATCCCTGGTCAGGGCATGAGGCAGACACCGGTGCAGACGGTACAGACTACCCGCACCACGGCTTCCGGTTGAAATCCGGCCGCAGGAGGGCACAATCTGTACACATCGGGTGTGTATGGCGCTACGATGCGCCGCCTTCCGCAGGAGGTGCCACATGGCACAGGCAATGCGACCCAACACCGCGACATCTCTCTTCGCCACGGACGGGAAGCCCCATCCCCTCCAGGACTCACTGGTCGCGGTGGCGATGATCCTCGGGGCGATCGCCATCATCTCTTCGCTCTTCAGCAGCCTCCACCTGCTGAGTTCCTGGGCGGGTCTGGTGGGCGTCCTGACCGGCGCATACGGCCAGTTCATCTCCGTGACGACGCGCGAGCGCTTCGGTCTCATCCTGGGCCTCGGCGCCTCGGCGATCGGCCTCTTCATCGGCATGGCCCACGGGGGTCTGTTCGGCGGTGTCATCGGCTGACGGCACGCGAACCTTCTATAGGCCCAGTCGGGGCGCTCGCAGGGCGCAGTAGGCTTCGGCGCGAGAGCCGGAGCCCTTGTACCCATGGGGACACACCAGCCCGAGGAGCGCCCCGAATGAGCCTGACCCTGAGGACCATCAGCCGAGAGCAGCATCTGGCATACATCCAGAGCCTGCCCTCGGCTAGCCACATGCAGGTCCCGGCATGGGCTGATGTGAAGGCGGAGTGGCGCTCCGAGAGCCTGGGATGGTTCGACGAGCGGACCGGCGAGATGGTCGGCGCAGGCCTGGTCCTGTACCGGCAACTGCCCAAGATCAAGCGCTATCTCGCCTATCTGCCCGAGGGCCCGGTCATCAACTGGTTCGCTCCGAACCTCGACGACTGGATGCGTCCGATGCTGGCGCACCTCAAGCAACAGGGCGCCTTCTCCGTGAAGATGGGCCCGCCGGTGATCATCCGGCGCTGGGAGGCCACGTCGATCAAGAAGGGCATCCAGGACCCGGACGTCAAGCGTCTGCGCGACATCGAGGCCGACTTCATCGAGCCTCGCGCCTTCGAGGTCGCCGACAAGCTGCGGCGCATGGGCTGGCAGCAGGGCGAGGACGGCGGCGCCGGCTTCGGTGACGTACAGCCCCGCTACGTGTTCCAGGTGCCGCTGGCCAACCGCTCCCTCGAGGACGTGCACAAGGCCTTCAACCAGCTGTGGCGCCGCAACATCAAGAAGGCCGAGAAGGCCGGCGTCGAGGTCGTCCAGGGCGGCTATCAGGACCTCGCCGAGTGGCAGCGTCTCTACGAGATCACGGCTGTGCGCGACCACTTCCGGCCCCGCCCCCTCTCGTACTTCCAGCGCATGTGGACGGCCCTCAACAGCGAGGACCCCAACCGCATGCGGCTGTACTTCGCCCGCCACAACGGGGTGAACCTGTCGGCGGCGACGATGCTGGTGGTCGGGGGGCACGTCTGGTACTCCTACGGAGCCTCCGACAACATCGGCCGTGAGGTCAGGCCCTCGAACGCGATGCAGTGGCGGATGCTCCGCGACGCCTACGCGCTCGGCGCGACGGTCTACGACCTGCGCGGCATCAGCGACTCGCTCGACGAGTCGGACCACCTCTTCGGTCTCATCCAGTTCAAGGTGGGAACCGGTGGGCAGGCTGCCGAATACCTCGGCGAGTGGGACTTCCCGCTGAACAAGCTGCTGCACAAGGCCCTCGACATCTACATGTCGCGGCGCTGAGCCCCGCCCGGCCCGCCTGGTCCACACGGCCCGGGCGGACCCTGCACAATTCACGTAGCTCCAAAGCTTCTTCATACCTCTGATACACCGCAGCCACGAGAAAGGTTCCGGGACCGGCCATGGCGCTCACGCTCTACGTCGACACCGCGCGCTGGCGGGCACACCACAAGCACGTGCTCGAGCAGTTTCCGGGGATCGTCCCTGTCTGCAAGGGCAACGGCTACGGCTTCGGCCACGAACGGCTCGCGGACGAGGCCACCCGCTTCGGCTCGGACGTCCTCGCCGTCGGCACGACCTACGAAGCCGCCCGGATCAAGGACTGGTTCAGCGGTGATCTGCTGGTCCTGACCCCGTTCCGGCGGGGCGAGGAGCCCGTGCCGCTGCCCGACCGTGTGATCCGCTCCGTCTCCTCCGTCGACGGCGTGCACGGCCTCGTCGGCGCCCGTGTCGTCGTCGAGGTGATGTCCTCGATGAAGCGGCACGGCGTGAGCGAGCAGGAACTGCCCCAGCTCCACTCCGCCATTGAGGACGTCCGGCTGGAGGGCTTCGCGATCCACCTGCCCCTGGACCGCACCGACGGCTCCGACGCCGTCGAGGAGGTCATCGGCTGGATGGACCGTCTGCGCGCGGCCAGGCTGCCGCTGCACACGATGTTCGTCAGCCACCTCAAGGCCCAGGAACTCGCCCGTCTTCAGCAGCAGTTCCCGCAGACCCGGTTCCGGGCGCGCATCGGGACGAGGCTCTGGCTGGGCGACCACGACGCGACCGAGTACCGCGGCGCGATCCTGGACGTCACACGCGTCGCCAAGGGCGACCGCTTCGGCTACCGCCAGCAGAAGGTCGCCTCGGACGGCTGGCTCGTGGTCGTCGCGGGCGGTACGTCGCACGGCGTGGGCCTGGAGGCTCCCAAGGCGCTGCACGGCGTCATGCCGCGTGCCAAGGGTGTCGCCCGCGCGGGCCTCGCGACCGTCAACCGGAACCTGTCGCCGTTCGTCTGGGGCGGCAAGCAGCGCTGGTTCGCAGAGCCCCCGCACATGCAGGTCTCGATCCTCTTCGTGCCGTCCGATGCCCCCGAGCCCCGGGTGGGCGAGGAGCTGGTGGCTCATCTGCGGCACACCACCACGCAGTTCGACCGGATCCTCGACCGCTGACCTAGGCCGGCGTCACGCCGAGTCCTGCGGACAAACGGAAGGGCCGGACACCATCGCGGTGTCCGGCCCTTTCTGTGCGTTCGCTCAGAGCGAACGCTCCTCGTCCTTGCCCCAGCCCCAACTCACTTGTGGCCGCTCCTCGTTGTGCGCCGCATGCCGCGGGGGATGGGCGGCGTGCCCGAGTACGAACACGTCCGGCGCTCCGTCCAGGACACCGCCCGATGGATCGTCGTCCCCGGAGCGTCTGACCACATCCCGTTCCGGCATCAGGATGTCGCGCACGATCACCGCGCACAGATAGAGCGTGCCCAGCAGGTGGATGAGGACGACGAGGTGATAGCCGTCCGTGGGCAGCCCCCGGTGCTTGTCACCGCTCGTGGTGTACGCGAGATACATCCAGATCCCGAGGAAGTACGCGACCTCGCACGCCTGCCAGATCAGGAAGTCCCGCCAGCGCGGCCGGGCGAGGGCGGCGAAGGGGATCAGCCACAGGACGTACTGCGGCGAGTAGACCTTGTTGGTGAGGATGAAGGCGGCGATGACCAGGAAGGCGAGCTGCGCGAGGCGGGGTCGGCGTGGCGCGGTGAGGGCGAGTGCGGTGATGCCCAAGCACGCCAGGACCATCAGCACCATCGCGTAGGTGTTGGCGTCGTCGGGGCTGATCTGCGCGTCCCACCGCTGCTGGATGATCAGCCAGATGGACCCGAAGTCGACGCCGCGCTCCTGGCTGAAGCGGTAGAACTTCGACCAGCCCTCAGGGGCGAGCAGCATCACCGGCAGGTTCACGACGAGCCACGCGCCCACCGAGC
This sequence comes from Streptomyces sp. NPDC090032, assembly GCF_044748025.1. Lineage (NCBI taxonomy): Bacteria > Bacillati > Actinomycetota > Actinomycetes > Kitasatosporales > Streptomycetaceae > Streptomyces > Streptomyces sp. NPDC090032. The sequence continues at coordinate 378,492 of NZ_JBIVFF010000005.1, read as the reverse complement.
CGGCCAAGGCCTTCCCGAAGTCGCGCCAGCGCCCGGCACGCCAGCAGAGCAAGAGCAGCGGGCCGAGCACCAGGAACGGATAGAACTTCGCGGCCGTGGCCAGGCCCAGCAGAACGCCGAAGGCCACCGACCGGCCCCGTGACCACATCAGCATCGCGGCCGCTGTGAGGGCCACGGCGAGCAGATCCCAGTTGATGGTGGAGGTCAGCGCGAAAGCGGGTGCGAGGGCGACCAGGAGGCCGTCCCAGGGGCGTCGCCGGTGGGTGCGGGTCACGCAGATGGCGATCACCACCGCGCAGATCATCAGCATCCCGGCGTTGACCATCCAGTAGACCTTCTCCAGGTGCTGGATGGAGCCGCCGCCCAGGGTCAGCCAGGACGCGACCTCCATGAACACACCGGTCAGCACCGGGTACTCGAGGTAGTCCATGTCGCCGGGCAGCTTGTCGAAGTAGGGCACCAGGCCGTCGGCGAAGCCCCGTCCCTGATAGAGGTGCGGGATGTCCGAGTAGCAGGCGTGCGTGTACTGCGAACTGGCGCCGAAGAACCACGCGCCGTCGTAGCAGGGGAGCTTCTGCACCATGCCCAGCGCGAACATGCCGATCATCACCAGCGCGATGACGCGCACGGGGGTCCACCAGGAGCTCCCGAGCAGCGCCCATCGTCCGATCGGTCCGCCGATCAGCTCGCTCCCCGCTGCGGCGACCTCGTCCTCCTTGGTCGGCCGTACCGGGTCCGGCTGTTGCACATGGGTGCGCGTCGTCTCTGCACTGGGCATGCCGCACATCCTGCCGTACGCGCCTGAGAACGGGGCGAGGGCCGCCGCACCTGATCGGTGCGGCGGCCCTCACTTTGCGCGTATCACGCACTGTTTCACGTGGAACACGCAGCGTTTCACGTGAAACAGGCGGCGTGAGATCAGCTCCGGCTAGCCCGTTGGGCCTCCGAAGAAGCCTCCGTTGCCATTTCCGTTGTTCCCACCGTTGCCTCCTGGCGTCGACGGCGAGCTGGTGACGCCTCCGTCGGTGCCGCCCGATGGAGTCCCACCGGTGCCGCCGTCCGATGTACCGCCGTTGTCGTTGCAGTTCCACGACCAGCTGCTGCAGGACTCGCTGGTCGACGGCGACGGGCCGGGGGAGGACTGGCTGGGGGACGGTTCCGTCGATGCCGAATCCGAGGGAGAAGGAGTCGCCGAGGGAGTGATGCTCGGGCTCGGAGTGGCGCCGACGATCTCACCGATGGGCTCGGGAACGGGGAACGTCTTCGGCTCCACTCCCTTGAGGGCCTCCAACATGTAGTCGTGCCAGATCTCGGACGGGAACGAGGCTCCGTGGATCTTCTCCTGGTTACCCGTGCCGTACATCTCCAAGAACTGGCGCTTCTTGCTGTTCTCGTCGTCGTCCATCCGGTACATCGTGATGGCCGTCGACAGCTGCGGGGTGTACCCCACGAACCAGGCGGACTTATTGCCGTCGGTCGTACCGGTCTTGCCCGCGACCTGGCGGTCGGGCAGCTTCGCGTTGGTACCCGTTCCCTTGTCGACGACGGTCCTCAGAACGTCGGTGACGTTGTCGGCGACCGCCGGCTGGAAGGCCCTGACCGGCGCCTTCTCGTGCCGGTAGACCGTCTCACCGGCGTGGTCGACCGACGTCACCGAGAACGGATCGTTCCGCTGACCTCTGGCGGCGAAGGTGCCGTAGGCGCCGGCCATACGGATCGCGCTCGGGTCGGAGGTGCCCAGGGAGAAGGACGGGTAGTTGGCGCTCGCGAAGCTGTTGTCCTTGATGCCTGCGTCCTTCGCGGCCCGCTTCACCTTGTCCAGACCCACGTCCATGCCCAGCTGGACATAGGCGGAGTTGACGGACTCCCGCATCGCCTCACGAAGGTCGATCTGGAAGGTCGGCCGGTTGTAGGACGCCCCGCCGTCGTTCGTCTGGAGCCACTCCTTGCCGTTCTTGTCCGTCCAGACCTCGCCGTTGTACTTCTTGATCTTCAGCTTGTTCTGGCCGCTGTAGAGGCTCTTCGGGGAGACCGGCGTGCGCTCGGTGTCGCCCTGCACCTCGCCCAGCTTGGGGTCGCGTACCCCGTCCCTCATCGCGGCGGCCAACACGAACGGCTTGAAGGTCGAGCCGACCTGGGCACCGGTCTGGTCGGCGTTGTTCGTGTAGTGCGTTGTCGCGTCCTCACCGCCGTAGATGGCCTCGATCGCGCCGCTCCCCGGGTTCACCGAGGCGCCACCGAACTGGACGTACTTGTCCGTCTTCGGGCGGAGCTTCTCGTTGATGTTCTCCTTGCGGACCTTCTTCACGGCCGCTTCGAGCTTGTCCACCTTCCTCTTGTCGAAGGTGGTGTGGATCTCGTAGCCGCCCTTCTGCAGGTCGAGGGCGGTGATCTTGCCATCGCTGTTGTTGATGGCGTAGGCCTTGGCCAGGTCCACCAGGTAGCCGACCTGGCCGCCCAGCTTGCCGTTGGACCGGGGGCCCTGCAGCCTGGGGAAGCCTTCTGCCTTGAATTTCGCCCGGTCCGCGGAGTTCAGACGCTTGTCCTTGACCTCTTCGTCGAGGATCCAGCTCCACCGCTTCTCCGCGCGCTCCCTGTTCTTCGCGGGCGTCGCCTGGACCGGGTCGATCTCCGGCGCACCGGCGGGGTCGTAGTACGTCGCGCCCTTGAGCACGGATGCCAGGAATGCGCACTGGCTCGCGTCCAGCTTCTGGGCGTCCTTGTTGAAGTACGTGCGGGCAGCCGCCTGAATACCGTAGGCACCGCGCCCGTAGTACGCGGTGTTCAGGTAGCCGGCCATCACCTTCTCCTTGGGCTCCGTACGGCCCACCTTTATGGAGACGAACAGCTCCTTGACCTTGCGCGAGATCGTCTGCGACTGGTCGTCGAGCATCGCGTTCTTCACGTACTGCTGGGTGATGGTCGAGCCGCCCTGCGTCGCGCCACCCTTGGCCATGTTGACGAACGCGCGGGCGATGCCCATCGGGTCGACGCCCTTGTCCGACTCGAACGTCTTGTTCTCGGCGGACATGACGGCGTACCGCATGGCCTCGGGGATCTCTTCGTACTTGATGATCTGCCGGTTCGTCTCACCACCGGTCGCGACCATCTGATCGCCGTTGGCCCAGTAGTAGACGTTGTTCTGGGCCTTGGCCGTGTCCGCCGTCTTCGGGACGTCCACCAGGGCGTACCCGATGCCCGCCGCGGCCATGAGGCTGCCGCAGAGGCCGACGAACAGACCCGTCACCAGGCGCCAGGACGGCAGCCAGCGGTGCACTCCGTACTTGTCGGAGCGCGGGTAGTCGATGAACCTCTTCTTCTGCGGCCGGGAGGGTCCGCGGCCCCTGCCGCGCCCGGGCCCGCTCGGCCCCTCGGGGCCGCCTCCGCCGCGCCGGCCGCCGCCACCGCCGCGTCCGGCGCCGCCGTCGGGTGCCTTCCTGCGGCTCCCTCCGGCGCTGCGCTGCGCGGCTCGGCGCGCTTCCGCGCGGCCTCCGTACGGGCGGTCGTCGCCCGTCGAGCCGGACGATCCTGTGGACCCCGGCGTTCCATACGCATCAGAAGGCGATCCGGTGGCGTCACGCGGTGCCGCGCGACGGCCCGGCGATGCGCCGGACGTGCCACGACGGGCCGCGGCACGTCCGCCGCCCTGTGGCTGCGGCGGTTTGCGACGGTGCTCGCTCATCGAACGACTACTCCTCGGGCAGGCGCGGAGATACGCGCCTGGAAAAGGCGGCTGGTTTCCGGTCCCCCCGAAATACGGATGCGCCCCTTCTGGCACTCACCCGCAATGCACCGGGGACAACGACGCCCACAGGCGTCACTTGGTTCCCGGCGGTCTGCATGGCGGACAGACTACGCACCGGCAAAACCCACCTAGGGCCGAAGTTCACCCCAAATCAGGCAACTTGCTTGGTATGAATCGGTGATGTGACGCCGTTCACCGTGATCCCTCTTGTCGCATCCGTGCGGCCGTTCTATCGTCGTGATGTATCGAGTCGATACATCAGCTCGGCATAAAGAGTCCGTAAGTAGTCGTGGTACCCGACCGCGGCAGAGAGGAGGCGACGATGAGCCGACGTTCCGGCATCCTCGAGTTCGCTGTCCTCGGACTGCTCCGCGAGTCCCCGATGCACGGCTACGAGCTGCGGAAACGGCTCAATACATCGCTGGGGGTCTTCCGCGCCTTCAGCTACGGGTCCCTCTACCCCTGCCTCAAGACGCTGGTCGCAAGCGGCTGGTTGATCGAGGAATCGGGGAGCGCACCCGAGGACGCCCTCGCCGCACCACTCGCAGGGCGTCGCGCCAAGATCGTCTACCGGTTGACGGCGGAAGGTAAGGAGCACTTCGAGGACCTGCTCTCGCAGACCGGTCCCGACGCCTACGAGGACGAGCACTTCGCCGCGCGGTTCGCCTTCTTCGGGCAGACCTCGCGTGACGTACGTATGCGCGTGCTCGAAGGCCGTCGCAGCCGTCTCGAGGAGCGCCTCGAAAAGATGCGCATCTCCTTCGCCCGCACCCGGGAACGCCTTGACGACTACACCCTTGAGCTCCAGCGGCACGGAATGGAATCCGTGGAGCGCGAAGTGCGCTGGCTGAACGAGCTCATCGAGAGCGAGCGGGCGGGGCGGGATCAGCGGCGATCCGACCCCTCCGACGCAGCTCAGCAGGACACATCTGGAGAGACGGGCGGCCTGCCCCGGCACCGGGACAGCACCCGGCCGGATCCGTCCGACGACACCGCCACGTGAGGCCCATTCGGGGTTTCACCGATACACACAGGGAGCAACCGGAATGGGTTCGGTTCGCGTAGCCATCGTCGGCGTGGGCAACTGCGCCGCCTCGCTGGTCCAGGGCGTCGAGTACTACAAGGACGCCGACCCGGACGCCAAGGTCCCGGGCCTGATGCACGTCCAGTTCGGCGACTACCACGTCGGTGACGTCGAGTTCGTCGCCGCCTTCGACGTCGACGCGAAGAAGGTCGGCCTCGACCTCTCCGACGCCATCGGTGCCAGCGAGAACAACACCATCAAGATCTGCGACGTGCCCAACACGGGCGTGACCGTCCAGCGCGGCCACACCCACGACGGTCTGGGCAAGTACTACCGCCAGACCATCGAGGAGTCCCCCGAGGCCCCGGTCGACGTCGTCCAGGTCCTGAAGGACAAGCAGGTCGACGTTCTGATCTGCTACCTGCCCGTCGGTTCCGAGGACGCCGCGAAGTTCTACGCGCAGTGCGCCATCGACGCCAAGGTCGCGTTCGTCAACGCCCTTCCGGTCTTCATCGCCGGCACCAAGGAGTGGGCGGACAAGTTCACCGAGGCGGGCGTGCCGATCGTCGGTGACGACATCAAGTCCCAGGTCGGCGCCACCATCACGCACCGCGTCATGGCGAAGCTGTTCGAGGACCGCGGTGTCCGTCTCGAGCGCACCATGCAGCTGAACGTCGGCGGCAACATGGACTTCAAGAACATGCTCGAGCGCGAGCGCCTCGAGTCCAAGAAGATCTCGAAGACGCAGGCCGTCACCTCGCAGATCCCCGACCGCGACCTGGGCGAGAAGAACGTCCACATCGGCCCGTCGGACTACGTCCAGTGGCTCGACGACCGCAAGTGGGCCTACGTCCGCCTCGAGGGCCGCGCCTTCGGTGACGTTCCGCTGAACCTTGAGTACAAGCTCGAGGTCTGGGACTCCCCGAACTCCGCGGGTGTCATCATCGACGCCCTGCGCGCCGCGAAGATCGCCAAGGACCGCGGCATCGGTGGCCCGATCCTGTCGGCGTCCTCGTACTTCATGAAGTCCCCGCCGGTGCAGCACTTCGACGACGAGGCCTACGCGAACGTCGAGAAGTTCATCAAGGGCGAGGTCGAGCGCTAACCACACACAGTGCGGCGCGTACCCGTAGTAACGCGCCTCTCCTTGTGGGCTGTTGAGGTCCCCGGATGCACACGACGTGTGCCCGGGGACCTTTCCCGTATGTGAGGCTGTGCCCCATGGCTGTCGTCCGTGACCTGCGGGTACTCCTGCGCCTGAGAGACTTCCGGCGCCTTTTGACACTGCGGCTGCTCTCACAGGGCGCGGACGGCGTCTACCAGGTCGCGCTGGCCACCTACGTGGTGTTCTCACCGGAGAAACAGACTTCGGCCGGCGCCATCGCCTCGGCCATGGCCGTGCTGCTTCTGCCGTACTCGGTCATCGGCCCGTTCGCAGGCGTCCTCCTCGACCGCTGGCCCCGCCGCCAGGTCTTCCTCTACGGCAACCTCCTGCGGACCGCCCTGGCGTCCGTGACGGCCGTCCTGATCCTCGGCGGTGCGCCGGACTGGCTCTTCTACGCCTCCGCCCTGTGCGTGACCGCCGTCAACCGCTTCATCCTCGCCGGGCTCTCCGCCGCCATGCCACGCCTGGTCGATGACGAGCGTCTGGTGATGGCGAACTCCATCTCGCCGACGGCCGGCACGCTTGCCGCCACGCTGGGCGCCGGGCTCGCGTTCGCCGTGCGGCTGCTCATCTCGGACTCGGACGCCCTCGTGGTGCTCGTCGGGGCGGCTCTCTACCTCTGCGCAGCGCTCGCCTCCCTGCCCATGTCCGCGGAACTCCTCGGTCCGGACCCCGAGTTGGTACGGCCGGGCCTGCGGACGGCGCTCACCGGCACGGCGCAGGGACTCGCCTCAGGCGTTCGCCACCTGACCGCCCGCCCTCCGGCCGCCCGCGCCCTGGCCGCCATCACGCTGATGCGGTTCTGCTACGGGGCGCTGACGGTCATGGTCCTCATGCTCTGCCGCTACTCCTGGTCGTCCACGGAGTCCGACGGACTGGCTCTGCTGGGCCTCGCCGTGGCGTTCTCGGGGGCGGGATTCTTCGCCGCCGCCGTGGTCACGCCCTGGGCCGCGGGACGGCTGGGACCTGCCCGGTGGATCATCGTCTGCGCGGGGGCGGCAGCTGCCCTCGAACCCGCCCTGGCGCTCCCGTTCGCGCCCGCCCCCATGATGGCCGCCGCCTTCGTCCTGGGCCTGACGACCCAGGGCGCGAAGATCGCCACCGACACGGTCGTGCAGTCCTCGGTGAACGACGGCTTCCGTGGCCGGATCTTCTCCGTTTACGACGTCCTGTTCAACGTCGCGTTCGTCGGCGCGGCCGCAGTGGCCGCACTGATACTGCCGCCTGACGGGCAGTCGGTCCCGCTCGTGCTCACAGTGGCCCTGCTCTACGCGGCAATTGCTGGTGCTATGACCCGTTTTGACACCCAGTAAGTGTCACATCAATGACACAGGGCCCCTCCCGACTTCAGAATTGTCAGTCGGTACGGATAACTTACGGGCGTCTTATCCGCGCCATCGCGCCTAAGTTCGAGGGGGACCCCCAAAGTGACCACTCCGCCGCCGCAGGGCCAGAATCCGTTCGCCCAGGGCCAGCAGCCCTCTGGCCCGCCGCAGGGCGGTCCGTACGCTCCGGTCGCCGGCCAGCCCGGGGTTCCTCAGCAGCCGTACCCGCCGCACGCCCCGGGCACGCCCATCCCGCCCGGCCGGCCGTCGGGTGGCGGTAAGAAGAAGGCCCTCCGCATAGTCGCCCTGATCGTGGTCGCCGTCGCGCTCTACGGCGTGAAGTGGTACCTCGGCCAGAGCGACGCCGAGACGACCGCGGTCGGCAGCTGCCTGCACAACAACGGCACGACGTCGGCTCCGGACCTGAAGGACGTCGACTGCTCCTCGAGCGACTCCGAGTACAAGGTCATCGAGAAGTTCGACGGCACGAGCGATGTCGACAAGTGCAACTCGGTCCAGGGCACCGAGGTCTCCTACTACCAGAGCGGTGGCAGCCACGACGTGGTGCTCTGCCTGAAGGAAACCAAGTAAGACCACGCATCACCATGCCGAAGGGCGCTGTTTCACGTGAAACAGCGCCCTTCGGCATGTCCGGCCTGGGTTGGTGTTTCACGTGAAACACCAACCCAGGACACTCACTCGGCGATCTGCTGCGCCGCCCACCACTCCTTGAGCGCCGCCACCGCCACGTCATGCTCCATCGGCCCGTTCTCGAGCCGCAGTTCCAGCAGGAACTTGTACGCCTGCCCGATCGCCGGCCCCGGCTTGATGCCCAGGATCTCCTGGATCTGATTGCCGTCCAGGTCGGGGCGGATCGAGTCCAGCTCCTCCTGCTCCTTGAGCCGCGCGATGCGCTCTTCCAGGCCGTCGTACGCGCGCTCCAGCGCATTCGCCTTCCGCTTGTTGCGCGTCGTGCAGTCGGAGCGGGTCAGCTTGTGCAGGCGGTCCAGCAGCGGACCCGCGTCACGGACGTAGCGACGAACGGCGGAGTCGGTCCACTCGCCGGTGCCGTATCCGTGGAAGCGCAGGTGCAGCTCGACCAGTCGCGAGACGTCCTTCACCAGCTCGTTGGAGTACTTCAGCGCCGTCATGCGCTTCTTCGTCATCTTGGCGCCCACCACCTCGTGGTGGTGGAAGGAGACCCGGCCGTCGTCCTCGAAGCGCCGCGTCCTCGGCTTGCCGATGTCGTGCAGCAGGGCCGCGAGACGAAGCACGAGATCCGGTCCGTCCGACTCCAGCGCCATCGCCTGCTCGAGGACGATCAGCGTGTGGTCGTAGACGTCCTTGTGCCGGTGGTGCTCGTCCCGCTCCAGACGCAGCTCGGGCAGCTCAGGCAGGACATGGTCGGCGAGACCCGTATCGACGAGGAGGGTGAGGCCCTCGCGCGGGTGTGCGGAGAGAATCAGCTTGTTCAGCTCGTCCCGCACCCGCTCCGCGGAGACGATCTCGATCCGGTCGGCCATGTCCTTCATCGCCTCGACGACCTCGCGGGCCACCTCGAAGTCCAGCTGCGCGGCGAACCGCGCGGCCCGCATCATCCGCAGGGGATCGTCGGAGAAGGACTCCTCGGGGGTCCCGGGTGTACGCAGCACTCGCTCGGCAAGGTCGTCGAGCCCGCCGTGCGGGTCGATGAACTCCTTCTCCGGCAGGGCCACGGCCATCGCGTTCACCGTGAAGTCGCGACGCACGAGGTCTTCCTCGATGGAGTCGCCGTACGAGACCTCCGGCTTGCGCGAGGTCCTGTCATACGCCTCGGAGCGGTACGTGGTGACCTCGATCTGGTAGCCGTCCTTCTGGCAGCCGACCGTCCCGAAGGCGATCCCGACCTCCCACACAGCATCCGCCCAAGGCCTGACGATCTTGAGCACATCTTCGGGACGGGCATCCGTCGTGAAATCCAGATCGTTGCCGAGCCTGCCGAGGAGCGCATCCCTGACCGAGCCGCCGACCAGAGCAAGAGAGAACCCGGCCTCCTGGAATCGACGGGCGAGGTCGTCGGCGACAGGGGCCACCCGCAGCAGCTCGCTCACCGCGCGGCGCTGCACCTGGCTCAGGGCACTGGGATTTTCTTCATTGGCGTTCGGCACAACAGAAAAGGGTACGTGGCCCGAGCCCAGGGTTCCGCCCCGTTTTCCCTGGGTGTGCGCGAGCCGTGCCGGATGCCCCCTACCCTGTCTTCCGATCATGTGGAGCAGTCCGCGGCACTTCGCCACAGCGCACCTCGTTACCATGCGTGGACTATCCGACGACCACTGACGACGACGAGGGACGGGCGAGCGCGTGGCCGAGGCGGCAGACTTCCAAGGGATGACTCCCTCACCTGCCCGTCGAAGGCGGCGGCGCACGGGGGCGTTGCTTGCCGGAGCCCCTCTCCTGGCCGTCCTGACGCTGTTGGGCGGCTCCCCCGGATTTGCCTCCCCGCAGACGCCCGCGGCCCCCCCGATCGGCACGAGCACCGTCGATGTCGCCGTGAACTCGCTCACTCCGAGCGCACCGGTCGACGGCGACACGGTCACCGTCACCGGCACCCTCACGAACGAGAGCAAGCAGGCTGTCACTAACGCCCACGTGGCGCTCCGCCTCGGTTCCGCCCTCGGCGGGCGGGCCTCGATCGACAACGCCTCCCGACACGCGGCGGGGGGAGTGCCGGACGGCACGGAGATCGGCGGCAAGTACGCCAAGAAGATCTCCAAGCTGGCCCCCGGCGCGACGCAGGGCTTCAGCCTCTCCGTCCCCGTCAAGGAGCTGGATCTCGGCGCCGACGGCGTCTACCAGCTCGGTGTCGCCCTGACCGGTCAGACAGCGACGCAGCAGTACCAGCAGACGCTCGGCATCCAGCGGACCTTCCTGCCCTGGCAGCCCGAGGCCGCGGACACGAAGACGAAGACGACGTTCCTGTGGCCGCTCATCTCGCAGACCCACCTCACGGGGGAGACGGGATCCGACGAACAACAGACGCGCGTCTTCCATGACGACAACCTCGCCAAGGAGATCGCTCCGGGCGGACGTCTCCAGCAGATGCTGTCCCTCGGCACCGCCCTCGATGTGACCTGGGTGATCGACCCCGACCTCCTCGCCTCGGTCGACGCCATGACGAGGCCGTACAAGATCAAGGAGCCGGACGGCACCGAGATCAACGGCAAGAACCAGGCGGTCGCCAAGCAGTGGCTGAACGATCTGAAGAACGCCGTCGCCGACCAGAAGATCGTCGCCCTCCCCTTCGCCGACCCGGATCTCGCCTCGCTGGCCCACAACGGCACGAAGGTGACCGGTTCCCTGGGACACCTCAAGGACGCCACCGATGCGGCCACCACGACGGTCGAGACGGTTCTCCACGTCAAACCCGACACGAGCTACGCCTGGCCCGCCGACGGCGCGATCGACCCCAGCATCGTCAATGTCGCGACATCCGCCGGCGCCGACAAGGTGATCACCCGCAGTGACAGCCTTCAGGAGCCCAGCAGCATGCCGTACACCCCGTCGGCGGCCCGCCCCATCGGCAGCGGCACGACGGCCGTGGTGACCGACGCACGGCTGTCGGAAGCCTTCGAGGGCGACATGACGAAGGCCGAGAACTCGACGCTCGCCGTGCAGCAGTTCCTCGCGCAGAGCCTGACGATCAACCTTCAGGAGCCGGACAACGAGCGCAACATCGTGGTCGCGCCGCAGCGCATGCCCTCCGCCAGCCAGGCGCAGTCCATGGCACAGGCGATCAAGGCCGAGCAGGACAGCAGCTGGTCGGAGTCCGAGAGCCTGTCCGCGGCCACCAAGGCGGACCCCGACCCCGACGCGACGACCCGAGTCCCCTCCTCCCGGTCCTACCCCACGTACCTGCGCAAGCAGGAACTGCCCACGTCGGCCTTCCAGGCCATCCAGGACACCCAGACCAAGCTCACCAATTTCCAGGTGATCCTCTCCGACCCGTCCCGCGTGGTGACACCGTTCGGACGGGCCATGGACCGGCAGATGTCCATGTCCTGGCGGGGCCGGCCCGCCGAGGCGCGGGCGTACCGCGACGGCGTCGCCGACTACCTCACGGCGCTCACCAAGCAGGTCAGGCTCATCGACAAGTCCGAGGCGAAGCTCTCGGGACGCAGCGCGACGATCCCTGTGACGGTCCAGAACAACCTGGTGCAGGGCGTCGAGCACCTCGTCCTGCGCCTCACGTCGACGAACGGCACTCGCCTCAAGATCGGCGACGGTCCGTACCATGAGCAGCAGGTGAAGGTCGCCGGCGGGCACAGCCAGTCGGTGAAGTTCACCACCACCTCGAACGCCAACGGCAGGGTCCCGGTCTTCGCCCAGCTGTACACGGAGGACGGCCAGCCGTACGGCCCCGAGGTCCGGTTCGACGTGAACGTCACCGAGATCACGCCGACCGTGATGCTCGTCATGGCCGGCGGCGTCCTGCTCCTCGTCCTCGCCGGCTTCCGCATGTACACCCAGCGCAAGCGCGCCGCCGCTCAACGCACCGAGGAAGGCCCTGACGACGGACCGAACGGGGACCCGGGCGCCGAGCCCGGGGAAGGCGACCCCGAGCAGCCGAGTGACCCGACACCGGAAACCGCTCCGGAAAACACGGACGCGTCCGGCACTGGTGAGAGAGTGGACCGTTGAGCGATGTCGTGGCCGTGGGCCCGGGGACGATGAGGTGGGGTAACCATGAACGCGCCGTACGACGATGACCGTGGCCAGGGCCCGGGCGGCTCAGCCTCGGCCGAGGGCCCGCCCTCTGGTCATCCGGGAGCGCCCGGCCAGGTCCCGCCGCCCCACCCCGCCCCTGACGCGTATCCGCAGGACGCGTACCTCCAGGACGCCTACGACCAGGATCCGTACCAGGCCCAGGACCTCACCGCGCAGGATCCGGTGACGGAAGCGCTCTACGACCGCGCCGCGCACCCTCCGCCGCCTCCCGGCACCTATGAGGCCCCGCAGCCGCTCTATGCCCCGCCGCCGGCGGCCCAGTACCCCCCGGACCCCCGCGTGTGGGCCCAGACGCCGGCCCCCGAGCCGGAGGGCCCGTCTCAGTACCTTCCGTACGGTGACGACGCCAGGACCACACAGTTCGTGGGAGTCGACGATCTGATGACGCAGGCCGGTGAGGAGCAGCACGAGCCCGACGCCTTCGCCCATCTCTTCCGCGACCAGCAGAGCACTGGCGTCGGCCGTCCGCCGGCCGACGCTCCGGTGCCCACGGCAGGACCGGCGCAGCCTCCCGTCCAGGGCGCCACACCCGCACCTGTCCCCGCCCCGAAGCAGGGGGGACGCGCGTCGGGCCTCCTGAAGTCGAGCGCCGTCATGGCCGCGGGCACCCTGGTCTCCCGGCTCACCGGTTTCGTACGCACCGTGGTCATCACCGCGGCCCTCGGCTCCGCGACGCTCGGTGACGCGTGGACGGTGGCGTACACCCTGCCGACGATGATCTACATCCTGACCGTGGGCGGCGGCCTCAACTCTGTGTTCGTGCCGCAACTCGTGCGGTCCATGAAGGAGGACGAGGACGGCGGCGAGGCCTACGCCAACCGTCTGCTGACCCTCGTCATGGTCGCGCTCGGCGTGATCGTCACTGTGGCCGTCTTCGCGGCACCGCTCCTGATCCGGCTGATGTCGGCGCCGATCGCCAATGAACCGGCCGCCAACAACGTCGCCGTCACCTTCGCCCGCTACTGCCTGCCCACGATCTTCTTCATGGGCGTGCACGTGGTCATGGGCCAGATCCTGAACGCCCGCGGGAAATTCGGCGCGATGATGTGGACCCCGGTCCTGAACAACATCGTCATGATCTTCACGTTCGGCATGTTCATCTACGTCTACGGCACGGCCGCGGACTCCCAGCTGCACGTCGACACGATTCCCGCGGACGGTGTCCGGCTGCTCGGCATCGGCACCCTGCTCGGTCTGACGGTCCAGGCGCTCGCGATGATCCCGTACCTGCGCGAGACCGGCTTCCGGTTCCGGCTGCGGTTCGACTGGAAGGGCCACGGCCTCGGCAAGGCGGTCAAGCTCGCCAAGTGGACCGTGCTGTTCGTCCTCGCCAACCAGGCGGGCGTTCTCGTCGTCACCCAGCTCGCCACAGCCGCCGGAAAGGCGTCCGGCAAGGCCGGCGCCGGCATCATGGGCTACTCGAACGCCCAGCTGATCTGGGGCATGCCGCAGGCCATCATCACGGTCTCCGTCATGGCGGCGATGCTGCCGCGCATCTCGCGGGCGGCCCACGACGGCGACCCCGGAGCGGTCCGCGACGACATCTCCCAGGGCCTGCGTACGTCCGCGGTGGCGATCGTCCCGGTCGCCTTCATGTTCGTCGCCCTCGGCGTCCCGATGTGCACCCTGCTGTTCGGCTCCAGCGGCACGCAGGGCGCCCAGTCCATGGGCTACATCCTGATGGCGTTCGGCCTCGGCCTGATCCCGTACTCCGTGCAGTACGTCGTGCTGCGCGGCTTCTACGCGTACGAGGACACCCGGACGCCCTTCTACAACACGGTCATCGTGGCCGCCGTCAACGCGGCCGCCTCGGCGATCGCCTACCTCCTCCTGCCCGCCCAGTGGGCCGTGGTCGGCATGGCCGCCTCGTACGGCCTCGCCTACGCGATCGGTGTGGGCGTCGCCTGGCAGCGCCTGCGCAAGCGTCTCGGCGGCGACCTGGACGGCACGCAGGTCATCCGTACGTACGCCCGCCTCTGCATGGCCTCGATCCCGGCGGCCGTCGCCGGTGGGGCGGTCGGATTCCTGATCACCAGGGCGCTCGGCAGCGGCGCGGCGGGATCGATCGCAGCGCTGGTCGTGGGCGGGGCCGTACTGCTGGGTGTCTTCTATGTCGCCGCCCGGCGCATGCGGATCGAAGAGCTCAACTCGATGGTCGGAATGGTCCGCGGGCGTCTCGGCCGCTAGCAGCACGGCAGGCCGCACAACCATCGCGGGCTGCCGCGTGTCGTGCTTATCGCCGGACTGTGGGCACAATTGGCTTTGGCGTCGCAGAGCGCGCAACGGATGGGGAGGCAGGAACGACGGTGGCGGAACGGAGTACGGCTGCCGTCGACGTGGCAGACAACAGTGGTGACGAGCCACTGACCGCGCAGGCGGAGCAGACCACGGCCGACGGGGTGGCCCAGACCCGGGAGCGGGACACGGCAGCGAACGAGGACGCGGAGGACACCGACGGGTCGACGAGCCCCGGCTCGTCCGCTCCCCCCGAATTGCACAGCGGTCACAAACTCGCCAGACGCTATCGCCTAGAGGAGTGCGTCACCCGGCTGGACGGATTCAGCAGCTGGCGCGCGGTGGACGAGAAGTTGCGCCGGGCCGTCGGGGTGCACCTGCTCCCCGCCGATCATCCGCGGGCACGGTCCGTTCTCGCCGCGGCACGCTCATCGGCGCTGCTCGGCGACCCCCGATTCGTCCAGGTCCTGGACGCGGTCGAGGAGAACGACCTCGTGTACGTGGTGCACGAGTGGCTGCCCGATGCCACGGAGCTGACCGCGCTGCTCGCCTCGGGCCCCCTCGAGGTGCACGAGGCGTACCAGCTCGTCAACCAGGTCTCCCAGGCGATGGCCGCGGCGCACCGCGAGGGCCTCGCGCATCTACGGCTCACCCCGAGCGCGGTGCTGCGCACCTCGACCGGCCAGTGGCGCATCCGCGGTCTCGCGGTGAACGCCGCCCTGCGCGGCATCACCTCGGACACACCACAGCGCACGGACACCGAGGCGATCGGTGCCCTCCTGTACGCCGCCCTGACGCAGCGCTGGCCTTACGAGGACGACGCGTACGGCTTGTCCGGGCTGCCCAAGGACATCGGTCTGATCGCGCCCGACCAGGTGCGGGCCGGCGTGCACCGCGGCCTGTCCGAGCTGGCCATGCGGGCCCTCGTGAACGAGGGGGCGACGGCGTCGCGGCAGGATCCGCCGTGCACCACGACCGAGGACCTGGTGAAGGCCGTCGGTGAGATGCCTCGTATCCGTCCCCCGGAGCCCGTGTTCACGGCGCCTGCGGAGTACCAGCGGACGACCTACCAGCAGGGCACGTACGGCCGTCAGGCAGCGCGTCCCGGCGTGGCCCGGCCCATGCCGCCGGTGCCCCCGCCCCCGCTGCAGAGCCGGACGGGCAAGGCGCTCAAGTGGGCCGTGTCGGCGTTGCTCATCGTGGCCCTCGGCCTCGGCAGCTGGCAGCTCGCGGAAGCTCTGATGGACCGCGGCACGTCGAGCGACTCCAACACGTCGCACAACACCGACGGCGACGACAAGGGCGACGATCACAAGCCCACGAAGCCGATGGCCATCGAGGACGCCAGGGAGTACGTCGCCAAGGGCGAGGCACAGGCCCCGGGTGACGTGGCGAAGACCTACGACGGCGACAGCAAGACCTTCTGGCGGACCAAGACCTATAACGACGGCCCGAAGCTGGCGCCGTACAAGCCCGGCGTCGGTATCGTCTACGACCTCGGCTCGGCCAAGGATGTATCGGCCGCGTCGATAGCTCTTCAGTACGGCGGCGACCACACGACGGTCTCCCTGTACGCGGCCGATTCGCTGTCGCCCACGACATCGATCGACTCCATGAAGAGCATCGGCTCGGACACCACGACGGGCACCACCGCGAAGATCGACGCCGACAAACCGGTGAAGACGCGGTATGTGCTGCTGTGGATGACGGCCCTGCCGAAGTCAGGATCCGACGGTTACTACGGAGCGGGTTACAAGCAGGCTCTCACCGACGTGAAGTTCACCGGCTGAGGGCTCACCTGGGGGAGGGGGTTCGAAAGTGGACGACGCCGCCTACGGCGAAGCAAGCGATCAGGACCTCCTCACCCGTCATGTCGCGGGTGACAAGGACGCTTTCAACGAGCTGGTGCGCCGCCATCGGGACCGGCTGTGGGCCGTGGCCCTGCGCACCCTGGGAGACCGGGAGGAAGCCGCCGACGCGGTCCAGGACGCCTTGGTCTCGGCCTACCGGGCGGCGCACACCTTCCGCGGGCAGTCCGCCGTCACGACGTGGCTGCACCGCATCACCGTGAACGCCTGCCTCGACCGGGCGCGCAAGGCCGCCTCGCGGAAGACCTCTCCGGTCGAGGACACGGAGCGCCTCGATCAGCTCCTCGAACCCCACGAGTCCGCGGCCGCTCCCGCCGAACGCAACGACCTCCACCGTGAACTGCTCGAAGCGCTGGGCACCCTTCCCGTCGACCAGCGGGCCGCGCTCGTCCTGGTCGACATGCAGGGCTACCCGGTGGCCGAGGCA
Organism: Streptomyces sp. NPDC090032; assembly: GCF_044748025.1. Taxonomy (NCBI): domain Bacteria; kingdom Bacillati; phylum Actinomycetota; class Actinomycetes; order Kitasatosporales; family Streptomycetaceae; genus Streptomyces; species Streptomyces sp. NPDC090032. The sequence continues at coordinate 361,939 of NZ_JBIVFF010000005.1, read as the reverse complement.
GCCCGCGTTCTCGGTGTTCCCACCGGCACCGTCAAGAGCCGCTGCTCGCGTGGCAGAGCCAGACTCCTGCCGTTGGTCACCCATCTGAGAACCGACAACGGCGAGAGCGCGAGTCGCAAGAACCCGCCCCCGGAAGCGCCCGGAAGGAACCGGACGCAGGGGACATCCGTCCCACCGGCAGCAGGGCCCCGGGACGGGGCAGGACCAAGTGATTCAGCTGCCGTGAAGGGCGGAGGTGGGCGAGCGTGACATCCACGACCGACACGGCCGAGCACCCCGAAGTCGCCGAGATCTCCGAACTCACCGAGGGCCTGCTCTCCCCTTCCCGCACCGAGGAGGTACGGGAGCACCTGAGCGGCTGCGAGTTGTGCGCCGATGTCTACGCCTCCTTGGAAGAGATCCGCGGGATGCTCGGCACGCTCCCAGGACCGCCCCAGATGCCTGCCGACATCGCGGGCCGCATCGACGCCGCGCTCGCCGCAGAGGCGCTGCTCGACACGGAGGCACCTGGCTACGCCGAGTACGAAGCCGATGCCGAGGCAGCCGAGACCGAGGCGGCCAGGTCTGAAGCCGCCGAGTCCGGGACGGCCGAGTCTGGAGCGATCGAGTCGGGGACGGCCAAGTCTGGAGCCGCCGAGAAGTCTGACGCCGCCCGCGGGCCGCTGTCCGCGTCGCCTGTTTCACGTGAAACAACGCCGACCGACTCGTCGGCCACCCCCGCGGACCGCCCCTCCGGTCACCCCCGTGCCGCGACAGGTCCAGGGCGCAGTGGCCGCACCCGCACCCGGCGCCGTCGCGGCGCCGCGCTCGGAGCGGTCTTCACCGCGGCGGCGATCGGCCTGGGAGTCCTTCTCCTCCAGAACGGGGGCGGCACGCCCACCGGCGCTCCCGACAGCGGCACGACCCGTCAGGCAAGCTCCGCGCACTCCTTCTCCGAGAACAAGCTCGAGAGCCAGGTGCAGGACCTTCTGACGAAGAGCGCACCTTCCGACTCGTCGACGTCCAAGCCGTCCCTCGACATCCAGCAGTCGGGGCCGAAGACTCCTCGGACGAATTCTCCGATGCGGGAGAAGACCATCGTGGTGCCGGACTGCATACAGCGGGGCACCGGCCGTGAGAAGACGCCGGCCCTCGCCATCGAGCGGGGAGACTACGAAGGCACCATCGCCTACCTCGTCGTGCTGCCTCACGAGTCGGATCCTGCCCAGGTCTCGGCGTATGTCATCGACGCGGACTGCGTGAAGCAGCCGTCCACGACTCGCGGCAAACTGCTGCTGACCCACTCCTACGCGCGGCACTGACTTCCGGACGGAGGCACACTTCGCGTGTGCTCCCGGACACGGCGGGAATGCGCGCCCCGTAGGATCCGTTGGGTGGGGTGAGAGTCCGGAGACGGGCTCCCCCGGCAGTACGCAGCAGTCCCGCAGAGACGAGGAATCAAGCCGTGAGCGACGTCCGTAACGTGATCATCATCGGCTCCGGGCCCGCCGGCTACACGGCGGCCCTGTACACCGCGCGCGCGTCGCTGAAGCCGCTGGTGTTCGAGGGCGCTGTCACCGCGGGCGGTGCCCTGATGAACACCACCGAGGTGGAGAACTTCCCCGGCTTCCAGGACGGCATCATGGGCCCCGAGCTCATGGACAACATGCGCGCCCAGGCCGAGCGCTTCGGCGCCGAGCTGGTCCCGGACGACATCATCTCCGTCGACCTGGCGGGCGAGATCAAGACCGTCACGGACACGGCGGGCATCGTGCACCGCGCGAAGACCGTCATCGTCACGACCGGCTCCCAGCACCGCAAGCTCGGCCTGCCGAACGAGGACGCGCTCTCCGGCCGCGGTGTCTCCTGGTGCGCGACGTGCGACGGCTTCTTCTTCAAGGACCAGGACATCGCCGTGATCGGCGGCGGTGACACCGCGATGGAGGAGGCCACCTTCCTCTCCCGGTTCGCCAAGTCCGTGACGATCGTCCACCGCCGCGACACCCTGCGTGCCTCCAAGGCCATGCAGGAGCGCGCCTTCGCCGACCCGAAGATCAAGTTCGCCTGGGACAGCGAGATCGCCGAGGTCCACGGCGACCAGAAGCTCTCTCACCTGACGCTGCGCAACGTCAAGACGGGTGAGACCTCCGAGCTCCCGGTCACCGGCCTGTTCATCGCGATCGGCCACGACCCGCGCACCGAGCTCTTCAAGGGCCAGCTCGAGCTGGACGACGAGGGCTACCTGAAGGTCGAGGCCCCCTCGACCCGGACGAATCTGACCGGTGTCTTCGGTGCCGGTGACGTCGTCGACCACACCTACCGTCAGGCGATCACCGCGGCCGGCACCGGCTGCTCCGCCGCTCTCGACGCCGAGCGCTACCTCGCCGCTCTCACCGACAGCGAGTCCGCCGCTGCCGCCGCTGTCTGAACCCACACCCGCCCCACCGCATCACCAAAGTAACTAAGGAGCCCGCCGTGGCCGGCAACCTCAAGAACGTGACCGACGCTTCCTTCGAAGAGGACGTGCTCAAGAGCGACAAGCCCGTCCTGGTGGACTTCTGGGCCGCCTGGTGCGGTCCGTGCCGCCAGATCGCGCCGTCTCTCGAGGCGATCGCCGCCGAACACGGCGACAAGATCGAGATCGTCAAGCTCAACATCGACGAGAACCCGGCCATCGCCGCGAAGTACGGCGTCATGTCGATCCCGACGCTGAACGTCTACCAGAACGGCGAGGTCGCCAAGACCATCGTCGGCGCCAAGCCGAAGGCCGCCATCGTGCGCGACCTCGAGGACTTCATCGCCGAGTAATCGGCGCCGCGGCTCCACGACGGAGCGGCGATGTTTCACGTGAAACACGAACGGGCCAACCCAACCGGGTTGGCCCGTTCGCGTGACCGCAGCGGCTGCCGTGGAGCTCACAGAGGCCGGAGCGCCGGTTCCTTCTGCACCGCTCCGAGAAGCCGGTCCAGGGCAAGCTCGACGTCCTCCTTCCACGAGAGCGTCGTACGCAGCTCGAGGCGGAGGCGCGGATAAGAGGGGTGAGGGCGCACGGTCTTGAAGCCCACGGCCAGCAGATGGTCCGCGGGAAGGATGCAGGCCGGTTCCTTCCACCGCGCATCGCCGAACGCCTCGATCGCCTTGAACCCCCTGCGCAGCAGATCCTTGGCGACGGTCTGCACCATCACACGGCCGAGTCCCTGGCCCTGATACCCAGGCGTGATCCACGCGGTCATCAGCTGCACGGCATCGGGGGAGACCGGGCTCGTGGGAAAGGCGGTGGAGCGGGGAACGTAAGCCGGCGGCGCGTAGAGCACGAATCCGACCGGGACATCGTCCACGTAGACGACCCGTCCGCAGGAACCCCATTCCAGGAGGACGGCCGAGATCCAGGCCTCCTTCTCCAGCCCCGGAGTGCCCGCCTTTACCGCGGCTTGGCCGCTGACCGGATCCAGCTCCCAGAAGACACACGACCGGCAACGCTTGGGAAGATCCTGAAGGTTGTCCAGTGTGAGCGGTACGAGCCGACGCCCCATGAAGGCAGTTCCTCACTTCCTTCGCCCGCCGCGTCACGGGCGGCTGTCAGAGCGCTCCGTTCCCTGAGCAGGCTGCCGACGAAACCGCCGACCGCGCCCAGCCCGAGACCCGCGGTCATCAGCCCGGCACGACTCACCGATTGCATGACCCGCCTCCCGTATGAGGTGACTTTGAGGGGTGCGCTCTTTCCCGTCGCATCGTATCCACGAAGCGATTCCATCGATACCGACAGAAAGCAAAGAGCAGGCCGTGTTCCGGTACACACCGGACACGGCCTGCTCTCGTGAGATCTACGGCGAACGGGACCAACCCCCGTTCTCCTAGCCCTCGTTCTCCTGATCCTCGTCCTCGGCCGCTCCGTGCTGGAGGACAGGCCCCTCACCCGGAGCGAGCTGACCGAGGATGCGCTCGAGATCGTCCATCGAGGCGAACTCGACGACGATCTTGCCCTTCTTCTGTCCGAGGTCGACCTTCACCCGCGTCTCGAACCGGTCGGAGAGCCGCGTGGCGAGTTCGCTGAGAGCCGGCGAGAGACGAGCCCCGGCCCGCGGACCCTTGGCGCGCGCCGTGCTCGTCGGGCGTGAGCCCATCAGGGTCACGATCTCCTCGACGGCCCGCACCGAGAGCCCCTCGGCGACGATCCGGTGAGCGAGGCGGTCCTGCTCCTCCGAGTCCTCCACAGAGAGCAGGGCACGCGCATGACCGGCCGACAGCACGCCCGCAGCCACCCGGCGCTGAACGGCCGGTGAGAGCTTCAGGAGCCGCAGCGTATTGGAGACCTGCGGCCGCGAACGGCCGATCCGGTCGGCCAGCTGGTCGTGCGTGCAGTTGAAGTCCTTCAGCAACTGGTCGTAGGCGGCTGCCTCTTCCAGCGGATTCAGCTGAGCGCGGTGCAGGTTCTCCAGGAGGGCATCGAGAAGAAGCTTCTCGTCGTCGGTCGCCCGGACGATCGCCGGAATGCGCTCCAGCCCGGCCTCGCGGCAGGCACGCCAGCGACGCTCACCCATGATGAGCTCGAAGCGCGACGCGCTCAGCTGCCGTACGACGACGGGCTGGAGAAGCCCGACTTCCTTGATCGAGGTGACGAGCTCAGCGAGGGCGTCCTCGTCGAACACCTCGCGCGGCTGACGCGGGTTGGGCGTGATGGCTTCGATCGGAAGCTCGGCGAAGTATGCTCCCGCCGACGCGTCCGGAGCGTCCACCGCCCCGCCGAAAGAGTCCCCTGTTTCATGTGAAACCTGGGGCTGCGGAAGCGAGGCGACCTTCGCCGCCGCCACTCCGCGCTCCGCGGTCAGGACAGGCCCGGCGGAAGGCGAGCCGGAGGCACCGCCCATCGCGCCGGCGGGTGCCGTCTTATCAGGGGTGGGGGCTGCTGGAATCAGTGCGCCGAGGCCACGGCCCAGTCCCCTCCGTCGCTCGCTCACTGGATACCCTCCACCGTGCTGTGCTGGTCAAGTTGAGTGCCCGTATGGGCATGCTGAGCGTCGTAGCGGATCCCGACTCCGCGCAGCGCCATCTCCCGCGCCGCCTCGAGGTAGGACAGTGCGCCGCTCGATCCCGGATCGTAGGTGAGCACGGTCTGCCCATAGCTCGGGGCCTCGGAGATGCGCACGGAGCGCGGGATGCTCGTCCGTAGGACCTCTTCCCCGAAGTGGCTCCGGACCTCGTCGGCGACCTGCGACGCCAGCCGGGTACGGCCGTCGTACATCGTGAGCAGGATCGTCGACACATGCAGATCCGGGTTCAGATGCCCGCGCACCAGATCCACGTTGCGCAGGAGCTGCCCCAGGCCCTCCAGTGCGTAGTACTCGCACTGGATAGGGATCAGCACCTCGGCGCCAGCGACCAGGGCGTTGACCGTCAGCAGGCCCAGCGACGGAGGGCAGTCGATGAGGACGTAGTCCAAGGGCTGCTCATACGCCTGGATCGCGCGCTGCAGTCTGCTCTCGCGCGCCACCAGCGAGACCAGCTCGATCTCCGCGCCGGCGAGGTCAATGGTGGCGGGGGCGCAGAAGAGGCCCTCGACATCGACTACGGGCTGCACGACTTCGGAGAGCGGCTTGCTCTCGACCAACACGTCGTAGATCGAAGGGACTTCGGCGTGATGGTCGATTCCCAGAGCCGTGGAGGCGTTGCCCTGCGGATCCAGGTCGATCACCAGAACGCGGGCACCGTGCAGTGCCAGCGAGGCGGCAAGGTTGACCGTCGTGGTGGTCTTACCGACCCCGCCCTTCTGGTTGGCAACCACCATGACGCGGGTCTGCTCAGGTCGCGGCAGGCCCTCGCCTGCTCGACCAAGGGCTTCTACCGCCAGCTGGGCAGCACGACCGATAGGGGTGTCGTCCATCGGAGGCGGTGTTTCACGTGAAACATCCTCCCCCACCGACTCGGTACGGGGACCGGGGACCGGATCGGTCATCGGTCCCGCGATGTTGGCGTCGGACCGCAAGGATTCACTCTCCTCGACTTCAGGCTCGCAATGAACAGAGCCTCCCATGCTTTCGGGGTCGTGAACCAGCGAGGCCCTGTCTTCTGTGGAGGAAACGGCCTCTGTGGACAACTCCGTGCCCGATTCGAGGGATCCGAGAGGCCTACGGTCGCGGGGGGCAGCCGCGGCGCGACCGCGGCTGATGATGCCATGCAGCAGTGAGCGACGTTTCACGTGAAACACGATGCACCGCGGCCCGGTCGGCACCCGTGCGACACCCCGACATGCATACGTTTGGCAGGTTTCACGGGGTACGAGTCGCCGTCAGGAGGGATCAGTGGCAGCCCGCGGACGCTCCTCGGAGGCACCCCACCCAGAGCCCCACAGCGCCAAAACCAGCGCACAAGCCACCGGTGGAAGAACACGAGCCCTCGGCCCCAGACGCAGGAGACCCAAGAGACAAGCGTCACCTCAAAAACAATGGCCGCTCAGGTCCCGAGGACCCGAGTGGCCATCACCGCGAGAAATGCACTGTCGCCTAGAACACAGCAGAGGCCTCGACGACGAGGAGCACCGTCACCGCCGACGCCGAACCCGCCCGGCGCGAGCCGCCTTGGCGCGCTTCGCCGCGAATCGCACACCGCCGGGGCTCTCCCCGACCTCGACACGCACCACGGTCGAGAGCGGATCCACGACGCCCTCCCCGACATGCAGCACCGAGGTGGCCACCGCACCGAGCTTGCTCAGGGCGGCCCCCGCACTCTTGACCTCTTCCTCGGCGGTGTCGCCCTTGAGGGCCAGCATCTCGCCGTACGGCCGCAGCAGAGGAACGCCCCACGCCGCGAGGCGGTCCAGCGGAGCGACAGCGCGCGCCGTGACCACATGGACGGGAGTGAGCTTGCCGAGGACCTCCTCGGCACGGCCGCGCACCACGGTCACATGGTCGAGGCCGAGGAGCTCGACGACCTCGGTGAGGAAGGTCGTGCGCCGCAGCAGCGGCTCCAGGAGCGTGATCTTCAGGTCGGGCCTGACCAGGGCGAGCGGGATACCCGGCAGCCCGGCACCGGAGCCCACGTCGCACACGGTGACGCCCTCCGGCACGACCTCGGACAGCACGGCGCAGTTCAGGATGTGCCGCTCCCACAGCCGGGGCACTTCCCGGGGACCGATGAGACCACGCTGCACCCCCGCGTCGGCCAGCAGCTCCGCGTACCGGACCGCGTCCGTGTAGCGCTCGCCGAATACCGCTCGGGCCTGTTCAGGAGCCGGGGGAAGCTCTGCTGCCTCCGTCACGTGGACCGTCCTTCCGTACCGCGCTACCGCGTTGGGTGGCTGACTATCAGGCTGACAAAGATCGGCCCCGCCTGCGAACAGACGGGGCCGTAGAGCGACGTACCGCTCAGGCAGGGAGCACGACGACGAAGCGCTGCGGCTCCTCGCCCTCGGACTCGCTGCGCAGGCCGGCGGCCTTGACCGCGTCGTGGACGACCTTGCGCTCGAAGGGCGTCATCGGGTCGAGCTTGACCGGCTCGCCGTTGCTCCTCACCTCGGCCGCGGTCTTGGCGCCCAGCTCGGAGAGCTCCGCACGCTTCTTCGCGCGGTAACCGGCAATGTCCAGCATGAGGCGGCTGCGGTCTCCGGTCTCCCGGTGGACCGCCAGGCGGGTCAGCTCCTGGAGCGCCTCGAGGACCTCACCGTCGCGGCCGACCAGCTTCTGCAGATCGCGCGTGGACGCATCGCTGACGATCGAGACGGCGGCGCGGTCGGCCTCGACGTCCATGTCGATGTCGCCGTCCAGGTCGGCGATGTCCAGCAGACCCTCGAGGTAGTCCGCCGCGATCTCGCCTTCCTGCTCGAGGCGAGTCAGGGTGTCGCTGCCCTCAGGAGCGGCGGAGGTGGTGCCTTCCGTCACGAGATGGACTCCTTCTTACTTCTTGGACGGGGACTTGGGCCGCTGCGGGCCCTTGCGCTGTCCGGACTTGGCTTTGCTGCGGGCAGGGGTGCCGGAAGCGGGCTTGCTGCCACCAGCCGGCTTGGCCTCGGGCTTGGCGTCTTCCGCCTCGTCCTTCTTCTCGAGGGACGTGGGCTCCGGCGCGTCGGACTCGTCCTTGGCCGCGCCCTGAGCGGTGCCGTGCTGGCGCTGCGACTTGGACTGGCGCTTGGGCTGCTGCCGCTTCGGCGTGCCGCCCGTGGCCTGGGTCCCGTCCTCGTCCTCGGTCAGGGTGCCGGCCGCGCTCTTGATGACGGTTCCGTCGGCCTGGGCCGCGAGGTTCACCTTGGTCAGGCCGTTGACGAACTTGCGCTCGAACTCGTTGCGCTCGCGGCCCTTGGCGACGATCGCCTTGACGACGGCCCGCTCGCGGCGGTTGCGCGTCTTCTCCGCATGCGTGACGTGCTTGAGCAGGCGCTCCAGGAACGCGGCCTGGGCCTTGCTGCCCGGGGTCGGGTTCTGGCGGATGACGTACATCTGCTGGCCCATGGTCCACACGTTGGTGGTCAGCCAGTAGACGAGGACACCGACCGGGAAATTGATACCGAAGACGGCGAACATGACCGGGAAGACGTACATCAGCATCTTCTGCTGCTGCATGAACGGCGTCTTGACCGTCATGTCGACGTTCTTCGTCATCAGCTGGCGCTGCGTGTAGAACTGCGACGCCGACATCATCACGATCATGATCGCGGTGACGACGCGGACGTCGGTCAGCGTGGCGCCGAGCGAGGCGACCTTGTCCGCGGAGTCGGTGAACTTGGCCGCGAGCGGGGCGCCGAAGATGTGCGCCTTACGCGCGCTCGCCAGCAGGTTGTCGTCGATGACACCGATCGTGGTGCCCGTCGCGATGCCGTTGAGCACGTGGTACAGGGCAAAGAAGAACGGGGACTGCGCCAGGATGGGAAGGCACGAGGAGAGCGGGTTGGTACCCGTCTCCTTGTACAGCTTCATCATCTCTTCGGACTGGCGCTGCTTGTCGTTCTTGTAGCGCTCCTGGATCTTCTTCATCTCGGGCTGCAGCGTCTGCATGGCCCGAGTGGCCTTGATCTGCTTCACGAAGAGCGGGATCAGGCAGATACGGATCAGGATCACCAGGGACACGATGGACAGGCCCCAGGCCCAGCCCGTGTCAGGGCCGAAGATCGCCCCGTACAACGAGTGGAACTGGACGATGACCCAGGAAACTGGTGTCGTGATGAAGCTGAAAAAACCGGCAATCGTGTCCACTAATCAAGCTCCTTGAGCATGGGACGGGGTCTCGGCGGCGGGGCTCGAGGGGCTGGTGTGGCCACACTCTGAAGGCGCGCCGGCGGCGGAAGGCCCGCCCTTGCGTTCGCGCCAGGCGTTACGCAGCATTTCGTGCCACCGCGGACGCTTGCGCGGCGGAACATGGTCGACACCGCCGAGCGACCATGGGTTGCACCGGAGGATGCGCCAGGCGGTGAGAGCTGTTCCCTTGATCGCACCATGACGGTCGATCGCTGTGAAGCCGTAGTGGGAACACGACGGGTAGTACTTGCACACAGGCCCCAGCAGAGGGCTGATGGTCCACTGATAGAGCTTGATCAAAGCAAGCAGCGGGTATTTCATCGCGCGCCCCCTCCCAGCAGCCGCTGAAGGGCGGCATCCAGGTCTCGGGCCAGCTGTGCATGGTCGGCGTCACCCGCGCCGGGCAACGCACGTACGACTACCAGGCTACCGGGGGACAAAAGTGCGAGTCGGTCGCGCATGAGGTGGCGAAGCCTGCGCTTCACCGCGTTACGTACGACAGCTCCACCGACTGCCTTGCTCACGACGAAACCCGCACGCGTCGGGGGAACGCTCTCCCCAGGCGCGTGCGGGTCCGTTGCACCGCTACGTAGATGGACGACAAGGAGCGGGCGACCAGCCCGGCGTCCTCGGCGTACCGCGGTCGCGAAGTCCTCGCGCCGCCTCAGCCGATTCTCGGTAGGCAGCACGTCATGACCTGTATGTGATCAGGCGGACAGGCTGGCGCGACCCTTGCCACGGCGGTTCGCGAGAATCGCGCGGCCGGCACGGGTGCGCATCCGCAGGCGGAAGCCGTGGGTCTTGGCGCGACGACGGTTGTTCGGCTGGAAGGTGCGCTTGCTCACTCGGGGGCTCCAGAAATGATCGTGTGGTGGCGGGACATCGCCTGGCTGTCACCGTGCGCCCACGAGAAGCTCGCGAATACGCACCGAGTGCACCGCTTCACAATCACAGATCGTGATCTTTGCCCATCGGAGGCAGGCGGCAGCAGCCATCGACAACTCGACCTGGTCACGGTACGCGCGGCTACGCCATCCGGTCAAACCGCCATTGAGTGAGGGACACTGTGCACAGCCTGTGGACAACAACTTGAACCGCAACCGTTGCCCTGACTACCGTGGCTGAACTCCGAATCGTTCCCTTCTCACCGCCCCATCCCAATTTTCTTCCGACCCGTCCCAGAACCACACCTTCGTGGGACCTGCGAGAGAGCGTGCCCTGTGGCTGACGTACCTGCCGATCTTGCCGCAGTGTGGCCACGAGTTCTGGAGCAGCTCCTCGGAGAGGGCCGTGGGCAGGGCGTCGAGACGAAGGACGAACACTGGATCCGGCGCTGCCAGCCTCTCGCGCTGGTCGCCGACACCGCGCTGCTCGCCGTGCCGAACGAGTTCGCGAAGGGCGTACTCGAGGGACGGCTCGCGCCGGTCGTGGCCGAGACGCTGAGCCGCGAGTGCGGCCGCCCGATCCGGATCGCGATCACGGTCGACGACTCCGTCGGTGAACAGCCCGTCCCGTCCGCACCCGCTGTACAGCACCGCTACGAAGAGCCCGAGCTGCCGTCGGCCCAGAGTCAGGGCCAGGGCCAGAACCAGGCACATGAGCCGTACGACCCGTACGGCCGGCGCGCGGATGACCATGGGCAGGGCCCCCGCGGTGATCAGTCCCAGGGCGCCCGCGCCGACCAGCTCCCGACCGCCCGCCCCGCGTACCCGGACTATCAGCGTCCGGAGCCGGGCGCCTGGCCGCGGTCGCAGGACGAGTACAGCTGGCAGCAGCCGCGGCTCGGCTTCCCCGAACGCGACCCGTACGCGAACCCGCCCCAGCAGCCACAGCACGACTATCGGCAGCAGGAACGCTCCCCGTACGAGCAGCAGAACGAGCGCTCCCCCTACGACCAGCAGCAGGAACGCTCTCCTTACGAACAGCAGGAACGGTCGCCCTACGACCAGCAGTCGGACCGGACGGGATACGACCAGCAGTCGGACCGCACCGGTTACGACCAGCAGGTGGAGCGGTCCGGTTACGAGCAGCAGTCCGAGCGGTCGTCGTACGAGCAGCAGATGTCCGACCGTCAGGGGCGGCACGGCCGGCACGAGCGCCGTGACCTCAACGACGGTCCGATGGGCGGCCGCCCCGGGCAGGACGGCGGGCGCACAGGACGCGGTGTCCCCAGCGGCGCCCCCGGTCCGCTGGCCGCGCAGCCCGCGCCCGCGACGGGTCCCGGCGAGCCGACCGCGCGACTGAACCCGAAGTACCTCTTCGACACTTTCGTCATCGGTGCCTCGAACCGTTTCGCGCACGCGGCCGCGGTCGCCGTCGCCGAGGCGCCGGCGAAGGCGTACAACCCCCTCTTCATCTATGGGGAGTCAGGTCTCGGCAAGACCCACCTGCTGCACGCGATCGGTCACTACGCGCGCAGTCTGTACCCGGGCACGCGCGTGCGTTACGTGAGCTCCGAGGAGTTCACGAACGAGTTCATCAACTCGATCCGCGACGGCAAGGGCGACAGCTTTCGCAAGCGGTACCGCGAGATGGACATCCTTCTTGTCGACGACATCCAGTTCCTCGCGGACAAGGAGTCGACGCAGGAGGAGTTCTTCCACACCTTCAACACGCTCCACAACGCGAACAAGCAGATCGTTCTCTCCAGTGACCGGCCGCCCAAGCAGCTGGTGACCCTGGAGGACAGGCTGCGCAACCGCTTCGAGTGGGGTCTGATCACCGACGTCCAGCCGCCCGAGCTGGAGACCCGTATCGCCATCCTTCGTAAGAAGGCGGTGCAGGAGCAGCTGAACGCTCCGCCGGAGGTCCTCGAGTTCATCGCGTCCCGCATCTCGCGCAACATCCGCGAGCTGGAGGGGGCGCTGATCCGGGTCACGGCGTTCGCGTCGCTGAACCGGCAGCCGGTGGACCTCGGTCTGACGGAGATCGTCCTCAAGGACCTGATCCCCGGCGGCGAGGACTCGGCCCCCGAGATCACGGCGACGGCGATCATGGCGGCAACCGCGGACTACTTCGGCCTGACGGTGGACGACCTGTGCGGATCCTCGCGCAGCCGCGTCCTGGTGACGGCGCGCCAGATCGCGATGTACCTGTGCCGTGAGCTGACCGACCTGTCCCTGCCCAAGATCGGGGCACAGTTCGGCGGCCGCGACCACACGACCGTCATGCACGCGGACCGCAAGATCCGCGCGCTGATGGCCGAGCGGCGGTCCATCTACAACCAGGTCACCGAGCTCACCAACCGCATCAAGAACGGCTGACAGCAGCCTTCGGACCCTCTGTACGCCGTCGAAGGGCGCCCCGGGACAACTCCTGGGGCGCCCTTCTTCGTTGTGTCCCGACGGCGCGAACGGATGCGGTGTTCGATTCCCGCCCCTGGTTACGGGTGTTCTCCACAGATGTGCTGACTTTCTTGCGTCCACACCCTGGGGACTGCCAAGTTGTCCAGACTGTGTCCACAGCCCGCCGCGCTGAATGACCATCAGACCAGGTCAGGCGGCTGTGGATTCGTGGACAAAAGATCTCCACAGGGTGTGGACAAGATTTTCTTCCACAGGGTGTGGGTTTCGTTGTCCACCGTCGACCCACAGGTCAGAGGCCCTTGTGCACAGCTGCGGGCGGCTTCTCCACACGGCTGTCCACTGTTCGGCAACACAACGTGCGGGATCACCGTGCCGAGTGAAAGGCGTCACATCAAGGGGTGTGGTTGGGCTGTGGGGAACCGGGGAAAAGCTGGGGACAGTCCTGGGGAGAAGTGGCCCCTGCCTGTGCATCGGGTGTGCAGAACTTTTCCCCGTCCACAGAGAACCCCGGTTGTCCACCGCTCGCGCCCACAGGCCCGGTGGACAAAAAACCGAGTCTGACCTGCGAAAAGACAGTTATCCACGGTTTCCACAGCCCCTACTACTACTCCCAACTAGAGAGAGCTGGGAATCAGGATTGAAGTGGGGGCTGTGCACAACTCGGGGTCCGGTGGCCAACCGCGCCTCGGCACGACTTGACCCCGAGCGGCAACGACTGTCAGCGCCGTACGTCAGACTGTTCCCCGGTGTCCTTCCCATGTGGCGGCTGAGCGACACCGAGTCACACGACGAAGACCGAAGACCAACGCAGGGCGAGAGCAGCCAGCAACAGCAGGAGGCGGCTTACGGTGAAGATCCGGGTGGAACGCGACGTACTCGCGGAGGCAGTGGCCTGGGCGGCGCGCAGCCTCCCGGCTCGACCGCCTGCGCCTGTCCTCGCGGGCCTTCTCCTGAAGGCCGAGGAGGGCGCACTGAGCCTGTCGAGCTTCGACTACGAGGTCTCGGCCCGGGTCTCGGTCGACGCGGAGATCGACGAGGAGGGCACCGTCCTCGTCTCCGGCCGGCTCCTGGCGGACATCTGCCGTGCCCTGCCGAACCGTCCGGTGGAGATTTCCACAGACGGTGTACGAGCGACCGTGGTCTGCGGCTCCTCGCGATTCACACTCCACACCCTGCCTGTGGAGGAGTACCCGGCGCTGCCGCAGATGCCGACCGCGACGGGCACAGTCCCCGGTGAGGTCTTCGCCTCCGCCGCGGCCCAGGTGGCCATCGCCGCCGGCCGTGACGACACGCTGCCGGTGCTCACGGGTGTGCGCATCGAGATCGAGGGCGACACGGTCACTCTCGCGTCCACCGACCGCTACCGCTTCGCGGTCCGCGAGTTCCTGTGGAAGCCGGAGGACCCCGAGGCGTCCGCGGTCGCCCTGGTGCCCGCCAAGACGCTCCTGGACACCGCCAAGGCGCTCACGAGCGGTGACACGGTCACCCTGGCCCTGTCGGGCTCCGGCGCCGGTGAGGGTCTCATCGGCTTCGAGGGCGCGGGCCGCCGTACGACGACGCGTCTGCTCGAGGGCGACCTGCCGAAGTACCGCACCTTGTTCCCGACGGAGTTCAACTCCGTGGCCGTGATCGAGACCGCCCCCTTCGTGGAGGCAGTCAAGCGCGTGGCCCTCGTCGCGGAGCGGAACACCCCGGTGCGGCTCAGCTTCGAGCAGGGCGTGCTGATCCTGGAGGCCGGCTCCAGTGACGACGCACAGGCTGTGGAAAGGGTCGACGCCCAGCTCGACGGGGACGACATCTCGATCGCCTTCAACCCGACGTTCCTTCTGGACGGTCTGAGCGCGATCGACTCCCCGGTCGCCCAGCTCTCCTTCACGACCTCCACGAAGCCGGCGCTGCTCAGCGGCAGGCCCGCCGTGGACGCCGAAGCGGACGACGCGTACAAGTACCTGATCATGCCGGTGCGGCTGTCGGGCTGACGCTCCACAGGGCATGGCCGCCGGGCGTTCGCCAGGCGGCCATGCCCGCGGGCGTGCGTGAGTTCCCCCCACTGTCCGAAAGGCGTGGGTGGTACCCCCAGGTTTAGGCTCGGAACACAGGTGCGGGAGTGCCTCACGCACCACCTCACGCCCCGTCGCAACTTAAGGAACCACCTGATGGAGCTCGGTCTCGTCGGTCTCGGCAAGATGGGCGGCAACATGCGCGAGCGCATCCGCCGCGCAGGCCACACCGTCATCGGATACGACCGCAATCCGGACCTCGCGGACGTCCACAGCCTCGGAGCGCTTGTGGACAAGCTCAAGGGCCCGCGTGTGGTGTGGGTGATGGTGCCCGCCGGCGGTCCGACCCAGGCCACCGTCGACGAGCTCGCCGACCTCCTTCAGCCGGGCGACGTCGTGGTCGACGGCGGCAACTCGCGCTGGACCGACGACGAGAAGCACGCCGTAGAGCTGGGCATCAAGGGCATCGGCTTCGTCGACTGCGGCGTCTCCGGTGGTGTCTGGGGCCTGGAGAACGGCTACGCGCTGATGTACGGCGGCAGCAAGGAGAACGTCGCCAAGGTCCAGCCGATCTTCGACGCCCTCAAGCCGGAGGGCGAATTCGGCTCCGTCCACGCGGGCAAGGTCGGCGCGGGCCACTTCGCGAAGATGGTCCACAACGGCATCGAGTACGCCATGATGCAGGCCTACGCCGAGGGCTGGGAGCTCCTGGAGAAGGTCGACTCCGTGGAGAACGTCCGCGAGGTCTTCCGCTCCTGGCAGGAAGGCACGGTCATCCGCTCCTGGCTGCTCGACCTGGCGGTCAACGCGCTGGACGACGACGAGCACCTGAACAAGCTGCGGGGATACGCGGCGGACTCCGGTGAGGGCCGCTGGACCGTCGAGGCGGCCATCGACAACTCGGTGCCGCTGCCCGCCATCACCGCGTCGCTCTTCGCCCGCTTCGCCTCGCGCCAGGACGACTCGCCGCAGATGAAGATGATCGCCGCCCTGCGCAACCAGTTCGGCGGCCACGCAGTCGAGAAGAGCTAGCCCACAGGCCGAGCCCACAACGCATTCACGAAGCTCCACGACGAAGTAATCCACATCCGCTCCACACCTTGGGGGAGGTCGGCGAACGATCATGCACGTGACGCATCTGTCACTGGCCGACTTCCGCTCGTACGCCCGGGTCGAGGTCCCTCTCGATCCGGGCGTCACCGCCTTCGTGGGCCCGAACGGGCAGGGCAAGACCAACCTCGTCGAGGCCGTCGGCTATCTCGCCACCCTCGGCAGCCACCGGGTCTCCTCGGACGCGCCGCTGGTCCGCATGGGCGCCGAGCGCGCCGTCATCCGGGCCGCCGTCCGGCAGGGCGAGCGCCAGCAGCTCATCGAGCTCGAACTCAACCCGGGCAAGGCGAACCGCGCCAGGATCAACCGATCCTCACAGGTCAGACCCCGTGACGTGCTCGGCATCGTGCGCACTGTGCTGTTCGCGCCCGAGGACCTCGCACTCGTCAAGGGCGACCCCGGTGAGCGCCGCCGCTTCCTCGACGAGCTGATCACCGCCCGCTCCCCGCGCATGGCCGGCGTCCGGTCGGACTACGACCGCGTGCTCAAGCAGCGCAACACGCTCCTCAAATCGGCCGCGCTCGCCCGCAGGCACGGCGGCCGGTCCATGGACCTGTCGACCCTCGACGTGTGGGACCAGCACCTCGCGCGTGTGGGCGCCGAGCTGCTCGCGCAGCGGTTCGACCTGATCGCCATGCTGCAGCCGCTCGCCGACAAGGCGTACGAGCAGCTGGCCCCCGGCGGCGGCCCGCTGGCCCTGGACTACAAGCCGTCCTCGCCCGAAATCGACGGCCACGCGCGCGAAGAGCTCTACGAGCAGTTGATGACCGCCCTCGAAGCGGCCCGCAAACAGGAGATCGAGCGGGGCGTGACCCTCGTCGGACCGCATCGCGACGACCTGATCCTCAAGCTCGGCCAGCTGCCGGCGAAGGGGTACGCCAGCCATGGCGAGTCCTGGTCGTACGCGCTGGCGCTGCGCCTGGCCTCGTACGACCTGCTGCGAGCCGAGGGGAACGAACCGGTGCTCGTCCTCGACGACGTCTTCGCGGAGCTCGACGCGCGGCGCAGGGAGCGCCTCGCCGAACTGGTCGCCCCCGGCGAGCAGGTCCTGGTGACGGCCGCGGTGGACGACGACGTGCCGGGCGTCCTGGCGGGCACGCGGTACGCGGTGTCCGAAGGCATGGTGGAGCGGGTATGAGCGAGAACACACCCAAGGACGCCCCGCGGAAGGCGCCTGAGCCGTCCGGCGTCGACCTCGCGCGCGTGGCCCTGCGCGCGGCGAAGGAGCAGGCACGCGCGCGTGGAGTGGCCGACCAGCAGAAGAAGCAGGCCCGGCGCGGCGGCGGACTGAGGTCCGGGGCGCGTGCCGACGGCCGCGACCCCGTCGCGTTCGGCGCGGCGATCAACCGGCTGATCACCGAGCGCGGCTGGGAGGCGCCGGCCGCCGTCGGCGGTGTCATGGGCCGCTGGCCGGAGATCGTGGGCGAGGACCTCGCCAAGCACTCCGAGCCCCTGAAGTACGACGAGGACGAGCGCGTCCTGACCGTCCAGTGCGATTCGACGGCCTGGGCGACGCAGCTGCGTCTGCTGGCCCCGCAGCTGGTGGCGCGGCTCAACGAGGACCTCGGACACGGCACCGTACGGCTTCTGAAGATCCAGGGACCCAACGGCCCCGCCCGCCGCTTCGGCCCCCTGCGCGCCCCCGGAAGCAAGGGCCCCGGCGACACCTACGGGTGAGTCCGGGGGCCCAGTGGCCGGGGGTTGACACCCGGTTGACGCCCGGAAGCGCTGAGTGCCTCTGTGAGCCTCTTGGAGCCCCGGGACGCATATGGGGAGTCGGCGGAGGCCGGTTCAGGGCGGCACATGCGGACTCAGGTACCGGCAAACCCCCATCACTGTCAGCGCTACCGGTAGACTGAGAGCTAATCCCGCCCCACTTGTGGGACGCACCGAGCAACGCTGACTATCGCTGAACGACGCAGCCGCTCCGGCCACCGCCGGGAGCTTGGCTTGTGCTGTGCCAGAAAGGGCGCTTCGTGGCCGATTCCGGCAACCCCAACGAGAACATCCCGTCCACTGCCGCCGACGCCGTCGGCGAGGCCCCCGCGGAGGCGACCACGTCCTCCGGCGAGGCAACCTCGTCGTACGACGCCAGCGCCATCACCGTCCTCGAGGGTCTGGACGCGGTCCGCAAGCGGCCCGGCATGTACATCGGCTCCACCGGCGAGCGCGGCCTGCACCACCTCGTGTACGAGGTTGTCGACAACTCGGTCGACGAGGCGCTGGCGGGGCACGCGGACACCATCGACGTCACGATCCTCGCCGACGGCGGCGTACGCGTCGTCGACAACGGCCGCGGCATCCCGGTGGGCATCGTCCCGTCCGAGGGCAAGCCGGCCCTCGAGGTCGTGCTCACCGTCCTGCACGCGGGCGGCAAGTTCGGTGGCGGCGGCTACGCGGTCTCCGGTGGTCTGCACGGCGTGGGCGTCTCCGTGGTGAACGCGCTGTCCACGCGGGTGGCCGTCGAGGTCAAGACCGACGGCCATCGCTGGACGCAGGACTACAAGTTGGGCGTCCCGACGGCCACGCTCGCCCAGCACGAGGCCACTGAGGAGTCCGGTACCTCGGTCACCTTCTGGGCCGACGGCGACATCTTCGAGACGACCGACTACTCCTTCGAGACGCTCTCGCGGCGTTTCCAGGAGATGGCGTTCCTCAACAAGGGTTTGACGATCAAACTCACTGATGAGCGCGAGTCGGCGAAGGCCGTGACGGGGGCGGACGAGGCCGGCGCGGACGAGAAGTCCGAGGTCAAGACCGTCACGTACCACTACGAAGGCGGCATCGTCGACTTCGTGAAGTACCTGAACTCCCGCAAGGGGGACGTGGTACATCCGTCGGTGATCGACATCGAGGCCGAGGACAAGGAGAGGCTCCTTTCCGTCGAGGTCGCGATGCAGTGGAACAACGGCTACAGCGAGGGCGTCTACTCCTTCGCCAACACCATCCACACGCACGAGGGCGGCACGCACGAAGAGGGCTTCCGGGCCGCGCTCACCGGTCTCATCAACCGGTACGCGCGCGACAAGAAGCTGCTGCGCGAGAAGGACGACAACCTCACGGGTGACGACATCCGCGAGGGTCTGACGGCGATCATCTCGATCAAGCTCGGCGAGCCGCAGTTCGAGGGCCAGACCAAGACCAAGCTGGGCAACACCGAGGCGAAGACCTTCGTCCAGAAGGTCGTGCACGAGCACCTCACGGACTGGCTCGACCGGAATCCGGTGGAGGCCGCGGACATCATCCGCAAGTCCATCCAGGCGGCCACCGCGCGCGTGGCGGCTCGCAAGGCCCGCGACCTGACGCGCCGCAAGGGCCTCCTTGAGAGTGCGTCGCTGCCGGGCAAGCTCTCCGACTGCCAGTCGAACGACCCCACCAAGTGCGAGATCTTCATCGTCGAGGGTGACTCCGCCGGCGGCTCGGCCAAGTCCGGCCGCAACCCGCAGTACCAGGCCATCCTGCCCATCCGAGGCAAGATCCTGAACGTCGAGAAGGCGCGGATCGACAAGATCCTGCAGAACCAGGAGATCCAGGCACTGATCTCCGCCTTCGGCACCGGAGTCCATGAGGACTTCGACATCGAGAAGCTCCGCTACCACAAGATCATTCTGATGGCGGACGCCGACGTCGACGGCCAGCACATCAACACCCTTCTGCTGACCTTCCTGTTCCGCTTCATGCGGCCCCTCGTCGAGGCCGGCTACGTGTACCTCTCGCGCCCGCCGCTCTACAAGATCAAGTGGGGCCGTGAGGACTTCGAGTACGCGTACTCGGACCGCGAGCGCGACGCCCTGCTCGAGCTCGGCCGTCAGCAGGGCAAGCGGGTCCGCGAGGACTCGATCCAGCGCTTCAAGGGTCTCGGCGAGATGAACGCCGAGGAGCTGCGCATCACCACGATGGACATCGACCACCGCGTGCTCGGCCAGGTCACCCTCGACGACGCCGCCCAGGCGGACGACCTGTTCTCCGTCCTGATGGGTGAGGACGTCGAGGCGCGCCGCTCGTTCATCCAGCGCAACGCCAAGGACGTCCGCTTCCTCGACATCTGAGTCGGTCTCAGCTGACCGCATCAGAAAGGATCTTCACCAGCAATGACCGACGAGAACATGCCCCCTGCGCCTGACGACGGCGTCGAGATCAGCGTGAGTGTCGAGACCGAGGTGCCCGAGGAGGGTGCCCAGCGCATCGAGCCCGTCGGGCTCGAGACCGAGATGCAGCGCTCGTACCTCGACTACGCGATGTCCGTCATCGTGTCGCGTGCGCTGCCCGACGTGCGGGACGGCCTCAAGCCCGTCCACCGCCGCGTGCTCTACGCGATGTACGACGGCGGCTACCGGCCCGAGAAGGGCTTCTACAAGTGCGCCCGCGTCGTCGGCGACGTCATGGGTAACTACCACCCGCACGGCGACTCCTCGATCTACGACGCCCTGGTCCGCCTGGCGCAGCCGTGGTCGATGCGTATGCCGCTGGTGGACTCGAACGGAAACTTCGGCTCTCCGGGCAACGACCCCGCAGCCGCCATGCGCTACACCGAGTGCAAGATGGCGCCGCTGTCCATGGAGATGGTCCGCGACATCGACGAGGAGACCGTCGACTTCACGGACAACTACGACGGCCGCTCCCAGGAGCCGACCGTCCTGCCGGCCCGCTTCCCGAACCTGCTGATCAACGGCTCGGCCGGTATCGCGGTCGGCATGGCCACCAACATCCCGCCGCACAACCTGCGCGAGGTCGCGGCCGGTGCCCAGTGGTGCCTGGAGAACCCCGAGGCATCCCACGAGGAGCTCCTGGACGCGCTCATCGAGCGCATCAAGGGCCCCGACTTCCCGACCGGCGCCCTTGTGGTGGGCCGCAAGGGCATCGAGGAGGCGTACCGCACCGGCCGTGGCTCCATCACGATGCGCGCGGTCGTCGAGGTCGAGGAGATCCAGAACCGCCAGTGCCTGGTGGTCACCGAACTCCCGTACCAGGTCAACCCGGACAACCTCGCGCAGAAGATCGCCGACCTCGTGAAGGACGGCAGGGTCGGCGGCATCGCCGACGTCCGCGACGAGACGTCCTCCCGTACGGGCCAGCGCCTGGTCATCGTCCTGAAGCGCGACGCCGTCGCCAAGGTCGTCCTGAACAACCTCTACAAGCACACCGACCTGCAGACGAACTTCGGCGCCAACATGCTGGCGCTCGTCGACGGCGTGCCGCGCACCCTCTCCCTGGACGCCTTCATCCGCCACTGGGTGAGCCACCAGGTCGAGGTCATCGTCCGCCGTACGAAGTTCCGCCTGCGCAAGGCCGAGGAGCGCGCCCACATCCTGCGCGGCCTCCTGAAGGCCCTGGACGCCATCGACGAGGTCATCGCGCTCATCCGGCGCAGCGACACCGTCGAGATCGCCCGTGAGGGCCTGATGGGCCTCCTGGAGATCGACGAGATCCAGGCCAACGCCATCCTCGAGATGCAGCTGCGCCGACTGGCCGCCCTGGAGCGCCAGAAGATCGTCGCCGAGCACGACGAACTGCAGCTCAAGATCAACGAGTACAACGCGATCCTGGCCTCGCCGGAGCGCCAGCGCCAGATCATCAGCCAGGAACTCGCGGCGATCGTCGAGAAGTTCGGCGACGACCGACGCTCCAAGCTGGTGCCCTTCGACGGCGACATGTCCATGGAGGACCTGATCGCCGAAGAGGACATCGTCGTCACCATCACGCGCGGCGGCTACGTCAAGCGCACCAAGACGGTCGACTACCGCTCGCAGAAGCGCGGTGGCAAGGGCGTACGCGGCACGAAGCTCAAGGAAGACGACATCGTCGACCACTTCTTCGTGTCGACGACGCACCACTGGCTGCTGTTCTTCACGAACAAGGGCCGCGTCTACCGCGCGAAGGCCTACGAGCTCCCGGACGCCGGCCGTGACGCGCGCGGCCAGCACGTGGCCAACCTGCTGGCCTTCCAGCCGGACGAGGCGATCGCCGAGATCCTCGCGATCCGCGACTACGAAGCGGCTCCTTACCTGGTCCTCGCCACAAAGGGCGGCCTCGTGAAGAAGACCCCCCTCAAGGACTACGACTCGCCCCGCGCGGGCGGCGTCATCGCCATCAACCTCCGCGAGACGGAGGACGGTTCCGACGACGAGCTGATCGGCGCCGAGCTGGTCTCCGCCGAGGACGACCTGCTGCTCATCAGCAAGAAGGCGCAGTCCATCCGCTTCACCGCCACGGACGACGCGCTGCGCCCGATGGGCCGCGCCACATCCGGCGTGAAGGGCATGAGTTTCCGCGAGGGTGACCAGCTGCTCTCGATGAATGTCGTCCGGCCGGGTACGTTCGTGTTCACCGCCACCGACGGCGGGTACGCGAAGCGGACCGCCGTCGACGAGTACCGCGTCCAGGGCCGCGGTGGCCTCGGTATCAAGGCCGCCAAGATCGTGGAAGACCGCGGATCGCTCGTGGGCGCGCTGGTGACCGAGGAGACCGACGAAATCCTCGCCATCACGCTGTCCGGCGGTGTGATTCGCACGCGAGTCAACGAGGTCAGGGAGACGGGCCGTGACACCATGGGCGTCCAACTGATCAACCTGGGCAAGCGCGATGCCGTGGTCGGTATCGCTCGTAACGCCGAGGCCGGTCGCGAGGCGGAGGAGGTCGACGGTGACGTCATCGTCGACGAGACCGTCGAGGTCGAGGCGGCTGTCGAAACGGACGAGGGCACGGAGTCCACGGCCGAGTAGCGCGAGGAGTGAGTCATCGTGAGCGGAGCCACGGGCGCCGGATCCACCGGCACGGAAACGGACGGCGGCCGTGGCCCCGCCACTGACTCGAACGACTCGCCCGAGTCTCATGGATCCCAGGGGGGAACTGTGACGGACACCCGAGGTCCGCAGACGCAGCAGTACGCGGCCGGCACGGACGGGGCGTTGCCCGGGGAGCGGCCGCAGCCCGAGCAGCCCCAGCAGCCGTACCACCCGCCGCAGGCCTACCAGGCGGCTCCGCCGGCCGGAGCGGTCCGCAGGCCGCGTACGGGGGCCCGCACGACGCCTCGTACGCGCAAGGCGCGCCTGAGGGTTGCCAAGGCCGATCCGTGGTCGGTGATGAAGGTCAGCTTCCTGCTCTCCATCGCGCTCGGCATCTGCACGATCGTCGCGGCTGCGGTGCTGTGGATGGTCATGGACGCCATGGGCGTCTTCTCGACCGTGGGCGGCACGATCTCCGAGGCCACGGGCTCGAACGAGTCCAACGGCTTCGACCTTCAGTCGTTCCTGTCGCTGCCGCGCGTCCTGATCTTCACTTCGATCATCGCGGTCATCGACGTCGTCCTCGCGACGGCTCTGGCCACGCTCGGCGCGTTCATCTACAACCTCTCCGCGGGTTTCGTGGGCGGCGTCGAGCTGACCCTCGCCGAGGACGAGTAGCAGCCGAGCAGCAGTCTCTTTCGTCGGTTCAGTCGCTGTGACACCTGTGGAGCGCATTCCCTGACGGGGGTGCGCTCCACAGGCGTTTGGGCCGGTGAGGCGGGGTCCCAGGTATCGATTTTGGGACTGGCCGGGTCGTGCGCTAATCTTCAGAGGTCAGCGCGCGGGACACACACCGCAAAGCGCGGCGGGGCTATAGCTCAGTTGGTTAGAGCGCATCCCTGATAAGGATGAGGCCACAGGTTCAAATCCTGTTAGCCCCACAAGACAGAAACCCTCAACCCATTGTGGTTGGGGGTTTTTGGCGTCTACAGGG
Organism: Streptomyces sp. NPDC090032; assembly: GCF_044748025.1. NCBI lineage: Bacteria > Bacillati > Actinomycetota > Actinomycetes > Kitasatosporales > Streptomycetaceae > Streptomyces > Streptomyces sp. NPDC090032. Next base: position 338,602 of record NZ_JBIVFF010000005.1, on the reverse strand, counting down.
GGACGGCGGGGCGAGCGGGCGGGGCTGTGGTGCTGTGCCGTGCATACGGCAGCCGCCTGGCCTGCGCGCCGGGAGGTACAGCGCCCGATGATGGCGGGCGCACGCCGAGAAGACCCTCAGCCTGTGGCGGCCGGGGTCATGAAAGGTCGAGGGCGCGGGAGCGCGGTCTGGCGGTAGGGCGCTCTGCCTGCGGGTTGGTGCCGTCTGAACCTGGAGTGCGGCGGGCAGGTTCGGGGCGTGGCTGCGCTGGTGAAGCGCTGCCGGGTGCCGCCGTGTCTCTGCGGTGCCGCGCTGCTGTGGTGCGGGTGATGCGGGTGATGCGTTGGTCTGTGTGGTCGTACTCGTCGTGCCGGCCGTACTGAGTGGCGCTGTCGGCCTGGGCCGATGAACCGTGCTGGCGGCCGTTTCTCTTGCGGTGGGGCCTGCCGGTGGTACCTGTCGGTCTTCCTCGCCGGCTGTTCTTGCGGTGGAGCTTTTGCTGCGAAGGGTCTGCTGCGGTCCTTCAGGGCCGGCTGTCTTGCCGTTGCCGCTTTCGGTACCGCTGCTGTCACTGCTGGTGGTGCTTCATCTGTACGTACTGCTTCACGTACTGCTTCACGTACTGCGGTCGTTACGACTGTGAGTGGAGCGCGCTGACGCCTGCCGGGGTCTCGTCGAACTCGTTCCCGGACTCCGTGTCGACCGGCGGGCGGTGGCGGCAGCTGGGGGAGGAACCGTGGGCCTCGGCGCGGATGCGCTGCTTCATGGTGGGAGGCAGCGACCGTTTGAAGGCCCAGGGAGCCTGGACGGCGGTGGCGGCGGGGGTGCTTACCGCCGCGTTGCGGGTGCCCTCCGTCTGCTGTACGGGCGTGGCCGCGGTGGCCGGGGAGGTGAGACCCATCGCGGTCAGCACCGCGAAGAAGGCGGTGATGAGGACGGTCCACAGCTTGATGACCTTGTTGGTGGCCATGATCCCTCACTTTCGGGTTGGGCGATTTGCGTACTTTCCTCATGATGTGTATGCGGGCTCCGGAGTGGGGGACCGACGCCCGTGGCGCGACGATGTTCAGATGAACACCACTCGGATGGGCGCAATCGCCCTGTGTGAGCGTCATCACCCCTAATTTCACATTCTGCGAAGTGTGATCAGGGTGCCGTCATCCGGCTCGATTGGTCGGCGGGGTGCGGGAGTTGGGCCCGGGTGCAGGTCACCGATCGGTATCGGTCGGTGTGTATAGTCGGGCGCCAGAGGTCCCCTACGTCAAAGAAAGACGAGGTCGCGCGGTGAAGAAGCTTCTCCTGGTCGCACTGGCCGCCATCGGCGGGCTCCTCGTGTACCGCCAGATCCAGGCGGATCGCGCCGAGCAGGATCTGTGGACGGAGGCGACTGACTCCGTACCCACGGGTTCGTGAGTATCGACGACAGTCTCTTCAAGGCCCCGATCGCATGCGCGGTCGGGGCTTTGTGCTGTCCGGGGAGCGGGTGCGCAGTCGGTTCCGGGGCCGGCTATTCGCTTGAGTAAATTATTCGCTTGCTTTGGCGAATGCCGGTGGGGTGTGCGGGGCTCTGGCGGCAGGATGGTCGTCCGGCGATGAGGCGATGGCGGGGCGACGAGGGGGCGCGTGATGAGTCGGCGCATGGGGCGGCGCCTGGTGAGGCGCGGGTTTGGACGGCCGGTGTCGGCACTCAAGGCGGCGGTGTGCGCGGTGGCCGTGCCGGTCGCGGTGGTGGCGCTGCCAGGGGCCGCGGTGGCGGGGGACTCGGCTCCGTATGTCTTCGCAGACGGGGCGAAGAGCGTCCAGGGCGAGTTGACCAGTACGGATGCGGCGGAGCTCAAGGCCGGGGAGACGTATCGGAGCTCCATCGAGGCGGGGGTGAAGGGCACCGGGCTCGGCAGTGGGTCGGGTGCGAAGGGCGCGGCCGGCACGCGTTATTACCGTGTCGACCTGGACGGATCCTCCGATACGTATGTCTCGGTGGTGGCGGTGCCGAAGGTCAGGGCGGACGTGAAGGTGGCGTTCAACGACAGCGTTTCCGTGACCCTGCAGGACCGGCAGGGCAATCGCTGTGACTCCGAGGTCGCGGCGTTCCGCTCCGCCGAATATCCGAGGCCGATAGCCGCCACCGCGGAGAGGGTTGTACGGGAGGGCGGTGGGCGCTGTCAGGACGCGGGTACGTATGACGTGGTCGTCGCGCGCAAAACGGCGCCGGATTCCACCCGGGAGCGCTGGGACCTGGAGCTGAGCGTCTTCTCGGAGCCCGCGCTCAAGTCGCCGCCCGCGACCACCGGGCCCGGTGCCTGGTCGTCGGCTTCGCCACGGCCGCCCGCCGGAATCCCCTCCGAACGCCGCGGCGGCACGGGGTTCAACGACGCGCAGAGCCTGCGGCAAGGCGTATGGAAGGACCGGATCCGCCCGGGGCAGACCCTCTTCTACCGGGTGCCGCTGGAGTGGGGACAGCAGCTCTTCACCGAGGCCGAGCTCGGTACTTCGGCGGGTGACGCGGGCCGTAGGGGCTTTGTGCCGAGCGCGCTCACTGTCGCCCTGTACAACCCGGCGCGGACGCCGATCACTTCGAAGGACGCCTCGTATGGAGGGGAGACCTCTGCGGCGGCTCTGGACTCCCTGCCTCCGGTCGCCTACGAGAACCGCTATCTGTCGCGCGCGGACGAAGCGGGCGTGCGGTTCGCCGGCTGGTACTACCTGAAGGTCTCCCTCACCCCGGAGATGAAGGGGACCTTCGGGAACAAGGAGTCCGGGCTGACGCTCCGTCTGACGGTCCAGGGGGACGTGGCGTCGGCGCCGGAGTATGTGCGGGATCCGGGAGCGTTCCAGGTCACGGACGCGGACCGGGCCGCCGCTGAGCGCGGGTCCGCGCAGGGTGGGGGCGCATCGTTGCCCTCGGCAGGCGGGCAGGGCGACGGGCAGGCGGCGCAGGGCGGGTCCACCCGGACGAACCGTATGACGGTCCTCGGGATCGCGGGGATCGGCACGGGGTCCGTGCTGGTGCTGGGGCTCGGCGTATGGACGTATGTCGCTCGCCGGCGGGCGCCCGCCGGTTGGTAGGTGGGTAGGCGGGGGGACGTCAGGTTCTCAGGCCTGGGTCAGCGCCCAGATGCCGACCGCGAAACTGACCAAGGCAACGAAAAGCACCGGGATCGCCACCTTTGCGGGCGGTCCCGGCCGTCGTTTCCGCACCCGCCGATGAGGGGTCGGGTTCGGGGCCGCGCCGCGAGGATTCGAGTGGCCGACGAGTGGAACCTGAACGCTCTGGGCGGTGTACGTAGAGGTAGAGACAGGCTGAGCGGGCGCCGGCACCAGGGCAGGAGCGGGAGCCGGAGCGGCGTAGGAGTGCTGGGTGGCCGGGGTCGTGGGCGGAGTGTGGGGGGAGGGCTCGTGGGGGTGCGGGCGAGTTGGTGGGGCGGATGGTGGTGCTTGTGGCGCTGTGGGGCGGGGGTGTGGTGGGGCGGCGTACTCGGGAGCGTCGCGAGCTGTGATGGGGGTGATGGGCCGAGGCTCGGGAGAGGTTTGCGCGAGTCGCTGTGCCGGGGGCTGCGGCAGTGGCTGAGCGGGCGGTTGCGCGGGAGGAGGCGGCGGCAGGTGGAAGCTGCCGGTCTCGGACATGCTGGTCTCGGGCCTGCTGGTCTCGGGCCTGCTGGTCTCGGGCGTGCTGGTCTCGGGCGTGACGGTGCCCGACGGGGCGGTCCCGGGCAGGCCGGTTCGAGACGTGTTGGGCACCAGGGGGGCACCGCTCACGCGCAGGCCGGTCTGTGAGGGGTTGGATGCCGACCCCAGGGGTGCGGGGGTGGCAGGGCCGGGGACAGACAGGCCCGCCGGTGGGGCGTCCGGCACCACGGGGGCATACGGAGGCGGCGGTGGTGCCGGTGCCGGTGTCGGGGGTTCCGGTGGGAGTGGGGGCAGAGCCTCTCCCGGCCCGGGCTTCCGCGTCGTGGAACGGCCGCTCGTGCCCTGGCTCCGGCCCCGGTCGTGTATGAGGCCGGGTGCGACGGCCAGGGAGGTCGTGGTCGGGCCGCTCTGGGTGAACCCCGGTGGGAGAGCGCCGAGTTGATCGAAGACCTCGACCAGTTCGTCGTCGGGTCCGGGCTCAGGAAGCAGTTCGGAGGCGGCCAGGAGGGCCTTGCGCGCGCCTGTCGCGGTACGGAAACGCGCTTCGGGATCAGGCTGCAGCAGACCGGCCACGACGGTCCACAGGGGGCCGGGGATGCCCTGGGGCGCGCCAGGGGTGCCGTGGTCGGTGAAGTGTTCGATCAGGGCCCTGGAGTCCGGCCGGGCGCCCTGGAGCAGATACAGCGCGACGAGACCGACGGCGAACAGGTCTGCCGGGAAGTCCGGCTCACCGCCCATCGCCTGTTCGGGGGCGAAGTAGCCGGGCGTCCCCACCACATAGTCGTTCTCGGTGAGCCGGGGCTCGCCCTTGCGCATCGCGATGCCGAAGTCCGAGAGGCGCAGATGAGGCCGGGCGGTGCCGGTCGCCTCCAGAAGGATGTTGGCGGGCTTGATGTCACGGTGCACGACCCCTTCCGCGTGCACCGCGGTGAGGCCGGCGAGGAGCTGGTCCAGGAGGAGGCACACGAAGGACGGTGGCAGGGGCCCGTAGTCACCGATCAGATGCGCCAGCGAGCCGCCGGCGACCAGGTCCATGGTGAACAGGACCTTGTCGTCGTCCGCGGCCCAGCTGGCCGGGGCGAGGACGTGGGGGTGGTCGATCCGCAGTGCCTGTTCGCGCACGAAGCGGAGCAGGGTGTGGGCATCGCTCTGCAGCAGGACCTTGGCGGCCACATATCTGCGGCGCCGGTGGTCCCAGGCGCGCCATACGGCGCCTGCTCCCCCGCGACCGATCGGGTCGGCCAGTTCGTAGCGTCCGGCGAAGACCTCACCCATCGTGGTGCGTCGCTCCCCCCTCGGCCGTCACGACGCGTCCGGCCTCTCGGATGGTCCCGCGGCCAGGACCGGCCGCGGGAGTCGCGGCCGGCCCGATGTCGCTACCGTGCGGCCGGGATCAGCTCTGGTGCGCCTGATAGTGGGTCACGGCGTCGGACGTGCGCCCGGCTCCGTAGACCCGGAGGAACTCTGCCAGTTCCGGGTGGCTCGGGGCGAGGGTGTCCGCCGCATCGATGATGTCTCCGGCCGCGGAGACGGAGCGCAGCAGCGACTGGATCTCCCGGACCACGCGCTTGACCGTGGGTGCGCCCGAACTGGTTGTTGTCTGCGCGGTGTTGGTGAGCACCGAGCCCCCCTGTGACTTCTTGATCTCGTCCATGCGCTCGGTGGCCTCGGCGGCGCTGACGCTTCCGTCGGCGACCTGACCCGCAAGGTCCTGGAGCAGCTGGACACGCTGGACGACGGCCGGATTGCCTATCTTCGCGCGCTGACCGCTCATCAGCTGGGACAGCATGGGCGCGGACAGGCCGAGAACCCCCGCGAGCCTGGCCTGGTTGAGGCCCAGGTCATCGATGAGGCGACGGAAGAGCGCCCCCAGCGGCTCTCCGTACCAGTTTCGCTGGAGCTCCCGGGCTCTTGCGGTAGCTTCCTGCTGTGCGGCGTCCATTGCGTCTCCCCATCGCTTCCCCAAATACGGCGGTTCGCTGCCGCGAACCACGTGGGGCATCTTACGGAGAGTGGTTGTGGACCGGGAGCCCCAATCCTTTTGCGAGATCCGGGGGGTGACCCGGTACTCTGGTCTGCGATGCGCACCGGATCGCACTTCTTCCGGTTCGACGTGTCGTTTTCGGGGCCTTAGCTCAGTTGGTAGAGCGCTGCCTTTGCAAGGCAGATGTCAGGAGTTCGAATCTCCTAGGCTCCACAGGTTCCACGTGAAACACGTGAACGCCGTAGGGCGGGAGACCACTGGTCTCCCGCCCTACGGCGTTACTGCTCGTTCGAGGCTCAGTCGCGGTCGTCGCGGTCGGCGGCGTCCGCCTCCGCTTCGGCCTGCTTGGCCTGGACCTCGGGGTCGAGGGCGTTCTTGCCGCTGCCGTCCACCGATGACAGGGGCGGGGTGTCCGGGACCTCGGTCGCGGCCGGCGGTTCGACCAACCAGTCCGGGTTGGCCTGCTTGTCCCACCACTTCCAGGCGGCGAAGGCGCCCCCGGCGAGGACGCCGACGATGAGGAAGCCCTTGGCGACGCGTCCGGCCCGTGCTCGCCGTTCGTGCTTGCGGGCGAGCTTCCGAATCTCCTTCGGTGTCACCTGCCCGCGCAGGGCGGCGAGCGCCGCGACGCTGCGGGCCGTCGCCTCCTCGCGGACGGGCTGGGCGGCGGCCACGGCCTGCTCGATCCGCGGCCTGGCGTAGACGGCGGCCTGGCGGGCGGCCTTCCTGGTGCGGACGGCCGCATCGTGCGCGGCCTGGTCGACCTTCGGCGGCACATGGGAGCGGGCCTGTTCAAGATGTGGTGCGAGGTATGTGTCGTATTGGTCGCGGGTCTGCTGCGCAGCCTGCGACATCACGGGCGCTAGCCGTACGCGCGCTTCTTGCGCATACAGTGCGGCCCGGTCCTTGGCCGTCTCGGCGTAGGGCGCCACCACTTCCGCGGCGTGCAGCACGCTGTCCTTCGCCGAGCCGGTCGCGGCGCGCACGCTGTCGATGCGGGTCACGGGATCCTCCTCCTCGGTGGCGTACAGGTTTTCACCTATCCACCCTTTTTCGGATCATGCCTGCCGGACGGCGGTGCGGCATGCGAGGGCGAGCATTCGGGGTATAAGCCGCAATTGGGCGTACCGAGGTACTCCAGGCAATAGCTGATCAATACGGTGCAAGAGGGGCTTGCGGACGACAATGCCACGGATCGCCGTACGGCGCGCCTCCTCGGTGGCGACTCGGCCGGAAATTCTGCGGTTGCCGCCGGGCGACGGGCCAACGGGGGCGTGCGAGGATCGGATCGTCACAGAAGGCAACGGAAGGCAGATCGTGGCTGAGCAGCTCTACGCCACCCTGAAGACCAACCAAGGCGACATCGAAGTCCGGCTGCTGCCGAACCACGCGCCCAAGACGGTCAAGAACTTCGTCGAGCTCGCTCGGGGTGAGCGGGAGTGGACCAACCCGGAGACGGGTGCGAAGTCCACGGACAAGCTCTACGACGGCACGGTCTTCCACCGGGTGATCAGCGGTTTCATGATCCAGGGCGGTGACCCGCTGGGCAACGGCACGGGCGGTCCTGGCTACCAGTTCGAGGACGAGTTCCACCCTGACCTGGCCTTCGACAAGCCGTACCTGCTGGCCATGGCGAACGCGGGCCCGGGCACCAACGGCTCCCAGTTCTTCATCACGGTGTCGCCCACGGCCTGGCTGACCCGCAAGCACACCATTTTCGGCGAGGTCGTCGACGAGGCCAGCCAGAAGGTCGTGGACGCCATCGCGACCGCGCAGACCAACCCGCGTACGGACCGTCCGGTCAATGACGTGGTCATCGAGTCGGTCGTCGTCGAGACCCGCTGAGGGGAACCCGGCCGACGGGAACCAATACGCCCCGCTCATCCGTAAGGATGGGCGGGGTCATGTGTTGACCGCGCACGTTTCGTACGAGGGGATTCCGATGGATCAGGTGCCAGGCAGTCCGCAGAGTCCTCAGGACGCGCAGGCCACGCCCCGCTGCTACCGGCACCCTGACCGCGAGACCGGGATCCGCTGCGCCCGCTGCGACAAGCCCATCTGCCCGGACTGCATGGTCAGCGCCTCGGTGGGCTTCCAGTGCCCGGACTGTGTGCGGGGCGGTTCTGGTACGGGGCACGGCCCCGCGGCCAGCCGGCCGAGGACGATCACGGGCGGCACGATCGCGGCCGATCCGCGCCTGGTCACGAAGATCCTGATCGGGATCAACGTGGCGGTGTTCATCGCGGTCCAGGTGTCGGACAGGCTCCTCTCCGACCTCGTTCTGGTCGGGGCCTGGCCTCCCGCGCCCTACGTCCCGAATCAGGGCGTGGCCGGCGGCGAGTGGTATCGCCTGGTGACGTCGATGTTCACGCACCAGGAGGTGTGGCACATCGCGTTCAACATGCTGGGCCTGTGGTGGCTCGGCGGTCCGCTGGAGGCGGCGCTCGGCAGGGCCCGCTACATCGCGCTGTACATGGTCTCGGGGCTGGCCGGCAGCGCGCTTACCTATGCGATCGCGGATCCGAGCGGACAGTCCCTCGGCGCGTCCGGAGCCGTCTTCGGACTCATGGGCGCGACCGCGGTGCTGGTGCGGCGCCTCAACTACGACATGCGGCCCGTCATCGGCCTGCTCGCGCTGAATCTGCTCTTCACGTTCACGTGGGGCAACATCGCCTGGCAGGCCCACGTCGGTGGTCTCGTCGCCGGTGTGGTCGTGGGGTACGCGATGGTCCACGCGCCCAGGGAGCGCCGCTCGCTGGTGCAGTACGGCACCTGCGCACTCGTGCTCGCCGTGGTGGTCGTCACTGTGCTTGTGAGGACGTCCCAGCTCACTTGAGCTCGGTCTGTGACCGACGTTGTCCACAGACGGTGCCGGATCCTGTGCACTCGGTGGGGAACAGGTGTGCCCCTTGTCGCTGACCTGGGTTTCCCCAGCCAGGACAAGGGGCGAACATGTGGGCGAGCTGCGGTGCGTCAGTCACACCGGCGTCAACACCCGGCGGGTTATCCACAGATCTTCCGACCTTTTCCCCACTGTGGAAACAGCTGTGGATAACTCAGTGGATAGCTGGGGGCAGAGCTACTCCGCTGCGTGGAGCAGGGCTACTTCCACTGCGTGGAAACGCCGAACCCGGCGGCGATGAAGCCGAAGCCCACGACGATGTTCCAGTTGCCGAGCGCGTCCAGCGGCAGCGAGCCGTCGGTCACGTAGAACACGACGATCCAGGCGAGCCCGATCAGGAACATCGCGAGCATCACCGGGGCTACCCAGCCGCGATTGGTCAGCTTTATGTTCGCCGCCTGCTTCGACGCCGGCGGCGGCGTGTAGTCGGCCTTCTTGCGGATACGTGACTTCGGCACGAGGGTCTCTCCTGTCGATGCGCTGCGTGGCCGCGCAGGGGACGTGGGCTGGCTCCGGGCAGCGTACAAGGGGAATCTCGGCGCTCCCCCGGGCGTCCGTTAGCGTAGTGCTTCCGCGGCGCTGAAGGAGATAAGGGTACGTTGAGCAATTCTGCCGACTCCCAGGAAGAGCCCCCCGGCGGGGGCCGCCCCCGCATGCGCTTGCGTCCTGTGCGGTTGCTGACCGTGGCTGTGTTCGCCCTGGCCGGGCTGATCTTCTTCACCAGCTTCAATACCGCCAAGGGCACCAACATCCGCACGGACACCTCGCTGCTGAAGCTCTCCGACCTCATCCAGGAGCGCAGCCACAAGAACGGCCAGCTCGAGGAGTCCAACAGCGCGATCCGTGACGACGTAGACGCTCTCACCGAGCGCGGCGGCGCCGGCACCAAGGCCGAGGACGCCAAGCTGTCCGCCCTGGAGAAGGCGTCCGGCACGAAGAAGCTGCGCGGACAGGCCGTCTCGGTCACGCTCGCCGACGCCCCGCCGAACGCCACCGCCAAGCTCCCCGGCTACCCCGAGCCCCAGCCCAACGACCTGGTCATCCACCAGCAGGACCTCCAGGCCGTCGTCAACGCCCTGTGGAACGGCGGCGCACAGGGCATCAAAGTCATGGACCAGCGCCTCATCTCCACCAGCGCCGTGCGCTGCGTCGGCAACACCCTGATCCTCCAGGGCCGCGTCTACTCGCCCCCGTACAAGATCACCGCGGTCGGGGACCCGGAGAAGCTGAAGCAGGCGGTCGCCGCCTCGCCCCAGATCCAGAACTACATGCTCTACGTCAACGCCTACGGGCTCGGGTGGAAAGTCGAGGACGACGGGGCGGTGACTCTTCCCGGTTACTCGGGCACAGTGGATCTCCACTACGCGAAGCCCGTGGAGTAGCCGCCTGGGGGAGCCTGTGTCGGTCCGAGTGGTCGTCAGGACGTTCAGCGAACTGTGCATCACGGTGGGCGCCCTGATCGTGCTGTTCGTCGCCTACGTACTGTTCTGGACCGGCGTGAAGGCCGACAGTGCCATGGACCACCAGATCGACTCCCTCCAGGACCAGTGGTCCAAGGGATCGGTGGCGGTCGAACAACCCCGGCCGGGCCCGTCGCCGTCCCCGAGCCGGAGCCCTGCCCAGGACCAGAGCCGGACCCAGACGCCCTCGCCGTCTCCCTCCCCTTACAAGGACGGTAAGCCGTTCGCCGTCATGTACATCCCGCGGCTCGGTTTCACGTGGAACAAACCGGTGCTCCAGGGGACGGGCACGGACATCCTCAAGAAGGGCCTCGGCCACTACGCGGGGACGGCGCAGCTCGGGCAGAAGGGGAACTTCTCCGTCGCCGGCCACCGCCGCACCTATGGCGACCCGTTCAAGGACTTCCCCGAGCTGCGCCCCGGCGACGCGGTCGTCCTCACCGACGGCACGACCTGGTTCACGTACCGCATCGACACCAAGCCCTACAAGACGCTGCCCAGCGACGTCGCCGTCATCGACCCGGTGCCGCGCAAGTCCGGATACACGGAGCCGGGCCGCTATCTCACGCTGACGACGTGTGAGCCGGAGTGGGGTCACAGCCACCGGCTGATCGTCTGGGCGCACCTTGATGCCACCCAGCCCGCAGAGGCCGGGAAACCGGAGGCCCTGCGCCGTTAGTCTGTTGCCGTACGGCGACGGAAGGGACGGCATGTACGGCTGGATCTGGCGGCATCTGCCGGGAAACACGTTGATCAGGGCACTGATCTCGCTTCTGCTCGTCCTCGCGGTGGTCTACGTGCTGTTCCAGTACGTCTTCCCGTGGGCCGAGCCCCTGCTCCCCTTCAACGATGTGACGGTGAACAACTAGTGGGCGAGCACAGGCGACGCAGCCGCATTCTCGTGGTCGACAACTACGACAGCTTCGTCTTCAACCTTGTCCAGTACCTGTACCAGCTGGGCGCGGAGTGCGAGGTGCTGCGCAACGACGAGGTCGAGACCCGGCACGCGCAGGACGGCTTCGACGGCGTGCTGCTGTCCCCCGGCCCCGGCGCCCCCGAGCAGGCCGGTGTCTGCGTCGAGATGGTGCGCCACTGTGCGGCGACCGGCGTGCCCGTCTTCGGTGTCTGCCTCGGCATGCAGTCCATGCAGGTCGCGTACGGCGGTGTCGTGGACCGCGCGCCCGAGCTGCTGCACGGCAAGACGTCCCTGGTGCGGCATGAGGGCAGGGGCGTCTTCGCGGGGCTGCCGGACCCGTTCACGGCGACGCGCTACCACTCGCTCGCCGCCGAGCCGGACACCGTGCCCGACGAGCTCGAGGTCACCGCGCGCACCGAGGACGGCATCATCATGGGTCTGCGCCACCGTGAACTGCCCGTCGAGGGCGTGCAGTTCCATCCTGAATCCGTCCTCACGGAACACGGTCACCTGATGCTGGCCAACTGGTTGGCCGCCTGCGGCGACAAGACCGCGGTGGCACGATCGGCCGGGCTCGCCCCGGTCGTGGGCAGGGCCTCGGCGTGACCGCCCTGCGCCCCGAGCGTGAGGGAGCCTCGTACGAGCAGGAACCGTACGAGGCTGCTGGCGCGTTCGAGGCGGCCGTTCAGCGGCTCGACGACCCGCTGAACGATCCTCTGCCCGGGCAGCATCCCTCCCCCTGGTTCCGCGCCGCGGACGCCACGGACGGGTCCCAGGAGCCCCACCTGGACCCTCAACAGCCGCTTCAGGCCCAGCCCTCGCTCCATCCGTCGCCCCAGCCGGAGCAGGAGTGGTACGACCCGCAGGGCTACGCGCAGGACTGGTACGGCGGCGAGCAGCACACGCCGCAGGTGCAGCACGCACCACAGTCGCCGCAGGTGCAGCACACACCGCAGCCTTCGTACGTACCGCCCGTCCGTGAGTACGAGGCGAGCCCGCCGCGGCCCGTCCCGGACGACGAGACCGTGGCCCTGCGGACCGCGGACCCCCGGCGAATAGGCGAGCCGGACGCAGACGCCTACCCAGACCCCAACACCAACACTGACGCAGAGACCGACAGCGAGTCCGGCACCGAGTCCGAGTCCGGCTCCGGCACTCCTGCGCGCGGGCGCTCCGCCGCGCCCGTGGTGACCGGTGGCCGGGCCGCGCGCAGGAAAGCCGCCAAGCAGGGCGGCAGGCACTCGGCGGCGGCCACGCAGACCCCTGCGCCCGCCTCCCCGCCCCGCAGTCGCCTGGAGGCGCGCAGGGCGGCCAGGGCGAGCAAGCCCAGTACCGGTGAGGTCGCCAGCCGGGCGATCGGCGAAACGTTCATCACCATCGGTGTGCTGATGCTGCTCTTCGTCACGTACCAGCTGTGGTGGTCGAACATACGGGCCCACCAGCAGGCGGGCAGCGCGGCGCACCATCTCCAGGACGACTGGGCGAACGGCAAGCGCGAGCCGGACAAGTTCGCGCCCGGACAGGGCTTCGCGATCATGCACATCCCGAAGCTGGACGTCGTCGTGCCGATCGCCGAGGGCATCAGCAAGACGAAGGTCCTGGACCGCGGAATGGTGGGCCACTACGGCAAGGACAGCATCGAGACGGCGATGCCGAACGCCAAGACCGGCAACTTCGCGGTCGCCGGGCACCGCAACACGCACGGCGAGCCGTTCCGCTACATCAACCGGCTCCAGCCGGGCGATCCGATCGTCGTCGAGACGCAGGACACGTACTACGTGTACAAGATGACGAGCATCCTTCCGCAGACCCCGCCGAGCAACACGACCGTCCTCAATCCGGTCCCCCAGGGCTCCGGGTTCACGGCCCCCGGCCGGTACATCACGCTGACCACGTGCACGCCGGAATTCACCAGTACGTATCGAATGATCGTCTGGGGCAAGATGGTCGAGGAACGGCCGCGCAGCAAGGGGAAGCCGGACGCGCTCGTGCAGTAGCGGGGCAGCGGCTGGGCATACGCAGGGCAGCAAGGCACGCAGGGGCAGCAAGTAACAGGTACCGCGGTACAGGTTCAGGGACAGGGACGGGGCACAAGCAGTGGCAGCGACGACCGACCACGACGAGCGGGCCGGCGAGGCACCGCCCGCGCCACGACGCGGCCGTGGCCGCATCGCCGGCGCCGTCAGTCTCTTCGGTGAGCTCCTCATCACGGCGGGCCTGGTCCTCGGCCTGTTCGTCGCCTACTCGTTGTGGTGGACGAACGTGGTCGCGGACCGCGCCGCGCACAAGCAGGGCGACAAGGTGCGCGACCAGTGGTCCGACCCCGGACCCGGCGCGCTGGACACCAAGAACGGCATCGGCTTCCTGCACGTTCCGTCGATGAAGAACGGTGAAGTGCTCGTCGAGAAGGGCACCTCGTCGAAGATCCTCAACGACGGTGTCGCCGGCTACTACACCGACCCGGTCAAGTCCGCGCTGCCGGCGGACGCGAAGGGCAACTTCGCGCTCGCGGCGCACCGGGACGGCCACGGCGCGAAGTTCCACAACATCGACAAGATCAAGAAGGGCGACCCGATCGTCTTCGAGTCGAAGGACAAGTGGTACGTCTACAAGGTGTACGACATCCTCCCCGAGACGTCGAAGTACAACGTGAAGGTCCTGGGAGCCGTCCCCAAGGAGTCGGGCGTGAAGAAGCCCGGCCGCTACATCACGCTGACGACGTGCACGCCGGTCTACACGTCCACGTACCGCTACGTGGTGTGGGGCGAGCTGGAGCGGGTCGACAAGGTCGACAGCGATCGGACGCCTCCGCCCGAGCTGCGCTGACGGCGCCCCGTCAGCACACGTAAGAACCCGAACCGCAGCACGTAACAACTCCGAACCACCGCACGACAGAACCCCGGCACCGCCTCCGCGGTGCCGGGGTTCTGTGTTGCTGGCGGGCGCCTGCTAGCCGCGAGCGCCTCCGAAGAGCCCGCCGCCGCCGTTGTCCCCGCCGCCGTTCTGGTTGTTGGGCGGGGTGGTGAGCAGGGTGACCGTGTCGCCCTTGTTCACCGGCGAGTTGGGGCCGGGCTGGCTCGTCACGACCGTCGCGTTCGGGTCGTTGGGTGAGCCGGGCGCCAGAGCCGGGACGAGACCGAGGTCCGTCAGCTGCTTCTGTACGTCCTTCAGGCTCTTGCCGGCGATGTCACCGGGCACCGTGATCTGCGCGGCGGCCTTGGCGACCTTCAGGTAGACCGTGGAGCCCGGCTCTGCCGTGCCGCCCGCGGCGGGGGTCTGCGAGAAGACCTTGCCGGCCTCGGCTGCGTTCTCCTCCTCGGTGCAGCTGGCCTTGAGGCCGTTGTCCGCGAGCTGCTTCGTAGCCTCCTCGCACGTCTTGTTGGAGACGTCCGGCACGCTGGAAAGCTTCTTCTCCTTGGCGACAGTCAGGGTGATGGTGCTCCCCTTCTGTACTTCCTTGCCCGGCCGCGGGTCCTGGTCGAGGACCGTGCCCGGTTCGGCGCTGGACTCCCTCGTCTCGGTCTCGACGACGAACTGGTAGCCGTCACCCTCGAGCTTCGCCGTTGCCACGTCGACCTGGCGGTCGATGACGTTCGGCACCGCCACCTTCGGCGCCCCGGTCGACACCACCACCGTGATGGTGTCGTTCTTCTTGACGTCGGCTCCCGCGGCCGGGCTCTGCGAGCAGATCTGGCCCTTGGGGAACTTGTCGCAGGGCTCCTTCTTCGAGGCGTCGAGCTTGAGGTGCGTGTTGTCGGCGGCGAGCTTGGCGTCGGGGACCGTCTTGCCGACGAACTTGGGCGCCGCGAACGGAGCGTTGCTTCCGCCGCTCTCGTCCATGAAGAACTTGCCGATCAGGATCGCGCCGACCAGGACGAGGACGCCCGCGAGGACGAGCAGGATCGTCGACGTACGGTTCTTGCCCTGGCTCTGACGGCGCCGGTCGGGGCGGTCGTCGTAGCCGTAGCCGCCGTCGTCCGGATTGACCGGGGGCAGCATCGACGTCTGGCCGCCGCCGTTCTGCGGGTGCAGCATCGCCGTCTGCTGGTCGTCGGGGTGGCCGCCGTAGCCGACGGCGCCCATCGCCGCGGTCGCCGCGACCGGCTGCCCGTCCAGGCACGCCTCGATGTCGGCGCGCATCTCGTCCGCCGACTGGTAGCGGTAGTCCGGGTCCTTGGTGAGGGCCTTGAGGACGATCGCGTCCATCTCGGGCGTGATCTCACTGTCGAAGACGCTCGGCGGCTGCGGCTCCTCGCGCACGTGCTGGTACGCGACCGCGACCGGGGAGTCGCCCACGAAGGGCGGCCGGACGGTCAGCAGCTCGTAGAGGAGGCAACCCGTCGAATAGAGGTCGGACCGCGCGTCGACCTGCTCGCCCTTGGCCTGCTCCGGGGAGAGGTACTGGGCGGTGCCGATCACGGCCGACGTCTGCGTCATCGTCATGCCGGAGTCGCCCATGGCGCGGGCGATGCCGAAGTCCATCACCTTGACCTGGCCGGTCCGCGTCAGCATGACGTTGGCCGGCTTGATGTCACGGTGGACGATGCCCGCGCGGTGCGAGTACTCGAGCGCCTGGAGGATGCCGATCGTCATCTCCATGGAGCGCTCGGGCAGCAGCTTGCGCCCGGAGTGCAGCAGCTCACGCAGCGTGGACCCGTCGACGTACTCCATCACGATGTACGGGATGGAGGTCCCGTCGATGTAGTCCTCACCGGTGTCGTACACGGCGACGATCGCGGGATGGTTGAGCGAGGCGGCCGACTGGGCCTCCCGGCGGAACCGGGCCTGGAACGACGGGTCGCGCGCGAGGTCGGCGCGTAGCGTCTTCACCGCCACGGTGCGGCCGAGCCGGGTGTCATGGGCGAGATAGACCTCCGCCATGCCACCACGGCCGAGCACCTGGCCCAGCTCGTACCGGCCGCCGAGGCGACGCGGCTCTTCCATGGTTACCTACCAGCCCTCTCCGTCGGTCCCGACCGTCACCCGTGCGGGGTCGGGCGGTGTGCTGTCCGGGCATACCGTACCCGGCCTGTCGTGCCTGACCTGCCCGGAACCGTGACCCGATACAGGACCGGTATCGCAACGTGCACCGATGTGAAGAACACGTGACCGGACTCACTTCTTGCTGTTGAGTACCGCTTCCATCACGCTCTTCGCGATCGGTGCGGCCAGACCGCCACCGGAGATGTCGTCACGGTTCGCGCTGCCGTCCTCGACGACCACGGCCACGGCGACCGGGGAGCTGCCGTCCTTGGCCTTCGCGTAGGAAAGGAACCAGGCGTACGGCTTCTCGCTGTTGTTGAGGCCGTGCTGGGCGGTACCCGTCTTTCCGCCGACCGTGTAGCCGGGGATCTGCGCGTTCGTGCCGGTGCCCTCGCTGACGACCGTCTCCATCATCGACTGGAGGATCTGGGCGTTCTTCTCCGACAGCGGCCGGCTCAGCTCCTTCGGCGTGTGCTGCTCGATCGTGTCGAGGCTCGGCGCCTGGAGGTCACTGACCATGTACGGCTCCATGAGCTTGCCGTCATTGGCGACGGCGGAGGCCACCATGGCCATCTGCAGCGGCGTCGCCGCGGTGTTGTACTGGCCGATCGACGAGAGCGCCGTCTGCGACTTGTTCATGTCGTCGGAGAACACGGACGCGTTCGAACGGACCGGGGTGAACTGCTCCTTGTTGAAGCCGAACTTCTCCGCGGTCTCCAGCATCTTGTCGTTGCCGAGGTCCGCGCCGACCTTGCCGAAGACGGTGTTGCAGGAGTAGCGCAGCGCCACCCGCAGCGTCGCGTCCTTGCAGGGGATGTTGCCCTCGTTCTTCAGCGGCGTCGTCGTGCCGGGCATGGTCCACGGCAGCGGGGTGTCGGTCTTCTGGTCGGGGTCCCTGTAGAGCCCGTGCTCCAGTGCCGCCGCCGCGGTAACGATCTTGAACGTCGAGCCCGGCGGGTACGTCTCGCGCAGCGCGCGGTTCGTGAGCGGCTTGTCCTTGTTCTTGTCGAGCTTGCCGAAGGTGTCGCCGTCCTTCTGAAGGATGCCGGCGAACGACGACGGGTCGTACGAAGGCGTCGACGCCATGGCGAGGATCGCACCGGTCTTCGGGTCGATCGCGACGGCGGCGCCCTTGCCCCGGTTCTTGAGACCGTCGTACGCGGCCTTCTGCGCGGCGGCGTTGAGGGTGGTGACGACGTTGCCACCCTCCTTCTTCTTGCCGGTGATCATGTCCATGGTGCGGCGGAAGAACAGCCGGTCGTCGTTGCCGGTGAGGATGCCGTCCTCGATGGACTCGATCTGGCTCGCGCCGACCAGCTGCGAGGCGTACCCGGTGACGGGCGCCCACATGGGCCCGTCCTTCCAGGTCCGCTTGTACTTGAGGTCGGTGCCGTCCGTCGCCACGGAACCCGTGATCGACTTGCCGTCGACGATGATGTCGCCGCGCGGCTGGGCGTAGCGCTCGATGGCGACGCGCGGGTTCTGCTTGTCGGACTGGAGCTTGTCGGCCTGGGCGTACTGGAGCCAGTTGTCGCGGATCAGCAGGGCGAGGACGAGGAGCCCGCAGAAGATCGCGATCCGGCGCAGGGGCTTGTTCACGGTCGGACCACCTGGGTCATCTCGGCGTCGGGGCTGGGGGCGGGGGCCGGCGCCGGGCGGCGCGCGGTATCGCTGATACGGATCAGAATGCCGATCAGCGCCCAGTTCGCGATCACGGAGGAACCGCCGTACGCGAGGAACGGCATCGTCATACCGGTCAGCGGGATGAGACCCATGACACCGCCGGCGACGACGAACACCTGGATCGCGAACGCGCCCGACAGACCGGCCGCGAGCAGCTTGCCGAACGGGTCGCGGGCCGCGAGCGCCGTACGCAGACCGCGCTCGGCGATCAGCCCGTACATCAGCAGGATCGCCATGATGCCCGCGAGGCCGAGCTCCTCGCCGAACGTGGCGAGGACGAAGTCGGAGTTCGCGGCGAACTTGATCAGGTCGGAGTGGCCCTGGCCGAGGCCCGTGCCGAGCACGCCACCGGAGCCGAACGCCCACAGCGCCTGCATCGCCTGCTCGGAGTGACCGCCGACGCCCTGCCTGCTGAGCAGGTACTCGTGCATCGGGTCGAGCCACGCCTGGACACGGCTCTGCACGTGCGGCTCGAACGAGGCGACACCGACCGCGCCGACCGCCGACATCACCAGACCGAAAACGATCCAACTGGTGCGCTCCGTGGCGACGTACAGCATCACGACGAACATGCCGAAGAACAGCAGCGACGTACCGAGGTCCGTCTCGAAGACCAGGATCAGGATCGACATCACCCAGACCACGATGATCGGTCCGAGGTCACGGCCACGCGGCAGGTACAGGCCCATGAAGCGGCGGCTGGCCAGCGCGAGCGCGTCCCGCTTGACCATCAGATAGCCCGCGAAGAACACCGCGATGACGATCTTCGCGAACTCACCGGGCTGGATGGAGAAGCCGCCGACGTGGATCCAGATCTTCGCGCCGAACACGTTCATACCGAGACCCGGCACGAGCGGCAGCAGCAGCAGGATCAGCGCGCCCACCATGGAGATGTAGGTGTAGCGCTGCAGGATGCGGTGGTCCTTGAGCAGCATGAGCACCCCGACGAACAGGGCGATGCCGATCGCGGAGTACATCAGCTGCTTCGGCGCGTCCGGGCTGAACGACCCGTACTGCGACTTGGCCAGCTGCTGCAGGCGCTCCGACTGGTCCAGGCGCCAGATGATGACCAGACCCAAGCCGTTGAGCAGGGTCGCGATCGGCAGGAGCAGCGGATCGGCGTACGGCGCGAACCGGCGTACGACGATGTGCGCGACGCCCGCGAGCAGGCCGAGGCCGAGGCCGTAGCCGAGAAGCCCGGCGGGCAGCGTGCCGTCGATCGCCAGGCCCACGTTCGCGTACGCGAAAACGGGGATGACGACGGCGAAGGCGAGAAGCGCGAGCTCGGTGTTGCGCCGGCTCGGCGCACCGATCGCGCCGATGGTCGACGTGTGTGTAGTGCTACTGCTCATGGCGTGCAAAGGCCCCCAACGGCTGCTTACTGCTTACCGCACAGCGGGACCAGCTTCTGCTCATCCTCCGAGAGGCTGGGGCCAGGTGTGGGCGTCGGTGCGGTCTTGGACTTGGCCGTTCCGGACGGCGTGGGTGTCGGACTCGGCGCTGTCTTCGCCGAGGTGCGCGACGTGGTGAAAGACGTCTTGGTGGCGCCTGTGGTGCCACCCGCCTCGCCCTCGCCGGTCTTCGCGTTCTGCTCGTTCTCCGCCTGGCGGCGCTCGGCGTCCTTCTTGCAGGCCGAGGCTTGCAGCGACAGCTCGCCGATCTTGTCCTTGGCGTCACCGAAGCTGCCCTCGGTGATCGTCGCCTCGACCTGCTTGCGCTGATACGGCGGCAGGTACTTGAGTTCGATCTCGGGGTGGTCCTTCTCGACCTTCGACAGACTCACCCACGCCAGGTCCTGGCTGATACCGCGGTACAGCGCGACATGCGAGTCGCTCGAACCGACGTAGTACTGCGTCTGCGTCCAGCGGTAGCCGCCGTACAGGCCACCGCCCACGACGGCCAGCGCCAGGGCGATGAAGAAAGATCTCTTGAGCCACTTACGGCCGCGCCGCGGCTTGACGAAGTCGTCGTCCCCGTACGAGCCGAAGCTTCCCTCGGGGACGTAACCGGCCGGGTCGCCGCTGCCGGGCGGACCGAACTCGCCACCGCCGCCGCCGCTCTGCCCGGGCACCGGCCTGCCGGACCCGCGGCCGAGCTCCGACGCACGGCCCGCGGGAGTCTGCATCGCACCGCCGTCGTGCAGCTGGTGCTGCTGGTTCTCGGCGACCGCGCCCACGATGACCGGCGCGTCGGACAGCTGACCGGCGAGCGTGTCTCCGCTGTCGATGTCCAGGACGTCCGCCACGATCACCGTGATGTTGTCCGGACCACCGCCGCGCAGCGCGAGCTGGATCAGGTCCTGCACGGTCTCCTGCGGGCCCTGGTAGCTGGCGAGGGTCTCCTCCATCGTCTGGTGGGAGACGACGCCGGACAGGCCGTCGGAGCAGATCAAGTACCGGTCGCCGGCCCGCACTTCGCGGATGGAGAGGTCGGGCTCGACATGGTCACCACTGCCGAGCGCCCGCATGAGGAGGGACCTCTGCGGGTGAGTGGTGGCTTCCTCTTCCGTGATCCGCCCCTCGTCGACGAGGCGCTGCACCCAGGTGTGGTCCTGCGTGATCTGCGTCAGCACACCGTCACGCAGCAGATACGCGCGCGAGTCGCCGACGTGTACGAGACCGAGGCGCTGACCCGTCCACAGCAGAGCGGTCAGAGTCGTCCCCATGCCTTCCAGCTGGGGGTCCTCCTCGACCATCATCCGCAGCTGGTCGTTGGCCCGCTGCACGGCCGTGCCGAGCGACGTGAGGATGTCGGAGCCGGGAACGTCGTCGTCGAGCGCGACGATCGTCGAGATCACTTCCGACGAGGCGACCTCACCGGCGGCCTGACCGCCCATGCCGTCGGCGATCGCGAGCAGGCGCGGACCGGCGTAGCCCGAGTCCTCGTTCCCCTCGCGGATCATGCCTTTGTGCGATCCGGCGGCGAAGCGCAGTGACAGACTCATGCGCACCTCGCCCGTCGGCTCCGGGTACATCCGCACGGTGCCCACCCTCCGGTCGGGAGCGCGCTCAGGTCTTGGGTGACCGCGTCGGCTCGCTCGCTCCGCTCGCTCATTGTCGTACTACTTCCGCAGCTCGATGACGGTCTTGCCGATGCGGATCGGCGCGCCCAGCGGAATCGGTTGCGGGGTGGTCAGCCGGGCCCGGTCGAGATAGGTGCCGTTGGTGGACCCGAGGTCCTCCACGATCCACTGTCCGTCCCGGTCCGGGTAGATCCTGGCATGCTTGCTCGACGCGTAGTCGTCGTCGAGGACGATCGTCGAATCGTGCGCACGGCCCAGTGTGATGGTCTGGCCCTGCAGCGCCACCGTGGTGCCCGTGAGGGTGCCCTCGGAGACGACGAGTTTCGTGGGGGCGCCGCGGCGCTGCCGCCCGCCGCCTCCATTGCTGTTCTGCTGCTGGGCGCGCTGCTGCGGCGGCGCGGCCTGGCGTGCGGCCTGCTGCTGGCGTCCGCTGTCACGACGCGCTCCGCGCTGAGTGACGCGCGTGCCGAACAGGTCGCTGCGGATGACCTGGACGGCCACGATCACGAACAGCCACAGAACGGCCAGGAAACCCAACCGCATGACCGTAAGGGTCAGCTCTGACATTGCCCCCGCTTCACCCTTCGGCTTGCCGGTAAATGATGGTGGTACTGCCCACGACGATCCGCGAGCCGTCGCGGAGCGTAGCGCGGGTGGTGTGCTGCCCGTCCACCACGATGCCGTTGGTGGACCCGAGATCCTGGATCGTCGAGGGCGTTCCGGTCCGAATCTCACAGTGCCGGCGAGAGACGCCGGGGTCGTCGATCCGCACATCGGCTTCTGTGCTGCGGCCGAGGACCAGCGTGGGGCGCGAGATCTGATGACGTGTGCCATTGATCTCGATCCAGTGACGCACCTGGGCGCCGGGCAGCGGTCCTGCCTGGTTCCGCGGCCGAGCTCCCGCCGGGGCCTGCGTGGGGCGGCCCGGAGGCGGCCCCGCGGGCATCGGTGGCGCGCTCGCCGGCGGATAGCCGTACCCGCCGCCAGCGTTCGCCGCCGGCGGATAGCCGTAGCCTCCGCCCGCCGCCGGGGGCGCCGAAGCGGGACCCCGGCCGGACTGCGGCGGCTGCTGGGAGGGCTGGGACTGCTGCTGGTTGGTGCTCGACGCGAGCGTGCGGCTGCGTACCCGGTACAGACCCGTGTCCAGGTCGTCCGCCTTCTCCAGGTGGACCTTGATCGGTCCCATGAAGGTGTAGCGCTGCTGCTTCGCGTAGTCGCGCACCATGCCGGACAGCTCGTCGCCGAGCTGCCCCGAGTAGGGGCTGAGGCGCTCGAAGTCCGGCGTGCTCAGCTCCACGATGAAGTCGTTGGGGACGACGGTCCGCTCGCGGTTCCAGATCGTCGCGTTGTTGTCGCACTCGCGCTGGAGGGCGCCGGCGATCTCGACGGGCTGGACCTCGGACTTGAACACCTTGGCGAAGGTGCCGTTGACCAGACCCTCGAGACGCTGCTCGAACTTCTTCAGGACTCCCATGGGGCACCTCCTCCTTCGTTTTCGTCCTGGTACTGCTTACTGATCGTATCCACGCGCCGGGAAATCGGCTGGTTCCCCCTGTCAGCCCGGTCGACGAGTGTCGACCCTCACAGCTGGATCGTAGAGGGGGTACCTGGACAGTGTCCCGCACGCGGCAGCGGAGCCGGGAGGGGACGGGGAAGACGGGGGGCGCGCTGACGGCTCGGGGGCGGGCTCGGGTGCGGGCTGGGGTGGGCTTTGGGGCGGGCTCGGGGGCGGGCTGGGGTGGGGTCTTCCGAGTGGGCGGTTCTCTCCGGAGGCTTCGGACCGCCGGTGGAGCGCCGGAAGAGGGGTCAGGACTGTCGGCGGAGCGGGCAGGACTGCTCGCGGACCGCTCAGGATCGCCGGCGGACTGCGCCGGATGCGAGGTCAGCGGGGGTGGGCATGCCCAGCGGGTGCCCTCGGAAACGGATGTGAATCCACCCTCGGCAGCGTGCTAATCTTCTGGATGTCGGAAGGCGCTCACCCCAAAAGGGTGAGGGACCGGAAGGCACACCCAATGCGCGGGTGGCGGAATAGGCAGACGCGCTGGATTCAGGTTCCAGTGCCCGAAAGGGCGTGGGGGTTCAACTCCCCCCTCGCGCACAAAGAAGAACCGATGAAACGGGTCTTCACCAGTGACGAAAGTCCTGGTGGGGCCCGTTTCTCGTTGTTGCGGCGGGCCCCGGCCCGGACGGTGACGCGGCAGGGCCCCGGCGGTGAGGTATCTCACGGTCGGGGCCCTGTTTTTTTGTCGCCCGGCGCCCGGCGTCCAGGCCGACCGTTCACGGTGGGGGGTGTTGTGGCGGGTTGACGCCGTCGATCTCGATCAAGAGGTGGCGGGGGCCGCGCAGACTGGGGCTCGCGCGGTAAGGCGGTGGGTCGGCGACGAGCCGGGGGTTCTTCAGGCGGTGTGCGAGCTCGGTGAGGGCGATCTGCGTCTCGGGGCGGGCCAAGGGGGCGCCGAAGCAGTAGTGGATGCCGCCGCCGAAGCCGAGGTGCTCGTTGTACTCGCGGTCGGGATCGAAGCGGTCGGGATCGGGGACGAAGTCCGGGTCACGGCTGCCGGAGGCGAGCACGAGGGTGACCGGTGAGCCCTTGGGGATAGTGGTGCCGGCGATCTCGATGTCGTCGAGGGTGTTCCGGTTGGTGGACAGGAACTGCACCGGTGGTTCGTAGCGCAGGAGTTCCTCGACCACCCGGGGGGCCAGGTCGGGTTCGTCGTCGCGGCTCAGCCGGTCGAGCACCTGGGGGTGCCGCAGCAGGGTGAGCATGCCGTTGGTGATGAGGTTGACCGTTGTCTCGTGGCCGGCGACGAGGAGCAGGGCCGCGTTGCTGAGCACCTGTTCGTACGGCATCGGCGCCTCGGGCCCGTCACCCCTGAGGAGCCCGGAGAGCAGGTCGTCGCCCAGTCGGCCGTGGCGGGCGTCGAGCAGCTCGGTGAAGTACTGGCCAAGGTCGGCGCGGGCCTTGGCGCGTCGGCGCTGCCGCTCCGTGACCACTCCGGTGGACGGGTCGGAGGCCTTGACGACCGCGTCGGACAGTGCCTGGAATCGAGGTTCGTCGTCGCGGGGCACGCCCAGCAGGCGGCAGATCACTGTGACCGGGAAGGGATAAGCGAAGTCCTCCACGATGTCGACCTGGGTCGGGCCCGACCGGTCCTTGCCTCCAACGCCGTCCTTGCCGACGAAGCCGTCGATTCCGCTCGTCACGATCTCGAACAGGTCGGGCGTCATGCTGTCGATGCGACTGGGGGTGTGGGGCGGCCCGAAGTTCCACGTCAGCAGGCGCCGGGCTCGGTCGTGCTCGGGCGGGTCGGTTTCGATGAAGGTGGGCGGCAGTGCCGCAGGGCCCTCTCCGGAGGCCTGCGCCTGTGCGTCGGCGTCGTACCCGGGGAGGTTGCGCAGGTCCGAGCTGAGCCGTGGGTCGTGGAGCAGGGCGACGATCTCCCGGTAGGTGCTCACGACATAGCTCCCGTCCTCCTCGCGCACCACGGGTGTCTTGCGCAGCTCGGCGTAGAGCGGGTACGGGTCGGCACGGTGGGAGGGGTCGAGGATCTGCTTCCAGATGCTGGTCTGAGTCATGGTGGGCGTCTCCCGCAACTCGGGGATCCGGACATGCTGTGACCCCGACAGGGGTCACAGATAGGTTCTGCGGACCAGCGTGGCCCGTCGTTCGCTGGGCCCGTGGCCGGTCACCACGACGGTGGCCTCAGGGGTGGGCCTGCCCGGGACCTCGGCCGGGACCGGGCGCCCGTCGGCGGGCCGGTCGACGGTGTGGAAGGCGGGCGGGAACGGCGCCGCCCGGTCGATCAACCCCGCATAGAACTCCAGCCACTTGGCCTTGTTGAAGGCGACCGCAGCGGTGATGCGCCCGCGGTAGCCGTAGACCGCGACGAAGCGGCGCTCGTCCACCGACCCCTGGGCGATGACGACCTCGTCGGCATAGGTCGGGACGCCGACCGACTTGATCTCGGTGCCGAACTGGGTGGACCAGAACTCCGGCAGCGCCAGGTGCGGCCAGCGCTCGCTCTGGGCGCTGATCATGTTGTGTGCGGCGATCCCGGCCTGAGCGACCGCGTTGCCCCAGTGCTCCAGGGCCAGGTACTGGTAGTCGTAGACGGGGTGGGGGCAGCGGGCCACGTCGCCGGCGACGAACACATCGTCCGTGACGACGCCGTTGACATCGACGGCGCGACACCCCGCATCGCACGCCACCCCCCAGACCCCTGCCGCCAGCCCCGAGCCTTCCAGCCATTCGACGTTGCGGAGGCTGCCGAGCGCGGCCACCGCCACATCGACATCCAGCGTGCTGCCGTCGGACAGGCGGGCTCGCCGCAGCCGCCCGCTGTCATCGCCTTCCAGAGCCTCGACCTGAACGCCGCACCGCAGGTCGACGCCGTGGTCGCGCTGCATCTGCGCCGCGACATCGCCGATCACCGCGCCCAACGCCCCGACAAGCGGGGCCTTGCCCCGCTCGGTGACCGTCACCGGAACGTCCAGCTTGCGGCAGGCGGAGGCGACCTCGCAGCCGGTGAACCCGGCTCCGATGACCAGCACCCGGCCGGGGCCGGCCGCCAGGTGGTGGCGCAGCCCGTCCGCGTCGTCCGGGGTGCGCAGCGCGAACAGCCCGTCGAGCCCGGCCTCTGCCTCGTCGGGCCACGGGCGGGCCCGTTCCCCGGTGGCGATGAGCAACCGGTCGAATCCCACCTTCTCGCCGTCAGCCAGGAGCACCTGTTTGCGACGCAGGTCAAGCCCTGTGGCCGCGACTCCCAGCCGCCAGTGGGCGTCGAGCTGGTCGTGGCGGGGCAGTGCGGTCCGCCGCGCCGGAACCTGGCCCGTGAGGACCTGCTTGGACAGCGGCGGCCGGTCGTAAGGGAGATCAGGCTCGTCCCCGATCACGGTCAGCGCGCCTGTGAATCCCTCCCTGCGCAGAGCGGAACCCGCCCGCAGCCCTGCCAGGGACGCCCCGACGATGACGATGCGTCCGGTGCGCTTGAACGCCTCCTCAGGGCTGAGGGCAGGCGTGTGCGCCTCAGGTCCGGGCTGCTGGTTCCGGGCATTCTCACGATCGAGGAAGATGGCCTGCACCGGGCAGGCCGCCGCGGCCCGCGCGATGCGCTCTCGCTGCGCGTCGTCCGGATCGGAGTCGTACAGCAGCGCTTCGTCCCCCTGCATGGCAAACACATCCGGCGCGGCGAAAGCGCACTGTGCGTACCCCTGGCAGCGGGTGAGATCGACGACGATCTTCATGTGGACGCCCTTTCCGAACCCTGCGGATCGGCCGTTTCGTCCCCATCCCCTCGCGCGGACGTCGTCACGCCTGCTCTCCCAGTTCAGCACCCCATGCCGGAGAACGCATCCGGCCGCGAACCGGCCTGCACAAACACTGTTGCTGTTGGTTGAGGCTCTGCCCATGGGATGAGAGTCAGGCAGTTCGACGGACTGGATCGAAGAAAGGAATCAGCTGGTCAGCACACTAGCCATTGATCACTCAAGTCGGTGAACCATCCCATCGGCCAGAAACATGATCGCGGCGTGGGAGTTCTTTCGGCGGGAGAAATTCTCCGCCGAAAGGGGATTGTTCATGGTCGCGCTTCATCGATCCAGGCTTTTGGTGGCCCTTGCCACCGCATGCGCTGTCGTGCTGACGAGTTCTTCGGCGGCACAGGCCGGCGCTGTCGGATCGACTCCTGTCCGAACCTTCGAGTACAGCGTTGGCGGCATGACGATGAAAGTTCCGACCGGATGCGCGTTCACACACATCATCCGAGGCGGCGGGAAGAAGATCACCTATCAGAACGCCGGCGTCGACTGTGCTTTTGTGGCCGCGCTCGGCACTGGCTTCTGCAACTGGCGCATCGACTTCACGTACGCGAACACCAACAACAGGACGTACCGGACCTCCCGGGGGCGAACGCACCCCGAGTGCAAGATCGATCCGATGCGGAACAACTCTCCCCAGACGCTGCCTCGTTATGGAAAGGCGTGTGCGCATCTCTACGTCAACGGGGTGCGCCGAGTGAGCCAGTGTCACCACATCACGAAGTGAGCCGTTCATGATTGATCGACAGCAGGGGCGGGACCAGAGATGGGATGCGCGGCGGCGGCCCGCTGGGATCGCCGCGTTCGTGGCGGGTCTCGTCGTGACACTCGCCTTCTTCGCCTTCTTCCCTGGACTTCCGCACGTCATCGATTGGGGGGCGATCGTTGTTGCCGTTCTGGTAGGAGCCCTTACCCGATGGGTCTGCCTGACGTGGGCGGGAAAGAGGAGCAGAGACAGCAAGTGAGCTCGGGCATAGCGAAGAGGGCTGGCAGAAGACCCCTGCGGTTATTGAGTGCGGAGCGCGGACTTCGGGTGCTGGAGGCTCAAGGCCTTGACACCCCTGGCCTGCGCCGAGGGAAATCTGTGCCCCCAGGCCGGGAAACCATCTGTGCGTCGGGCTCATGAGGCCTGAGGATTGCGTTTCGTCGGTGAGCGTCTTTGGAGCATCGGCGGGATCAGCCCATAGCGTTTTGCCGGTGCCGGTGCCGGTGCCGGTGCCGGTGCCGGTGCCGGTGCCGGTGCTGCTGAGTGGGTGCGGGTCCCCCGGCGGTCCCCCCCCAGCGTCCTATGGGACGGGGGGACCCTCGGGGTTGTGATGCTTCCGTGCGCCTTGGTGGCGGGGCGTGGCGGGGTGAGGCGTCAGGCGGCGTTGACGGAGAAGCGCGCGGCGAGATCCTTGGCCCGGGTCTCCGCGTCCTCCAGGGCCTTGGCGCGGGACGCCTCCGCGAGCGGGATGAGCTCGCTCATCGCCGGAGTCGCGTGTGCCAGGGTCAGCTCGGGAACGATGAAGTCCACGTCCAGGCCGAGCATCGTGCCGAGAAGGTCACGCAGATAGTTCTGCACGTACTCGAAGGGCTCGCGCGGGGTGCCCGGGGCGTACGAGCCGCCACGGCTGGCGATGACCGTGACAGGCGTCCCCTTCGCGGACGGCGTCTCACCGGCGGTACGCCCCATGAGGATGACCTGGTCCAGCCAGGCCTTCAGGGTCGACGGGATCGAGAAGTTGTACATAGGGGCGCCGATCAGCACGGCGTCCGCCTGCTCCAGCTCCTCGATGAGCTTCAGACGCTCGGCGAAAGCCGCGGCCTGCTCCGGGCTGTGCGTGGAGGGCTCGGCGAAACCGGCTGAGGCGCCGACCGTGTCCAGGTGCGGGACCGGGTCCACGGCCAAATCGCGGTAGATCACCGTTCCGTCGGAGTGCTGCTCCTCCCAGGTCTTGCGGAAGGCATCGGCGACGGTGCGGGACGCGGAGGCCGAGCCGGGCCAGACGGACGAGTCGACGTGCAGAAGGGTGGGCATTGAGGGTCTCCAAAAGTGCGGGGTGGGCAGGTACGTAGGTGTAGTTCCGTTCGGAGCTACCTTATGAACAGTAACTTACTTTTGTTTAGTCCCCTACGGGAGGGCAGTACCCTGAAGGCATGGCGGGCAACGGGGAACACGGGGAAGACGAGAGCGGCGCCGCATGCGGGGCGGGGATCCACAACCCCGACGCGTGCAAGCGAGTCGACGGCGGCATCACCCGCGTCTTCGGCCTGCTCGGCAAACGCTGGACGGGACTCGTGGTCTCCGTCCTCCTCCAGCACCCCGTCCACTTCGCCGACCTGCGCCGAGCCATCCCCGGCATCAGCGAGCGCATGCTCTCGGACCGCCTCACCGAACTCGGCGCCGCCGGCCTCGTCGTACGCGAAGTCGACGAAGGCCCCCCGCTCCGCGTGGCATACCGACTGACCGAAGCGGGCGCCGCACTCGAACCGGCGCTCAAGGAACTCGGGCTGTGGGCCGAGGCGTATCTGCCTGAGGGTTAGAACCCTGGTAACTCTGGTCCGATGCTTTGCCTCCGGGTTCGGGTTCTGGGCTCGGGTTCCGGGCTGGGGTTCTGGGCTCGGGTTCCGGGCTGGGGTTCCGGGCTTGGGTCCCAGGTTCTGGTTCCGCGCTCGGGTTCCGGGCTCTGGTTCCGCGCTCGGGTTCCGGGCTCTGGTTCCGCGCTCGGGTTCCGGGCTCTGGTTCCGCGCTGGTTTCCACAATCGCGGGGTTGTCCACAGGCTCTGACGCGTTTCGGGCGACGGCGGTACGGTCGTCGCCAGTTGATGTTCAGAGACGGGGGAGGCGGTCCGCGTGACCGAGCTCGACACGGCGGTGCCGATACAGCGTGAAGAACCGGCAGCTCGACGGCTGCCCGCCGTCCAGGGGTTCGCGGCGCGACCTTCCTCCGGCTCACCCAAGCAAGAGGGCAAGGCCCTGCGCGGCCGCGTACCGCGATCCACTCACGCGACCCTCACCCTGCACCCCGCACGCCCCGACGCCGTCACCGCGGTCGACGAGTCCAACCTCGGCCGGATAGAAGAGCTCACACCCATACGCGTCGGCAGGATGACGGCGACCCCGTTCGCGTTCCTGCGCGGCTCTGCCGGCCTCATGGCCCACGATCTCGCTCAGACGCCCGTCACCGGCATCGGCACCCAGATCTGCGGAGACGCCCACGCGGCGAACTTCGGCCTCTATGCCGACGCCCGCGGCGGCCTGGTCATCGACCTGAACGACTTCGACGAAACGGTGCACGGCCCCTGGGAATGGGACGTGAAGAGACTCGCCACCTCGCTCGTCCTCGCAGGCCGCGTAGCCGGAGCCGACGAGGACACCTGCCGGGAAGCCGCGCACTACGCGGTCGGCGCGTACCGCCGCACCATGCGTCTGCTGGCCCGACTGCCCGCCCTCGACGCGTGGAACGCCATCGCCGACGAGGAACTCGTCTCCCACACCGACGCCCATGACCTCGTCGGCATGCTGGAACGCGTATCCGAGAAGGCACGCAACAACACCAGCGGAAGATTCGCCGCCAGGTCCACCGAACTGGCCGAGGACGGCACCCGACGCTTCGTCGACGCACCACCCGTACTGCGCCGCGTCTGCGACGAGGAGGCGTCCGAGGTCGCGGCATCCCTCGGCGACTACCTGCAGACACTCTCCGAAGACCGTCTGCCCCTGCTCGGCCGCTACGCGATCCAGGACGTCGCCTTCCGCGTCGTCGGCACCGGGAGCGTGGGCACGAGGTCGTATGTGGTGCTGCTCCTCGATCACCGCGGAGAGGCGCTCGTGCTCCAGGTGAAGGAAGCGCGGCCCTCGGCGCTGCTGCCGCACCTGCCGGCAGTGGGATTCGAGACGCCGGACGCCATCCACGAGGGGCGGCGCGTGGTCCTCGGTCAGAAACGGATGCAGGTCGTCAGCGACATCTTGCTCGGCTGGACGACCGTGGCCGGACGCCCGTTCCAGGTACGGCAGTTCAGAAACCGCAAGGGGAGTGTCGACCCCGCGGCTCTTGCCGCCGATCAGATGGACGACTACGGCCGCATGACGGGCGCGCTCCTCGCCCGCGCACACGCACACAGCGCCGACCCTCGACTGATCGCCGGCTACTGCGGCAAGAACGAGGAACTGGACGAGGCCATCGCCCAGTTCGCAGTCACCTACGCGGACCGCACTGAACAGGACCACGCAGCCCTGGTCAAGGCTGTGCGGGAGGGGAGGGTGAGGGCTGAGGCGGGGGTTTGATGTGGGGGTTTGAGGGCGCGTGGGGTGGCGGTTTGGGGGAGGTGAGGGGGAGAGGGCTGGCCTTCGGGCGGGGTGGGTGAGTCGGCCTGAGGTGAATCCTGGGCGGGGTGGTTCCTGGGTGGGGTGGGTCGGCCTGGCGTGATTTCCGGGTGGGCAGAATTGAATTGAATTGAATTGAATTGAGCTGATCTGGGGTGGGGTGGGAGGGGGCGGGGGGAGGGGGAGCCCCCAGAACCTTTGAAATCAGGCGTCGAGCAGGGCGACCCGGACCGTGCCCTACGCTGGTCGGGTGACGACCCCGGAAGCCGAGTCGACCCCGTCCGAGGCCCCTGCCGCCGAGCCGCAGGGGCAGCCCGTTGCTGAGGGGCAGCCTGTTACTGAGGGGCAGCCCGTTGCTGGAGGGCGACCCGAGGAGCGGCTTGAGCGGGCTGTGCTCGCCGCCGAGCAGGCGCTGATCGAGTACGAGATCGCGGTGGAGACGTTCCGGGTCGAGGTGGAGAACTTCTCTCGGCTGCACCACCAGAAGCTGGGCCCGATGTATACGCGCCTGGACGAGCTCGAGGCGCAGATCGCCGAGGCGGTTGCCGCGCGGAGCGGGGACCCGGAGGACCGGCGTAAGGCGGACGAGGCCAGGGCGCGCGTGATGCCCATGCCCGCGGTCGAGGAACTGTTCGACCAGTGGATGGACGGGGACGGTCTCTCTCCGGAGGCGTCCGCCATGCTCACCGATCAGCCGGTGCGGCCGCCGCAGCGGGTGCGGCCCAGCGACGAGGCTCGCAAGCTCTACCGGGAGCTCGTTCGTAAGGCGCACCCGGACCTGGCGCAGGACGAGAAGGATCGGGCGCGGCGCGACGAGTTCATCGTGCGGGTCAACGCGGCCTACGGCCGTGGCGACGAGGCCTTGCTGACGGAGCTGTCCGACGAGTGGGCCGCGGGGCCTGTGCCCGAGGCGCGTAAGCCCAGCCCGAGCGAGGAGCTGTACGAGCGGCTCGAGTGGCTGTCGCAGCGCAAGGAGCTGTTGACGGCCGTTGCCCAGGAGCTGGAGGAAAGCGCGATCGGCGCGATGCTGCGGATGGCGCCGGACGATCCCGACCGGCTGCTCGAGGAGATCGCGGAGCAGCTGCTCGCGCAGGTCGCCGAGCGCGAGGCCGAGCTGGAGCGCCTGATACGCGAGCAGGCTGCTGGCAGCTGAGCGGTTGGGCGAGCAGGCTGCTGGTGGTTGGGCGAGTGGGCTGACCGGTCGGCTTTGGGCGAGTGGGTTGAGCGGCTGGTCAGTGGTTGGGCGAGTGGGTTGAGCGGGCGGCCTGAAGGTGCGTGGCCGCGAGCCAGACCGAACGGGTCTCCTGCTCGGTGGCTGGGAGGCCGAGCGGCTGGCCGGCCCGGTGCCTGGCGAGTCAGGACCCGGATGGGGTCGGGTAGCGTCGGGGGTATGCATTTCGGATCTGGTGTGCCCACGGTTGAGGTCGGCGAGCTCGTGGACGGGGACTTTCTCCTCGATGTCCGTGAGGACGATGAGTGGCAGGCGGGCCATGCCGAGGGTGCGCTGCACATTCCGATCAGTGAGTTCGTGGCGCGTTACGGCGAGCTGACCGAGGCGGCTCCCCAGGACGGTCGGGTCAACGTGATCTGCCGGTCCGGCGGGCGTTCCGCGCAGGTGACGATGTACCTCGTACAGCAGGGCATCGACGCGGTGAATGTGGACGGTGGCATGCAGGTGTGGGCCGCCGCAGGGCGCCCCGTCGTGGACGACAAGGGGCAGTCGGGCTTCGTGCTCTGACCCCTGGATCAGCTGAGGGGATGGGCGGCCAGTAGGTCGCCGAGTGTCTCCTCGTGTGCGGCTGCCGGGCCGAGGGACAGTTCCAGCTGCTTGGCCCAGGCGTGGTAGCGGTGCAGCGGGTAGTCGGTGTCGGCGCCGAATCCTCCGTGCAGGTGCTGTGCGGTCTGGACGACGCGTCGTACGCCTTCGGACGCCCAGATCTTGGCCACCGCTATGTCGCCTGCCGCGGGGAGCGCTCCGCCCGCCTGGGTGCCGATGCGCCAGGCGGCCTGCCAGAGGGTGGCTTCCATGGCGCGCAGGTCGATGTAACGGTCCGCGGCCTGGACTGCGACCGCTTGGAATGTGGCCACCGGGTAGCCGAACTGTTCGCGCTTGCTGGTGTAGTCGCCGGTCATCTGAAGGACGCGTTCTCCGAGGCCCAGTGCCTGAGCGCAGGTTCCGGTGGTGAGGAGCTGGTGCAGCCGGTCCCAAGCCTCGTCGGTCTCGATGATCTGGTGCGGGTCGAGGCGTACGGAGTCGAGGTGGAGTTCGCCGAGGCGTTCGCCGGTCGTGGAGATCTGTTCGGCGAGGGTGAGCCCTGCGTGCGAGCGGGGCAGTACGGCGATGATGGTGCGGCCTTGTGGGGTGTGGGCGGGTACGGCGATGTGGTCGGCGTTGTGAGCCCAGGGCACGCCGGTCTGGGTGCCGTCGAGAGTCCAGATGTCGGTGCCGGTGTCTGTGTCGTGCCGTGCGCTGACTGCGAGTTGGGCCGGGTCGTGGCCGGTGCGGCCGGCGGAGGCGACGGTGAGGACGAGTTCGCCACGGGCTGCCCGGGGGAGGATCTGCTCCTTCAACTCGTCGCTTCCGTAGGTCTGTAGGGCGACTGTGGTAGCGGTGTGTTCCAGGAGCGGGACGCGAGCGAGTGTCTTGGCGGATTCCCGTAGGACCAGGCAGAGCGCGATGGCGTCCAGGCCCGCGCCGCCGTGTTCGGGGTCGAGCAGGAGGCTGAGCAGGTCGGCGTCGGCGAGTTTCGACCACAGGGCCCGGTCGAAGTCGTTGGCGACCGCGCCGGGGGTGAGGGCCGGGCTCGGCATGCTGTCGGGCGCGACATGGCCGAATACGGCCCTGGCCGCTTCGACGGCCGCCTGCTGCTCTTCGGTGAAGGTGAAGTCCACTGCCCTGTCCCTCCGTGCACCGGTTCATCGTGGCGACCCGCCAGAATCTGACGGTGCGTCAAGGTAGAACAAGTTCTACGAGAAGGGAATACGAGAAGGAGATACGCGGAGGGAATGCGAGGGGGCAGTGGGGCTGGCTTGAGTGGGTCAGTGGGTCAGCGTCAGCGGTCGAAGTCGAGTTCCACCGTCTCCGTGGCCGGGTGGGACTGGCAGGCGAGTACGTAGCCCGCGTCGGTCTCCTCGGGTTCGAGTGCGAAGTTCCGGTCCATACGCACCTCGCCCGAGACGAGGAACGCGCGGCAGGTCCCGCATACGCCGCCCTTGCAGGCGTACGGCGCGTCGGGGCGGTTGCGCAGCACCGTCTCCAGGAGTGATTCGCCGTCGCTGACGGGCCAGGTGCCGGAGCGGCCGTCGAGCTGGGCGGTGACTGTGGAGTGCGCGAGGGCCGTCGCGGGGCGGGCGGGTGCCGGACCGTCGTCGACGTGGAAGATCTCCTCGTGGATGCGGCCTCTTCGTACGCCGAGGGCGCGCAGCGTGCGTTCCGCTCCTTGTACGAGTCCGAACGGGCCGCAGAGGTACCAGCCGGCTACCTCGTCCACAGGGAGCAGTGCGGGCAGCAGGGTCGTCAGGCGTTCCTGGTCCAGGCGGCCGGAGTCGAGGCCTGCCTGCTGTTCCTCCCTGGAGAGGACCGTGACCAGCTGGAATCGGGCGGGGTACCGGTCCTTCAGGTCGGCCACCTCGTCCAAGAACATCGTCGACGCGGCGGTGCGGTCGCTGCGGATGAGGCAGAAGCGGGCGTTCGGTTCGCGGGCGAGCAGGGTGGCCGCGATCGACAGGACAGGAGTGATGCCGCTGCCGCCGACCACGGCGGCGTAGAGCCCGGGGGCGGGTTCGAGGATGAAGCGACCGGCGGGGGTCATGACCTCGAGGGCGTCGCCGACGGCGATCTCCTTGAGGGCGTACGTCGAGAAGGATCCGCCTTCGACGAGGCGGACACCGACGCGGAGGGTGCGGGGCCCTTCCGAGCCTGGGGCGGGTGAGCAGATCGAGTAGGTGCGCCGGATCTCGCCGTTGTCGATCTCGCCCTCGTTGGCCGGGCGGCGCAGGGCGAGGTGCTGGCCCGGTGCGTGGCGGAATTCCTCACGCAGGGGTTCGGGGACCTCGAAGGTGAGGGCCACGGAGTCGTCGGTGAGCCGGTCGACCGCTGCTACGCGGAGCTGGTGGAAGCGGGCCATCACAACTCCTTGAAGTGGTCGAAGGGTTCGCGGCAGTCGAGGCAGCGCCGCAGGGCCTTGCAGGCGGTGGAGGAGAAGCGGCTCAGCAGTTCGGTGTCCGTGGATCCGCAGTGCGGGCAGCGCAGGGGGGCGTCGCCGGCCTCGGGGGCGCCGAGGAGCGTGGCGGCGGCCGCGTCGGCAGTTGTGCGCATGGGTGTTGTGGTGCGGGTGGGGCCCAGGGCGACGGTCACGGGCCCTTGGTCCGCCTGGACGGCGCGGGGTGGCGCTATGCCGAACTCCCGGAGCTTGCGGCGGCCCTCGTCCGTGATGTCGTCCGTGGTCCAGGCCGGTGCCAGCACCCGCCGGACGGTGACCTCCGGAATGCCGTGCTCGTGCAGGACGCGCTCGATGTCCGTGGACATGGCCTCGACGGCTGGGCAGCCGGTGTAGGTGGGGGTGAGCTCGACCTCGACGCTGCCCGGGGTGAGGCAGTGGACGGCGCGGAGCACACCGAGCTCTTCCAGGGTGAGTACGGGCAGTTCAGGGTCGGGCACGGAGCCGGCGAGGCGGCGCAGCTCCGCTTCGAGCGGGGTCTCCGGCCGGTCGGCGGTGTCCTGGGGGGAGGCCTCGGGGGCTTTGGTCACCATGACGCCCCCGGGTGGCTGCGGTGGAGGTGCTGCATCTCGGCGAGCATCCGTCCGAAGGGCTCCGTGTGCAGGCCCTGGCGTCCGGCGCCGGCGCTCCAGGCCCCGGTCCGCGGTCGCTCGGGGACGGTCAGGGTCGCCCGGTCCAGGACGGCGGTGACGGATGCGGTCCAACTGGCTTCCATCTCCGGCCAGTCGATGTCGATGCCGTCGATGGGCTGGAACATCTCTCCGGTGTGACGCCAGAGTGCGTCGCAGGCCCGCTGCATCCGGTCGTGGCTTTCGGCGGTGCCGTCTCCGAGGCGTACGGTCCACTGTTCGGCGTGGTCCCGGTGGTAGGCGACCTCCTTGACCGCCTTGGCGGCGAGGCCGGCGAGCGGTCCGTCGGTCGCGGCGAGGCGGCCGTACAGGAGGTGCTGGTAGGTGGAGAAGTACAGCTGGCGGGTGATGGTGTGGGCGAAGTCACCGTTGGGCTGTTCGACCAACTGGACGTTCCGGAAGGCGCGTTCCTCGCGCAGGTAGGCCAGCTCGTCCTCGTCGCCGACGAAGGAGAGCAGGACCCGGGCCTGGCCGAGGAGGTCGAGCGCGATGTTGGACAGGGCGACTTCTTCTTCGAGGACCGGGGCGTGTCCGGCCCACTCCCCCAGTCGGTGTGCCAGCACGAGCGCGTCGTCGCCCAGGGCGAGCGCCGCGGCAGCGCTGACGGTGCCGTCGGCGGAGGCCGGGTTCAGGGACGTGGTCACAGGTGCTTCACCCCTTCCGGGATCTCGTAGAACGTCGGGTGCCTGTACGGCTTGTCGGCGGCGGACTCGAAGAAGGGGTCCTTCTCGTCGGGCGAGGTGGCGGTGATCGAGGTGGACGGGACGACCCAGATCGAAACGCCTTCGCCGCGGCGGGTGTACAGATCGCGTGCGTTACGCAGGGCGAGCTCGGCGTCCGGCGCGTGCAGGCTTCCCGCGTGGGTGTGTGACAGTCCGCGCCGGGAGCGTACGAAGACCTCCCACAGCGGCCAGTCCTTCGCGTCGCTCATGCCGTCGCCTTCCCGTTCGCCCCGGAGTCTTGTGCTCCTGAGTGCTTCGCCTCGGAGTGTTTCGCCGCGTGGGCCGCGGCCGCTTCCCTGACCCAGGCGCCCTCGGCGTGCGCCCGCCTGCGCTGGGTGATCCGCTGGTCGTTGCACGGCCCGTTGCCCTTCAGGACCTCCCGGAACTCCGTCCAGTCGATGGCTCCGAAGTCGTGGTGCCCGCGCTCCTCGTTCCACACGAGGTCCGGGTCGGGGAGGGTGAGCCCGAGGGTCTCGGCCTGCGGGACGCAGATGTCGACGAAGCGCTGGCGCAGCTCGTCGTTCGAATGGCGCTTGATCTTCCACTCCATCGACTGCGCGGAGTGCGAAGACTCGTCGTCCGGAGGACCGAACATCATCAGGGACGGCCACCACCAGCGGTCGACGGCGTCCTGAGCCATCGCGTGCTGGGCCTCGGTGCCGTGGCTCAGGGCGAGCAGCAGCTCGTAGCCCTGGCGCTGGTGGAACGACTCTTCCTTGCAGATCCGCACCATGGCGCGCGCGTACGGCCCGTACGAGCAGCGGCACAGGGGGACCTGGTTCGTGATCGCGGCGCCGTCCACGAGCCAGCCGACGGCGCCGACGTCCGCCCAGGTCAGCGTCGGATAGTTGAAGATCGACGAGTATTTCTGGCGGCCGCTGTGCAGTTTGTCGAGGAGCTCGTCGCGGCCCGTGCCCAGCGTTTCGGCGGCGCTGTACAGGTACAGGCCGTGGCCGGCCTCGTCCTGGACCTTGGACATCAGGATCGCCTTGCGCCGCAGTGAAGGGGCGCGCGTGATCCAGTTGGCCTCCGGCTGCATCCCGATGATCTCGGAGTGGGCGTGCTGCGCGATCTGGCGCACAAGCGTCGCGCGATAGGCGTCCGGCATCCAGTCGCGGGGCTCGATGCGCTCGTCCGCCGCGACGGCGGCGTCGAACGCTGCCTGATACGCGGCGGTGCCCGAGGCGGTGCCGGCGGTGTCGGACGTGGCGTGGGCCGCCTGTGTCCGCGCCGTTTGGTGCGCAGCTGCTGTCGCCATCCCGGTCTCCCTCGACCTTGAACGAATCTCCCGACCGATCGTTCGGTTCGTTGGATCCAATGGTGGGACGAGCGTCGTAGGGTGTCAACCCTGCGAGGTCCGGCCTGTGGATAAGTCCCATGGCCCTGTGCCTCGCGTGCTCGGCTGAGTACCGTGCCGGTGCGGCGCCGGGAGCGGGCCGCGTGGCGAGGAATCGGTTCGGCACAAGGGCGGACCGGGGGTATCGGGAGACTCGGGGAAACGGGGCGGCATGGACGCGTACGACAAGGGCTCGACCGCCCGGCGTTCCGACCCGGAGCTGAAGCCGGACCCTTTGCGGAGTCCGGCTCCTGGCCGTGAGCCTGAGCTCGGCCAGGTGCCCGAGCCGGACCAGGCGCCCGAGCTGGATCCCCCGAACCCACCCCCCACACCCCCACCCCTGCCTCCAACCGCCTCGCCCCGCATCGGCCTGTCCGCCCTCTCCCTCCGCTACCAGATCGCCGCCGCCTGCGCGCTGGTCGTGGTCGCTCTCGGGGCGTGTGTGCACGTCGCGATGGTGTTTTTGCACGTCGCGCCGCCCAATACCGTCTCCAAGGAGTACGGCCGGGCCATCGACGGCTGGATATATCCGGAGTTCGAGCAGAACTGGAAGCTGTTCGCGCCCAACCCGCTTCAGCAGAACATCGCCGTGCAGGCCCGCGCGGAGATCCGTACGGCTGACGGCGGTACGCGCACGACCGGCTGGTACGACCTGTCGGCACGCGACGGCGCCGACATCGACGGGAATCTGCTGCCCAGCCACACGCAGCAGAACGAGTTGCGGCGGGCCTGGGACTTCTACGTCTCCGCGCACGACAGTGAGAACCGCCCGAACGGCCTGCGCGGCCAGCTTTCCGAGCGCTACATCCGCCGCATCGTCGTCCTGCGTCTGTCCCACGAGGACGGGCTGACGGCCGCCGGCAAGACGGCCGCGGGCAAGAGAGAATCCATCGCCCGCGTCCAGGTCCGCTCGCGGACCACCAACGTGGCGCCGCCCCCGTGGAGTGACGAGAAAGTCGATCCCAAGCCTCTCTACCGGCAGATTCCCTGGTCGACGGTGACGGTCGCGGACAGGGCACTCGACAGCGACAGCGACAGCGACAGCAACAGCACGCGTGCGCGTGCCGCCGGTGACGGGACGGATGCCCGGTGAACCGCATAGGCCGCATAGACCGCGTCACCGGGTTCGCCCTCGGCCCCTATCAGAGCGCCATGATCCGGATCGGGTTCTCCGCGACCTGGCTTCTCTTCCTGCTGCGCGAGTTCCCCAACCGTCACGAGCTCTACGGGCCCGACGGGCCGTGGAGCTGGGACATGGCGCAGCAGCTCATCTCCGGTAACGGCGCCTTCACCGCTCTGATGTGGTCGGACGGCCGCGTCTGGTTCGAGATCGTCTACGCCGCCGCGCTCGTGTCCAGTGCGCTGCTGATGCTGGGCTGGCGTACCCGCACCATGTCCGTCCTGTTCATGATCGGCGTGCTCTCGCTGCAGAACCGCAGCATCTTCATGGGCGACGGCGGCGACAACGTCATCCATCTGATGTCGATCTACCTGGTGTTCACGCGGTGCGGGCAGGTCTGGTCGCTGGACGCGCGGCGGGCGGCACGCGCGCGTGAACACAGTGCGCGTGAGAGCGACATCCTGCGGCCGGACAGAGTGGGGCCGGTGCTGTGGTGGCTCGTCGGCCTCGGACTCTCCGTGATCACGTTCATGGGGGTCGTGAGCGGGGGCTGGCTGGTCGTGTTCTGGGGACTGTGGGCCGTGCAGGGCCTGTGGTGGGCGGTGAACCGGAGGGACCCGTACAGCGAGCCCCGACTGCTGTTCGACGTGATCGCGAACCTGGCGCACAACGCCGCGCTCCTCGTGATCATGGCGGAGGCGTGTCTGATCTACGCGACCGCCGGCTGGTACAAGATCCAGGGCAGTCGCTGGCAGGACGGGACGGCGGTCTACTACCCGCTCCACCTGGACTATTTCTCTCCCTGGCCGGCCCTCGGCGACCTGCTCGCCTCGCACGGGCTGATGGTGATGCTCGTGTCGTACGGGACGGTCGTCGTGCAGGTCGCCTTCCCGTTCACGCTGTTCAACCGGCGCGTCAAGAACGTCCTGCTGGTCGCCATGATGTGCGAGCACGCGGTGATCGCCGTCCTGCTCGGGCTGCCGTTCTTCTCGCTCGCGATGATCGCCGCCGATGCCGTGTTCCTGCCGACGCCTTTCCTGAAGCGGCTGGGCGGATGGGTGGCACGCGCGCGTGGAGGCCTGTTTTCCCGTACGGCCGGTGCTCCTTCGGTGCCGGGGCCTCGCGCCGCGGAGAGCCCCGAACAGGCCCACGTAGGCTTCACGCCATGAGTAGGGCGGACAGCGGGCAGAGGCACACGGCGTGAACAGGCAACAGGCGTGAGCAGGGCGAACAGCGTGAACAGGCGAGCAGTATGAGCAGGCGAGCAGCATGAGCAGGGCGGACATCGCCGGCGTCGTTGAATGGCGCGCACGTGCCGACTCGGCCGTGCTTCTCGACGGGTTCCACGCGCTCAAGCACGCCCTGCGTTTCGGCGCGCGCGTGCCCGTGGCCCTGGCGACCAGTCGTGCCGCCGCGCTCGCCCTGGCAGAGGAGCTCGCTCCGGATGTGCGGGACGCGCTTGACGGGCTTGTGGAGGAGGTGCCGGAGGACACGCTGCGTGCTCTGGTGCCGCGTCTGCATCCCACGGGGGTGGCCGCGCTGGCGGTGCGGCCGGACCGGGCGGCGAACCTGGCCGCCGTGGCGCACCTGCCGAGGACCGCGCCCGTCGTCGTCCTCGACAACCCCCGCAACCTCGGCAACGCGGGCGCCGTCATCCGGCTCGCCGCGGGCTTCGGGGCGACGGGCGTCGTCATGACCGGCAGCCTCGACCCCTGGCATCCCACCGTCGTACGCGGGGGCGCGGGCCTGCACTTCGCGACCGCGGTCGAGCGCCTGGCGGTGGCGGAGCTGCCGCCAGGGCCCGTGTACGCGCTCGATCCGGAGGGCGAGGACATCCGGGGGACAGAGCTGCCGGACGACGCGCTGCTCGCCTTCGGCTCGGAGCGCAGCGGCCTGTCGCCCGAACTGCGCGCCCGCGCCGATCACTTGGTGTCACTGCCGATGCGGGCGCAGGTCTCCAGCTACAACCTGGCGACGAGCGTCGGCATGACGCTCTTCCACTGGAGTACCTGTGGCACGCCGGGCGGTCCGGTGGGCCGCCCGGCTGCCTGAGCAGGCGTCCGACGGAGGCCTCAGGCCTCCTTGCGCACCTCCACGACCCGGAAGCGGTTCGCCACGAACGCTCCGTCGCACAGCGCCGCGTTGGCCGCGGGATTGCCGCCGGAGCCGTGGAAGTCCGAGAACGCCGCTGTCTGGTTCACGTACACCCCGCCCGTGAGGTTGATGGACAGCTGGGCGCACTCTTCGAGGCAGACCTCTTCGACGGCCTCGGCGACCTCGTCGGAGGTCGTGTACGCGCCGACGGTCATCGCGCCCTTGTCCCGCACCGTGCGCCGCAGCAGGTCCAGCGCGTCTGCCGTGGAGTCGACGGCGACGGCGAAGGAGACCGGGCCGAAGCACTCGCTGAGGTAGGCGGAGTCGGAGTCGGCGCCGTCCCAGAACTTCCGCGCGCCGTCCTGCTTGACGATCGTCGGCGTGCGGACGACGGCACCGGGGAACTCGGGATTGCTGATCTCCCGTGAGGCGAGGGCGACTTCACCGAGGCCGGAGGCGGCTTCCAGGCGGGACTTCACGTCCGGGTTGACGAGGGCGCCGAGCAGCGCGTTCGCCCGGGCGTCGTCGCCGAGGAGGCCGCCGACCGCGGCCGCGATGTCGGTGACCACCTCGTCGTAGCTCTTGGGGCCCTCGTCCGTGCTAATGCCGTCGCGCGGGATGAGGAGGTTCTGCGGAGTGGTGCACATCTGGCCGCTGTACAGGGACAGGGAGAACGCGAGGTTCGCCAGCATTCCCTTGTAGCGGTCGGTCGAGTCGATGACGACCGTGTTGACGCCGGCCTTCTCCGTGTAGACCTGCGCCTGCCGGGCGTGCGTCTCCAGCCAGTCGCCGAACTCCGTCGAGCCCGTGTAGTCGATGATCTTGATCTCGGGGCGCAGGGCGATCGTCTTGGCGATGCCTTCGCCGGGCCGCTCGGCGGCCAGCGCCACCAGATTCGGGTCGAATCCGGACTCGGTGAGGACCTCGCGGGCCACCTGGACGGTGAGGGCGAGGGGCAGCACCGCGCGCGGGTGGGGCTTCACCAGGACGGCGTTGCCGGTGGCGAGGGAGGCGAAGAGCCCCGGATATCCGTTCCACGTGGGGAAGGTGTTGCAGCCGATGAGGAGCGCGATGCCGCGTCCGACCGGCGTGAACTCCTTGCCGAGGACGAGGGGGTCACGCTTGCCCTGCGGCTTGGTCCACTCCATCGCGTCCGGTGTGCGCACCTGCTCGGCGTACGCGTACGCCACCGCTTCGAGGCCGCGGTCCTGCGCGTGCGGGCCGCCCGCCTGGAACGCCATCATGAAGGCCTGGCCGCTGGTGTGCATCACGGCGTGCGCGAACTCGTGTGTACGCGCGCTGATCCGGGCCAGGATCTCCAGACACACGGCGGCCCGTGCCTCGGCGCCGGCTTCGCGCCATGCGCGCATGCCCGTGCGCATCGCGGGGAGCAGGACGTCCAGGTCGGGATGGGGGTAGGTCACAC
Source organism: Streptomyces sp. NPDC090032 (assembly GCF_044748025.1). Classification (NCBI taxonomy): domain Bacteria; kingdom Bacillati; phylum Actinomycetota; class Actinomycetes; order Kitasatosporales; family Streptomycetaceae; genus Streptomyces; species Streptomyces sp. NPDC090032. The sequence continues at coordinate 296,874 of NZ_JBIVFF010000005.1, read as the reverse complement.
CCAACTCGACGCCGTACGGCGACATTTCGCCGCCCACCCAGTCGTCCGTGCCGGGTTGCCCGAGGTCGATGCGGGTGCCGGAGAGCGCGTCGAAGGCGGCCTTGCCCTCGGGCATGCTCAGGCTTCCGTGCTCTCCGTAGGCCTTGGGGTGCTCGGGGTGCGGCGACCAGTACGCGCGCGTGCGGATCGCTTCCAGAGCTTGGTCGAGCGTGGGCCGGTGCTTGGCGATCAGGTCGTGCGCGGTGACTTCGGCGGCCATGACGGACCAACTCCTCGTCGAGACGGCTCTTCGTCGAGCCGGCGAGCTGGGCAGGGACAGCTGGGCAGGAACAGGCAGACACGGTTAGAGTAACCGAACGATCGGTCGGGACAAGGGGGGTCGTCGAACCTGTGGAAAACTTCCCGCCCGCCGCTGCCACGGCGCGGCCGCCACGACCCCCGGGCTCCCGGCCGTCGTTCCGTGCGGGAGGATCGCGACCATGACAGCACTCGAGCTCGGCAGCCCCGAACGCCTTGTGGGCGTGGTGGGCACCGGCACCATGGGCCAGGGCATCGCCCAGGTCGCCCTGACCGCCGGCCACCCCGTCCGGCTCTACGACGCCGTACCGGGACGCGCCCGGGAGGCCGCGGACGCCATCGCCGCGCGCCTGGACCGCCTGGTCGACAAGGGCAGGCTCGACGCCGGCGAGCGGGACGCCGCGTGCGCGCGTCTGAGCCCCGCCGAGACCCTTGAGGAGTTCGCGGGGGCGGCGCTCGTCGTCGAGGCCGTACTGGAGCGGCTCGACGTGAAACAGCAGCTGTTCACGGACCTGGAGGAGATCGTCGCGGACGACTGTCTGCTCGCGACCAACACCTCGTCCCTGTCCGTCACGGCCGTCGGCGGGACGCTGCGGGTGCCGGGGCGCCTCGTCGGCCTGCACTTCTTCAACCCGGCGCCCCTGATGCCGCTGGTCGAGGTGGTCTCCGGCGCGGCGACCGACGTAACGGCGGCCACGCGCGCGTACGAGACCGCCCGCGCCTGGGGCAAGACCCCGGTCGTCTGCGCCGACACCCCCGGATTCATCGTCAACCGCATCGCGCGGCCCTTCTACGCCGAGGCGTTCGCGGTCTACGAGGGGCAGGGCGCCCAGCCCGCCACCATCGACGCCGTCCTGCGCGAGTGTGGTGGCTTCAAGATGGGCGCCTTCGAACTGACGGACCTCATCGGCCAGGACGTCAACGAGGCGGTCACCCGCTCCGTGTGGGAGGCCTTCTTCCAGGACGTGAAGTTCCGGCCGTCCCTCGCTCAGCGGCGCCTGGTCGAGGCCGGCATGCACGGGCGCAAGACGGGCCGCGGCTGGTACGCGTACGCGGACGGCGAGGAGCGTCCGGAGCCGCACACCGCGCAGCCCGCCCAGGCGCCCGCCTACGTCGTCGCCGAGGGCGACCTGGGGCCTGCCGCCGAGCTCCTCGCGCTGATCCGTGAGGCGGGCATCCCGGTGCGCGAGGAGGACGAGGACAACGGATCGCGCCTGGTCCTTCCCAGCGGCGGCCAGCTCGCCCTCGCGGACGGCCAGACGTCCGTCGAGTACCGGGACGTCATCTACTTCGATCTCGCGTTCGACTATCGCGCCGCCACCCGCATGGCCCTGGCGACCTCGCAGGAAGCGACCCCCCAGACCCTGCGCGAGGCCACCGGGCTCTTCCAGGCCATCGGCAAGGACGTCAGCGTCATCGGCGACGTGCCCGGCATGATCGTCGCCCGCACGGTCGCGCGGCTCATCGATCTCGCGCACGACGCCGTCGCCAAGGGAGTGGCCACTCCGGAGGACATCGACACGGCGATGCGCCTGGGCGTCAACTACCCGCTGGGGCCTGTCGAGTGGAGCAGGAAGCTCGGCAAGAACTGGGCGTACTCCCTCCTCGACGATCTGCACCTGCGCGATCCGTCCGGCCGTTACGCACCCTCGCTCGCGCTCTACCGCCATTCGTACGCCTCCGACAAGCGGGAGGGCTCCGCATGACCACCGCAAGGCGCGACACCTACACGCCGGAGACCCTCCTGTCGGTCGCCGTGCAGGTCTTCAACGAGCGTGGCTACGACGGCACTTCGATGGAGCACCTCTCCAAGGCGGCCGGTATCTCCAAGTCGTCGATCTACCACCATGTCGCCGGCAAGGAGGAACTGCTTCGCCGTGCCGTCAGCCGCGCGCTCGACGGTCTCTTCGGCATCCTCGGCGAGGAGCACGCGCGCGTGGGGCGTGCCGTCGAGCGCCTGGAGTACGTCACCCGGCGCATGGTCCAGGTCCTGATATCCGAGCTGCCCTACGTGACCCTGCTGCTGCGCGTGCGCGGGAACACCGACACGGAGCGCTGGGCGATGGAGCGGCGCAGGGAGTTCGACCACCAGGTCGCCGATCTCCTGAAGGCGGCCGCGGCAGACGGTGACGTGCGGGGCGACATCGAGGTGCGGCTCGCGACCCGCCTCGTGTTCGGCATGATCAACTCGATCGTGGAGTGGTACCGGCCGGGCGGCCGGGGCATGGACGACCGTGAGGTCGCCGACGCCGTCGCACAGTTGATCTTCGAAGGGCTGCGCAGCCAGGGCTGACGGCCCCGCGCGGGCCCGTCAGGCGACTGGCGGTTTCCGGCCCGGGCCGGAACATATGTCTGTCGGTCCCCCGGGCGCGGGAGCGGGCGCGTCAGGCGTCCGGCTCCAGATCCTCCTCCTCGAACACCAGCAGCGTCCGCGTGCTCAGCACCTCCGGCATGGCCTGGAGCTTGGTGAGAACCAGTTCCCGCAGCGCCCTGTTGTCCTGCGTGTGCACCATCAGGAGCACGTCGAAGTCGCCGCTGACCAGCGAGATGTGTGAGGCCTCGGGGAGCCGGCGCAGCTGCGCGCGCACGGTGCGCCAGGAGTTCTGGACGATCTTGAGCGTGATGTACGCGGAGGCGCCCTGCCCGGCCCGCTCGTGGTTGACGCGGGCGCCGAAGCCGCGGATGACGCCGTCGTCGATGAGCCGGTTGATGCGCGCGTAGGCGTTGGCCCGTGACACGTGGACGCGCTCGGCGACGGAGCGTATCGAGGCGCGGCCGTCCATCTGGAGCATCTGCAGGATGTCGCGGTCGATGGCGTCCAGTGGGCGCGGCTGGTACTCGGGGCGGCCGTCGGGCGGCCTGGACGGGGCGTCCGGCCGGCTGTCGGTGCCGCTGCCGGTGGAGCCGTCGGGCGCTCGGGGCGGGGGCTCGTGGCGGTCGCCGCCCGGGCCGTCGGCCATTCGTTCAGATGCCATGTCCCCCCGCCTCCCTACCATGGACGTACTGCGTCCATCCCAGGCTGTGGAGAACCGTTTGTCCACAGCCTGGAGGCGCCTGTAGCCAAAATGTGCCGACGACCGAACAATCGGTAGGTGAGGCGCATCGCCCCGTCGCGTCTCTCAGCCGCTTCCAACGAGGAGGTGCCGTCATGACGGTCATGGAGCAGCGGGACGCCTACCGGCTCACCCCGCCGCCCGCCTGGCAGCCCCGCACGGATCCCGCGCCGCTGCTGCCCGACGCCGAGCCGTACCGGATCCTCGGCACCGACGCCGCGGCCAAGGCCGACGCCCGGCTTCTGCACCAGCTGTACGCGGAGGTGGTGCGTGGGCGCAGGTACAACGCGCAGGCGACCGCCCTGACGAAGCAGGGCCGGCTCGCGGTCTACCCCTCCAGCACCGGACAGGAGGCCTGCGAGGTCGCGGCCGCCCTCGTCCTGGAGGAGCGCGACTGGCTCTTCCCCAGCTACCGGGACACCCTCGCCGCCGTCGCCCGTGGCCTCGACCCCGTACAGGCCCTGACCCTGCTGCGGGGCGACTGGCACACCGGGTACGACCCGCGCGAGCACCGCATCGCTCCCCTGTGCACCCCGCTCGCGACCCAGCTCCCGCACGCGGTCGGTCTCGCGCACGCCGCTCGTCTCAAGGGTGACGACGTGGTCGCGCTCGCCATGGTCGGCGACGGAGGCACCAGCGAGGGCGACTTCCACGAGGCGTTGAACTTCGCGGCGGTGTGGCAGGCTCCGGTCGTCTTCCTCGTCCAGAACAACGGCTTCGCGATCTCCGTACCGCTCGCCAAGCAGACCGCCGCCCCGTCCCTGGCCCACAAGGCCGTCGGATACGGGATGCCCGGTCGCCTCGTGGACGGCAACGACGCGGTGGCCGTCCACGAGGTCCTCGCCGAAGCCGTCCGCCACGCGCGCGAAGGGGGTGGCCCCACCCTCGTCGAGGCGGTCACCTACCGCATGGAAGCGCACACGAACGCGGACGACGCCACGCGCTACCGCGTCGACGCCGAGGTCGACGCCTGGCGCGAGCACGACCCGATCCTGCTCCTGGAGCGGGAGTTGACGGACCGCGGACTCCTCGACGAGGAAGGCATACGGGCCGTGCGCGACGACGCCGACAAGATGGCCGCCGGCCTGCGCGAGCGCATGAACCAGGACCCGGTGCTCGACCCCATGGACCTCTTCCGCGACGTCTACGCCGAGCAGACCAGCCAACTGCGCGAGCAGGCCGCCCAGTTGCGCGCCGAGCTCGACGCCGAGGCGGACGGGGACGACCGATGACGACCGTCGCCGCCAAGCCGGCCACCATGGCGCAGGCCTTCGGCCGCGCCCTGCGCGACGCCATGGCCGCCGACCCCTCCGTGCACGTCCTCGGAGAGGACGTCGGCACGCTGGGCGGCGTCTTCCGCGTCACCGACGGGCTCGCCGAGGAGTTCGGTGACGCCCGCTGCACGGACACGCCGCTCGCCGAGGCGGGCATCCTCGGGGCCGCGGTCGGCATGGCCATGTACGGCCTGCGCCCCGTGGTCGAGATGCAGTTCGACGCCTTCGCCTATCCCGGCTTCGAGCAGCTGATCTCGCACGTCGCGAAGATGCGCAACCGCACCAGGGGCGCGATGCCGCTGCCCCTCACCGTGCGCGTGCCCTACGGCGGCGGCATCGGCGGCGTCGAGCACCACAGTGACTCCTCCGAGGCGTACTACATGGCCACCCCAGGCCTCCATGTCGTCACGCCCGCCACCGTCGCGGACGCCTACGGCCTGATGCGCTCAGCCATCGCCTCCGACGACCCCGTCATCGTCCTCGAACCCAAGCGGCTGTACTGGTCGAAGGACTCCTGGAACCCCGAGCACCCGACGGACGTCGAACCCATAGGCCGGGCCGTGGTCCGGCGGCCCGGCAGCAGCGCGACCCTCATCACGTACGGGCCGTCGGTGCCGGTCTGTATGGAGGCAGCCGAGGCCGCGCGAGCGGAGGGCTGGGATCTGGAGGTCGTCGATCTGCGCTCCCTGGTGCCGTTCGACGACGAGACGGTCAGCGCGTCCGTGCGCCGCACCGGCCGAGCGGTCGTCGTGCACGAGTCGGGTGGTTTCGCCGGGCCCGGCGCCGAGATCGCCGCGCGGGTCACCGAGCGCTGCTTCCACCACCTGGAGGCGCCGGTCCTGCGCGTGGCCGGGTTCGACATTCCCTATCCGCCGCCGATGCTGGAGCGGCACCATCTGCCGGGGGTCGACCGGATCCTGGACGCGGTCGCCCGGCTTCAGTGGGAGGCGGGCAGCTGATGGCACAGGTCCTCGAGTTCAAGCTGCCCGACCTCGGCGAAGGCCTCACCGAGGCGTCGATCGTCACCTGGCTCGTCCAGGTCGGCGACGTCGTGGCGGTGGACCAGCCGGTCGTCGAGGTGGAGACCGCCAAGGCGATGGTCGAGGTCCCGTGCCCCTATGGGGGCGTGGTCACCGCCCGCTTCGGCGAGGAAGGCACCGAACTGCCTGTCGGCTCCCCGCTCCTGACGGTCGCCGTCGGCAACCCGGCCGAGGGCGCGGGTGAGGAAGAGGGCTCCGGGAACGTCCTGGTGGGATACGGCACCGCTGCCGCCCCCGCGCGCCGCCGCAGGGTCCGCCGCCAGGACGACGTCCCCGCGGCGGCGCCCGTCCTGTCCTCACCGTCCGCCCCGGCTCCGAAGGCGCCGCCGCGGAGCGGCCCTGTGCCGGTCATCTCCCCCCTCGTACGCAAGCTCGCCCGTGAACACGGCGTCGATCTGCGGGAGTTGCTCGGGTCGGGACCCGACGGACTCATCCTGCGGGCCGACGTCGAGAGCGCCATGCGCGAGACCGTGCAGGTACGGGCTCACGTGGCCGAGGCGGCGGCCATGCCCCCGGTCCCGGCCCTCACCGAGGCACCCACCGAGGCCCTTGCGCAGGCCCCGACCCCCGTGGACGGGACCGCCGGCGGTATCCGGGTCCCCCTGCGCGGCCTCCGAGGCGCCGTCGCCGACAAGCTCACCCGCAGCCGCCGCGAGATCCCCGACGCGACCTGCTGGGTGGACGCCGACGCCACCGAGTTCATGCACGCGCGCGTGGCCATGAACGCGGCCGGCGGGGAGAAGATCTCCGTACTCGCCCTCCTCGCCCGCATCTGCACCGCCGCCCTGGCCCGTTACCCGGAGCTCAACTCCCGGGTCGACCTGGCGGCCCAGGAGATCGTGCAGCTCGACGCCGTGCACCTCGGGTTCGCCGCCCAGACAGAGCGCGGACTCGTCGTCCCTGTCGTGAAGGACGCGCACGTGCGCGACGCCGAGTCCCTCAGCGCCGAGTTCGCCCGCCTCACGGAAGTGGCGCGGGCCGGGCGGCTCACGCCCGGGGAACTCACGGGCGGCACGTTCACGTTGAACAATTACGGCGTCTTCGGCGTCGACGGCTCGACGCCGATCATCAACCACCCCGAGGCCGCCATGCTCGGCGTGGGCCGGATCATCCCCAAACCCTGGGTCTATCAGGGGGAGTTGGCCGTGCGACAAGTCGTCCAGCTGTCGCTCACTTTCGACCACCGGGTGTGCGACGGCGGCACGGCGGGCGGCTTCCTGCGCTACGTCGCGGACTGCGTGGAACAGCCGGCGGTGCTCCTGCGCACGTTGTGACGACCGGCGGCCCGCTCCCGTCCGTCCCGACCTGTGACGACCGGCGGCCCGATCCCGTCCGTCCCGACCTGTGACGACCGGCGGCCCGATCCCGTCCGTCCCGACCTGTGACGACCAGCGGCCCGCCCCCGCCCACCCCCGGTGTGACCTAAATCCTCGCGGGTGCGGGCCGTTTCCAGGGGTGGCATTGATCCTTCGTGCGCCCATACTCGTGGGATGAACGCTGCTCCCGCGCCGAGCCGCCACGCCCACGACGCCGTCGTGCTCGCCGGCGGCGCCTCCCGAAGGCTCGGCGGCGCGGACAAGCCGGCGGTCCGCGTCGGCGGCAGGCCGCTGCTCGACCGGGTCCTGGCCGCCTGCGCCACGGCCGGCACCACGGTCGTCGTCGCCGAGCCCAGACCCACCGCGCACCCCGTGCGCTGGACCCGCGAGGACCCGCCGGGCGGCGGACCGCTGGCCGCACTCGACGCCGGCCTGCGCGCCACCACGGCCGACGAAGTCCTCGTCCTCTCCGCCGACCTGCCCTTCCTGAGCGAGCAGACCGTACGGCGCCTCCTCGACGCCCTTTATGCGGGGACGGCGGACGGGGTCATGCTCAGCGACGCGGACGGCCGTGACCAGCCGCTCGTCGCGGCCTACCGCAGCGCACCCCTGCGCCACCACCTCGCCGAACTCGCCGCCGCACACGACGACGGTCTCTCCGGGCTGCCCCTGCGGCTGCTCGTCGGCCGGCTCGAACTGACCCGCATCACCGACCCCGTCGCGTCCTTCGACTGCGACACCTGGGACGACATCGCCGCCGCCCGGTCACGTATCAGGGAGCATGGTCACGTGTTGGATGAATGGATTTCCGCAGCCAAGGACGAACTGGGCATCGAGCTCGACGTCGACACCGGCGTCCTGCTCGACCTCGCCCGCGACGCCGCGCACGGCGTGGCCAGGCCGGCCGCTCCCCTGACGACGTTCCTCGTCGGGTACGCGGCCGCGAACGCCGGGGGAGGCCGCGAGGCCGTCGCCGAGGCCTGCGCGAAGGCCGCCGCGCTCGCGGACCGCTGGGCGAAGGAGGCCGCGGACGAGGAAGCGTCGGCGACCGGTGCGGCAGGCGCCGGCTCCCGTGCCGCTGCTGACGGCCCCGCGTCGGACGGTGCCTCGACCGATGGGCCATCGGGCGCGCGGCCGGATGCGGGATGAGCGGTCAGAGCGCCGAATCGCTGGCCGAGCAGGCGCGCGCGGCCGAGGACGGCGCCGTCGACGAGGCGCTCGCCCTGGTCAACGAGGCCCGGGCGGCGGACGACCGCGGCGCAGGCCGTGCGGCGCTCCCCGGCGCGGCAGGCTCCGGTACGGGACGCGCGGGAGCGGGAAGCCCCGGCACGGGCCGCGGTTCGGCAGATCGCTCCCGGCGCACCGAACTCGCCACCCCCACTGGGCAGATGAACCGCGGGGACCATATGAATCATCCGCACAGTCCTGAGGGCCCCGCGCGCCACAGCGCTCCCTCGGGCTCCGGAACCGATTCCCAGCACCGTGCCGCCCCCTGGTCGGCCGCGCGAGCCGTCGCCGGGCGGGCCGGACGCGCGGCCGCTGCTCTCCGGGGACGTGCGGCGGAGCGCCGAGAGCCGCTCGACCGGGCGCTCGGTCTGACGCTGGCCGAGCCCCTCGCCGCGCTCTCCGATCTTCCGTCCTTCGACACGTCCGCCATGGACGGCTGGGTTGTAGCCGGGCCGGGCCCCTGGGACGTACGGGCCGAGGGGGTACTCGCCGGGCAGGACCGGCCCGCGCCGCTCTCTGACGGTGAGGCGGTCCAGATCGCCACCGGCGCCCGGGTCCCGAGGGACGCGACCGCCGTCATCCGCAGCGAGCACGGCCGTACCGACGACAATGGCCGGCTGTTCGCTCTGCGCGACGTCGGCCACGGCCAGGACATCCGTCCCCGAGGCCAGGAGTGCCGCTCCGGCGACCAACTCCTGCCCTCCGGAGCCCTGGTGACGCCGGCGGTGCTCGGGCTCGCGGCGGCCGCCGGGTACGACGCACTGCTGACGGTGGCACGGCCGCGGGCCGAAGTGTTCGTCCTGGGCGATGAGTTGCTGTCCGAGGGCCTCCCCCGTGAAGGCCTCATCCGGGACGCGCTCGGTCCGATGCTGCCGCCGTGGCTGAGGGCGCTGGGTGCGGAGGTCAGCTCAGTACGGCGGCTGGGTGACGATCCGAAGGCGCTGCTGAAGGCGGTGCAGGCATCGGACGCCGACCTCATCGTGACGACCGGCGGCACCGCGTCGGGCCCGGTCGACCATGTGCACCCGACGCTGAGCCGGGTCGACGCCGAACTGCTCGTCGACGGGGTCGCGGTGCGGCCGGGGCACCCGATGCTGCTCGCCCGCACCAAGGAGGGGCAGCATCTCGTCGGCCTGCCGGGCAACCCTCTCGCGGCGGTCTCCGGGCTCCTCACGCTCGCCGAGCCGCTGCTGCGAATCCTCGCGGGACGGCCTGAGCAGGAGTCGTACACCGTGCCGCTTCAGGAGGCTGTGCACGGTCATCCGCACGACACGCGGCTCGTCCCCGTCGTGGTGCGGGGGGAGCGCGCCCTGCCGCTGCGCTACAGCGGGCCGGCCATGCTGCGAGGGATCGCGGCGGCCGACGGGCTCGCCGTCATCGCGCCCGGCGGCGCGAAGGCCGGGCGGGAAGTGGAGATCCTCGACCTGCCGTGGTCGTGGAACCCGGCGGGTGGTGACGGGAGCGACGGCCCTGCCGGGAGGTGTTTCACGTGAAACTCTGCATCGCTGGAGTCAATGGTCTGCCGGGGGTGCCGCTGGCCGCGCAGGGGCGTTTCGCCTGATCAGCGGGTAGGGGTCGCACGGCTGACCGTGATGACGCGGTCTGTGAGCTGGAGAGTTGCGGCCTGTGGGTCGGCGTAGTCCAACACCTTCTTCCCGCGCACGACGGCCACGACAAGGTCGGAGCACTCGCGCGGGGACTGGCCCACCTCGTCCTTGGTCACCAGACGTTCGACGAGATCCAGGCCGCTGCCGTAGGTCATCAGGTCTTCGAGAGTGTCCGCGACGTGGGGGCTCGCCGTGGAAACGCCGAGCAGGCGACCGGCGGAACTGGAACTGGTCACCACTGTGTCCGCGCCGCTCTGCTTGAGCAGCGGCACGTTCTCGTCCTCTCGAACCGCGGCGACGATGGTCGCGCGCTTGTTGAGCTGGCGTGCCGTGAGGGTGACCAGCGTCGCGGTGTCGTCCCGCTGCGGCGCGATGATGACGTGCGCTGCCCGCGGCAACTCGGCCTTGAGGAGCGTCTCGGAGCGGGTGGCGTCTCCGAGGACTGACACGAGCCCGTCACCGTTGGCGATGTCCAGCACCTTCCGTTGTGGATCGACGACCACGATCTCGTCCTTGGTGATTCCCTGGCCGAGAAGCGTCTGGATGGCGTGCCGCCCCTTGGTGCCGTAGCCGACGACGACCACATGGTTCCGCATGCGCGAGCGCCAACGGTGGACGCGCACTTGTTGGCGGGTGCGCTCGGTGAGCACTTCGAGAGTGGTGCCGACCAGGATGATCAGGAAGAGAACGCGCAGAGGTGTGATGACAAGGATGTTGATGAGCCGAGCGCCGTCACTGACAGGCGTGATGTCGCCGTATCCGGTCGTGGAGAGGGTGACCGTCGCGTAGTAGGCCGCGTCCAGGAAGTCGACGCTGCTGTCGGAGTTGTCGTTGTAGCCGGCGCGGTCGAAGTAGACGAGCAGCGTCGTCACGGCCAGAACCAACAAGGCCATGGCCAGCCGTCGTAGAACCTGTTGGAGGGGCGGCACGGCCCCTTGCGCCGGCATGGTGATGGACCGTCCGGCCTCCGCGTCGTCCAGCGCTTCGGTGCGGGAGCGGTACCAGAGGGACCGGTAGATCGAGAACTGCTCCGTCTTGGAAGGTGGTTGCTTCTCGTCTCTCATCCTTTGCCCCCTGCAGCGGTGATCCAGAAAGTCGGCACGGTGACCATGTTCCTGGACGAAGCCACGCACGTCTTGGAGCAGTAGAACCCGGCAAGCCGCCATATGTGCCGCGTCGCGCTGTGCGGACCCAAAGGGAAGGGCGAAGGCGGTCGCGCTCACGACGATGGCGGTCGCGCTCACGACGATGGCGGTCGCGCTCACGACGATGGCGGTCGCGCTCACGACGATGGCGGTCGTGGCCAGGACGTTGGCGGTCGAGGCGATGATGCACCGGTGTCGCTGCATCTGTCGGTCTCGTCGGTACCCCGCTGCGATGAGCACCGCTTCGTCCGTTTCAGCGGTAGCGTCGTTCCCAGTGGTAGCGGGACCCTCGTCGACCTCGAAGGACAGCCGAACCGGACCGAACCGGACTGGACCGAACCGGACTGGACCGAACCGGACTGGACCAGATCGGCCCGGTTCCGACCTTTGAGATCTTCGCACCGAGCGCGCTGCACAAGGTCGTTGTCCATGAATCTAGGTTGCGTTTGTCAAAGCGCTGGAGGTCCACCTTGCGTGACCACACCGTGGTCGTCGGATTCGGCACGAAAGGCCGGTCGGCGATCCAGACCGTCTGCGCGACAGGGCTGAAGGCGGATCAGGTGGTGGTCGTCGACCCCAGCGGCAAGGTCATCGAGGCGGCCACGGCGCAGGGGTTCGCCGGAGTCGTCGGCGATGCCACGCGCAGTGATGTGCTGCTGAGGGCCGAGGTGAACAGGGCGCGGCAGATCATCATCGCCACGCAGCGCGACGACACCGCGGTCCTGGTCACCCTCACCGCCCGCCAGCTCAACCGCGAGGCGAAGATCGTGGCGGCCGTCCGCGAGGAGGAGAACGCCCCGCTGCTGCGGCAGTCGGGCGCCGACGCCGTCATCACCAGCGCCGGCGCGGCGGGACGGCTGCTCGGACTGTCCGTACTCAGCCCGAGCGCCGGCATGGTCATGGAGGACCTCATCCAGCAGGGCAGCGGCCTCGACATCGTCGAGCGGCCCGTCATAAAGGCCGAGGTGGGGCTGACGGCCAGGGAGACCGAGGACCTGGTGGTGAGCGTGGTGCGCGGGCACCGGGTGCTGGGGTACGACGACCGGGCCATCGGCACGCTCCAGTTGACGGACCGCCTGATCACGATCGTCCGGGCCACCCCCGGCGCCCAGTCCGTGCCGGACGTTCGGCGGCTGCCGCGGGACTGACGATCGTCCGGGCCACCCTCGGTATCCAGTGCCGTCCCGGACGGGCGGGGGCTGCCGCGGGACTGACGATCGTCCGGGCCACCCTCGGTATCCAGTGCCGTCCCGGACGGGCGGGGGCTGCCGCGGGACTGACAGTTGAGGGCACGCGACGGAGGGCGCGGGACTGACAGTTGAGGGGACGCGAGGCCTGACGGGGCACGCGCCGCCCCGCCTTCTGGATCACCCCGAGGAGTAGCCTCGCCGGCATGTATGCGATCACGATTCCGGAACCCGGTGGACCTGATGCGCTCGTCTGGGCGGAGGTTCCCGATCCCGTACCCGCTGAGGGCGAAGTGCTGGTCGAGGTGGCGGCCGGGGCCGTCAACCGCGCCGATCTCCTGCAGCGTCAGGGCTTCTACAACCCGCCGCCCGGCGCGACCGACATCCCGGGCCTGGAGTGCTCGGGACGCATCGTCGCCCTCGGCGCCGGCGTGTCCGGCTGGTCCGTCGGCGACGAGGTGTGCGCGCTGCTCTCGGGCGGCGGTTACGGCGAGAAGGTCGCCGTCCCGGCCGGCCAGCTCCTGCCCGTACCCGCGAACACCGACCTCGTCACGGCAGCCGCGCTGCCCGAGGTGACCTCGACCGTCTGGTCGAACGTCTTCATGATCGCCCACCTTCGCCCCGGCGAGACCTTCCTCGTCCACGGCGGATCCAGCGGCATCGGCACGATGGCCATCCAGCTGGCCAAGGCCATCGGCGCCAGGGTGGCGGTGACGGCGGGCAGCAAGGAGAAGCTCGATTACTGCGCCGAGCTCGGCGCCGACATCCTGATCAACTACCGCGAGCAGGACTTCGTGGAGGAGATCAAGCGGGCCACCGACGGCGCGGGCGCGGACGTCATCCTCGACAACATGGGCGCCAAGTACCTGGACCGCAACGTCCAGGCGCTGGCCACCAACGGCCGCCTCGCGATCATCGGCATGCAGGGTGGCATCCAGGGCGAGCTGAACATCGCCATGCTCCTCAACAAGCGCGGCGCCATCACGGCGACCTCGCTGCGCGCGCGCCCGCTGGCCGAGAAGGCCGCGATCGTCGCGGCGGTACGGGAACACGTCTGGCCGCTGATCGACTCGGGCCGCGTCCGGCCGATCGTGGACCGGAGCCTGCCGATGAGTGACGCGGCACAGGCGCACCGGGTCCTGGAGGAGAGCAAGCACATCGGGAAGGTGCTGCTCACCGTGGAGTAGGTCCGCCGACCCGCCGGCCGCCCATCCACCCACCGCCCGCCCGCACGCAGGCAGGCAGGCAGTCGGGTGGGCGGGGGCGTGGCCCTGGCGAGTGGGCGGTCCCCCGGCGGCCGGGCGGTGTGGCCGGATGAGTGGAGTGGCACCAGGGCGCCGAGCCGGTGAGTGGAGTGGCACCAGGGCGCCGAGCCGGGGTGAGTGGAGTGGCGCCAAGGTGCCGGAATTGTGGCGTCATGTGACGCTGATTCCGGGATTCCTCCGATCTTGGTGACTCGATTCCGGGAGGGGCGCGCGGAATGACTCCACGCCTCCGCACCACCGGCCGCCCGCTGCCGCTGCCGCTGCCGCTGGCGCTTTTGCTGCCGCTGTGGCCGCTGCTGTTCATGGCCCTCCTCCTTGGACCGGCCACCTCCGGCACTTACGCGTACGCCGCCGAACCCGCGCCCACGCACACGCCCGCCTCTGGCGATGACGAGACCCCGGCCGGCAGGGACGCCGGTGGCGATCCCGGGGCGGGGCGTACGCATCCGGGACGGGCCGAGTCGGACCCGGCGGACCACGTCCGCCCCGGACCGTCCGCGCCCATGGACCGGCCGCGCGAGCAGCGGTCCGAGGCCGCACCGTCCGTGCCTCACATAGCGAAGCCCTCGGCCAGCGCTTCCCCCGGACGGACCAGCGCGTCCCACACCCGTCCGAAGGCATCGCCCGCGGACCCCTCTCACAAGGGCCACCCTGCCCGTACGAGTCACCCCGCCCGTACGAGTCACACCGCCCGTACGAGTCACTCCGCCTCGGCGTCCGCAGCCGGGCCGAAGCGGTTCCACCGTCCGTCGAGGGACCCGTCCCGCACCCGCCCGGCCCACGAGTCCATACCCGTGCCCCTGCCCCCGGAAGAGCCGCAGGTCCGCGATGACGAGCCGGACGAGCAGGAGGTCCAGCCGTCGGCCCGGCCGACGGGCGTCCCCGTGGACAACGCGGACCACACCCCGCGGCAGGCCGTCGCCGAACCCGTGATCCCTGCCGTCACCATCCTGCCGCTGGGCTTCGGCCTCGTCCTGGTCGGCCTCGGCGTCGGATTCCTGGCACTGCGTCTGCGCCGCCCATGAAGTCTCAGTCGCTCGGTCTCGGCCGCCCATGAAGTCTCAGCCGGCCACGGAGTCTCAGCCGCCCATGAAAATTCCGCCGCCCACGAAGTCTGGTCCGAACGTGAAGTCTCCGCTGCCCATGACAGACACGCCCTCCACGCCATACGCACTCCCCATGACATACGCACCACCCACGCCATACGCCTCCCACCCCCTCCACGCCCGAGGCGGCCCTTCCCGGCCGGCCCGCGGTCCCCGTTCGACGCCCCGCCCGCCCCGACGGCCGCCGCCGTCCTCGCCGAGGCCCGTACGCGTCGGGAACACCGTCCCTCACGGTGGGAGTACGCCCGGACACGGTGGATCACCCTCGTAAGGGGGCACTACCCAGGTGTGACGGTGCGGTACGAGAGAATGGCGGCATGGAGATGCCGAGGAACGAAAGGCCGCCGGAGAGCCCCCAGGTCCTGGTCGTGGGCCAGGACGGGATGGCGCTCGGAGGCGGCGGCGGTGGAGACGACGAGTCCCGCGAGGTCCCGGTGACGGAGATGGTGGAACAGCCCGCCAAGGTGATGCGCATCGGCAGCATGATCAAGCAGCTGCTCGAGGAGGTGCGGGCGGCTCCTCTGGACGAGGCGAGCCGGGTGCGGCTCAAGGAGATCCACGCCAGCTCCGTGAAGGAGCTCGAGGACGGTCTCGCGCCGGAGCTTGTCGAGGAGCTGGAGCGCCTCTCCCTGCCGTTCACCGACGAGGTGATCCCGAGCGACGCCGAACTGCGGATCGCGCAGGCCCAGTTGGTGGGCTGGCTGGAAGGGCTCTTCCACGGGATCCAGACGACGCTGTTCGCCCAGCAGATGGCCGCGCGGGCCCAGTTGGAGCAGATGCGCCGCGCGCTGCCGCCCGGCGTGGGCGGTGGCGAGGAGGGCGACGACCCGCGGATCGCCGGCCGCTCCGGAGGCCCGTACCTGTAAGGACAGGCGCCCCTGCCCGGTACCTGTCGCAACCCGAATCGAACCCGCAACGCGAAGGCGCCCGGCCGGTCACCATGACCGGCCGGGCGCCTTCGTATGTCTCCTGGCCGTCTGCCGGGAGGGCGGCGGCTCAGGCGCCGCCGTCGGTGCCCGCCGCGGCGTTTCCGCCCGGGTCCCCGTTGGCGCCACCCGTGGGCGGCTCCTCCGTGGGCAGGCTGGGGTCGCCCGAGGGCGACTCCTCGGGCACCGACTGGCTCTTGGTCGGCGTCGGGTTCGACGGCTCGTCGCTCGGCTGGGACGCGCTGTCGGACGGCGAGACGTCGCCCGAGCTGGGCTCTTCCGACGGCGGGTAGTCGGACTGCCCGCCGGTCCCGGCGCCCGGGTCCGTGGTGTCGTCCCCGGAGGACGTGTCGTCGGAGCTCTGGCTGGGCTCCTTCTCCTTCTGGGAGTGCGACTGCGTCGGGGACTGCGTGGTGCCGGTCCCGCCCTTCTGGTCGTCGCTGCCGGTCATCGCCCAGGCCGCGCCGCCCGCGATCGCGATCACGGCGAGGACCGCGAGGATCCACATCTTGCCGCGACCGCTGCCGCCGCCTGAGCGGTGGCCGCCGTCGAAGCCGCCGTCGTCGCTGCCCGGGGGCCGCAGCATCGGCTGGGCCGCCGTACCGCCGTCGGTCGGGTGCGGCAGCGCCGTCGTGCCGGCGACGCCCATGGCCGGGGTGTTGCCGCCGCTGTGCATGTCGGCGCTGACCGGGCCGGTGTTCCAGGTGTTGGTGTGGCCGCCCTGGTCGTACAGCATCTGCAGCCCGTACTGGACGAGACCGCGCATCTCCTCGGCGGTCTGGAACCGGTCGTCCGGGTCCTTGGCCAGGGAGCGCATGACGAGCCCGTCGAGCTCCGGCGGTGCCACGTCCGAGACCTCGGAGGGCGGCACCGGGGTGTCCTGGACGTGCTGGTACACGACGGACAGCGGGGTCTCGCCGGTGAACGGGGGCCGCAGCGCGAGGAGTTCGTAGAGCAGGCAGCCGGTCGCGTACAGGTCGGAGCGGTGGTCGACGGCCTTGCCGAGGGCTTGCTCGGGCGACAGGTACTGGGGTGTGCCCATGACCATGCCGGTCTGCGTCATGGTCGACTGCGCGCCGTGCAGGGCGCGCGCGATGCCGAAGTCCATCACCTTCACCGCACCGGTGTTGGTGATGATCACGTTCGCCGGCTTGATGTCGCGGTGCACGATGCCGTGCTGGTGCGAGTAGGCGAGGGCCTCCAGGACACCGGAGACGATGATCAGGGCCTGCTCGGGTCCGGGCGCCTCGGCGTTCAGGAGGAGGTCGCGGATGGTGCGGCCCTCGACGATCTCCATCACGATGTAGGGGACGACCGAGCGGCCGACGGTGTCCTCGCCGGAGTCGTACACGGCGACGACCGCGTGGTGGTTGAGGCCCGCGACCGACTGGGCCTCGCGCGTGAAGCGGGCCTTGGACACGGGGTCCTCTGCGAGGTCGGAGCGCAGGAGCTTGACCGCGACGGTGCGTCCGAGCCGGACGTCCTCCGCGGCGAAAACCTCCGCCATGCCGCCCCGGCCGAGTCTGTGGGTCAGTCGGTACCGGCCGTCACCGACCAGCCCGCCGTTTCCCCACAACTCCGGCGCATCTGACATACCGCCGCCAGCCGCCTCGGGGTCGGACGGGCCCTGAGCGCGCTGCGTCTGTGCCATCAGTCCTCGCCGTCGTTTCTGTCCGCGTCCGTGTCCGCACTCTCGGATGTACGCGCGGTGGTCGTTACGGTCTCCGTCGGGCCACGCTACAGGCATCGCCCGGCGCCCTGTTCCGAGATGGACCGGCCATCAAACCTTCTGCGGTCAATGCGATGCAAATCGTCTGCGCAATTCCTGTAACGCTTCCGCGACGCTTCCTGCCCGTACGGTCACGGAACGGGCACCGAGCTTGACGTGTCGGTGCCACGGGGCAGACTTGGCCGGGAATAGTGGCAATCGATCACCGGCCGCGCCGATGGGGGACGTAGAAACATGAGCCAGGACGGCGCACAGGGCCGGTACGCAGGGCGTGCCGTCGCCGGCGGTCGCTACCAGCTGCGTGATCTCCTCGGCGAGGGCGGCATGGCCTCGGTCCACCTCGCGTACGACGCGGTGCTCGACCGCCAGGTGGCGATCAAGACGCTGCACACCGAGCTCGGGCGCGAGCAGGCGTTCCGTGAGCGCTTCCGCCGCGAGGCCCAGTCCGTGGCGAAGCTCACGCACACGAACATCGTCTCGGTCTTCGACACCGGCGAGGACGACCTCGACGGGATGACCACTCCGTACATCGTCATGGAGTACGTGGAGGGCCAGCCCCTCGGCTCCGTGCTCGACGCCGACATCGCGCACTACGGCGCGATGCCGACCGACAAGGCCCTGAAGATCACGGCCGATGTCCTCGCGGCGCTGGAGATCAGCCACGAGATGGGTCTGGTCCACCGCGACATCAAGCCGGGCAACGTCATGATGACGAAGCGGAACGTCGTCAAGGTCATGGACTTCGGCATCGCCCGCGCCATGCAGTCCGGTGTCACGTCGATGACGCAGACCGGCATGGTCGTCGGCACCCCGCAGTACCTCTCGCCCGAGCAGGCCCTCGGCCGTGGCGTGGACGCCCGCTCCGACCTGTACTCGGTCGGCATCATGCTCTTCCAACTGGTCACCGGGCGGCTGCCGTTCGAGGCGGATTCGCCGCTGGCCATAGCGTACGCACACGTCCAGGAGGAGCCGGTGGCTCCTTCGTCGATCAACCGGTCGGTTCCCCCGGCCGTGGACGCGCTGGTCGCCCGCGCGCTGAAGAAGAACCCGAACGAGCGCTTCCCGAGCGCCGAGGCGATGCGGGACGAGTGCCTGCGGGTCGCCCAGTCGCTGCAGGCCGCGGCGCCCAGCATCGTGCCGGGTGCGCAGACGTCCAGCGGCGCGGGTGTCGGTTCCGCGGTGTTCCCGCCGGTCGACCAGTCGGCGCAGGCGCCGACCGGCCCGGTGCAGACGCCGTACCAGCCGGGCCCCTACGGGACGCCCACGCCGGCACCGGCGACTCCGGGCTACGGATATCCGCAGCAGGGCTATCAGACCCCGCCGCCCGCCTCTCCGTACGCGTCTCAGCAGCAGTACCAGCACCAGCAGACGCCTGCGCCCTACACCATCTCGCCCCAGACGACGCCGAGTTCGTCCGTCTCGGGCGGCGGCGGTGGCGGCAAGCGGAACACCGGCGTGATCGTCGGTTCGATCGTGGTCGCGCTGATCGCGGTCGGCGGTCTGATCACGGCCCTGACGATGAACGGCGGTGACGAGAAGGGCGGCGGCGACGCGAAGAAGTCACCGTCGGCCGTCGCCGGTCACAAGGGGCCCGACCTGACGAAGACGATCGAAGAGGACCAGTGCAAGGAGCCTGAGACGGGTTACAACGACCCCGACAAGGTCCAGCTCCCGGACTTCACCTACAAGAACATCACGTCGGTCAAGGCCTGTATGCAGGCCGCCGGTTGGCAGTTCGACGTCCGGGACGTCGACGAGAACACCTTCGGTGAGGGCACGGTCATCGTGCAGTACCCCAAGGCGGGCACCGAGATCGACCCGAAGAACCCCGACTCGATCCAGCTCCAGGTCTCGACGGGCGACCCGGCGACGGGCTGACCCAGCCGGTCCGGCCGGTCCGGCTCACCACTGACGGCCGCTCACTCGGCGAACGCGTCGCGCACCGCCGCGTACTCCTTCGTCCACCACACGGCGAGCGCCGACGCCGCGGGGAACTGCGGGTCGGCGCGGTGGTCGCCGCGTTCGTAGCGCCAGCGCAGTATCCAGAAGTCGTTGAGCCGCTCCCACCACACGCGGTGGACGGCGGCCGCGAGCTCGTCCGCCCCGGCGCCCGAGGCGCGGCGGTACGCGCGCGCGTAGGCCCGCACCTTCGGCAGGTCGAGCGTGCCGACGGGACGCACGAAGAAGATCACGGCGGCGCGCACGGCCTCTTCGGCGCGCGGCTGCACCCCGAGCCGGTCCCAGTCGACGATCGCGGCCGGTACGCCGCCCTGGTAGAGCAGGTTGAACGGGTGGAAGTCCCCGTGCACCCAGCCGGTCGCCGAGGCCTGCGGAGGCCGCCGCCCCGCGCAGGTCTCCAGGAGGGCGCGGCGCTCCACGAGCCGGTGCCGGGCCAGCTCGTCGAACGCGTCGTGCGGGCGGTGGCGGCGCACCCGCTCCAGCAGGGTGTCGATGAGCGCGAGGGTGTCCGCGGGATCGGCACTGTCCCGCCCGCGCGCGGGCGCGGCGCCCATGACCTTCTCCAGACAGGCGTGTACGAGTCCCAGGAGCGCCCCGAGCGTGCGGCACTGGGCCGCCGTGAGCTGGGCGCCGCTGCGGTGGCGGCCCTCGACCCAGGGGTGCAGGGCGTAGCTGGCGCCGCCGATGACGGTGAAGGTGCGGCCGTCGGCGGCGGGCAGGGGCGGGGCGACGGGGACGCCGAGTGCGGCGAGGCGTTCGGTGGCGCGGTGCTGGCGGGCGATGGCGGCCGGGTCGGCGGTCTCGGGGTCGAAGTGGTGCTTGAGGAAGTAGTGGCCGCGTGTGGTGGCGAGCCGGTAGCCGCGGTTGAGCAGGCCCTGGTCGACGGGCTCGCAGGCCAGCGGCGAGCCGGCGTCGTACTGCCGCAGCAGGGCACGGAGCGGTGGGGCGGAGTGAGCAGATGAGCGCGGCACGCGCCAGATGTTAGGGCACCCTGGGTAGCCGTCGGCTACAGAACGTGGTGAAAGGCCCGCTTCGGATGACGGTGACGGGTGCCGCCGGTCAGTTCGTGCACGGTGACGAACTGGACGGACCACCGGCCGTCGGTGGGGGCGCGGTCTTCCTGGAATTCGGAGGGCTTGATTCCACGGCGCGTGCGCCGCCGAAAGCGCGCCCTGAAAGAGTCCCGGGCCTAGAGTCCCAGGCCCCCTGTGAAAGAGCCCCAGGCCCTGTGAAAGGCACCTGGGTCCCGAATTCAGTGGCGCTTCTCGGCCTGTAGCCGCGCCACGAATGCGGCGGCCTGCGAGCGGCGTTCCATGCCCAGTTTCGACAGCAGGCTGGACACGTAATTCTTGATCGTTTTCTCGGCGAGATGCAGGCGTTCCCCGATGACCCGGTTGGTCAGGCCCTCGCCGATCAGGTCGAGGATCTTGCGCTCCTGTTCGGTCAGGTTCGCGAGCCGGTCGTCCTCCATGGCGCGGCCCCCGTCGCGGAGCCTTTCGAGGACGCGGGCGGTGGCGACGGGGTCGAGCAGGGACTTCCCGGCGGCTACGTCGCGGACCGCGTTCAGGAGTTCGTTGCCCCTGATGGCCTTCAGTACGTAGCCGGAGGCGCCCGCCATGATCGCGTCGAAGAGTGCCTCGTCATCGGCGAACGAGGTCAGCATCAGGCACTTGATCGACTCGTCCTGGGAGCGGATCTCGCGGCACACCTCGACACCGCTGCCGTCCGGGAGCCGCACGTCCAGAACCGCGACGTCGGGGCGGGTGGCGGGGATGCGGACCATGGCGTCGGCGGCCGTACCGGCCTCTCCGACGACTTCGATGTCCTCTTCCACGGAAAGCATCTCGTGCACTCCGCGGCGTACGACTTCATGGTCATCGAGTAGAAATACGCGAATTTTTCCGTCTTCGGACACGCGGTCAGTCTCACATACTGGCTCTTCCCGTGCCCGAGGTGCCCGGGATAACGTGCCCGTGTTCCGGCTGCCTGCCAGGCCGTGACCCGTGCTCCGAACAGTGCTTTGACCACGTCTGACCAGCGAGTGTTCCGAAGTTGCTCGATTTACTTGGATATCCAAGCAAAATCGCAGGTCAGATGGGGTTTCGCAGATATGAGGGGCACTGGGTAACGTGCATGGTGCAGGGCGCTCGCCGGGGCACCTGTCACGCCTGTACCCGGTCGAGTCGCACCCACCCCGTGCGCAGGTCGGCCAGGCGAGCCTCCCCAGGTTCCTGAGGAACAGGGGGGACCCCCAGGCTTCCCGGCGAACCCGGGGGCCGGACCGACGGAGGAGCACACGTGACCGTGGACAGCACTGCCGCAGCGCGTACGCCGCGCAAGCGCACCGCTGCGAAAAAGTCTGCGAAGAAGTCCCCGGGGGCGACAGCGCCCGACCTCGTCCAGCTGCTGAGCCCCGAGGGCCGGCGCGTTCAGGACCCCGCGCACGCCGAGTACGCCGCGTTCGTCGAGGACATCACGGCCGACGAGCTGCGAGGCCTGTACCGCGACATGGTCCTCACCCGCCGCTTCGACGCGGAGGCGACCTCGCTGCAGCGCCAGGGCGAGCTGGGCCTGTGGGCCTCGCTGCTCGGCCAGGAGGCCGCGCAGATCGGCTCGGGCCGGGCCACCCGCGCCGACGACTACGTCTTCCCCACCTACCGCGAGCACGGCGTCGCCTGGTGCAGGGGCGTCGACCCGACGAACCTGCTCGGCATGTTCCGCGGCGTGAACAACGGCGGCTGGGACCCGAACACGAACAACTTCCACCTGTACACGATCGTCATCGGCTCGCAGACGCTGCACGCCACCGGCTACGCCATGGGCATCGCCAAGGACGGCGCGGACAGCGCGGTGATCGCGTACTTCGGTGACGGCGCCTCCAGCCAGGGCGATGTCGCGGAGTCGTTCACGTTCTCCGCGGTCTACAACGCGCCCGTCGTGTTCTTCTGCCAGAACAACCAGTGGGCGATCTCGGAGCCGACCGAGAAGCAGACCCGGGTGCCGCTCTACCAGCGCGCGCAGGGCTACGGCTTCCCCGGCGTCCGCGTCGACGGCAACGACGTGCTGGCCTGCCTGGCCGTCACCAAGTGGGCCCTGGAGCGGGCCCGCAGGGGCGAGGGGCCGACGCTGGTCGAGGCGTTCACGTACCGCATGGGCGCGCACACCACCTCCGACGACCCGTCGAAGTACCGGGCCGACGAGGAGCGCGAGGCGTGGGAGGCGAAGGACCCGATCCAGCGCCTGCGCACGTATCTGGAGTCCGAAACTGACACGGACGAGGGATTTTTCGCGGAACTCGAGGCCGAGAGCGAAGCGTTGGGTCTTCGAGTACGCGAGGTCGTGCGGGCCATGCCCGACCCGGACCGGATGGCCATCTTCGAGAACGCGTACGCGGACGGGCACTCGCTCGTCGACGAGGAGCGTGCCCAGTTCGCCGCCTACCAGGCGTCGTTCTCCGATGCCGAGGGAGGCAACTGATCATGGCGGTACAGAAGCTTCCGCTCGCGAAAGCGATCAACGAGTCGCTGCGCCTGGCGCTCGACACCGACCCCAAGGTCCTGATCATGGGCGAGGACGTCGGCAAGCTCGGCGGCGTCTTCCGCGTCACGGACGGGCTCCAGAAGGACTTCGGCGAGGACCGGGTCATCGACACCCCGCTCGCCGAGTCCGGCATCGTCGGCACGGCCATCGGCCTCGCGCTGCGCGGGTACCGGCCGGTCGTGGAGATCCAGTTCGACGGTTTCGTCTTCCCCGCGTACGACCAGATCGTCACGCAGCTCGCGAAGATGCACGCCCGCGCGCTCGGCAAGATCAAGCTGCCGGTCGTCGTGCGGATCCCGTACGGCGGCGGCATCGGCGCGGTCGAGCACCACTCGGAGTCGCCGGAGGCGCTGTTCGCGCACGTGGCGGGCCTGAAGGTGGTCTCCCCGTCGAACTCGTCGGACGCGTACTGGATGATGCAGCAGGCCATCCAGAGCGACGACCCGGTGATCTTCTTCGAGCCGAAGCGGCGCTACTGGGACAAGGCCGAGGTCGACACCGAGGCGATCCCCGGACCGCTGCACGGCGCGCGCACGCTGCGCGAGGGCACGGATCTGACGCTCGTCGCCTACGGGCCGATGGTGAAGGTCTGCCTGGAGGTGGCCGCGGCCGCCCAGGAGGAGGGCAAGTCCCTGGAGGTCGTCGACCTGCGCTCCATGTCGCCGATCGACTTCGACGCGGTGCAGAAGTCCGTCGAGAAGACCCGCCGGCTCGTCGTGGTGCACGAGGCCCCGGTCTTCCTCGGCACGGGCGCGGAGATCGCCGCGCGGATCACCGAGCGCTGCTTCTACCATCTGGAGGCGCCCGTGCTGCGGGTCGGCGGCTATGCCGTGCCGTACCCGCCGGCGCGCCTCGAGGATGAGTACCTGCCGGGCCTCGACCGGGTGCTCGATGCCGTCGACCGCTCGCTGGCGTACTGAGGAGAGGGCCGTGACGACGATGACAGACGCTGCGCTGGCCGAGTTCAAGATGCCCGACGTGGGCGAGGGGCTCACCGAGGCCGAGATCCTCAAGTGGTACGTCCAGCCGGGTGACGTGGTCACCGACGGGCAGGTCGTGTGCGAGGTGGAGACGGCGAAGGCGGCCGTCGAGCTGCCCATCCCGTTCAACGGAGTGGTGCAGGAGCTGCGCTTCCCCGAGGGCACGACGGTGGACGTGGGGCAGGTGATCATCGCGGTGGACGTCGCGGGCGGATCCGGCTCCGCGGACGCCGCTCCCGCTCCCGCTCCCGTTTCCGTTTCCGTGCCGGAGCCCACGGCGCCCGAGCCCGAGCCGGAGGCTGAGCCGAAGGGGCGGCAGCCGGTACTCGTGGGGTACGGCGTTTCCGAGGCGTCGACGAAGCGCCGGCCCCGCAAGGGCGATGTGGTGGCGGCCCCCGCGGCGGTCACGGAGCCGGCGCCCGAGCCGCAGGCCCCCGCGAAGGGGAACGGGCGCCCGCTCGCCAAGCCCCCCGTGCGCAAGCTGGCCAAGGATCTCGGCGTCGACCTCGCCTCGCTCACGCCCTCCGGTCCTGACGGCATCATCACCCGCGAGGACGTGCACGCGGCCGTCGCCCCGGCTCCCGAGCCGACCGTGACGCCGGCGCAGGCGCTGCTGCTGTCGCCCGAGCCGGTGGCTGTCGCGCCGGCCGCCGAGCCGGCCGTCGTCCAGGACGGCGTCCGCGAGACCCGTATCCCCGTCAAGGGCGTGCGCAAGGCCACCGCGGCGGCGATGATCGGCTCCGCGTTCACCGCGCCGCACGTCACGGAGTTCGTGACGGTCGACGTGACGCGGACGATGAAGCTCGTCGAGGAGCTGAAGGCAGACAAGGAGATGCAGGGGCTGCGGGTCAATCCGCTGCTGCTCATCGCCAAGGCCCTGCTCGTCGCGATCAAGCGGAACCCCGAGATCAGCGCCTCGTGGGACGAGGCGGCCCAGGAGATCGTGCGCAAGCACTACGTGAATCTGGGCATCGCCGCCGCCACGCCGCGCGGTCTGATCGTGCCGAACATCAAGGACGCGCACGCCAAGACCCTGCCCGAACTGGCGTCGGCGCTGGGCGAGTTGGTGGCCACGGCCCGCGAGGGCAAGACGTCGCCGGGC
This sequence comes from Streptomyces sp. NPDC090032, assembly GCF_044748025.1. Lineage (NCBI taxonomy): Bacteria > Bacillati > Actinomycetota > Actinomycetes > Kitasatosporales > Streptomycetaceae > Streptomyces > Streptomyces sp. NPDC090032. The sequence goes on along the minus strand of NZ_JBIVFF010000005.1, from coordinate 272,121 downwards.
GCCATGCAGGGCGGCACGGTGACGATCACGAACGTCGGCGTCTTCGGCGTCGACACGGGCACCCCGATCCTGAACCCCGGCGAGTCGGCGATTCTCGCCGTCGGAGCGATCAAGCTCCAGCCGTGGGTCCACAAGGGCAAGGTGAAGCCCCGTCAGGTCACCACCCTGGCCCTGTCCTTCGACCACCGTCTGGTGGACGGAGAGCTGGGCTCGAAGGTCCTGGCGGACGTCGCGGCGATCCTGGAGCAGCCCAAGCGGCTGATCACCTGGGCGTGAACGAACAACACGGGGCCGTCCCTGAGGGGTACGGCCCCGTGTGGCGTTCTCGTGGCTTCTCCTGGCATCCGTACGTCTGCACATCCTGATCTCCGGAAAGAGACGCTCGTCCGGGGTGATCGCCTGGCGGATCAACAGGATCTGGACCCACGTCAGGAAGACAGGAAGTGAGCGCGAAGGGCCCGCCGCGGTATGCGGCGGGCCCCTCGTCCGTGGAGCTGTTCTGGGCTACTTCTTGAAGCCGTAGTCCATCAGCTTCTTCGCGTCCGCCGTGCGGTTCGTGACCGAGGAGGAGGCGAGGACGGTGCCGATGACCGTCTTGCCGTTGCGGGTGGCGGCGAAGACCAGGCAGTACTTGGCCTCGGGGCCCGAACCGGTCTTCACGCCGATGGTGCCGGAGTAGCTGCCGAGCAGGTTGTTCGTGTTGGACCACGACATGTAGCGGTAGCCGCCGCTCTTCGTGGTGACCTTCTGCTTCGTCGACGTCGTCTTCACGACCGAGCGGAACGTGGAGTTCTTCATCGCGGACGACGCGATCTTCGTCAGGTCGCGCGGCGTCGAGTAGTTCGACCCGCTGCCGATGCCGTCGAACGAGTCGAAGTGCGTGTTCTTCAGTCCCATGTCCGTGGCGGACTTGTTCATCTTGCCGATGAAGGACTTCACGCGGGCGGCGCGCGTGCTGCCGGAGCCGAACTTGTCGGCCAGGGCGTACGCGGCGTCGCAGCCGGACGGGAGCATGAGCCCGTACAGGAGCTGGCGGACGGTGACCTTGTCGCCGACGATCAGGCGGGCCGACGAGGCGTTCTTCGCGACGATGTAGTCGCTGTACGCCTTCTGGATCGTGACCTTGGAGTCCAGGTTCAGGTTCGACTGCGCCAGGACGACCTTCGCGGTCATGATCTTGGTGGTGGAGCCGGTGGAACGGCGGGTGTCGGCGGCCTTGGTGAACAGGCTCGTACCGGTCCCGTTGTTCATCACGTAGCCGCCCTTGGCGACGATCGTGGGGGTGGGCAGCGTGGCCGCCTGTGCGGAGGTCGCGAAGACCCCGCTCGCGAGGACCGCACCGGCGGTCACGGTGGCGGCGGCGGTTACGCGGCGAATGCCCTTGATGCGGGTTTTCAAGTTGAACGCTCCAAATGCCCCTGGAATGCGGCCACATGAGGGCCACTCGCTGAAGAGACTCACGAGCGTGCCGGATGGATGTGCTGGCATGCGGAGTATTTACGCGGAGTTTTTGCGCCGGCTGTCTGTGCGGGCTGTTTGCGCGGGCTGGTCATGCGGACCGTTTGTGGCGAGGGGTGCCGCGTCCGCATCCTGGACGACCGCCGACGATGCGTACGTGTTGTATCTATGATGTGCGCATGCCTTCAGCGCCCCCGTCCCCCACCGCCGTCAAGCGACCACCGGCGGCCGACCGCGTCTACGACCACGTCAAGCGCAGCGTCCTCGAACGCCGCTACGAGGGCGGGACGTTGCTCACCGAGGGCGAGCTGGCCGAGGCCGTCGGGGTCTCCCGCACCCCGGTGCGCGAGGCGCTGCTCAAGCTGGAGGTCGAGGGGCTGATCAAGCTCTACCCGAAGAAGGGCGCGCTGGTCCTGGCCGTCTCCGCGCAGGAGATCGCGGACGTCGTCGAGACCCGCCTCCTCGTCGAGGAGCACTCCGTACGCAAGGCGGTCCCCGCGCCCGCGGGCCTGATCGCGCGCCTGGAGGAACTGCTCTCGCTCCAGCAGACCCAGGCCGCGGCGGGCGAGCTGGCCGACGCGGCCAGCACCGACCGCTGCTTCCACGCCGAGATCGTCCGCAGTGGAGGCAACGCGATCCTCTCCCGCCTCTACGACCAGCTGCGCGACCGCCAGCTGAGAATGGGCGTCGCCGTGATGCACTCGCACCCGGACCGCATCGCCAAAACACTCATCGAGCACGCGGAAATCCTCGAGGCGCTGCGCGACGGCGACGCCGAGGCCGCCGTCGCCGTCGTCCGCCGCCACGTCGGCTGGTTCTCGAACCTGGCGCGGGGCGAGGTCCGATGAGCTCCGCAGGCACCGCGTCACTGCCCGGGGATCCCCCCGGCGGCCGCAGGGCCGTCGCCGTCTGGTCCATAGGCGTCGCCGTCTACTTCGTCGCCGTCATCTTCCGCACCTCGCTGGGCGTCGCGGGCCTCGACGCCGTCGAACGCTTCCACATCAACGCCTCGGCGCTGTCCACGTTCTCGATCCTCCAGCTGCTCGTGTACGCGGGCATGCAGATACCCGTCGGCCTGATGGTCGACCGGCTCGGCACCAAGCGGGTCCTGACGATCGGCGTCGTCCTCTTCACCCTCGGCCAGCTGGGCTTCGCGTTCTCGCCCTCGTACGGGACCGCCCTCGTGTCGCGCGCGCTGCTCGGCTGTGGCGACGCGATGACGTTCATCAGCGTCCTGCGGCTCGGCACGCGCTGGTTCCCCGCCCGGCGCGGGCCGCTGGTCGCGCAGCTCGCGGGCCTCGTCGGCATGGCCGGCAACCTCGTGTCGACGCTCGTGATCGCCCGGCTGCTGCACGGCGTCGGCTGGGAGGCCGCGTTCGCCGGCAGCGCGCTCGCCGGTGTCGCCGTCCTCGTCCTGATGCTGGTCTTCCTCAAGGACCACCCGGAAGGCTTCGAACCGGAGCCCGTGCGGCACACCGGCGGGGCCTTCGTCCGCGGACAGATCCTCGCGTCCTGGCGCGAGCCGGGGACCCGGCTCGGCCTGTGGGTGCACTTCACGACGCAGTTCCCGGCGATGGTGTTCCTGCTGCTGTGGGGCCTGCCGTTCCTGGTCGAGGCGCAGGGCCTCTCGCGCGGGACCGCCGGCGAACTGCTCACCCTCGTCGTGCTGTCCAACATGTTCATCGGGCTCGTCTACGGGCAGATCGTGGCCCGGCACCACACGGCCCGGCTGCCGCTCGCGCTCGGTACGGTCGCCGGTACGGCGGTGATGTGGGCCGTGACGATCGCGTACCCGGGGGACCACGCGCCGATGTGGCTGCTGGTCATGCTGTGCGTCGTGCTGGGTGCGTGCGGGCCCGCGTCCATGATCGGGTTCGACTTCGCGCGTCCGGCGAACCCGCCGGAGCGGCAGGGCACCGCGTCCGGGATCGTCAACATGGGCGGGTTCGTCGCCTCGATGACGACGCTGTTCGCGATCGGGGTCCTGCTGGACGCGACCGGCGACAATTACCGGATCGCGTTCTCCGCGGTGTTCGTGCTCGAAGCGCTCGGGATCAGCCAGATCCTGCGACTGCGCCGCCGCGCGGACCGGCGCGAACGGGAGCGCCTGGTGGCGAGCCGGGTGGAGACGGTGCACGTGCCCGCTTGATGTGGGTGGGCCCTCGAATGCCGTTGCGCGGCATCGAGGGTTGTGCCCGTCCGCTCCACCGCCCTGAGCCCGTACATACGGGCTACGTAGGAACTACGGCGTCGTGGACAGCGAGTTCAGGATCGCCTGGGCGAGGTCCAGGTCGCCCTCGGTCTTGATCCGGTCGGACACCGCGTCGGGCGTCACACGACCGCAGGCCAGCCTGACGTACGTCTCCCAGTCGAGGGAGAGCGTGGCGGCCGGGCCCAGCGACGGGGCGCCGTCGATCGTGCCGCGCCCGTCCGCGTCGACGCGGACCGTGCGCAGGAACTCGACCGGCCCGTGCACATCGAAGACCACCGCCGAGTTCGCCGGCGCCGACGCGTCCTTCGCGACGACCTTGGGCAGCACGGCGAGCAGCATGTCGCGCGTGACGTGAGCGCCCGGCGAGTCGAGGTTGCCCGGTCGGCCGACGGCCGCGCGCAGGTCCTGCTCGTGCACCCACACGTCGAACGCCCGCTTGCGCATGGCGAATTCGAGGGTCTCCTCCGTGCCGAGCGGCCCGCGCACCATCGCGCCCGGCTCGCGCGGCTCGTTGCGCAGCTGCCGGGAGCGCCGGATGATCGTGTACTCCAGCTCGGACGTCATCTCGGGCGCCGTGTGGTGGCGCCGTACGTCGACCTGCATCTCCATGTACCGCTGGTGCTCGTTCTTCACGTGGTACAGGTCGCGCGGCAGGGTGTGGATGGGCCGCGGGTCACCGAGCATCTCGCAGTCGAGGCCGATGACATGGGAGACGATGTCCCGCACCGACCAGCCGGGGCATGGCGTGGCCCGGCTCCATTCGCCCTCCACCAGGGGCGTCACCAGCTCGGATATCGCTTCGATGGAATGCGTCCAGGCATCGGCGTAGGACTGAAGACTGGGGTGGAGACTCACGGAACGGGACCCCTCGGGCGGTTGTGGCGCGGGCAGTGGGTGTCTTGGAACGTTAAGTTACGCTGCTGGCAGGCACCCCGGCAGTGCTTTCGTGTGACGATCGTAGGCCCGTGTGGACGGCTCGAATGCCAGGACGGTGGTAGTGTGCGCGCCTCGCTCATCCAGATCCGTGTAGATGATGACGAATCGCCCAATTCCCGTCGGCTGCGCGCCGCTTCGATGGTGCGGGATCAAGCCGGGTCCGCCGACCTCGTCGTCCTCCCCGAGCTGTGGACCACCGGCGCCTTCGCCTACGAGGCCTTCGCGACCGAGGCGGAGCCCCTGAAGGGCCCGACGTACGAGGCGATGGCGAAGGCCGCGAGCGACGCCGGTGTCTGGCTGCACGCGGGCACGATCCCCGAGCGCGCGGTGTCCGACAGCGGCTCCGCCGCGGGGGACGGACCGCTCTACAACACCGCGCTCGTGTTCTCTCCCGACGGCGAACTCGCCGCCGCCTACCGCAAGATCCACCGCTTCGGCTTCGACAAGGGCGAGGCCGTGCTGATGAGCGCGGGCGAGGAACTCGTCACCGTACGCCTGCCGGAGACCGTCCTCGGCGTCACCACCTGCTACGACCTGCGCTTCCCCGAGCTGTACCGGGGCCTGGTCGACCAGGGCGCCGAGACCCTCCTCGTGTCGGCCGGCTGGCCCGAGCGGCGCCGCGCGCACTGGACGCTGCTCGCCCAGGCGCGCGCCGTCGAGAACCAGGCGTACGTACTGGCCTGCGGCACCGCCGGTACGCACGCCGGGGTGCAGCAGGCCGGGCACAGCGTCGTCGTGGACCCCTGGGGCCAGATCATCGCGGAGGCGGGCGCCGACGAGGAGGTCCTCACCGTCGACTTCGACGCGGCGTCCGTCGCCGGGACCCGCGAACGGTTCCCGGCGCTCAAGGACCGCCGGCTGGGCCTGGAACCGCCTCGACGGTGAGCGGCGGGGCGTACGCCTCAGCCGTCAGCCGTCCCCCCGCTCCTTCTCCGCCAGGTGGATCACGCACACCGCGACGGCGATGATCAGCGCCGGGTCCGCGTCCTCGCGGATGACGTCGACGCCGTACGTGTCGCGCACCCGGAGCCAGCGGCGCGAGATGTGGGCGAGCATCTCGCCGTCGTACTCGACGACGAACTCGCGGTCCAGGATCTTTCCGCTGACGTCGAGCTCGGTGCCGTCGACCAGCTCGACCCGGTAGTGGTTGCGCAGCAGCGACAGGCGCTTGCGCTTGACCTTGGCGAGGGCCTCGTCGCCTCGTTCGATGACCATCGTGTCGCGCAGGGCGAACATCTTCTCGTGGATGTCGATGAGCACCCGCCCGTCGGGCCCCTTCAGCTCGAAGGTGTCCCGCAGGCGCATCGCCTTGCCGTCGACGAGGAAGGCCTTGTGGCCCTGCTCGTCCTCGATCCAGTAGTCCTCGCCCACCGCGAAGAGCCGCTCTCGAACTTCGTATCTCATACGTCGAAGGGTGCCCAGCTCGCGCGGGAGGAGTCTTCCCCCTCACTCGGGCGGCGGCGTCCCGAGGCGGCGGGCGAGGGGCGGCTCATGGGCGAGGACGTACCCCGTGGCGATCCCGACGCACACGACCGTGAACAGCGCGATGAGCCACGAAAGGAGGGTGAAGACGAGGCCCAGGGGGCCGAACTCGTCCACGGAGCGGTTCAGCGTGCGCGGCAGGTAGAAGCGTGACGCCCAGGCGAGGGCGACCACGCCCGTGCCGGTCAGGACGGCGCCCGGCAGCAGCGGCAGCCACCCCACGCGGCTGCCGAGCAGCAGATGCTGCGTCCACCACCACAGCAGGGTGCTCGACACGAACGACAGCAGCAGGCCGAGCCAGCGGCCCAGCCCGAACCCGTCGCGCAGCAGCCCCTGGACCACGAGCGCGGCCAGCCACACGAGCAGCCACACCAGCCACCGCCACGCGATGAGGCGCAGGCCGGCGGGCGGTACGTGCCAGGAGCGCTCGCACACGCGTTGCAGGGCACGGCTGCACGAGGTCGCCGACAGGAGGGTGACGAGGACGCCGACGGCGCCCGATGTGTCGCGCGTGGTGTCGTCGGGCGCCGCGAACACCTGCTGGACCTGGTTGAGGGCGGCGCCGGACAGGCCGAGCGCGTAGGTGGCCGACTCGACGAGACCGTCGCGTACGGCGGACGGGGCGAACGCGGCGACGACGAAGAGCACGGGGACCGCTGTCAGAAAGGCCTGCGCGGCCAGTCGTGTCGAGGAGTCGAGGAGACTCACGTCCACCATCTGCCGGGTCAGGCGGGTGATGAACGGCACTCGCTCCCGCAGCGCACCGGCCCGCGCGGCGCCCCACCGAGTGACCTTGGCCAGGGTGCCGCTGAGACCGCCGCGCGCGCTGTCGTCCCTCATAGCTGCCAAGCGTCGGCCACGCCCTGCCCCGTCCGCCCGCAGACGCGCCGCTGGGGCATGCTGCGGCTGCCGGGATGCGGCCCCGGTACCTCCGCGGGCCCCCGGCCGAACCCTCTGCGGTACGCCACTACGGAGCACGCGCCGGCTTAGTGGCACCCTTGACCCATGAACGATGTCGACCCCGCACCCCGTCGCGCCCGTGTCCGTGCCCCCGAGCTCATCGGCAAGGGCGGCTGGCTCAATACGGGCGGTAAGCAGTACACACTGGCTGACCTGCGGGGACGCATCGTCATTCTGGATTTCTGGACCTTCTGCTGTGTGAACTGCCTGCACGTCCTCGACGAGCTGCGTGAGCTCGAGGAGAAGCACCGGGACACCGTCGTGATCGTCGGCGTGCACTCGCCGAAGTTCGTGCACGAGGCCGAGCACGCCGCCGTGGTCGATGCCGTCGAGCGGTACAACGTCGAGCACCCCGTCCTCGACGACCCCGAGCTGGCGACCTGGAAGCAGTACGCCGTGCGGGCCTGGCCCACGCTCGCGGTGATCGACCCCGAGGGGTACGTCGTCGCGCAGCACGCCGGTGAGGGGCACGCCCACGCCATCGAGAAGCTGGTCGAGCAGCTGGAGGCGGAGCACGGGGCGAAGGGGACGCTGCGCCGCGGCGACGGTCCGTACGTCGCGCCCGAGCCGGTCGCGACGGATCTGCGGTTCCCCGGCAAGGCGCTCGTGCTGCCGTCCGGGAACTTCCTGGTCTCCGACACGACCCGGCACCAGCTCGTCGAGCTGGCCGCGGACGGCGAGAGCGTCGTGCGGCGGATCGGCTCGCCCGGCGACTTCAACGAGCCGCAGGGCCTCGCGCTGCTCGACGACGCGACCGTCGTCGTGGCCGACACGGTGCACCACTCGCTGAAGGCCGTGGACCTCGCGAGCGGGGACGTCACGACGCTCGCGGGCACCGGCAAGCAGTGGTGGCAGGGCGCGCCGACCGACGGGCCCGCCCTTGAGGTGTCGCTGTCCTCGCCGTGGGACGTCGCGCTCTTCGGCGGCAAGGTGTGGATCGCCATGGCGGGCGTGCACCAGCTGTGGACGTACGACCCGCGGACGAAGCGGGTCGCCGTGGCGGCGGGGACGACGAACGAGGGGCTCGTCGACGGTCCGGGGGCCGAGGCGTGGTTCGCGCAGCCGTCCGGGCTGGCGGCGACCGAGGAGCGGCTGTGGGTGGCCGACTCGGAGACGTCCGCGCTGCGGTACGTCGACCTGGACGGCACGGTGCACACGGCGGTCGGTACGGGTCTCTTCGACTTCGGTCACCGGGACGGCGCCGCCGAACAGGCCCTGTTCCAGCACCCGTTGGGCGTGACGGCCCTGCCGGACGGCTCGGTCGCCGTCTCGGACACGTACAACCACGCCCTGCGCCGCTACGACCCGGCGACCGGCGAGGTCACCACGCTGGCGACGGACCTGCGGGAGCCGAGCGACGCCGTGCTCGTGGGGGACGACGTTCCAGAGATCGTCGTGGTGGAGTCGGCGCGGCACCGGCTGACGCGGCTACGGCTTCCCGAGGAGGCCGTGCGGGTCGAGTCGGTCGCGCACCGGACGCAGCGCGCGGCGACCGAAGTCGCCCCGGGCAAGCTCCAGCTGGACGTGATCTTCCAGGCGCCTGCGGGTCAGAAGCTCGACATGCGGTACGGGCCCTCGACCCGGCTCCTGGTCTCCTCCACCCCGCCCGAGCTGCTGGTCGCGGGGGACGGGGCGGACACGGACCTGGCGCGCGAGCTGGTCCTGAACCCGCAGGTCACGGAGGGCGTCCTGCATGTGTCGGCGATGGCCGCCTCGTGCGACGACGACCCGGCCAACGAGTACCCGGCCTGCCACGTCCACCAGCAGGACTGGGGCGTGCCGGTCCGGCTCACCGAGGGGGGCGCGGACCGGCTGCCGCTGGTGCTCGCGGGCATGGACGACCGGGGCTGATCCGGACTGTCAAGGGCTGACCGGGGTGGCCGGTCAGCCCTCCAGGAACGCCGCGAGCGCGTTGGCGAGGAGGAACGGGTCGTCGGCGGCGCACAGTTCGCGGACGCTGTGCATGGACAGGATCGCCACGCCGATGTCGACGGTCTTGATGCCGTGGCGGGCGGCCGTGATCGGGCCGATCGTCGTGCCGCAGGGCATGGCGTTGTTGGAGACGAACGACTGGAACGGGACGCCGGCCTTCTCGCAGGCGGCGGCGAACACGGCGCGGCCCGAACCGTCCGTGGCGTAGCGGTTGTTGACGTTGACCTTGAGGATGGGGCCGCCGCCGGCGCGCGGGTGGTGGGTGGGGTCGTGGCGCTCGGCGTAGTTGGGGTGCACGGCGTGGCCGGTGTCGGACGACAGGCACACCGTCCCGGCGAAGGCGCGCGCCTTGTCCTCGTACGACCCTCCGCGCGCGAACACCGAACGCTCCAGTACGCCGCCGAGCAGCGGGCCGTCGGCGCCGGTGTCGGACTGCGACCCGTTCTCCTCGTGGTCGAAGGCGGCGAGGACCGGGATGTACGGGAGGTCGTCGGAGGCGGACACGGCGGCGAGTGCGGCCGTTCCCGCGTGCACGGACAGGAGGTTGTCCATGCGGGGCCCGGCGACGAGCTCCTTGTCGCGGCCGAGGTAGGAGGGCGCCTCGATGGGGTGCGTCATCAGGTCCCAGCCGGTGACGTCGCCCTCGGCGAGCCCGTACTCCTGCTCCAGGAAGCGGATCAGGCCGCCCTCGTGGACGCCGTCGCCGAGGCCGCAGATGGGCTGCATGTGCTTCTGCTTGTCGAGCTTGAGGCCGTCGGTGTGGACGGAGCGGTCCATGTGGATGGCGAGCTGCGGCACGCGCAGCAGCGCCCGGTCGATGTTCACGAGCCGCGTCGAACCGTCCCTCAGGCTGAGCCGGCCCGCGAGTCCGAGGTCCCGGTCGAGCCAGGAGTTGAGGAGCGGTCCGCCGTAGATCTCGACGGCGACCTGCCGCCAGCCCTGCGAGCCCATGTCGGGCAGCGGCTTGACCCGCAGGTTCGGCGAGTCGGTGTGCGCGCCGACGATGCGGAAGGGGGTGTGCGGCGCGGCGCCCTCGGGGACGTACCACGCCACGATCGCGCCGCCGCGCGTCACGTACTTGCCGCCCGTCGTCCCGTCCCACGCGTCGGTCTCGGCGACCTGGCGGAATCCGGCCTTCTCCAGGCGCGCGGCGGCGTTCGCCACGGCGTGGTACGGCGAGGGGCTGGCCGCGAGGAAGGACATGAGGTCGTCGGTGTGACCGCGGTCGAAGCGGGAGGGGTTGCTCATGCGGGCCAGCCTAACGAGCCCCGCGCCCGGCGCGCGGGGGGTCCGCACGGGGGTTCGCCCGATCTCGACACGACGGCGCCGCCACCCGGAAGTGTCCGGGTGGCGGCGCCGATGACCGCAGGGAGACCGGAGGCTAGAACGCGGCCTCGTCCAGCTCCATCAGGTCGAGGTCGGCCTGCTCGGAGAGGCGGCGCTCAAGGCCCACGCCCGGCAGGACGTTCGCGGCGAAGAACTTCGCGGCGGCGATCTTGCCCTGGTAGAAGGCCACGTCCTTGGCGGAGGCGGTCTCCAGCTTCTCGGCGGCGACGGCCGCGCCGCGCAGCAGCAGGAAGCCGACGACCACGTCACCGGAGGCGAGCAGCAGGCGGGTGGTGTTGAGGCCCACCTTGTAGATGTTCTTGGTGTCCTGCTCGGTGGCCGCGAGGTCGGTCAGCATGACGCCGACGATGGCCTCCAGCTCGACGGCCGCCTTGGCGAGCGACTCGCGGGCCGCGGCGAGGTCCTCGCCGCCCGTGCCGACCGCGAGGAACTTCTTGATCTCCTCGGCGAGGCCGTTGAGCGCGGCGCCCTGGTTGCGGACGATCTTCCGGAAGAAGAAGTCCTGGCCCTGGATCGCGGTGGTGCCCTCGTAGAGGGTGTCGATCTTGGCGTCGCGGATGTACTGCTCGATCGGGTACTCCTGGAGGTAACCCGAGCCGCCGAACGTCTGGAGCGACTGCGCCAGCTGCTCGTAGGCCTTCTCCGAGCCGTAGCCCTTCACGATCGGCAGGAGGAGGTCGTTGAGGGCGTGGAGCTGGGACGCGTCCTCGCCCGTGGCCTCCTTGACCGCGATGTCGTCCTGGACGGCTGCGGTGTGCAGCACGAGCGCGCGCATGCCCTCCGCGTACGCCTTCTGCGTCATGAGCGAGCGGCGCACGTCCGGGTGGTGCGTGATGGTGACCTTGGGGGCGGTCTTGTCCATGAACTGGGCCAGGTCGGGGCCCTGGACGCGCTCCTTGGCGTACTCCAGCGCGTTCAGGTAGCCCGTCGACAGCGTGGAGATCGCCTTCGTGCCGACCATCATGCGGGCGAACTCGATGATGCGGAACATCTGGCGGATGCCGTCGTGCTTGTCGCCGATGAGCCAGCCCTTGGCGGGGTGCTGGTCGCCGAACGTCATCTCGCAGGTGTTGGAGGCCTTGAGGCCCATCTTGTGCTCGACGTTCGTCGCGTAGACGCCGTTGCGCTCGCCCAGCTCGCCGGTCTCCCAGTCGAAGTGGAACTTCGGGACCAGGAAGAGGGAGAGGCCCTTGGTGCCGGGGCCGTGGCCCTCGGGGCGCGCGAGCACGTAGTGAAGGATGTTCTCCGACATGTCGTGCTCACCGGACGTGATGAAGCGCTTCACGCCCTCGATGTGCCAGGAGCCGTCCGCCTGCTGGACGGCCTTGGTGCGGCCGGCGCCCACGTCCGAACCGGCGTCCGGCTCGGTCAGGACCATCGTCGAGCCCCACTGCTTCTCGACGGCGATCTCGGCGACCTTCTTCTGCGCCTCGTTGCCCTCCTCGAAGAGGATGCCGGCGAACGCCGGGCCGGAGCAGTACATCCAGATCGCGGGGTTCGAGCCGAGCAGCAGCTCCGCGTAGGCCCAGATCAGGGAGCGCGGCGAGGTCGTGCCGCCGATCTCCTCGGGCAGGCCGAGGCGCCAGTACTCGGAGTCCATGAAGGCCTGGTACGACTTCTTGAAGCTCGCCGGTACCGGAGCGGTGTTGGTCTCCGGGTCGAAGACCGGCGGGTTGCGGTCGGCGTCCGTGAAGGACTCGGCCAGCTCGTTCTCGGCGAGGCGGGCGACCTCGTCGAGGATGCTCTTGGCGGTGTCGACGTCCATCTCCGCGAACGGGCCGCTGCCGTACAGCTTGTCGCGCCCGAGCACCTCGAAGAGGTTGAACTCGATGTCGCGGAGATTCGACTTGTAGTGCCCCATGGCGACGGCTCCGTTTGATGGGTAGCGGGATCTTCGTAAACACGGGCTACTCGTAAGTAGCAAGTACCTGTGATGATGCTACCCGTCGGTAATAACGCGCAACCCCTGATCCGCCGATGTGAGCAGGGTCTAACGGCACCCGCGGTCCGGCCCCCGCTCGGTAGTCTGGCCCTCATGTACGGCTACGACCAGACCGCGGGACCCGGGCAGCAGTACGCGCCGCCCCAGCAGGGCATGCAGGGCGGGTACGGCCAGCAGGCGCCGCCGCTCTATCCGGAGCCGTCCCCTCCGTCACTGGCGGACGCGGTCCGCGCCTTCACCACGGGCTCGATGGCCGCCGAGGACTTCCAGCAGATCTTCGCCACGTCGAAGGTCTACTGCCCGCGCGGCGACAATCCGGGCTTCCTCGCGCTGCACAACACCCAGCAGCCGGTCATCCCGATGTTCACCTCGCTCAAGGAGCTGCGCAGATACGCGGGCAAGGAGTCCAAGTACTTCGTGATCACCGGCGCCGAGGTGATCGACCTGCTCCCGACCGGATACGGCTTCGTCCTCGACATGGAGGGCGAGCACCGGATGGTCTTCGACGCCAAGGCGGTCGAGCAGATGGTCGACTTCGCGATGCGCCGCATGTACGGCTAGGCGCCATTGCCGCGCGGACCGCTGAAGGCCGCCGCAGACCGGTACCCGAGACGCCCGGAGGGAATTCCCTCCGGGCGTTCCGCGTTCCAGGTGGCAGAAAGTTCTACGTTCAACTAAACTCGGAGCACAAGGAGGTCCCGACATGCCTGCAGTGACCGTCGAAAACCCGCTGACCCTGCCCCGCGTGGCCGCCGCCGCCGACGCCGTCGCCCGGCCCGTGCTGGCCGTGACGACCGCGCCCAGTGGATTCGAGGGCGAGGGGTTCCCGGTGCGCCGAGCGTTCGCCGGGATCAATTACAAGTACCTCGACCCGTTCATCATGATGGATCAGATGGGCGAGGTGGAGTACGCGCCCGGAGAGCCCAAGGGCACGCCCTGGCACCCGCACCGCGGCTTCGAGACCGTCACCTACATCATCGACGGCACCTTCGTTCACCAGGACTCCAACGGTGGCGGCGGCACCATCACCAACGGCGACACCCAGTGGATGACGGCCGGCTCGGGCCTCCTGCACATCGAGGCGCCGCCGGAGGCGCTCGTCATGTCCGGCGGGCTCTTCCACGGCCTCCAGCTGTGGGTGAACCTCCCCGCCGCCGACAAGATGAAGGACCCCCGCTACCAGGACATCCGCGGTGGCCAGGTCAAGCTCCTCACCACCGCCGACGGCGGCGCGCTGCTGCGCGTCATCGCCGGTGAGCTCGACGGCCACGACGGCCCCGGCATCACGCACACGCCGATCACGATGGTCCACGCGACCGTCCGCCCCGGCGCCGAGCTGACGCTGCCGTGGCGCGAGGAGTTCAACGGCCTCGCCTACGTCCTCGCCGGCCGCGGCACCGTCGGCACCGACCGCAGGCCGGTCCACATGGGCCAGACCGCCGTCTTCGGCGCGGGCTCCTCGCTGACCGTCCGCGCGGACGAGACGCAGGACTCCAACACCCCGGACCTCGAGGTCGTCCTCCTGGGCGGCCGCCCGATCCGGGAGCCGATGGCGCACTACGGTCCGTTCGTCATGAACACCCGCGACGAACTCCAGCAGGCGTTCGACGACTTCCAGGCCGGCCGCCTCGGCGTCATCCCGGGAGAGCGGATCCCGCACACGTAAGCGGTATCTGATTGTCCGTCACCCGCGTGGCCCCGTCCGGAAGGTCGGGGCCACGCGCGCGTGATGCCCTGGAGTGGTGCACACAGGTACAGGTAAGCCGCTTCTTCCCGAACCAGCCCGCCGCACCGCCGCCTGGTGCGCCCTCGCCCTGCTCGTCACCGGGGTCGCGGCCGTCGGCGTCTGGCTGTGCATCGTCTTCAAGACGGCCGTCACGCCCCTGCTGCTCGCCCTGCTCGGCACGGCCCTGCTCGGGCCGGTGCACGGCTGGCTGATGCGCAGAAGGGTCAACCGGGCGCTCGCCGCCGCCCTCACCTGCGTCGCCCTCGTCGCCGTCGTCGGCGGCGCCGGCTACGTCGTCGTCAAGACCCTCATCGACACCGGCGACCAGATCATCGACTCGGTGCGGGAGGCCGGCAGCTGGATCAAGAGCCACTTCGGGATCACCGTGGCCGACGACCTCGGATCCGCAGCCGGCAGCCTCAAGAAGCTGCTGTCCAAGTGGGGCGCCAGCGCCGCGAGCGGGGTGATCGCCGGGCTCTCCGTCCTCGGCTCGCTCCTCGCGACCAGCGTTCTCGCCCTGCTGCTCACGTTCTTCTTCCTCAAGGACTCCGACCGGGCCGCGGGGCTCGCGCACAGCCTCGCGCCCGGCCGCTTCGGGGAAACCCTGGAGGCAATGGGGCGGCGTGCCTTCCGGGCAGTCGAGGGCTTCATGCGCGGGACCACGCTGATCGCGCTCATCGACTCGATCTGCATCACCGTCGGCCTGCTCATCCTGCGGGTGCCCGGCGCGGTCGGGCTCGGCTCCCTGGTCTTCGTCACCGCGTACATCCCCTACCTCGGGGCGACGATCTCCGGGGCGGTGGCCGTCCTCGTGGCGCTCGCCGACCGGGGCTGGGTGATCGCCCTGTGGGTGCTCGGCGTCATCCTGGCCGTGCAGCAGCTGGAGGGCCACATCCTTCAGCCGATGATCCAGTCCCGCACCGTGCAGATGCATCCCGCGATGGTGATGCTGGCGATCACGGCGGGTGCCTCTGTCGCGGGCATCCTCGGGATGCTGCTCGCGGTGCCGGTGACGGCGGCCGCGTTCGGGGTGATCGGGGAGCTGCGCACGCGCTACTCCGCGGGCGGGGGGCCCTCGGGAGTTTCACGTGAAACGCCGGCCGAAGGCTCGTAGAACTCGAACCAGATGCTCTTGCCCTCGCCCCTCGGGTCCACGCCCCAGCGGTCGGCGAGCAGCTCCATCAGGACGAGACCTCGCCCGGACGAGGCCAGCTCGCCCGGGTGGCGCTTGTGCGGCAGATCGTCGCTGGCGTCGGCGACCTCGGCGCGCAGCCGCCGCGCCGAGGGCCCGCCGGTGACCTCGGCGACCAGGAGCGCGTCGCCGTCCGTGTGGACGAGGACGTTCGTGAGCATCTCCGAGACCATCAGGACGGCCGAGTCGACCTGCTCCTCGTCGCTCCAGTCGTGCAGCAGCTCGCGCACTTGCCGACGGGCGGCGGCGACCCGCTCGGGCTCGGCCTGGGCGACGGTCATCGCGGTGCGGCGCGCGGGCACGGGCGCCACGGCCACGCCCGTCCTGGCCAGGAGCAGCACGGCGATGTCGTCCTCGCGCCGGTCGGCGAGCGCGCCCGTCGTGTAGTGCGAGGAGGGGCCGTGCACGGCCTGCACGAGCGCGTCGGCGAGATCCTCCAGGCGCTCGGGATCCATGGAGTGATCCCCGTGCTTCTCGAGGATGGCGCGGATCCGCGCCCAGCCGCTGTCGAGGTCGTGGCCGCCGGTCTCGATGAGGCCGTCGGTACAGATCAGCAGCGTCTCGCCGGCTTCGAGGGCGAGCCGCGTCGTGGGGTAGTCGGCGTCGGGGTCGACGCCGAGCGGCAGCCCGCCCGCGGTGGGCCGCACCAGGACCGTCCCGTCGGTCATGCGTATCGCGGGGTCGGGATGGCCCGCGCGGGCTATCTCCAGGATTCCCGTCTTCGGGTCGGCCTCGACGTACAGGCAGGTCGCGAAGCGGGGGTCGCCCGCCTCCGAGCCCTTCTCGATGCCCTTGCCGGGGCCGCCCGTGGAGCCGTACGTGATGGAGTCGGTGACCCCGTACAGGAACCGCGAGGCGCGGGAGAGGACGGCGTCCGGGCGGTGTCCCTCGGCCGCGTACGCCCGCAGCGCGATCCGCAGCTGTCCCATCAGGCCCGCCGCCCGCACGTCGTGCCCCTGCACATCGCCGATGACGAGCGCGATGCGCCCGGTGGGCAGCGGGATCATGTCGTACCAGTCACCGCCGACCTGGAGGCCGCCGCCGGTCGGCACATAGCGGGCGGCGACACTCATCCCCGGGATCTCGGGGCCGAGCGCCGGCAGCATCGAGCGCTGCAGCCCGTCCGTCAGCTCCCGCTCCGACTCGGTGATCCCGGCGCGCGCGAGGGCCTGCGCCAGCATCCGCGCCACCGTCGTCAGGACGGAGCGCTCGTCGGGCGTGAACGACACCGGATAGGCGAACCCCGCCATCCAGGTGCCGATGGTGCGGCCGGCGACGACGAGCGGCAGGAACGCCCAGGACTGCCGCTGGAAGCGCTGGGCCAGCGGCCAGGCGGCCGGGTAGCGCAGGCGGTACTGCTCGGGTGACGACAGATAGACGGCGCGGCCGGTGCGCACGACCTCCGCGGCCGGATAGTCGGTGTCCAGGGGCATGTCCGTGAAGGGCCCCTCCTCACCCGGCTCGTGCCCGAAGTGCCCGATGACCGTGAGCCGGTCGCCGGCGACGCCGAAGACGGCGAGGCCGTCCGGCGAGAACCCCGGCATGGAGAGCCCGGCCGCGACCCGCATGACCTCCTCGGTGGACCCCGCCTCGGCCAGCGCCCGCCCGGCGTCAAGCAGGAACGCCTCACGGGAGCGCCGCCAGTCGCCGGTGACGGGCGTGAGCGCGGCGGACCCGGGCGTGGGCTCGCTGACCTCCTGGAGCGTGCCGATCAGCTCGTACGCGTGCGAGTCGCCGTGCACGACCGGCTTGGAGCGGCTGCGTACCGTCCTGACGACCATGCCCCGGTCGTCCATGATCCGCAGCCGGGCCTCGGCGAGGGTGCTCTCGGCGACGGCGAGCTGGACGACGCCGTAGATCTCGTTCCAGTCGACCGGGTGGAACCGGGACCGCACGGCGGCCTCCGTCAGCGTCACCGGGGATTCGGGCAGGCCGAGCAGCCGGGCGGCCTCCGCGTCGAAGGTGACCGTCCCGGCCCGGTTGTCCCACCGCCACACACCGGTGTCGAGGGCGGCGAGGACTTCCCCCACGGGCGGCAGGGGGTCACCAGTGCGCATGGCCCCACTCTAAGAAGAGGTGATCGTGGACGGCCACCGAGACTATTCGCAGAGCGATCTTGGGGCGGCCGGTACCCTGGGGTTTCGGGCATGCCCGGCCTATCCCCAATCGCAAAGACTGGATGAACGACGATGCATCGGTACAGGTCCCACACCTGCGGCGAGCTCCGCGCCTCTGACGTCGGATCCGACGTCCGGCTGAGCGGCTGGCTGCACAATCGGCGCGACCTGGGCGGCATCCTCTTCATCGATCTGCGCGACCACTACGGGATCACGCAGCTCGTCGCCCGGCCCGGCACCGCCGCCGCCGAGGTCCTCGACAAGCTGACCAAGGAGACGGTCGTCCGCGTCGACGGCAAGGTCGTCTCGCGCGGCGCCGACAACGTCAACTCCGAGCTGTCCACGGGCGAGATCGAGATCGAGGCCGCCGAGGTCGAGGTGCTCGGCGCGGCCCAGCAGATCCCGTTCACGATCAACGCGGACGACGGGGTGAACGAGGAGCGGCGCCTTGAGTACCGCTTCCTCGACCTGCGCCGCGAGCGCATGCACCGCAACATCATGCTGCGCTCGTCGGTCATCGCCTCCATCCGCTCCAAGATGGTGGCCCTCGGCTTCAACGAGATGGCGACGCCGATCCTGAGCGCCACCTCCCCGGAGGGCGCGCGCGACTTCGTCGTCCCCTCGCGCCTGAACCCGGGCAAGTTCTACGCGCTGCCGCAGGCCCCGCAGCAGTTCAAGCAGCTGCTGATGATCTCGGGCTTCGACCGCTACTTCCAGATCGCGCCGTGCTTCCGAGACGAGGACGCCCGCGCGGACCGTTCGCCGGGCGAGTTCTACCAGCTCGACGTGGAGATGTCCTTCGTCGAGCAGGAGGACGTCTTCCAGCCGATCGAGAAGCTCATGACGGAGCTCTTCGAGGAGTTCGGCGGCGGCCGCCACGTCACGTCGCCGTTCCCGCGGATCCCGTTCCGCGAGGCGATGCTCAAGTACGGCTCGGACAAGCCGGACCTGCGCGCCCAGCTCGAACTGGTCGACATCTCGGACGTGTTCGAGGGCTCCGAGTTCAAGGCGTTCGCCGGGAAGCACGTGCGCGCGCTGCCCGTCCCGGACACCGCGTCGCAGTCCCGCAAGTTCTTCGACGGTCTCGGTGACTACGCGGTCGAGCAGGGCGCGAAGGGTCTCGCCTGGGTCCGTGTCGCCGAGGACGGCTCCCTCACGGGCCCGATCGCGAAGTTCCTCACGGACGAGAACGTCAAGGTCCTCACCGAGCGCCTCGGTCTGAAGGCCGGCCACGCCGTCTTCTTCGGCGCGGGCGAGTTCGACGAGGTCTCCAAGATCATGGGCGCCGTGCGTGTCGAGGCCGCCAAGCGCGCCGGGCACTTCGAAGAGGGCGTCTTCCGCTTCTGCTGGATCGTCGACTTCCCGATGTACGAGAAGGACGAGGACACCGGGAAGATCGACTTCTCCCACAACCCGTTCTCCATGCCGCAGGGCGGCCTCGAGGCCCTGGAGACCAAGGACCCGCTGGACATCCTGGGCTGGCAGTACGACATCGTCTGCAACGGCGTGGAGCTGTCCTCCGGCGCGATCCGGAACCACGAGCCCGAGATCATGCTCAAGGCCTTCGAGATCGCGGGCTACGAGCGTGACACCGTCGAGGAGCAGTTCGCGGGCATGCTCCGCGCGTTCCGCTTCGGCGCCCCGCCGCACGGTGGGATCGCCCCCGGCGTCGACCGCATCGTCATGCTCCTCGCCGACGAGCCGAACATCCGCGAGACCATCGCGTTCCCGCTCAACGGCAACGCGCAGGACCTGATGATGGGCGCGCCCACGGAGCTCGACGAGACCCGCCTGCGCGAGCTGAACATCCAGCTCCGCAAGCCGGTGGGCGAGACGAAGTAGCGCACGCCAGTCGTCCGAAGGGGCCGGAACCGTTGATCGGTTCCGGCCCCTTCGCTGTGCGGACTCACAGCCCATCCCCATGTCCCTGACAGGTGGCGGTCCTAGCTTCGCTTCCCATGACAGACACTCAGGGACCAGCGCACAAACGTGACATGACCCGCAGGAAGGTCATCCTCGCGGGCGGAGCCGCCGTGGCGGCCGTCGGCGTCGGGGGCTCCATCGCCGCCAACGCGTTCGCCGGGGAGACGGACACCGCCGTCAGGAAGTCCGAGGCGGAGTCCTGCTACCGGCTCACCTCGGAGACCACCGAGGGCCCGTACTACATCGACGCGGACAAGCTCCGCCGTGACATCACGGAGGACAAGGAGGGCATCCCGATGGTCCTCCGCCTCAAGGTGATCGACGCCGAGACCTGCAAGCCGCTGCGGAACGCGGCGGTCGACATCTGGCACTGCGACGCGCTCGGGATCTACTCCGGGTACGAGTCCCTCTCCACCGGTGGCGGTGGCGGCACGCCCCCGAGCGGCGCCCCGAGCGGAGCCCCGACCGACCAGCCGTCCGGCACCCCGACGGGCGCCCCACCCGGTGGCGGCGGTGGCGGCGGGCACGAGGAGCCCACCGACGACGAGCGTTATCTGCGGGGCACCTGGAAGACGGACAAGCACGGCAGTGTCGAGTTCAGGACGATCTTCCCCGGCTGGTACCGGGGCCGTGCCGTGCACATCCACACGAAGGTCCATGTGGACGGCAAGTGGACCGACGCCGGCTACGAGGGCGGCCACACCTGCCACACCGGCCAGTTCTTCTTCGAGGAGGCCGCGGTCATCGCGTCCGGGAAGGTCGCGCCGTACTCGACGAGCACGACCGAGCGCACGACGCTGACCGAGGACACGATCTACGACCAGAGCGGGACGACGGGCGGACTGCTGAAGCTGACGTACGGCAAGGGACGCATCGCGAAGGGCGTCATCGGGTCGATCACGATGGCTGTGGCACCCGACGAGACGCACGACAGCACGGACACGCAGCCGGGCGCTTCCGCGTCGACGGCTTCCTGACGGGCGCCGCCGCGGGCTGCGCTCAGGTGTCGTACCGGCCGTCCCACGGTTCGCCGAAGCCGAGGCGGTCCGGGTAGAGCTCGGCCCAGCCGCCCTCGTCGTCGTCCTCGGCGATCAGGCCGAACAGCACGCGGTCCACGGCGAGCCGGAACGGGCGGACGGCGATGTCGCCGTAGGTGCGGCCGGGCAGGGCTGCCAGGAGTTTGTCCAAGTGCGCGTGGGCCTGGGCGAGTTCGGCCCCCGCGGCCCAGGTTCCCGCGCACCAGATCTCGGAGTCGCGGTACCTGCCCGAGGCGTCGAACGTGTGGAGCACCGCGTAGAGCCGCTTGTGCTCCTCCCAGCCGTCGTCGGGGCGGTAGCCCTCGGGGAAGGCGTACGACACCGTGGCCAGGAACTGGCCGTCCGCGTACCGGCCGATGGTGGCGGTGCGGTGGTCCGGCTCGTGGGCGATCGGGATGGTTGCGGGAACTGGCATGGCGAAACCCTAATCGCGATCGTGAACATGCCAGTAGCGGGGTACGGGAAAGGGGTGCGAGGACCGGCCCTCGCACCCCTTTCCCGCGGAATGTCTTACTCCGGGGCGCCGCCGAAGCGCTCACGGTAGGACTCCAGGTCCTCCTCGGTGATCTTCGCGAAGAGCACCGGCGGGACCGTGAACGCCGTGCCCGCGGGGACGGTGTCCAGGGCCGTGGCCTGCTCGGCGGTGACCCACGCGGCCGTGTCGTCGGCCAGCGCGAACGCGCCGCGCATCGCCTTCGACGAGGCCGGGATGAAGGGCTCGGACACGACCGCGTACAGGTGGATGAGGTTCATCGCCGTGCGCAGCGTGAGGGCCGCGGCCTCCGGGTCGGTCTTGATCTCCAGCCAGGGGGCCTTCTCCTCCAGGTAGGAGTTGCCCGCCGACCACAGGGCACGCAGCGCGGCCGCGGCCTTGCGGAACTGGAGGGCCTCCATCTGGGACTCGTACTCGGCGAGCAGCGCGGCGATCTCCGCGCCCAGCTTCGCCTCCGCCTCGCCGGCCTCCTTGCCCGTGGGCACCTCGTCACCGAAGCGCTTGCGGGAGAAGGACAGGACGCGGTTCACGAAGTTGCCGAGGGTGTCGGCGAGGTCCTTGTTCACCGTGGCCGCGAAGTGCTCCCAGGTGAAGGAGGAGTCGTCGGACTCCGGCGCGTTGGCGATGAGGAAGTAGCGCCAGTAGTCGGCCGGGAGGATCTCCAGGGCGGCGTCCGTGAAGATGCCGCGCTTCTGCGACGTGGAGAACTTGCCGCCGTAGTACGTCAGCCAGTTGAAGGACTTGAGGTAGTCGACCTTCTTCCACGGCTCGCGCACGCCCATCTCCGTGGCGGGGAACATGACGCTGTGGAACGGGACGTTGTCCTTGGCCATGAACTGCGTGTACCGGACGTCGTCGGCCTCGTACCACCACGACTTCCAGTCGCGGTCCGCCGGGTTCTGGTCGGACCACTCCTTCGTCGAGCCGATGTACTCGATCGGGGCGTCGAACCAGACGTAGAAGACCTTGCCCTCGGCGGCCAGCTCCGGCCACGTGTCGGCCGGGACGGGGACGCCCCAGTCCAGGTCACGGGTGATCGCGCGGTCGTGCAGACCCTCGGTCAGCCACTTGCGGGCGATGGAGGAGGCCAGCTGCGGCCACTCGCCCGCGGTCCGCGCGATCCACTCCTCGACCTCGACCTGCAGCTTCGACTGGAGCAGGAAGAGGTGCTTCGTCTCGCGGACCTCCAGGTCCGTGGAGCCGGAGATCGCCGAGCGCGGGTTGATCAGGTCCGTCGGGTCGAGGACGCGCGTGCAGTTCTCGCACTGGTCGCCGCGCGCCTTGTCGTAGCCGCAGTGCGGGCAGGTGCCCTCGACGTAGCGGTCCGGCAGGAAGCGGCCGTCGGCAGGCGAGTACACCTGTCGGATCGCGCGCTCCTCGATGAACCCGTTCTCGTTCAGCTTGCGCGCGAAGTGCTGCGTGAGCTCCGCGTTCTGCGCCGACGAGCTGCGGCCGAAGTGGTCGAAGGCCAGGCCGAAGCCGTCGTACACGGCCTTCTGCACGTCGTGCGCCTGCCCGCAGAACTCGGCGACCGGCAGGCCCTGCTCCTTCGCGGCCAGCTCGGCGGGCGTGCCGTGCTCGTCGGTGGCGCAGATGTACAGGACGTCGTGGCCGCGCTGGCGGAGGTACCGGGAGTACACGTCCGCCGGGAGCATGGACCCCACCATGTTGCCCAGGTGCTTGATTCCGTTGATGTACGGAAGGGCGCTGGTGATGAGGTGTCGAGCCATCGGGGGCTGCTCCCAAGTCGCTGCGTGCGGTGACGGTGTACGTCAGAGTCGAATCAAAGAATCGTATCCGACACGGCGGGGCCGCCCCTCCCGGTATTTACGGGGTGGACGGACCTGGGAGTACGGGTGTGGGTACGGGCGTGGGTGCGTGTGCGGTGTCTAGCGGAAGTCGAAGACCAGCCGGGCCGTGACCCGGCCCGCCAGGATGTCCTCGATCGCCTCGTTGACCTCCTTGAGCCTGCGCTGCTCGCGGATGACGCGGGTCCGGCCGAGGCGGTGCAGTTGGAAGACCTCGGCGAGGTCCTGCCGGGTGCCGACGATCGAACCGATCACACTCTTGCCTTCGAGGACGTGCTCGAAGACGGGCAGCTCCAGCTTGCCGCCGGCCGGCAGCGCGACCAGGACGAGCGTGCCGTGCCTGCGCAGCGAGCCGTACGCCGCCCGGAGCGACGAGTTCGAGACGGCGAGCCCGATCGCGACGTCGGCGCCGCCCAGCTTGTGCACCGCCTCGACGACGTCCTGGCTGCGGGCGTCGATGACATGGTCGGCGCCCAGCTCGTGCGCGAGGCGCAGCTTGTCGTCGGTGACGTCCACGGCGACCGTCTCCGCGCCCGCGATCCGCGCGTACTGGAGCGCGAGATGGCCGAGGCCGCCGATCCCGGAGACCAGCACCCGCTTGCCGGGGCCCGCGCCCGACACCTTCACGGCCTTGTACGTCGTC
The DNA here is from genome assembly GCF_044748025.1 of Streptomyces sp. NPDC090032. Taxonomy (NCBI): domain Bacteria; kingdom Bacillati; phylum Actinomycetota; class Actinomycetes; order Kitasatosporales; family Streptomycetaceae; genus Streptomyces; species Streptomyces sp. NPDC090032. The sequence goes on along the minus strand of NZ_JBIVFF010000005.1, from coordinate 248,913 downwards.
ACTCCCGCGCAGGTCAGCGGGGCGGCGTCCAGAGGGTCGAGGCCGTCCGGGACCTTCACGACGTAGTCGCCGTGCGCGACTGCGTACTCGGAGAACGAACCGTCGACCGAGTAGCCGCTGTTGCGCTGCTTCAGGCAGAGCGTCTCCCAGCCGGACACACAGTGGTCGCAGTAGCCGCACGCCTCACCCAGCCAGGCGATGGCGACCCGGTCGCCGACGTTGATGTGGCCGACCCGCTCGCCCAGGTCCTCGACGAGGCCGATTCCCTCGTGCCCCGGGACGAACGGCGGGCTCGGCTTGACGGGCCAGTCACCGGCGGCGGCGTGGATGTCCGTGTGGCACAGCCCGCTCGCCTCCATACGGACGAGGACCTGGTACGCGGCCGGCCGCGGAATCACGCGGTGCTGGATCTCCAGGGGCCGGGTGAAGTCGGTGACTACGGCGGCCTTCATGGTGCGCGGTCCTTCCCTCGGTGCCGGAATTCATCCAGCTTCTCCCGATTCCGGGCGAACGGCGCGTGGGAACGGCGCGTGGGAACGACGGCGCCCCCTGTCCCGCCGGGGCGGTTCAGGGGGCGCGTGTGGTGGTGCGGACTGTCCCGCTGGGACGGTTCAGGGTCGCGGGCCGCGGGTGGTGGGGGTGGTGCGGGTCAGGCCTGCTGCGACTGAAGCCACTGCGGCAGGTCCGCGAGCAGCCCCTCGTACAGCTCGGCGTCCGTGAGCTCGCGGGGGGTGGGGCCCGCGTGGAAGAACGCGGCGTTGGGCGCCTTCAGCTTGCGCAGGTAGTCGAAGCCCTTGGCGTCGTGCTCGCCGAACGCGACGAACTGGAAGAACAGCGGGTGCCGGGCCGCGTCCGCGAGGGCCGCGTTGGCGGGGCCCTTCGCGTCCGGGGCGCCGTCCGTCTGGAAGACGACCAGGGCGGGCGTCTGCGACTGCGACTTCTCGTGGTGCGCCACGACCTCTTCGATCGCGCGGTGGTAGCTGGTACGGCCCATGTGGCCGAGCGACGCGTGCAGCTCGTCCACGCGGCCCTCGTGCCCGTCGAGGGTGAGTTCGCCGGTGCCGTCGATGTCGGTGGAGAAGAAGACGACGTGCACGGTCGCCTCGGGGTCGGTGTGCGCGGCCAGGGCGAGCACCTGCTCACCGAGCGCCTGCGCGGAGCCGTCCTTGTAGTACGGCCGCATCGAACCGGACCGGTCGAGCACGAGGTAGACGGTGGCACGGACCCCGGCGAGCTCGTTCTTCTCGAGCACGCTCCCGGCGGCCTTGTAGGCGGCGGCGAGCCCGGGGGCCTGCGACTTGACCCGGACGAGGGCCTCCGGCCCGGGGGCGGCGACGGCGGCCTCCGGCTCGGGGGCGGTGACGTCGGCCTCCGGCTCGGGGGCGGCGATGGGCTTCGGTGCGGCTGCGGCGACCGGCTCGACGACGGCCTCGGCCGCGACAGCCTCCGGCTTGGGGTCGGCGACGGGCTCGGGCTCGACGACGGCCTCCGGCGCGGCTGCGGCGACCGGCTCGGCGACGGCCTCGGCCTGCGGCTCCGTCTCGGTGACGGGCTCGGCGACGGTCTCGGCCTGCGGCTCCGTCTCGGTGACGGGCTCGGTGACGGTCTCGGCCTGCGGCTCCGTCTCGGTGACGGTCTCCGGCTCGGCTTCGGCTTCCGGCTTGGTCTCGGGGGCCGCGTCCGTCTCAGCCTCGGCCTTCGGCTCGGCGGCCGGCTCTGCGACAGCCTCCGCGTCCGCCTCGGTCTCGGTCTCCGGCTCGGTCTTGGCGTCGGCCTCGGGGGCCGCCTCCGTCTCAGCCTCGGCCTTCGGCTCGGCGGCCGGCTCTGCGACAGCCTTCGCCTCGGCCTCGGCGACGGGCTCCGAGACAGCATCGGCCTCCGTCTCGGCGACGGGCTCCGCGCTCTCGGCAGCCGATTCCGCTTCGGTCTCGATGACCGCCTTGGGCTCCGACTCGACGACGGCCTCGGGCTCTGCCTGCGTGTCGGTGACGGGCTCGGCGACGGTCTCCGGCGTGGCCTCGGCTTCCGGCTTGGTCTCGGCGTCGGCCTCGGGGGCCGCGTCTGCCTCAGCCTTCATAGCTGCCTCGGCGACGGGCTCTGCCGTGGCCTCCGCTTCCGCCTCTGCCTCGGCGACGGGCTCCGCCTCTGCCTCGGCGGCGGGCGCAGCGGAAGGCTCCGTCTCCGCCGCCGGTTCCGCGCGCTCCGCGACCGGTTCCGTTTCCGTCTCTGTGACAGCCTCCGGAGCCGCCTCGGCGGTCGGTTCCGCTTCCGCCTCCGCGACAGCCTCCGCTTCCGGCTCGGTGACCGCCTCGGTGACCGGCTCGGCCGCAGTCGAGGTCGCCTCCTCGCCCACCGGCGCGGACGGCCTCGGGACCTTGACGTTGTCGAAGGCCGCGGCCACCAGGTCGTCCGCCTCGCGCGTCGACGGTGCGGGGGTCCGCTCGGTCGAAGGTGCGGGCACCTTCGCCTTTACCTCGGCGGGCGGTGCGGGCTGCGTCGCCTCGTCGCCCGATGCCGGTGCCGGTGCCGGTGCCGGTGCCGGGACCGTCGCCTCGCCGGCCGGTGCCGGGACCGTCACCTCGGGTGCGGCGGTCGTCGGCTCTTCACCCCGCGAGGACTTCCGCGGCCTTCCGAACGCGTTCCGCAGGAGATTCCGAATGCCCATGTGCGCAACCCTTCGCATGAGTTGGTTTCCGTAACCCCTGGCCAGGGCGGACACGTAAGGTTAGCCGCCACGCTCAGTGATCTTGGGCAGGGTCGCCCACCCGGGCGAAGGGCCTCCAACTGCCGCACGCCCGGCACAGGTTCACCTCTCGTTCACCCACCGTCCCCCTCCCCGCTCGACCACGCCCCTAGCGTCACGCCCGAGTGACCGTAAAGGGGAGGAAAAGAGTGCGTAAAACGCTGCCGCTTCTCGGCTCGCACAACGGGGGCCGTGCCGCGCTGACCTGCCGGTTCCGCTGTGGGGACGCCTGTTTTCAGGAGGTGCCCAACACCAGCTCCAACGAGTACGTCGGTGACGTCATCGCCGGTGCGCTGAGCCGCCGTTCGATGCTGCGCACGGCCGCCGTCGTGACCGTAGCCGCGGCGACGGCCGGCACGGTCGTCGGTTCGGGGGCCCCGCAGGCCGCCGCCGCCACGCCGTCGGGGGCTGCAACGGGCGTAGCGCACAAGGGCGAGAAGGGGGCGCGTGGGCTGCGGTTCACGCCCGTCGCGCCGAACACGGCGGACCGGGTCACCGTCCCGGAGGGCCACGCCCAGAACGTCGTCATCAGCTGGGGCCAGCCCATCCTGCGCGGAGCGCCCGCCTTCGACCCGGACAAGCAGTCCGCTAAGGCCCAGGCAGGACAGTTCGGTTACAACAACGACTTCCTGAGCCTCCTGCCCCTGCGCGGTGAGCACGGCCGTCAGGTCCTGGTCGCCAACCACGAGTACACGGACGAGATCCTGATGTTCAAGGGGTACGACCCCGAGAACCCGACGCGCGAGCAGGTGGAGACCGCCTGGGCGGCGCACGGCCTGTCGGTCGTCGTCGTGGAGGAGTCCCGGCGCAGCGGCAAGCTGTCCGCCGTCACGCGCCACCAGCTCAACCGCCGCCTCACCGCCACCAGCGAGTTCCGCCTGTCGGGCCCGGTCGCGGGCAGCGCGCTCGTGCGCACGAAGGCGGACCCGCGCGGCCGTACCGTCCTCGGCACGCTCAACAACTGCTCGGGCGGCACCACCCCGTGGGGCACGACGCTGCACGGCGAGGAGAACTTCAACCAGTACTTCGCGAACGCCGCGAAGGTGACGGACCCGGCGACGGCCGCCCGCCTCAAGCGCTACGGCGTGACCGGTGAGGCCTCCGAGCGCAAGTGGGAGCGGTTCGACGACCGCTTCGACCTGGCCAAGGAGCCGAACGAGGCGAACCGCTTCGGCTGGGTCGTCGAACTCGACCCGTACGACCCGGAGTCGACCCCGCGCAAGCGCACCGCGCTCGGCCGCTTCAAGCACGAGGCCGCGCAGCCGCGCCTGACCGACGACGGCCGCCCGGTCGTCTACATGGGCGACGACGAGAAGTTCGACTACTTCTACAAGTTCGTGAGCAGCAAGCGCGTCGCGAAGGGCCGCTCGCGCGCCGCGCACGAGCACAACCTGACGCTCCTCGACGAGGGCACCCTCTACGTCGCCCGGCTGACCGGCGACTCCCCGGCCGCCGAGATCGACGGCACGGGCAAGCTGCCCGCGGACGGCGAGTTCGACGGCGGCGGCGAGTGGCTGCCGCTCGCCACGGCCGGCCCGCACGGCGCGGTCTCGCACGTCGACGGCATGACGGCGGAGGAGGTCTACCTCTTCACGCGGTTCGCCGGTGACAAGGTGGGCGCCACGAAGATGGACCGCCCCGAGGACATCGAGCCGTCCCCGCACTCCGGCAAGGTGTACGTCGCGCTCACGAACAACTCGGACCGCGGCAAGGCCGGCAAGGCGCCCGCCGACGAGGCGAACCCGCGCAATCTCAACAAGCACGGGCAGATCCTGGAGCTGACCGAGCGCCGGGGCCGCGCCGACGCGAAGACCTTCGGCTGGTCGCTCTTCCTCGTCGCGGGCGACCCGAACGACCCGACGACCTACTTCGCCGGCTTCCCGAAGGACCGGGTCAGCCCGATCTCCTGCCCGGACAACGTGGCGTTCGACCCGCACGGCAACCTGTGGATCTCCACGGACGGCAACGCGCTCGGCACGCACGACGGCCTGTTCGGTGTCGCGACGCGCGGCGAGCGGCGCGGTGAGCTCAAGCAGTTCCTGACGATGCCGAACGGTGCCGAGACCTGCGGTCCGCTGGTGCAGGACCGCCGGGTCCTCGTCTCGGTGCAGCACCCGGGCGAGGTCGACGGCGCGTCCGTCGAGAAGCCGGCGAGCGCGTGGCCCGACGGGCCGGGGAAGATCGTCCGTCCGTCGGTGGTCTCCGTGTGGCGCGAGGACGGCTGCGACATCGGCGTCTGACCGCCAGAAGGCCGCCTCGGGCCGTTACCGCCTCAGGCCGTTGCCGCGTCCGGCAGGCGCTCGCGATACGCGGGGGCCTGCCGGGCCGCTTCCCAGTAGGCGTCCTCCAAGTCCCCGTACACCGCGTCGAGTTCGGCCTCCGTGCGGGCGGCGAGGACGAGGCGTACGCCGATGGGGTCGCCGTCGAGGGGTCGGACGGCCATGTCGGGGCGGGCCCGTGAGGTCGGCTGGCACAGGGTGACGACCTCGCCCGTGGCGACCAGGGACGCCGCCGTGAGGTAGTCGCCGTGCAGGATCCGGGGGTTGAGCCCGGCGGCCCGCAGCACCCGAAGGAGCCCGTGCCACTCGCCGTCCACGGTGGGGTCGACCATCCACCGGTCGTCCGCGAGGTCGGCGAGGCGCACGACCCGGCGGCGGGCGGCCGGGTGGTCGGCGGCCAGGCACACGTACTGCGGTTCGCGTTCGACGAGGACGCGGCAGCGCAGGCCGGGCGGGACGCGCAGCGGGCTGCCCTCGACCTCGTGCACGAACGCCACGTCGAGCTGTCCGTCACTCACGAGTCGCAGGAGCGCGTTCGCGGAGACGTCCATGCGGAGCGTGGGCTCGGCGCCGGGCGGGTGCGCGCGCTGCCGCAGCCGTCGCAGCCAGCCCGGTATGGCCCGGCTCGCCGTGGAGCCGATCCGCAGATGGGGGCCGGCCGCCGCGAGCGCACCGGCCGCCCTGGTCTCGGTGACGAGGGCGCGCATGCCGTCGACGAGGGGGCGGGCCCGGCTGAGGACGACGCGGCCCAGGGGCGTTGCGCGGCACCCGGTGCGCTCGCGGGCGAAGAGCGTGCCGCCGAGCGTGTCCTCGATGCGCCTGAGCTGGGTGGACAGGGACGGCTGGGTCATGCCGAGCAGACGGGCCGCCTTGTGCAGGCTCCCGGTGTCGTCGATGGCGCACAGCGCGCGCAGGTGCCTCACCTCGAGCTCCATGGGCATCGAGCGTAAGCCGGTCACGGAGGTCGCACCAGACGTCCAAATGCGAACTGAAACGGGCGAGTTGGGCGGGTGATAGCCCCGTCCTATCGCCAATTGCCATCATCCCCAGGGGTCCCGGGCGCCTCCACACTCTCCCTCGTACCGAACCGTTCACGTAACCCCACTCACGGAACGAGGAGGAGCCCCCCACATGAAGCTCTCCCTGCGCTACGCCTCGGTCGCGGCCGGCATGGCCCTGGCCGCCGGCGCACTCGCCACCGCGGCCCCCGCGTCCGCCGCCCCGGCCCCGGTCGTCGCCGGCTACACCCACTACGCGGGTTCGGCCGAGGAGGCCGCCGCCAACAAGGCGTTCTTCCAGGCCGTCCTGAAGTCGGTCGCGGAGAAGCGCGCCGCGAACCCGCACGCCGCGTCGGTCACCGTCACGTACGACGCGTCGGGCGCCCCGTCCTTCTCGCAGCAGATAGCCAACAGCACGTCGATATGGAACTCCTCCGTGTCGAACGTGAAGCTCCAGGCGTCCTCGGGCGGCGGCGACTTCTCCTACCGCGAGGGCAACGACCCGCGCGGCTCGTACGCGTCCACGGACGGGCACGGCAGCGGCTACGTCTTCCTCGACTACGCGCAGAACCAGGAGTACGACTCCACCCGTGTGACCGCCCACGAGACCGGTCACGTCCTCGGACTCCCGGACCACTACGAGGGCCCGTGCAGCGAGCTGATGTCGGGCGGCGGTCCGGGTACGTCCTGCACGAACCCGTACCCGGACGCGAACGAGAAGTCCCGCGTCGACCAGCTGTGGGCCAACGGCTTCGCCAAGGCCGTGAAGTCGCTGGAGAAGTCCGCCCAGGCGCGCTGACGGACTGACCGACCCACCCCCCACACCGATGCGGGCCGTCCCCTCCCCGGGCCGGCCCGCATCCGCGTCACACCTTTCTGCGGTCCGGTGACGCGATGGCGCGGGCGGCCGCGACCTCCTGGCGTACGGGTTCCAGGACCCCGTCGCGGTCGGCCTCGCTGAAGTCGACGCGCACCCCCTCCAGGACGTCGGACACGCGCAGCCGTTCGGCCAGCTCCCGCAACTGCTCTGCGGCCTGCGCCACCTCCGCGGGCCCCGGCACCGGCGCCCCCTGCTTGACCCGGATCCGGGCCGCGGTCGTCGCGTCGACGATGCGTTCCACGGCGACGACGAGCGGCCACCAGGCGGCGGCGCGGCGGCCGATGGGCGGCGGTTCGGTCAGGGCGCGCTGGAACTCGGAGCGGATGACGGACAGGTCGCGGTAGAGACGGCGGCGCATCCGGGCGCGGGCGGCCGGGACGTCCGGGTCCGAGGAGGGCCCGAACGCGCGCTCCACGTACGTCGCGGTGTCCGCGACGGCGTCGGCGAGCCGGTCCCCGATACGGGTGTGCCAGCTCTCGGGCCACAGCAGATAACCGGCGACCAGAGCGATGGCGCAGCCCATGAGGCTGTCCAGGAGCCGCGGCAGGACGAGGCCGATGCCCTGGTGGTTGAGGGTGTCGGACAGCAGCAGGATGGCCGGCGTGATGGCCGCGGTCTGATAGCCGTAGCCGCGCGGGGTGAGCGCCGGGATGAGCGCGGCGAGGACCATCATCACGGGCACGTCCCACCACCCGCGGGGCACCTCGGCGAGGACCACCGTGGCGAGTACCAGCCCGACCGCCGTGCCGAGGGCGCGCAGGACGGCCCGGGAGAACACCGAGCCGAAGTCGGGCTTGAGGACGAACGTGATGGTCAGCGCCACCCAGTAGGAGCGCGGGACCGGCACCGTCGAGACGAGGATCTGGGCGATGCCGATGCACACGGCCAGGCGCAGCCCGTAGCGCCAGGAGGCGCCGGACAGCACGAGGTGGCGCGCGGCGCGGGTGGCGCGCACGCGCAGGGCGGCGGGCCGGCCGAGGCGGTCGGCGTCGTGGGTGCGGTGCGTGTCCTTGCTGGTGACGAGGTCGGCCGCGTGCCGCACCGCGTGGTCGACGGCGCGGGCGGCGGGTCCTTCGGGTTCGGGCAGGTCGAGGGGGCCCGCGTCGGTGCTGCCGGTGTCCACCGCGTCGGCGAGGCGGCGTACCGCGTCGGGGACGGCGGCGGGGAGCGGTACTCCGTGCTGGTGGGCGGCGGGCGCGGCCTCGGCGATCGGGGTGAGCGCGTTCAACAGGGCCAGCAGGCGCACCAGTTCGGGGTTGCGGCCGTGGGCGAGGGCGCGCCGGGCGAGGACGAGGTCGTAGGCCTGGTTGAGGGACTGGGTGAGGGCGTAGCGGGTCTCGACGTAGTTCTCGGGGTCGGCCGCCGATGCGAGCATGTTCGCGACGGAGCGGTACGTGGCGGCGACGGCCGCGCGTTCCGGCACCCCGGACCGCATCGGCCAGGCGAGCAGCGCGAGCGCGAGGACGAGGAGTCCGCCGCCGGTCATGAGGAGCGGCGCGAGCCACCACTCGCCCGGCAGGGGCAGCCCGGCGCCGATCACGCAGTTCAGCAGGAGCAGCAGCCCGGACACGGACGCGACCGCGCCGATCGTCGAGATCATCCCGGAGACGAGGGCCACGCCCGTGACGGTGGCGACGGCGACCCAGCCGTGCCCGAACACGAGCGAGCCGACCGTGACGCCGACCGCGCCGAAGAGCTGCGGCACCGCGATGTTGAGGATCCGCATCCGGTAGGCGTCGGCGGTGTCGCCGATGACGCCGGACAGGGCGCCCATCGAGGCGAGCGCCCCGTACGCGGGCTGCCCGGCGGCGAGCCCGATCGCGAGGGGCAGCGACAGAGCGAGGCAGGCGCGCGCGACGGCCGCCCACGGGATCGGCGCGGGGTGCGGGCGCAGGGTCCTGACCAGCCACTCGGGCGGTGCGAGACGGCGTGCCGGGGGCTCGGGGCGCATGCCGTCCATTGAACGCTACGGGCGGCGGGGGGTCAGGACGCCGGTGGCCGGTGGAACGTCAGGTCGACCACGAGCGCGCGGTGGTCCGTGTCGGCCAGCTGGACGAAGCGGGCGGAGCGCGCGGAGAACTCCTCGCTGACCAGCACATGGTCGATCTGGGCGCCGAGCGGCGCGGGGGCGCGCGAGGGCCAGCTGGGGGTGCGGGAGTTCCCGGCGAGGCGGGTGCTGTCGTGCAGGCCTGCGTCGAGGATGCGGCGGAAGGCGGCGTGATCCTGGGTGGCGTTGAAGTCCCCGGCGAGGATCGTCGGCTGCGAGCGGCCGGCGGCGGCGAAGTCGCGCAGCCTGCCCAGCTCGGAGCGCCACAGGCCGACCTGCCGGGGCAGCGGCGGCATCGGGTGCGCGAGCTGGAGCCGCACCGCGTGGCCCTTCACCTCGGCGACGGCGCCTGGCATGCCCATGGTCCCGGGGACACCCGCGGTGGCCTTGAGCGGATACCGGCTGAGGATCACCGACCCCTGCGAACCTCCCGCCTCCACGGCCTGCCGGTACGGGAAGCCGGCGGGCGGCAGCTCACGGCGCAGGGTGTCCTGGCATCCGTAATCGCACTCCTCGACGAACACCAGTGCGGGCCGTTCGCGGCGCACCGCACCCACCAGGGACTCGGTGCCGCGCCCGAACTGGACGTTCGAGGCGAGGACCCGCACCTCGGCGACCGGCAGCCCGCTCGCCTCGGAGTCCTTGAGGTCCTTGCCGTACGGCTCGATGTACCAGGCGAGGACGCCCAGGACGGCGACGCCCCACACCATGCCGATGCGCCGGCGCGCGAGCGCCGTGAGCAGCAGCGCGGCGCCCGTGGGCGCGAGGAGCCAGGGCAGGAACGCCAGGAGCTGCGGGACGGGGGTGACCCCGTCCACGTCCGCGATCCGGCAGCCCATGACCGCGCTGACGCCGGCCAGGAGCAGGCCCGCGGTCCAGGCGGCCAGGGAGCGGCCCGGACCGCCTGGACCGCGGGCCCGGTCGTCGTGGGGGAGGACCGGCGGCGGGCCGGGCGCTTGCGTCACATGCTCCAAGGCCCGGCCCCGCCTTCCGCTCGCTCCGCCGGCCTCCGGCGCCGGAGGCCGGATGCCCGATGCCGGAATCCTCCCTCAAAGACGGGAAGGCGCGGGGAACGGTTGCCCGGTTCAGGTGCGGGCGGCGCTCTTCGGACCCTCGGCCAGCGCCCAGATGACGAAGACGCCGATCCCGATCGCGATGACCGACCAGACGGGGGCGTATGGGAGGAACAGGAAGTACGCGATGACGTACAGCGACGCGAGGCCGATGCCGACGGCGCGCGCCCAGCCGGAGTCCTGGAGGATGCCGTAGCCGGTGATCGTGACGATGACGCCGAGGATCAGGTGGATCCAGCCCCACGTGGTGAGGTTGAAGGCGTACGTGTAGTCGCCGACACGGGTGTACACGTCGTCCTTGGCGAGGCCCGCGATGCCGTTCAGGATGCCCAGGATGCCGCTGACCATCATCAGGACTCCCGCGAACACCGTGCCGCCGCTCGCCCAGCCGCTGCCCGCGCCGTAGCCCAGGGTGGGGTCGGGCTCGGCGGAGTGGTGCTTGCTCGACCAGGTGCCGTGGCCCGGGTCGTGGGGCGTTGTCGGGGTGGGGTTCTCGCTCATTCGGTCCTCCTCGGTGTCACTGGAATGCTCACCCCGGAAGGAGCTGGCCGCATTTCGGGAGGAACCGCCGGGCGCGGCGGGGGCCGGTGGCGCAGGCGTCCCCACAGCCAGGCGCATCCGGCCACGGCGAGGGCTACGCCGGCGGTCCACCAGGACGCGGTGCGCACCGACGAGCTGAGGGCGTCGTAGGCCGCGCCCGCCGCCGGGCGGTCCACGTCCGACGGCAGGTTGTCGAGCGTGAAGGAGCGGCCCGCAGAGAGCGCGACGAGGAGCGCGGCCGCGGCCAGGGCGACGCCGAGCGCCGTCGCGGCCAGGGCGGGCCGGGGGCGCCGGGCGAGCGCGAGGCCCGCGGCGGCGGAGGCGAGCGCCGCGAACGGCAGCCACAGGCCCGCCCGTTGGAGCGGGGGCAGCGACTGCCGCAGCCGGTCGAGGTCGCGCGGGCTCAGCACGATGATCGTGGTGTGCGTGACGGGGATGCGGTCGGTGAACGACACGCCGTTGTCGCTGAGCTGCTGCTTCACCTGCCCGGTGACGGGCGCGAGGTCGATGGTGACCGGGCCTTCGGTGCCGTCGTCGATGGCCTGCTGCACGGCGTCGTGCGCGGCCCGGTTCGCCGTGTTCCACGCGTTCTGGAAGGCGTCGGTACCGGTGAAGGACTCCACGGCGTCCTGCACGAACGCGTCGACGGCCGACTGGAGCGGCCCCGTGTCGAGTTGCGTCATGATGCCGTTCGTGACGGCGTCGGCGACCGCGTCCCGCACGGCCGGTTCCGAGGCGAGCGGAGCCATCGTCGCGACGTACCGGTCACTGTCCCCGACCTCGTACTTCGCCCATACGGAGAGCATGCCGAGCGGCACGAGCAGGCAGGCCAGGACCAGCAGGGCGGCGGACAGGGCTCTTCGCATCACCCTCCCAGGCAAGGGGCGCACGGCAGGGGGCGCCAGCGGGACAGGGCAGATGGCGGGGTCTGCCGTGGAAGGCTCGGCCGAACGGGTGTCGCCCGGTCAGTTCTCGTGTGCGTGAACGGGTGTCACCTGGTCAGTTCTCGTGTGTGTAGTAGCGGTAGAACATCGTCGCGAACACAGCTGCGGCGACGGTCAGTGCCATGATCGTGGACCGCAGGACCGTGGCGTCGGTCAGGCTGTAGAGATAGCCGAACGCGATGCCGGCCCACGCGGCCCAGGCGACGGCGCGCAGTTCGCGCGGCAGCCGGAACGAGGCCCGGTGGATCCCGAAGGTGACCACGGCGACGATGACGCCCGTGAGGACGCCGAACAGGACGTTGCCCGTGGTGATCGGGCTCGGGCTCAGGCTCGGGTAGGCGTCGCGGCGGATGCCCGAGGCCCAGAAGCCGTAGACGATGCCGAGGAGGAGAGAGAGCGCCATCGGGAGCCGGGAGCCGGCTGCCATGGTGCGCAGGCCGGAGGTTCCTGAGGCGGGTGCCGCGTGAGCCATGACGGCTCCTTTCTGCCTTTTCCCCCGTCTTCCATTGACCTCCGTCGCCTTCCGATCCGCAACATTGCGGCCGGTTCCATGCGCGCGCTCTATGCCGCGGGGATACGGGCGAACCGGCCGGCGACGTGCAGATCGGCTTCGATGTGTGCCGCTGTGGCGAGCAGCGCGGGAAGGACCTCGTCCATGACCCGGGCGAGATCGCGGCGGCTGCTGTGCGTGGCGACGTTCACCGCGGCGACGACCTGCCCGGCACGGTCGCGCACCGGCACGGCGACGGAGCGCAGCCCCTCCTCCAGCTCCCCGTCCACGAGTGCGTGGCCCTGGTCCCGTACGTCGTCCAGGAGCGCGCCGAGCCGGTCGGCTCCGGTGACGGTGCGCGGGGTGAGCGGGGTCAGGTCGGCGCGGGCGAGGAACGCGGCCCGCTCCGCCGGGGCGAGATCCGCGAGCAGGACCCGGCCCATGGACGTGGCGAAGGCGGGGAAGCGCGTGCCGACGGAGATGTTCACGCTCATCACGCGGCTGGTCGCGACGCGTGCCGTGTACCGGATGTCGTCACCGTCGAGCACGGTCAGGGACACCGAGTCGTGCAGCTCGGCGGAGAGCGCCCGCATGTGGGGGGTGGCGATCTCGGCCAGGGTCAGCTGGGACAGGGGCGGGAAGCCGAGGGCGAGGACGCGGGGGGTGAGCCAGAAGCCCCGGCCGCGCGAGGCGACGTATCCGAGGTGCTCCAGGGTGATCAGGGCGCGGCGTGCGGTGGCCCGCGCGAGGCCCGTCGCGGCGGCGATGCCGGTGAGGTTCAGCTCGGCGCGGCCGGGCCCGAAGACGGTCAGTACGGCGAGGCCGCGCGCGAGCGATTCGACGAAGTCCCGGCCGAGGCGCTGCTTGGCCTCGGCGGCCCACGCGGCGTCGGGTCCCGGGGCGGGCGTGGAGGCGACCGGCGCGGGGGCGCGCAGCGCCTCCTCCATCTCCGTGACGGCGTTCCGCAGCCGCCCCAGCATCGCCTCGCGCAGTGACGCGGCGGTGTGCCGGCTGGTGTGGCTGACGACGCTGGCCACGCACGCGACGTCCCCGCCGGGGCCCCGTACGGGCACGGCGAGCGCGACGAGACCGGGCTCGATGAGCTGGTCGTCGAGAGCCCAGCCGGTCGCCCCGGCGTGCGCCACACGCTCCTCGAACGACTCCGACTCGGAGGTCGGTTCCGATTTCTCCGTCTCCTGGCGGGGCGGTACCGCGGGGAACCCGTGGTCCTCGGGATCCGCGGCCCGGCGGGCCCGCCACCGCTGCCACATGTCCTCGTCCCACGCGCCCGCGAACAGCGGTCCCGGCGCGGTGCGTTCGGCGGGCAGCAGGTCGCCGATGCGGAAGCTGAGCGACATGGCGCGGCGCCGTGTCGCCTGGTGGATGAAGCGGATCCCGTCCCCGTCGGGGACCGCGAGGGACACCGACTCGTCGAGCTCGTCCGCGAGCCGCTCGGCGCGCGGGCCGAGCAGCGCGGGCAGCCGCAAAGCGCCCAGATAGGCGTTGCCCACGGCCATCAGCGGCGGCGCGAGCGTGGCGTCACGTCCGTCGAGGCGCAGGCAGCCCATGTGCGCGAGGGTCGCGCAGATCCGGTCGACCGTGGACCGCGCGAGGCCGGTCGCCCGCGCGAGCTCGCTGAGGCTCAGCGTGCCGCCTGCGTCGGTGAGCCTCAGCAGCACGTCGATGCCGCGCATCAGCGGCGCGACGGCCTCGGCGGGCCCGGCCGACGGGGTGGGCATGGTGGACATGTGCGATGACCGCTCTCCGTGACGCATTCTCAGGCAACGGTAGAGGAGTCTCCCGCCATCCTCCCCCGGCCCGCGCGGGAGCGTTCAGCGGCCGAGGAGTTCCAGGATCCGGTCGAGGGCCGCGGGGGCGAGATGGCGGCGGAGGGACTCGACGACCTCTTCCGGGGTGCCCCGGCTGTCGATTTTGATTACGCCGTAATCGCGGCGGGCCTTCGGCACGGACGGCGGGGGCGTGCCGGTCTCGCCGGGGAGCGCCTGCTCCTCCTGGGGGAGGCGGGCGATGCGGCGGGCGTCCTCGACCGAGACGCGCCCGTCGGCCAGCGCCTCCTGGAGGTCCTCGCGCAGCTTCATCAGGGACAGCCGCTGCGAGACGAAGCCCTGCGTCTTGCCGATACGGGCGGCGACCTGGCGCTGCGAGTAGCCGTAGCTCTTGATGAGGCCCTGGATGGCCTGGGCCTGCTCCAGCTCGGTCAGGTCGTCGCGCTGGACGTTCTCGATCAGGGCGTCCTCGTCGGTGCGGGACGCGTCCTCGCGCACCAGGACGGGGACCTCGTCCAGGCCCGCCATTCGGGCGGCGGCGAGCCGACGGTGGCCGTGCAGGACCACGTACGGGGCCCGGCCCACCGCCTCCTCGTGGTGCGGGTGCGCCGCGAGGAACACGGCGCGGGGGACCACCCCGAGGGCCTGGAGCACCCCGCGCTCGCGCACCGTCTCGGCGAGCCCTTCCAGGTCGCGCAGCTCGTGGCGCGGGTTGTCGGGGTTCTCGGCGAGGTCGGCGAGCGTGACGGTGACGGGGTGCGCGGCGTCGCGGGAGACGGGCCGCGTGCCTTCGCCGGCGGTGTCCGGGGCCAGGGCCGTGGCCGTGGCCGTGGCGGCGGCGGCGCCGGAGGACAGCAGGGAGGACAGATCGGTACGGCGCCCCATCAGACGTTCACCTTCTTGGCGTTCTTGGCCTTCGTGCTCTGCGCGCTCTTCTTCGTACTCGTACGGGTGCTGCCCGTGGAGCGCTTGGCGGGGGCCGGGATCGCGGCGAGGCCCACCTCCAGGGCGAGGCGGAAGAAGTCCTCGCGGGCCTGGAGCGCGACGCGGTTCGCGCCGTACTGGGTGACGACGAGGCCGTCCGCCGAGGCGCGCGTGTGCAGCTTGTAGTGCCGTACGACCGTGCGGGCCAGCGGCCAGTCCTGGGCCTCGACGAAGGCGCGTGTCTGCTCCAGGTCGGCCTTGCCGTCGCGCGGGTCCCAGTTGTTGATGACCACGCGGTAGGGCAGGCCGCGCGGCTTCACGACGCGCTCGATGGTGCGCTGCGTGGGCTGGAAGCCGAGCGGCTCGGGCTCGATGGGCACGATCACGTCGTGGGCGTTGGACAGGACGGCGCGCAGCGCGTCCGCGGCGGCGCCCTTGCCGAGGGGGTCCTCGCCGGCGGACTCGGCGAGGTCGAGCCAGCCCGGGGTGTCGACGAAGACGTGCTGGGCGGAGGGGATGCGGGAGAGCGCGGCGAGCCCGGCGAGGTCGTCGTGGGCCTGCACGAAGTCGAACGGAAGACCGTCGCCGACGCGCTCCGACCACCACACGGCGGAGCCCTGCGGGTCGATGGAGACGGCGACGACGGGCGGCTGCCCGCCCTCGGTCCCCGCGCCGAGCACGTCCGCGGTCACGGCGGCGAGGTTGACGGCGAGCGTGGACTTACCCACGCCGCCCTTCTGATTGAGGATCACGTGCACGTGGGCCATGCTCACCACACTCCCTGGGAGACCGGCGTAACGCACTAAAATTATGAAACGCGCGAAACGGGTGATTCTGTACCTGGTCACTCTGGCAGTGCGGGCGGGGCGCGCGGAGCGAACACGCCGTGGACGGCGGGTGGTTACGCCCAGACATCCACCTGCGCGTACCCCACGGCCCGCCCCTCGGCGTCCAGGAGCCGTCCCATCAGCTTCACCGCGCGCAGGGCGACGGCCCGGTCGGCGATGCGCAGGTGGGGGAGTTTTCCGGCGAGTTTGACCTCCAGGAGCTGCGCGTCGAGCAGGGACGCGACCCAGACCGTGGCGATCAGGTTCTGCGGCCCGGCGGTCCCCACGCAGAGCCGGATCTCCGGGAGCTTCGCCAACTCCCGTGCGGTGGCGTCGAGATGCTCGGGCGGTACGGACCCGAAGAACGTGACGGAGACGGGGGAACCGGACAGGGAGCGGGCCAGGTCGCAGCGCAGGACGAGGCGGCCCGAGTCGAGAAGCCGGCCCAGGCGCCGGCTCGCGGTGTTGACGCTGACGCCGAGACGCGTGGCGAGTTCGCCGACGGGGAGGCGGCCGTCCTCGCCGAGCGCGGTCACCAGGTCGCGGTGGTCCGCCAGGTAGGGGGCGGCGCCGCCCGCGGAGCGGCGGGACGCGGCGAGGGCCTCCTGCTGGGTGCGGGTGAGGCTGCGCAGGCGCCAGATGCTGCCCTCGGTGTAGCTGCGGGTGATGAGGTGCGCGCGCGAGGACGTGACGCCGGGGACGGCGCCGAGCGTGTCGACGATGTACGCGGACAGGGTGCTGAAGTCGGGGGTCATGACGGTGACGAGCAGGTCGCGGCCGCCCGCCGTGTGCTCGACGGTGACGACCTTCGGGTCCTTGGACAGGGCGGTCGCGACGGCCGCGTCCTGGCCGGGCGCGCAGTCGACCTCGACCAGCGCCCCGCCGCCCACGTCGTAGGCGTACGCGGTGACCCAGGCGAGGCCCGCCGAACGGAGCCGTTCCCAGCGCCGGGCGACGGTGGCCGCATCCACGTCGAGGGCGGCGGCGAGCTTGGTCCAGGGGGCCCGCGGGTCGATCTGAAGGGCGTTGACGAGGGCGAGGTCCAGCTCGTCGAGACGGTCAGGGGTGCGGGTGGGGGTTTCGGCCATGCGGGGTGGGCTCCTTCTGCACGGCGCGGGGCGCCTTGGCGGCGTTGTGACAGATAGCTGCATTCGATCTACGCGAGTGCCACAGAAACGCAATTCTGCCCGTCCGAATAGCGTCTGAATAGCATCGCTCCATCGATCGGAACCGGCCACGCCGAGACGTTGGAGGTGTCATCGCATGGAACGTCGCGCGCCCAGTATGGAACAGCCATTCGAATCTTTGAGTGATGCGGTGCACGCCCTGCGCACCGGCGCCGTCGGCAGCCGTGAACTCGTCACCGCCGCGCTCGCCGACGCCGACGCGCTCGACCCGCTGCTCGGCGTCTTCGTCACCCGCTTCCCCGGGCAGGCCCTCGCCGCGGCACGGGCGGCGGACGCGCTGCCCGCCGGGGAACGCGGGCCCCTGCACGGCGTGCCCCTGGCCGTGAAGGACAACTTCGCCGCCGCCGAGGGGCCGGTCACCGCACAGAGCCCGGCCCACGACCCCGGCCTGTGGCGCGGGCTCGACGCCCCCGCCGTGACGCGCCTGCGCTCGGCCGGAGCCGTCGTCATCGGCAAGACGACCATGGCCGAGTACGCGATGGGCCGCCCCGACCCGGCGCACTCCTTCCCCGTGCCGCGCAACCCCTGGGACGTGGAGCGCTGGACCGGCGGCTCCAGCACCGGCAACGGCGCCGGGATCGCCGCGGGGATCTTCCTCGGCGCGCTCGGCACGGACACCTCCGGCAGCGTGCGGCTGCCCGCGGCCCTGTGCGGCACGACGGGCCTCAAGCCCACCCACGGCCTGGTCCCCCTCGACCGCTGTCTCCCGCTCAGCCCGTCGCAGGACGTGGCGGGCCCGATGGCGGTCTCCGCCGCCGACTGCGGACTCCTCCTGTCGGCGCTCACGGGACGGTCATACGCACCCGGCACCAGTGAGGCAGGTGTACGAGGGCTGCGCATAGGCGTCCCCTACGGCCTCGTGGACGCGCCCGGGGTCACCCGCGCCTGCCGGTCCGCGTTCGCCGAAGCGCTACGCGTGCTGACCGAACTCGGCGCGGAGACAAGGGAGTTCGAACTCCCCGAGTTCCCGTCGCTGCTCTCCGTCAACGCGACCGTCATGCTCGGCGAGGCGTTCGCCGTCCACGGGGCGCGGCTCGCCGAACGCTGGGAGCTGCACGGGCGGGCCTTCCGCCGCCTCGCCGCGGCCGGCGCCGCGCTCGGCCCGGGGCTCGTCGACCGGGCCCGCCTCACCGGAAAGACACTCACCGCCGCTCTCCTGGACCGGATGGACGGCCCCGGCGGCGTGGACGTCATCGCGACGCCGACCTGGCCGGCCGGCGCCCGCCCCTACCACCAGGAGGCGGCGCCCGGCGACGAGCTGAACCTCACCGCGCCCTGGAACGCGACCGGTTTACCCGCGCTCGCGCTGCCCATGGGAGCGGACGGGGCGGGCCTGCCGCTGTCGCTCCAGCTCGTGGCCCGCCCCTACGCCGAGCGCACGCTGCTCGCGGCGGGCGCGGCCTATCAGCGGGCCACCGCCTGGCATCTGCGCCGCGCGACCCCCGACCCGGCCACCCGCCCACGCCCCCTGCCGGAACCGCCACCCGCGGACGGAGCGCGGGAGACGGCCGCCGACGACCTCGTGACCGCCGCGCTCACGGCCGCGGGTCTCACTCCGGACCCGGCGGACCTGACCGCCGTACGGGCCACGGCCCACGCCCTCCTCACGTCCGCCCACGAACTGACACCGGCCCACCCCGAGCCCGCCTGACCCCCACCCGCTCGACAGCAAGCATCCGCTCGACAGCAAGGCAGACCCCCCACGCCCCGCCCGAACGCCCCGTCCCCGCCGCCCGCGTGCGGCCGTTCACCCTGGAGAACCCATGTCGCGTGTCAAGGCCGGTCACGGCCCCGCAGCGCCCGGTCCAGGCGGCGCCCGCGTCGCCGCGGTCGTCGGTTTCCTGGTCTTCGTCGAGCTCATCAGCGGCATCCTCCAGGGGATGATGCCGGCCCTGTTGCCGGGGCTCGGCGCCGATCTGGAGATCACCGCCGGTGACCTGAACTGGGTCAGCAGCGCACAGCTCCTCGCGGCCGCGATCTCCGTGCCGATCTTCGGCAGGCTCGGCGACCTGTACGGTCACCGCCGCCTTCTGCGCATCGCCGCGGTCGCCCTCGCGGTGGGTTCCGTACTCGTCGCCTGGGCTCCGTCGTTCGAGCTGCTGCTGCTCGGCCGGGTCCTCCAGGGACCGCTCGCCGCGCTGCTCCCGCTGGAGATGGGCCTGGTCCGTGACCGGCTGAGCCCTCAGGGCGCGCGCAGTGCGATCGGTCTCCTCGTCGGCGCGCTCACGTTCGGCGCGAGCGCGGGAACGGTCCTCGCCGGCCTGCTCAGCGAGGTCGTCACCAGCGTGCACGGCATCCTGTGGATCCCCGCCGCCGCGACCGTGCTCTGCGTCGGCATCGTGTTCTTCCTCGTCCCGGAGTCGAAGACCCGCGCCCGCGGCACCGTCGACTGGGCGGGCGCCGGCCTGCTGAGCGTGGGGCTCGCCGCCCTGCTGCTCGCCATTTCGCAGGGCCCGCGCTGGGGCTGGACCGGAGGCGGAACGCTCGGCCTGTTCGCCGTCGCCGTGCTCGTCCTCGCCGTGTGGGTCCTCGTCGAACTGCGCGTGGCACACCCCGTCGTGGACATCCGCCTCACCGTCAAGCGCACCCTGCTGCCGGTGTACGGGGCGAGCTTCCTGCTCGGCGCCGCGCTGTTCGGCTCGCAGACCGCCGCGTCCCTGTTCCTGGCGAGCCCGCCGGACAAGCTCGGCTACGGCTTCGGCTACGGGACCCTCGGCATCGGCTGGATGATGGCGCCCTGGGGCCTGATGGCCTTCGCGGGTTCGGCGGCCGTGCCCCGGCTGGCCCGCGTGATCGGGGCGCGCGCGGTCCTCGCCCTGAGCGGCGCGTTCATGGCGGCCGGCTATACGACGCTGGTCCTCGCGCACGCCGAACCGTGGCAGTTCGTCGTCGCCAACCTCGTCATCGGCTTCGGCATCGGGCTCGGCCTGAGCGCCATGCCCGCCCTGGTCCTCGACGCCAGCCCCGCCGACCGCACCGGCATCGCGACCGGCGTCTACAACACCTCCAAGACCCTCGGCGGCAGCGTCTCCGGCGCCGTGTTCGCCGCGATCCTCACGGCGATCACCTTCAAGGGCACCGAGATCCCCACCGAGTCCGCCTACACGACCGTGTGGTGGTGCTGCGCGGGCGTCTCGCTGCTCGTCGCCGCCGCGGCGGCCGTGATCGTACGGGCCGGCAGACCCCCGCAGACGTGGACGCCGTACCGCAGCAGCCCGCCCCGGTCGGCTGACGGCCCCCGCCACGTACCGACGCACCACCCCTCTCCACCCGCATCACGGAAGGACCCGCCCTCCATGACCACCGGACCGACCCCCGAAGGCACCGCCGCTCCCACCTCCGCCGTCCCTCTCCTGTTCCGCAACGGACTGCTCATCGACGGCAGAGGCGGCGAGCCGGTGCAAGGCGGTGCCGTCCTCGTCGAGGACGGTCTGGTCCGGTGGGCCGGGCCCGGTGACCGGTGGCCCGAACTCCCCGCCGGCACAAGGGAGATAGACGTCCGGGGCGACGCGATCCTGCCCGGCTTCATCGACTGCCACGTCCACATGGCGGCGCCGGGCGGAGCGCTCGACCACGCCGAACTCAACGCGATGCCCAGGTCCCTGCGCACCTTCCTGTCGGCGCCCCGGATGCGGCAGACGCTGTTCGCCGGAGTCACCACGGCCCGTGACCTGGGCGGCGCGGACGCCGGGCACAGGAAGGCCGTCGACGACGGGCTCCTCGTCGGCCCGCGCCTGCTCGTCGCGATCGCCATGCTCAGCCCCACCGGCGGCCACGGCGACTTCCGCGCCGGGACGGACGACGGCGTCACCGACCCGGGGATGAGCCGCCTCGCGGACGGTGTCGACGACTGCCGGCGCGCGGTGCGCGACCTGCTGCGCAAGGGCGCCGACTGCATCAAGGTCGCCGCGACCGGCGGCGTGTGGAGCCCGACCGACCAGCCCGACGACGACGGGTTCCTCGAGGACGAGATCCGCACGATCACCGAGATCGCGGCGGGCCACCGCGGCAAGCGGGTCGCCGCGCACGCGCAGGGCCGCGGCGGCATCCTCAACGCCGTGCGCGGCGGCGTCGCCAGCGTCGAGCACGGCTACGAGATCGACGACGAGGCCATCGACCTGATGCTGGAGCGCGGCACGTTCCTCGTGCCGACGCTGACCACGGCGAACACCGACCCCGACCCGCTGAAGGCCGCGAGCTGGGCGTACGCCAAGAAGAAGCACTGGCAGACCGTCGCGCGCCGGCACATCCCGCACGCCATCGAGCGCGGCGTGCGCGTCGCCATGGGCACGGACTGCGGCATCGCGGCACACGGCACGAACCTGCGCGAGCTGGCGTATCTCGTCGAGTCCGGCATGACCCCGATGGCGGCGATCCTCGCGGGGACGTCCGAGGCCGCCGAGCTGCTCGGCCTGGCCCACGAGATCGGCACGCTGGAGCCCGGCAAGCGCGCCGACCTCGTCATCGCGCGCGGCAATCCGCTCACCGACATCGCCTCCCTCGGCAAGCCCGAGAACGTCCTGCTCGTGGCGAAGGACGGCGTCCCGTACAAGGACTCGGACGGGCTCGCAGCCTGACCGTCAGCTGTCACACGAATGGACGCGGCCCAGGGGCCGCGTCCATCGGCGCGCTGATATCCACGGAGGAGCACATCACCGCACCTGTGGGGGGCCTGATCGCCCGGCGCGGCAGCGCGTACGGGCCCCATCGAGTGGAGGACCACTCATGCCCCAGCTCGCCGACAGACCCACGCTCGCCGTGGACTTCACTTCGGGCCTCAGCGACGCCTGGTCGAAAGTCGCCCAGTTCGTGCCGAAGCTCGTGGGCTTCCTGGTCGTCCTGGCCATCGGCTGGTTCATCTCGAAGATGATCGCCAAGGTGCTCGACCGGGTCCTGCGCCGGGTCGGCTCGGAGAAACTCGCCGACCGCGCCGGCGCGGCCCGCATGCTCGAGGGCTCCAAGTACGACATGACGGCGATCGTCGTCAAGATCGTCTACTACGCCCTGCTGCTGATCACCCTGCAGATCGCTCTGGGTGTCTTCGGCCCGAACCCCGTCAGCAGCATGATCAGCGGCATCGTGGCCTGGCTGCCGCGCGCCATCGTCGCCATCGCGCTGGTCGTCATCGCCATGGCCATCGCCAACGTCGTGCGCGACGTCGTCACCAACGCGCTGTCGTCGGTCTCGTACGGGAAGACGATCGGCACGATCGTCTGGGCGTGCATCGTCGCGCTCGGCGTGATCGCGGCGCTCGGCCAGGCGGGCATCGCCACGGCGATCACCCAGCCGATCCTGATCGCGGCGCTCGCCGCCGGTGTCGGCATCGTCGTCGTCGGTGTGGGCGGCGGCCTCATCGGCCCGATGCGGCAGCGCTGGGAGCGCATGCTGAACACCGCCGAGCAGGAGACGGCCAAGGCCCGCGGCGGTCTCTCCGCCTACCAGTCGGGGCGCGAGGACGCGCTGACGAACCAGCCCGTCCAGGAGCGCGAGCGCACCGACGACATGTGACGCGCGTCCGTCGGTCAGGCTCGCCTACGCGAGATCGTGCCGTCTCACCAGCCAGCTGATGGCGGTGAGGCGGCACACCGCGTAGTCGTGGCCCACGGGTTCGCGCCAGCCGTTCTCGGCGAGCGCGTCGAGGAACCCCAGCGCGTAGTCCGAGAGGACCTCCCGGTCGGGGGGCTCGGGCAGCAGCGCGCTGCCGCCTGCCTCCAGCTTGTCCCGCAGCTCGGCGACATGCTGGTCGACGGCGGCCGTGAAGCCGGGCTCGAACGCGAACTCCGCGAAGCGCGGGGCGTACGAGGTGCTGATGCGGGCCAGAGGAGACATGCGGACCACCGTAAACGGGGCATAGCGCCCCGGAACAGGCCTTTTGGCATGCCATTGGTCACAGGCGCGGCTGGTCACAGGAGCGGCGTCCGGTCATCGGCGTCCGGCCACCGGCTCGGTCTCACCGGCGTCCGGTCGCGGCCCGCGCGTGGTCAGAAGCCGGGCAGCGAGGCCTGTACGGCGGCCGGGCCGTCGACGCCGTAGCGGGAGCTGTTCGCCGCCCCGCCGACGAGACCGAGCACGAGGAACGCGCCGACCAGCACCTTCGCCCCCGCCCCCAGGAACAGCGGCCGCGTGGCGGACGGGCCCGCGAGGGTGCCGACGATGGCGTCCGGCGCCGTCTGGTCGCCGAAGAGCCGCTTCGGGTACGCGGGGGTCAGCAGCAGTACGTACGCGCCGAGCCGCATCCGGTAGCGCAGGACCGCCGCCGTCGCCTCGAACAGGGGCAGTGGCATCCGGCCGAGGAACAGCACCACGAGCCAGGACAGGACGGAGACGGCCCACCAGCCGGCGGTGGCGAGCACCCCGACGATCGCCGCCGGGATCACCAGGAGCAGCCGCAGGAGCACGGCCAGCCGGTTGAGGTGCACGGACTGCAGTACGCGCACCCGCACCGGGAAGCCCATCGGCTCGGCGAGCTCGAATCTCGGACAGCGGCCGGTCAGGAGCATCGCGGCGGCGTTCACGCGGGTGTCGTAGCCGAGGAACTCCGCCAGATACCGCTCGACCGGATCGGGCAGCCGCCCGAGCAGCAGCGCCGCGAACCAGCCGGTGACCGCCGCGAAGAGCGTCACCACCGACAGCGCGACGAGCATGACGAAGTGCGGCAGGAGCAGCAGGAGCCGTACCAGCACGGAGAGCCGGTTCTGCCGTCCCGGCTCCGGGATGTCCAACTCGGGCAGGGACTCGGCGCCCGGAATCAGCGGGACAGTGCCGTAGTGGGGTTCCATGCCGGTAACTCTGCCGACGGCAGGGGACCCGGGCACCCCGGGTCGTCCGCCCGGGTGCATGCCCGCCCACCGGCCCCTCCGCGAGGCGTCAGTTCACCCCCCGGTCCCGGCCCTCCCAGTACGGCGCCCGCAGCTTGTACTTCTGGAGTTTGCCCGTCGCCGTGCGAGCCAGTTCCTCGCGGAACTCGACCGACGTGGGGGCCTTGAAACCGGCCAGGCGCTCCTTGCAGTGGCGGATCAGCTCGTCCTCCGTCAGCGTCGCGTCGGGGGCCCGGACGACGAGCGCCTTGATCGTCTCGCCCCACTTCTCGTCCGGGACGCCGATGACGGCGACCTCCGCGACGCCGGGGTGGCTGAAGAGGGCGTCCTCCACCTCGATGGACGAGACGTTCTCGCCGCCGGTGATGATCACGTCCTTCTTGCGGTCACTGATCGTCAGATAGCCGTCCTCGCCGACGGTGCCGCCGTCGCCGGTGTGGAACCAGCCGCCCGCGAGGGCCTTCGCGCTCTCCTCGGGCTGCTCCCAGTAGCCCTCCAGGATCACGTTCGACCGGGCGAGCACCTCGCCCTCGTCGTCGGTGCGCAGGCTCACGCCGAGCGCGGGCGCCCCGGCCCGTACGAGCTTCTCGGCGCGCTCGGAGGCATCCAGCTCGTCCCACTCGGCGCGGCCGCGGTTCACCGTGAGCAGCGGCGACGTCTCCGTGAGGCCGTAGATCTGGATGAACTCCCAGCCGAGTTCGGACTCGACGCGCGCCACGGTACGGGTGGGCGGCGGGGCCCCGGCGACGATGATGCGGACCCGGTCGCGCCCCGGGATCGCGCCCTTCCAGGAACGGGCGGCGTCCAGAACGGCGTTGACGACGGCGGGCGCCGCGCACATCACGGTCACGCCGTGCTCGGCGACGCGGCGCAGGATCTCGGCGCCGTCGACCTTGCGCAGCGCGATCTGGCGCACGCCGAGCGCGGACATGGCGAACGGCATGCCCCAGCCGTTGGCGTGGAACATCGGCAGCGTGTGCAGGTAGACGTCCCGGTCGGTGACGCCGGCGTGCAGGGCGAAGGTGACGGCGTTGACCCAGATGTTGCGGTGGGTGATCTGGACGCCCTTGGGCCGGGCGGTCGTCCCGCTCGTGTAGTTGATCGTGGCGGTGGCGTTCTCGTCGGGTGTCCAGGGGACGGGCTCCGCGTCGAAGCGGTACAGCTCGGAGTCGGCGGCCGTCCCCATGGTGAAGCGGTGCTTGGCGGGGACACCGGCCAGACGGTCCGTCAGTTCGGGGTCCACGAGGAGGACTTCGGCGCCCGAGTGGGAGACGACATGGCTCACCTCCTCAGCGGTGAGGCGGAAGTTGACCGGCACGAGGACGCGGCCGTAGCCGCTCACGCCGAAGAACGACGTCAGCAGCCGCGCGCTGTTCGGCGACACGACCGCGACGCGCGCGCCGAGCGGTACTCCCAGCGCGTCGAGCCCGGCGGCCTGGGCGCGCGCCAGTCCGGCCACCCGGCGGTAGGTGAGGTCCTTCCAGGGTTCGGCCGGCTGGACCGGTTCGTCGACCACGCCGATCCGGTCCCCGTAGACGGTGGCGGCACGTTCCAGAAAATCAAGGGCCCCGAACGGGACGAACATCCTGGCCTCCCCAGCACTGACGATGAACAACACATCTGGTTCTGTCCGACCACAGCATGGGTGAACAGGGCCGCTCCCGGCATTACCTCCGGCGTAATCGACCCCGGTCCGCCCGCCCGGCAGGCTGAAGGCATCCGGAACCCGGGCGGCGCACTCCTCCCGGGCTCCGGTCCCTCATCCGACCTGGCTGGAGGCCGATCCGCATGACTGCCATCTCCGTTCACGAAGCCGCCGTAGCCCGCTACTTCGAGGCCTGGAACGCCGAGGGCGCCGACGCCCGCGCCGAGGCCGTCGCCGCCGCGTGGAGCGTGGACGGCAGCTACACCGACCCCCTGGCCGACGTGGCGGGGCACGAGGGCATCGCCGCCTTGATCGCGGCGGCCCGCGAGCAGTTCCCCGGGTTCGCGTTCAAGCGGACCGGGACGGTCGACGGGCACCACGACATCGCCCGGTTCACCTGGGAGCTGGTGTCGGCCGAGGACGGCTCCGCGCCCGTCGCCGGGTCCGACGTGATCTCGCTGGCCGAGGACGGCCGGATCCGTACGGTGCAGGGGTTCCTGGACCGGGTCCCGGCGGCGTGACGAAGGGCCGGACTCGGAGAACTAGCGCAGCGTCACCGTGAAGCTCCGCCCGTACGCGTGGCGGGTGTCCACGTCCAGGCGGGTGCCGCCGAGGACGTGGGCCACCCGCACCTGCGGGTCCGCGCTGACCTTGCTCAGGGAGCGGCCGCGGAGCAGGACGGTCACGGTGTCGCGCCGTGTCGTCGGGTCCGCGACCGCGACGGTGACCGGGGCGCCGTGGCGCCGCCCGCGCCGTACGAGCACCGAGGCGGGGCCCTCGACGCGCAGGCCCGCGGTCTCGTGGCGGCCGGGCGTGAAGGTGTTGGCGGCGGTCAGGCCGAGGCCCTGGTGGGTGACGGCCTGGAGGCGCGGTGTGTTCGCGTGGACCGTCAGGGCGCCGTCGTGGCGGGTGTACGAGCGCAGGGCTCTCTCACCCGCGTTCGGCACCAACGCGTAGGCCAGACAAGCCGGTTCGGCACCCGCGGCCTGGTCGACCGTCACGCCGAGGACCGTGCGGGTCACCGCCGTGTCCGGGTTCGAGGTGCGGACCACGCGGCGGCTGCGGGTGACCTCGTCGAGGGAGACCCGCACGCGCGGGGTGTCGAGGAAGACGTAGCCGAGCGACGTGCCGCGGGTCGCGTTGGCGTAGCGCAGCCAGTGCAGGTCACCGGTGCCGGGGCCGGTCCACGGGCGGCCGTCGCGCAGCGCCCCGGTGACCGTGGTCAGGTCGTCCGGGGCGGCCGTGCGGGAGTCGACGGTCGTCGTCACGGCCCGCCCGGCCGTGTCGCCGACATCGGCCGCGAGGACCACGATCTCGTCGTCGAACAGGAACCACGACTTCGTCGCCGTCGCGTTGCGGTAGACCACGAAGTCGTCGGGCAGGACGCCCTTCTGCTTGTCCCGGTACGGCACGTCGTCCGACTGCACCATGGCGGCGGCCCCGTACGCGCCGAGGACGGCTCCGCCCGAGTGCGGGCCGGTGCCGCGCGGGAAGTAGACGTAGGTGTTCTGCGACTCGGACGACGACGTGAAGTTGAGCGGGTGGCCCGGGTTGTCGTAGTACGGCTTCCCGTAGAGCTCGGGGACCGTGCGGCGCTCCTCGACCGGGGCGGTGACCCCGGACAGCGCGTACGGCGAGACCGCCGTGAAGTAGTCGACGCCGTACGCCTGTGTCTGGTCCTGGCCGGACAGGTACAGGTAGTACGCGCCGTCGCCCTGGAACCACGGCATGAGGTTCTCGCCGCTCATGTACTCGTACTTGGAGATGCGGGACGAGCTGCGGGCGAGGGCGAAGGCGTAGCCCGGCCTGCGGTGCACGGTCCGGTCCATGGCGTTGAACGCGACCGTGCGCGAGGCGGGGTTGAGGTCCTCGGCCGGGACGGACGCGTCGCCGGTGATGTCGGCGTAGCGCGTGATGCTCACGGGCGAGACGAACGAGGACGGGTCGAGGGCCGCGCGTGAGGTGGCCCGGATGTGTTTGACGTAGCTCTTCAGCGCCGTGGCGTCGGTCGTGGCGTCGGCGCCGGCGGTGTCTTCGGCGAGGGACGCCAGGTCGACGACCGCCTCGACGACGATCGCGACGTCGGTGTAGCCGGTGTCCGTGCGGGACACCGCCCGGCCCTTGACGATCTCCATCATCCAGCCCTCGAAGATGAGCGGCGCGAACCCGTCGCGCACCCAGCCCACGACGGTCGGCACCAGCTCCCCGCCGTGCGCGAAGCCCGTGCCGTCGAGGATCTTCAGGGTCTGCACGACCCGCGTGAGCAGCCCCTTTCCGTACGAGCCGGTGTAGGCGACGGAGGCGTGCTGGAGGAAGGAGCCGTCGGCGTAATACCCGTCCGTGACCCCGTGGTTGAGGGCGTACGGGTCGATCGTCGCGAAGACCGTGAGCTGGTCGGTGAGGGCCTTGCGGATCCGGGCCTCGCCGTCGGGGGCGCCGCCGCCGTCCGCGATGAGGAGCGCGCCCTGGAGGATGCGGTTCGTGGTGATGTCGGCGAGGTTGGCGCCCGTGTGGAAGCGCGAGTCGAGGTTCACGTCGCCGTCGGTGCCGTTGCGCAGGTACGCGTCCATCGAGGCGACGTAGGTGCGCAGCAGGTCCGGGCGGTAGGCCTGCACCTCGTCGGCGAGGAGGACGAGGGTCTTGCTGATGAACTGGGAGAGGCCGATCTCCCAGTAGAACCAGTTGCCGTAGTAGCCCTTGGACTGGTCGCCGTAGTAGTGGTCGTGCAGCCAGGTGAGGCCGTCGATGACGCGGCGCTGCACCGTCGCGTCGCCGTACAGGTCGGGGGCCGCGCCCGGCGCACGCGTCGCGAGGGCGATCTCGTACAACTGCTTGTACGCCGTGTTGAGCTTGCCCTCGTCGGTGCCGAGCACGAGCCCTGCGAAGAGTTCACCGGGGCCCGCCGCGTCCATCGACTTCAGGTTCGCGCGGGCGGCCTTGTCGATCGCGGCGCGCTTGGCGGCCGTCTCCGGCCGGGCGTTGGACTCGGCGCTCCCGGCGAAGACGGCCACGGTGTTGGCCAGGAGCCGCGCGCTGTCCGCGGCCGCGTCGGCGGCGTTCGCCCGTCCGGTGGGGATCACCGTCAGGAGACCGGCGGCCGACAGGGCGGACAGCAGATGTCTGCGGGTGATCTCCATGGCTTCCTCCGCCGGTGAGTTGGCGTGCTGGCGCGCGGAGTCAAGCAGATGGGCCCGAGGGCGACAAGAGGTCCACGGGCCCGGAGGGAAAGCGCGTACCGGCCTGCCCTGTACGGGTCCCGGCGCGCCGGCGTCACACGGGAAGCCAGTCTGCTCCTTCCCCCACCCCGTCCGGGACGACCTGGCCGAAGACGACGTCCGCGAAGTGGATGCCGAAGCCGAGGGTGTCCGGCTGCTGGAGTTCGCTGATCAGCCGGCGGCGGTGGCGCTCCGACTGCGCCGGGTCGCCCTCCGACACCGTGAACCACTCGGGGTGTCGGACCTGGAGCGGCGAGTGCAGCGCGTCCCCGAACGCGAGCAGGCGGCGGCCCCGCGAGGTGATCGTGAAGCCGGTGTGGCCCGCGGTGTGGCCGGGCAGCGCCAGCGTCTGCACACCGGGGAAGATCTCCTCGCCGGGGACGACGAGCCGCAGCCGGCGCTCCAGCGCGGCCAGCGCCCCGGCGGTCAGCCCCGGCACCTGATGACGGTTCTCCCACTCGCTCTTCGGCACCGCGAACGCGGCCGCCTCGAACACCGGCGGATCCGTGCACGCCCAGCCGATGTGGTCCCTGTGCAGATGGGTGAAGGCCACGACCTCTATCTCGTCGGGCCGTGCCCCGAGCCGCGCCAGATTGTCGAGCAGCGAACCGCCGTGCACCGCGCCGATGTACGGGTGGTCGGGGTCCTCCGGTACGGAGTGCGGGCCGAACCCCGCGTCGATGAGCAGCGCCCGTCCGTCGGACTGGACGAGCAGGCCGCCGGTGTTGGCGACCAGATGGGCGGTGTCGTTGAGGTAGGCGGCGCCGGCACCCGCCCGCGGCGGCGCCGGCGGCTTGAACAGCATGGCGCCGTCCGGCACGTAACTGACCTTCAGATCACCCACCTGCACGGAACACACGGCCGAAGGCCTGCGCAGTCGCCTGTCGTTCACGGGTCGGTCTCCTAGGTGATGTTGCGAAGGGGAGTGGGTCCGTCCCGCAGAGACACGACAACGCCAGCACCCCCGATAAGGGGCGCGGGGAACTGCGCGACCAGCCACAGCCGGCCCGCACGTTCCCCGCGACCAGATTCCCGCACCGCGCGCAGCGGCTAGGCGCGCTTGCGCAGCACGGTCGCCGCGAGCCCCGCGCCCACCAGGGCGACGACACCGGCGGTGACCATTCCGGCGTGCAGCCCGCCGAGCGTGGCGGCCGCATCGGCACCCGAACCGCCCGAGAGGGCGTTCGTGCGGGCGGCGGCGATCGCGCTGAGGCCGGCGACGCCGATCGCGGCGACGTACTGCGGGAGCTGCGACAGGCCGCCGACGACGCCCTGGTCCTCCTCGCTGACGCCCGACGTCATGACGGTGATGAAGGAGACGACGCTGAAGACGTGGCCGAGGCCCATGACCGAGGACGTGATGATGAGCGGCGCGATGTTGCCGCTCTGCGGCAGCGTGAACATGGCGACGGTGCCGGCGCCCTGGATCAGCAGACCGGCCGCGAGGACCCGCTCGCCGCCGAACCGGCCGAGCAGCTTCGCGACGTACATGCCGCCGAGCATCGCGGCCGCGCCCTCACCGAGGTAGCTCAGACCGGCCTGGAGCGGGGTGAAGCCGAGGACGTCCTGCATGTAGAGGCTGAGCAGCACGGTCGTACCGGCGCACATGCCGAACGTGACGACACCGAACAGGCCGGACCACTTGATGGTGGGGCGGCCCAGGACGCTGAGCGGGATCAGCGGCTCGGGGTGGCGCCGCTCGACCAGGAGGAACGCGCCGAGCAGGACCAGGCCGCCGACGATGGAGCCGAGCGAGTCCGCGCGGACCCAGCCCTTGTCGCCGCCGGTGGAGATGCCGAAGACGAGACCGAACAGGCCGAGCGTGGCGAGGACGGCGCCGGGGATGTCCATGCGCTTGGCGGCGGCGGCCTCCCGGATCACCGGCAGCGCGAGCGCGCCGGCCAGGGCGACGGCGCCCATGACGCACAGCACGACCATCGTCCAGCGCCAGCTGAAGCCGCTGGTGATGACGCCGCCGCCGAGCGCGCCGAGCACGAAGCCCAGCGACATGACGGCGCCGTTGAGGCCCAGGGCGCGGGCGCGCTGGGGGCCCTCGGGGAAGTAGCCGGTCATGAGGGCGATGGCGGCGGGGGCGATCATCGCGGCGGCGGTGCCCTGGCCGACGCGGGTGGCGATCAGGACGCCGGGGCCATTGGCGAGGGCGGCGCCCAGCGAGAACAGCGTGAACAGGGCCACGCCGAACGTGAACAGCTTCTTGCGGCCCACCAGGTCGGCGACCCGGGCGAACAGCGGGAGCAGGCTCGCGGAGGGCAGCAGGCTCGCGGTGGCGACCCACTGGAGGGTGCCGGGCGAGGAGAAGCCGAGGCTGCTGCCGATGTCGGGCAGGGCGACGGTGACGATGGAGAAGTCCAGGCCGCACATGAACGTCGCGCAGCACAGCGTGATCAGGACGAGCCAGCCCCGCGTGCTGAACGAGTTGTCGGCGGCGCCGACATCGGCGACCGGCGGTGGCGGGGCGAGGACGTCGGTCTCGGTGGGGGGAGAGGACTCGGTGACAGCCATCAGGGGTGTCCTTTCGTATGTGATCGGGCCTGACCAGCATCGAATCGGGGCACCTGCGCAACAAGAACGATCTGTGCAACGATCGATTCGCCGGGCTCATCGTTCGAGGTGAGCGGGTGGGTGAGGGGTACGAGGCCGAGGACGCCGAGGACGGGGAGGACATGGAACGCCAGGAGATCGAGATCTTTCTGACGCTGGCGGAGGAACTGCACTTCGGCCGGACCGCCGAACGCGTGGGTGTCTCGCAGAGCCGTGTCAGCCAGACCATCGCCCGCGTCGAGCGCCGCATCGGCGCGAAGCTGTTCGAGCGCAGCAGCCGGCGCGTGACGATGACGGCCATCGGGGAGCAGCTCAGGGACGGGATCGCCCCTGCTCAGCGCCGTATCGAGGAGGAGATCGCCAAAGCCACAGCGGCCGGCCGGGGGATCACCGGCACGCTGCGGATCGGCTTCTCGGGGGCGTTCACGGGCCATCTGCTGCACAGCGTCGCCGCGGTGTTCGCGCGCCGGCATCCGGGCGTGGACGTGCAGATACGACAGGTGCAGATATCCGACCCCTACGGGCCGCTGCGCACCGGGGACATCGACCTTCAGGTCACCGAACTCCCGGTGGCGGAGGCCGACTTGACGACGGGCCCGGTGCTGCTGTCGCAGCCGCGGGTGCTGCTCATGCCGTCCACGCACCCGTTCGCGCGGCGCGAGACGCTGAGCGTGGAGGATCTGGCGGAGGCGACGCTGCTGACGGTGACGAGGCCGGTGCCGGCCCACTGGCTGGACCATCACTTCCCGCGGCAGACGCCGTCGGGGCGGCCCATTCCGCACGGCCAGGCGATCACGCACTGGGAGGACGCGCTGTCGCTGGTCCTCGCGGGCAAGGGGGTGACGCCGGTCGCCGCGGCGGGTGTGCGGTACTACGCGCGCCCCGGCCTGGTGTTCCGGCCGTTCAGTGATGCCCCCCGCATCGAGTACGCGTTCATCTGGCCCACCGACCACGAGACGGGCCGGCTGCGGGCGTTCGTGGGCGCGGCCCTGGAGCATGTGCGCTCGCTGGGCGGCCCCACCAGGGCGCTGGAGACCCTGTGGGAGTCCGAGGGCGGCTGAGCCTGCCCGGGGTGGGTCCGGGTGTCGGTCAGTGGACGGCTCCCGCGGCGGACAGGTACCGGTCGTCGGGGCGGTCCTGGAGCATCGCGTGGTGCAGGGACCTGGTGGTGGGCGAGGGCGTGATGCCGAGGTCGTCGCTCATACGGCGGCGCAGCGACTGGTAGGCCTCCAGTGCGGCGGCGCGGCGGCCTGACGCGTACAGGGCGCGCATCAGCTGGGCGTGCACGTTCTCGTGGTACGGGTGCTCCTCGACGAGCGCGACGGCCTCGCCGACGGCCTCCTGGAACCGGCCGGTCGACAGCAGCGCGTCCACCCGGACCTCGCAGGCCGCGAGGTGGGCCTCGTTCAACACCCTGGATTGTGCGGTGAGTTGACTGCCCGCCTTGACGTTGCAGAACGGGGTGCCGCGCCACATCGCGAGGGCCTCGCCGAGCACCTCGGTGGCGCGCTGTGCGTCGCGCGCCTCCATCAGGCCGCGGGCCTGGAGGACCAGCTGCTCGAAGCGGGGCCGGTCCCATTCGCCGTCGGCGAGCTTCAGGACGTAACCGTTCCCGTCGGTGACGAGACGGTGTTCGGCGATGTGGCGCACGGTCGTGCCGGTCGCGGTGGCGAACGTCTTGCGCAGGGACCCGATGTAGGTCTGCAGCGCTGTGGTGGCGGTGCGGGGCGGTTCGTATCCCCACACCTCGTTGAGAAGGGCCGGTACGGACACCCGGCGGTTGGCTCTGGCCAGAAGCAGGGCGAGCACCTGGCGTTGTTTGGGTGCGGTGGGCGTGATGTCGTGCCCCTGCTCGGTTACGTCTATCGGACCAAGGAGTCGGAACTCCATTGCCCCTCCCTCGTGATGGACGCGCTGTCCGTGTCGGCGGACGGCGAGTGGGTGGACAAACAGGTGGTGGGCCTGGTGGTGGGCCTTACGGTGCGGTGCGGTGCGGGGGGTGCGGAATGTGCCGGCAGCCGTCGTGGCCGAGCCTGCGCTGCGCGGAGGCGGCGGAGACCAGCGTCGCGTGGCGGTGCCAGCCGGCGTAGGAGCGGCCGGCGAAGTCGTGCAGTCCGAGTTCGGTCTCGTCGGCTCCGGCCCGTGCGGCGGCGCGCTCCGCGATGAGAGCGCCCGCCTCCAAGTGGCGGTCGGGGGGCAGATTGGTCAGCCAGGTCCGGCCGGGCCGCGGGGACGGCGATGTCCATTCCCCGACGAGCAGACAGGGCCGGTCCCCGCCGGGCAGCGGCATCAGCGTGGACAGCGCGCCGAGGCGGGGACTGTCGGATGCGCCTTCCGTCCGGGCGGCGGTACGCGGTGACGCGTGCCGGCGGACCAGGGTGCGTATGGTCTCCAGGGGGTGCGCGGGGGCGGTGCCCTGGGTGGGCGCGAGCGCGAGGCGGAGGGTGTCGGGCACGGCGACGATCCAGTCGTGGCCGCGTTCCTCCAGTCCCTCGATGAGCGTTTCGGCATCCATGTGGCCTTCGGGGTCGATGACGACGGGTGCCCGGCGGGTGGTCCGCGCGAGCCGGTCGAGCAGCGCGAGGCAGAGCCCGGCGGCGTCGGTGTAGCCGGTGGCGCGGGGGATGCGGGCCTGCTCGCGCAGCCTGCTGTCCGTCGTCCACCGGCGCGGCAGGTAGAGCTGCCAGTCCACGGAGACGTCGCCGAGCCCGGAGGTCAGGAACGCACCTAGCGCCAGCTGGCAGTTGACGGTGCGTCCGAGGCCGGGCACGAAGCGCCGGTGGACCCCGGCGGCGAGGCTGCCCCGCTTGGGTATGACCACGGGGGCCACCGTCCAGGACCGCACCGGTGTGTGCCCGGCGACCCAGCGGGTGAGTTCGGCGCGGACCGGGCGCCACTCCCAGGGGCTGACGTTGACGAACTGCTGGAGTGACTGCGAGGCCGTCGGGGACGGGGTGACGGAGGCCGCCATCCGCCGCAGCGACTTCTTGCCCGGGGTGGTGAGCAGGCCCTTCACGTAGACCTCGGCCCACCGGCGCTGGTCGGCGCGCGGCAGGTGGGCGAAGAGCCGGTGCACGGCGGGCGCGGGGGCCGCGCCGGCGGTCCGCGCTCTGTCGTCGAACGTCCGGTCCATGGGTGGGCTCCTCTCCCTCGACGTCCCTGCCCAGGAAATATAGCGAACGTTCTCTATTTTTCTAGCCCAGTTCTCGGTGAGGGCAGGGGGCGGCGAGTCCGCAGCAGGTGCCGCGGCCGGGCTACAGGGGCCCTGAGCTGGGAGGAGGGCGCGGCCTTCGTGTGCGGAGGGGAAGTTGAATATTTGGGCGCAGGGGTGGTCCGGCTCAGTGCCGGGTGTCGCCGTGCGTACGATCCGTGCCCGGAACGGTGCGTTCAGTTGATGCCGGAGCGCCCGAGGAGCCTTGTCCAGTACGTGAGTTGAGGTTCCCTCAGAGGGACTTGGCCGGGGACGCGAGTGCGCTCAGCGCCTGGAGCGCCTGCGCCAGCTCGTCCTGGGGGTCGGCTCCGGACGCGTCCCGCAGGGCGCCCCTGGCCGATGCGGTGGCCTCGACTCCGGCCATGACGTACGTGAGCAGCGCGGCGGTGGAGACCGGGGTCAGACCGGAGCCGGGGTGCTCGTCGGGCCAGCCGCGCTCCAGGCTCTCGCGCATGTGGGGGATCCAGGCCGCGTACCAGTTGGACTCGGCGCCGCGGCCCTCGCGGGTGAAGCGCGCGGCAGCCCTGATGCTCGGGGTGGTCTCCAGGGCCTCGGCGAGCGCCAGGGTGTCGACGAGCACGCCCCGGAGTCCCGGGTCGGCCTCGCCCCCGTGCAGCACCGCGCGCGTCGCGGCGGCCCCGGCTTCCTGGACGGCGTCCGCCAGGGCGGACTTCGACGAGAAGTGGAAGGTCAGGGCACCCATGGTGACCCCGGCCGACTTCACGATCCCGAGCAGGGAGGTGCCGGCGTACCCGTGCGCGGCGAACTCGGCGGCAGCGGCCTCGATGAGCCGGCGCCGGGTCAGTTCTGCTCTCTCCTGGCGTGCCATAGATCTACCGTAGGTCAAGACTTTCCCAAGAACACCCCATGAGCCGCGGCCCGGAACGTTCTTGGCAGGTCGATCAGGGCCGAGGGGCGAGATGCCGTCTCCCGGCGTCGGGCAACACCTGCTTGACTGCCCGGCATGATCAAGGACGTACGTGACATGGACGGCCGGGTAGTGATGATCACGGGGGCTTCGTCGGGCATCGGCGCGGCGGCGGCGCGCCTGTTCGCCGGAAGGAACGCCCCCGTAGTGCTCATGGCCCGCAGACAGCAGCAACTCGACGCGCTGGTGGGGGAGATAACGGCGGACGGAGGGAAGGCGGTGGCCGTCGTCGGTGACGTGCGCCGCGGCGAGGACGTTCAGCGGGCCGTCGCCACCGCGGTGGAACGCTTCGGCAGGCTGGACGCCGCCTTCAACAACGCCGGTCACGCCACGCTCGGCACAGAGCTGCACGAGACGCCGGACGACGACTTCGACTCCGTGATGGACATCAACGTGCGGGGCGTGTGGAACTGCCTGCGCCACCAGATCGGCGCCATGCTGGCCACCGGCGGCGGGTCCATCGTGAACACGGCGAGCACGGCAGGCCTCATCGCCACCGGCGTCGGCGCCCCCTATGTCGCCGCCAAGCACGCGGTGATCGGACTGACGAAGGCGGCCGCGGCCGAGTACGGGACGCGCGGCATCCGCGTCAACGCGCTCGCCGTGGGCAGCACGCTGACCGAGATGATGGAGTCCGTCATCGACCAGGCGCCCGGCATCGAGAAGACGTTCTTCGCGCGGGCCGTGCAGCAGCGCTTCGCCGCGCCGGCCGAGGTCGCCGAGGCGGCGATGTGGCTGTGCAGCGACGCGTCGTCCTTCGTCACCGGGGCGACCGTGCCCGTCGACGGCGGTGTTCTGGCCGTCTGATCCCCGTACGGCGTGAGCGCTCCGGCCGGACCTGGGCCCGGCAGGAGCGTTCACGCCGCTGACGCGACCTCAGATGCCGGCGGTCGCCCGGTCATGGGTCCACACCGTTCCGGCCGCCGCCTCCGCGTCCAGCGTGCGCAGCAGGGCGTCGTCGATCTCGTGCAGGGAGCCGACGAGGTGGCGTACCCCGGTCTCCCGCATGAGCTCCGCCTGATGGCTGTGCTCGAAGGTGCTGGGGTGGCCGATGAACGGCACGTCCAGCGCCCTGGCCGCCTCGGCGACCCGCGCCACGTCGTCGATGAAGAGCACCTCGCCGTGGTCGAGGCCGAAGTGCGCGGTGATCTCCTTGAGGCCGGGCCGCACCTCGTTCGTGCAGATGTACCGCGGCCCGGCGAACTGGTGGGCGTACGCGCCCAGATGCTCGTCGAAGTGCGACTTGTCGAGCCCGCCGTAGCAGACGAAGGGCAGGCCCGCGGCGCGCAGCCGGTCGAGCAGGGCGGGCGCGCCGTCCATGATCTCCACCGGGTGGTCGGCGAGATAGCGGGTGCGCTCCTCGAAGTACGCCTCCAGGGCCTGCTGCCCCGTCATCTCCTGCGGCACCGACTCCGCCATGGCCTCACCCGCGACGGCCTGGCGCTGGGAGAAGACCCGGCGCTCGACGTCGGCCGAGTAGACGCCGCCGCGGCCGGTGACGAACTGGTGGATCAGCGGACTGAAGGTGTCGTTGAGCAGGACGCCGTCGATGTTGACGGCGGCGAGCCGCAGCCGGCGAGGCAGGTCAGTCATCTTCGCTCCCCTTGTCGTGCGCGCCCAGGGTGGTCCACAGGGACTTCGCGCGCTCCTGGCTGTTCTCGATCCGGCCGAGGGTCAGGTCGTCGGCGACGCCGGGCAGCAGCAGCTTCCACATGTTCACCGTGCGCCGCGGCAGGTCGGCCCGCTTGGAGACGACCTGCGCGTACTCCTGCATGCCGGTGCACGCGCCGACGACGAACTCGGCGAGCTCACCGAGCTCCACGTGCTCGCGCAACTCGCCGTTTTCGCGGGCCACTTCGAGACACTCCTCGAAGCTGCGCGCCCAGACCGCGTACGGGGACGCGTCCTGGAGGCCGAAGCTGGCCTGCTCGCCCGTGAGGCGCACGCCTGCCCGCAGCAGCGGGTCGGCCTGGAGCGAGTGCGACCAGATGAGGGTGATGTCCACCAGGCGCTGGAGCCCGGTGGACGGCACGTGCGGCTCGATGGTGGTGCGCTGGGCGTGCATCACTTCCAGCGCGAGGTCCTGCTTGTTCTTGAAGTGGAAGTAAAGCGCCCCCGCCGTCACGCCCGCCCGCTGGAGAATCTTGTTGATCCCCGCGCCGGCATATCCGTACTCGTCGAAAACCTCGGCCGCAGCCCGCAGGAGCTGCTCCCGGGTCTGAACTGCGCGTTCCTGCTTCGGTGCTGCCATGCCACGTCCCGGTCTCGACAAAAAAAAGAACGCCCTCTATGTTACTGGCTGTGGCGCGGATCCGCTACCGCGTCGGGGGCAGCGCATGACAGCGCTCACACAGGGGGATCACTGATGAACGACATGGCTTCGACGATCACTTCGATACCTGCTCGCGTCACCAAGGAGCTCGTCCACAAGCACGACGCCTCCCAGGTTCTCCTCACGGACCTCGGGCGCATCGGCGAGGACGAGTTCCTGATCACCGCGGACTGGACGGACACCAGACGCCTGATGAGCACCCAGGACAGCCGCCGCGACGACGCGGTGCTGCTGACCGAGACGATCCGGCAGACCTTCCCGCTGCTCGCGCACGCGGGTTACGAGGTGCCGTTCGGCCACCACCTGCTGTGGGACGAGTACCGCTACGCGCTCGGCCTCGACGCGCTCGGCCGCGGCGGCGCCGGCGGCCGGCCCCAGCTGCACATCAAGTGCTACGACATCGTGCGCCGGCGGGGCGTCGTCTCCGCGCTCTCCCTCGACATCACGGTCCTGCGCGACGGCGAGCAACTGGCCACCGCCCACACCCGGTTCGACATCCAGCCCGCCGCGATCTACCGGCGCCTGCGCGGCGCCCGCGGCGACGCCCTGGAGATGCTGGAGCTGGCCCGCAGCCGTCCGCTGCCGCCCCCGGTCTCCGGGGCCAGCGAGGAGTTCCGTGACGCCGTCCTGTCGCCCACCGACGAGCGCGACCGCTGGCAGCTGCGGATCGACACACACCACCCGATGTACTTCGACCACCCGAGCGACCACGCGCCGGGCATCCTGCTCCTGGAGGCGGCCAAGCAGGCGGCCCGCGCCGTGCGGCACCCGAGGGCGGGTGTCACCGAGGCGATGGAGACCGTCTTCCACCGCTACGTCGAGCTGGACAGCCCCTGCCGCGTGGACGCGCAGCCGCTGCCGGACGACCAGCAGGGCCGCGCCCGCATCCTGGTGACGATGCATCAGGAGGACAAGCTCTGCTTCACCGCGCTGGTGTCGGTCGCGAAGTCCCCGGCCGGCCGATAGCCCGTTCTGCCCCGGCGGCCGCGCCCTGCCCGATCCCGGGCAGTGTTCGGCCGCCCGCCCGCGTCACATGGGCCCCGAGCACCAGGTCGTCGCCGACCGCCACCGGGTGGCCCACGGAGCGCAGCAGGTCCAGGTCGGAGGCGTGGTCGCCATAGGCGGCGGCGCGTGCCGCGGGCACCGCGCGCCGCGCCATCAGCTCACGTGCCAGGCGACCCTTCTCCGGGCCGATCACCGCGTGTTCCAGATGGCCGGTGAAGTGGCCGCCGACGATCTCCGGCTCGCTGCACAGGATCTCGTCGGCGCCCAGGAACTGTGCGACGGGCTGCAGGCAGGGCCTGAACGAGCCGGAGACCAGGGCGATCACGGCGCCCTCGCCGCGGTGCCGGCGCAGGGCCTCGACCGCGGGCGGGTGCAGGAGTGTGCCGCTCGCGAGCTCCGCGTCGAACCAGGCGCGGCCGTGCGCGAACACCTCCTCGGCCGGCCGCCCGGCGAAGAGCCGGTAGAACTCGCGGTTCGTCTCGCGCCGGGACACGCCCGCCGCGGCCTTGGCCCGCAGGTCGCCGGCGGCTTCGGCGTACGCCGAGGGTGCGAGGCCCCGCTCCCGGAAGTGGAA
Source organism: Streptomyces sp. NPDC090032 (assembly GCF_044748025.1). Classification (NCBI taxonomy): domain Bacteria; kingdom Bacillati; phylum Actinomycetota; class Actinomycetes; order Kitasatosporales; family Streptomycetaceae; genus Streptomyces; species Streptomyces sp. NPDC090032. Next base: position 209,904 of record NZ_JBIVFF010000005.1, on the reverse strand, counting down.
CTCCAGGAACCGGAACATGCTCTTCACGGTGATCAGGGTCTCGTCGACGTCGAAGAACGCGAGCTCGACGCCTGAACCACCCGTGCTGTCAGGGGAGATGGGGTCTTCTGCCGGCATGTGAGCCGCCTTCCTTACGAGGGCTGGGACGGGGTGGGGGTGGGCGGCCGGTCAGGCCGCGACCGCTGCGGGAACGGTGGCCGCGGCGCGCGCCGTCAGATACGCGCGCACTCCCTTGCCCGCCGTCTTACGGCCCAAGTGCTGTGCGGCGACGAGCTGTTCGAGCAGGGTCGCGGGCGCCGGTGTCCACACCGCCGGGTCCGCGTGGAGCCGCCGCTGCACCTCCAGGGCCACGTCGGCGCCCACGGTGTCGAGAAGGCGTACGGGACCGAGCGGCTGGCCGCCCACCGACTTCAGGGCCAGGTCGAGCGTCGCCGTCGTCGCCTCTCCGGCGTCGAGGAGGCCCAGGGCCTCGTTCAGATACGGGAAGAGCAGGGCGTTGACGATGAACCCGGCCCGGTCCCCGCACTCCACCGTCTGCTTGCCGAGCCGCTCGGCCACGGCGCGGGCCCGCGCGAGGGTGTGCGCGCTGGTGCGCTCGCCGGGGACCAGCTCCACCAGCGGCATCAGCGGCGCCGGGTTGAAGAAGTGCAGGCCGAGGACGTGCGCCGGGCGGCCCGCGGTCTCCGTACAGGCACCCACCGGCAGGCTCGACGTCGACGTGGCGAGCAGCGTGTTCGGCGGGCACACCTTGCCGAGCTCGGCGAAGAGCCGCCGCTTGACCTCCAGGTCCTCCACGACGGCCTCGACGACGATGTCGGCGCTCGCGAGCGCGGACCGGTCGCTCGTCGCGGTCCAGGGGGCCGGCCCTGTGTCATCGGAACTTGCGTCTGCGGGCGGGGCGTTGCGCTGGAGCGCGAAGTCGATGCGTTCGGCGGCGGCCGCGGCCTTCTCCTCGGACCTGGCCAGGAGCGTCGTGCGGAACCCGCCGCGCACACACGCCTCGGCGATCCCGGTGGCCATCGTGCCCGAGCCGATGACGACGACATTGCGCCCGGGCGGGGCGGTGGGGTGCACGGTCCGGCGTTCGGCGGCCCCCTCCTCGTAACGGCGGAAGCCGCGGCCAGACTTGGCGCCGAGCGCGCCCTGCGCGACCAGCTCGTCGAGGATCGGGGCCGGGGCGCGCAGGCCGCCGCCGAGGTCGCCGAGGCGGGCGAGGACGTCGCGCGCCGTGTCCAGGCCGATCGCGTCGAGCGCGGCCAGCGGCCCCTCGCTCCAGCCGCAGCCGAGGCGGACCGCCGTGTCGACGTCCTCGGCGCTCGCGTACCCGTCGTGGACCATCCACGCGGCCTCGTTGAGGAGGCCGAGCAGGAGGCCCGGCGCGAGGGAGCCGGGCCGGTCGCCGACCTGGTGGGCCTTGATCCCGGCCGCCGTGAGGATCTCCAGGACCCGGGCCGCCGCGGCGTCCCCGGCGCGCGGGGCGCGGGCCAGCTCGACGGCGTCGAGAGCGTCGGCGCGCAGGAAGCGCAGGGCGAAGAGGCCGGGTCCCGCGGCGTCCTCCAGGTTTGCGAGGGCGGTGGTGAGCGCCGTCGTGAGGACGGGCGTCCCGGGCCGGCGGTGCTCGCGCAAGGAGGCGAGCACCGCCCGTTTCAGGGCCGCGGGTTCCGGTACGGCCTCGATGACCAGGTCGGCCGAGGCGACGCCCGCCGGGAAGCGGGTCAGGGTGCGCGGGCGCTCCCCGGGACTCAGCCGCAGGGCCCTGACCAGGGCCGCGGGGTCGTCGTCGATGCCTATGACGCGCAGCCCCGCGCGGGTCAGGCGGCGCGCGAGGGCGAGCCCGGTGCCGCCCAGGCCGACAACGGCCACGGTGAAGGGCGGCGGCGCGTCCTCGGCGGAGGGAACGGAGTCGGCGGTCGGAACGGAGTCGGTGGTGGGAGTGGTGCGGGCGTGGTCGGCCATGGTGCTGCTCCTGCCTTCGCGGGTGGGGGCATCAGTAGCGGCTGCCGGTGGCGGCGGGCGCGGCGTCCAGGTCGTGCAGGTCCTGGAAGGTCAGGCGCAGGCCGGCCGCGGCCAGGTTCGCCGTCAGATAGCGCAGCTGCTTGGTGCCGGGGATGGGGACGACGTGGTCGCCCTGGGCGAGGGTCCAGGCGAGCGCGACCTGGGCGGCGGTGGCGCCGTGCCGGGCGGCGACGTCTTCGACGGCCTTCACGATGCGCAGGTTCGCGGTGAACGCCTCGCTCTGGAAACGCGGGTTGGTGGCGCGGAAGTCGCCGTCCTCGAAGTCGTCGGGCCGGGTGTAGCGGCCGGTGAGGAAGCCCCTGCCCAAGGGCGCGAAGGGCACGAACGCGGCGCCGTTGGCGGCGCACCACGTGGCGATTCCGGTGTGCGGGTCGATCGGTTCGCGGGTCCACAGGGACAGTTCGGACTGGACGGCCGCGACGGGATGCGCCGCGTGGGCGGCGGCCGCCTCCCCTGCGGTGACCTCGGAGAGGCCGAGATGACGGACCTTGCCCTGGCGCACCAGGTCGGCGAGGGCGCCCCAGGACTCGGCGAGCGGGACTTCGGGGTCGACGCGGTGCAGGTAGTAGAGGTCGATGACGTCGACGCCGAGGCGGCGCAGCGACGCATCGGCCGAGCGCCTGATGTGCTCGGGGGAGCCGTTGCGGCTCAGGGTGCGGGTGGCGAGTTCGTCCACGACGATGCCGGTCTTGGTGGCCACGACGGCGTCGTCGCGGCGTCCGGCGAGGGCCTGCCCGACGAGGGTCTCGTTGTGGCCCGCCCCGTAGGCGTCGGCGGTGTCGATGAGGATGGGCCCGGCGTCGAGCGCGCGCCGGATGACGTCCACCGAGGCCGCGTCGTCGCGCAGCGACTCGGCGTATCCCCAGCTCATTCCCATGCAGCCGAGACCGACGGGGTTGACCTCGAGGCCGGTCGTGCCGAGCTGACGCGTCTCCACGCGAACTCCCTTGTCAGTAGAGGTGATTGAGGTGAGAGAAATCATTGAGGCCAGTGGGGGGTGGTGCACGGGCCGGGGTGGCGGTGCCCCGGCCCGTTCAGGCGGCGGTGAGGACGAGGGCGGCGTTGTGCCCCCCGAAGCCCAGCGACGTACTCGCGGCGACCTGGATCTTCTGCTGCCTCGCCTTCCCCGTCACCACGTCGATATCGACGTCGATCGAGGGGTCGAGCGAGTCCACGTTGGCGGTGGGCGGCAGGGCGCCGTGGTGCAGCGCCAGGGCCGTGTACGCGGCCTCGACCGCGCCGGCCGCGGCCAGGGTGTGTCCGGTGACTCCCTTGGTGGAGGTCACCGCCGCCCGGTCGCCGAGCACCGAGTGCAGGGCGCGGGCCTCGGTCAGGTCGTTCATCGGGGTGGACGTGCCGTGCGCGTTCACGTGTTCCACTTCGTCGGGGAACACCCCCGCGTCGTTGAGGGCGTCCCGCAGGGCCCGGGCCAGGCCGGCGCCCTGCGGGTGGGGCGCGGTCGCGTGGTGCGCGTCCGACGTCGCCGAGAACCCGGCGATGTCGGCGTAGCGCCGCGCGTTGCGGGCGGTGGCGTCCGCGCACCGTTCCAGTACGAGGATGGCCGCCCCCTCACCGGCCACGAAGCCGTCCCGGTCGTGCGCGAAGGGACGGGACGCCGCGGCCGGGTCGTCCGTGCGGGCCGACAGGGCGCCCATGCGGGACAGGCCGTTGAGGGTGCCCGGACTGATCGCCGACTCGGTGCCGCCGGCCAGGACCACGTCGCACAGGCCGGACAGCAGCCACTCGCGGGCGGTGCCGATGGCGGACGCCCCGGACGCGCAGGCGGTCGCCGTGACGAGGCTGGGCCCGTGGATCTTCTGGTCCATGGCCACGTACCCGGCGACCATGTTGACCATCCCCATCGGGATCATCAGCGCGGACACGTCGTCGGGCGTGCCCTCGAAGTACGTCCGCAGCTGCTTCTCCAGGGTGGCGACACCGCCCAGCGAGTTCCCGATGACGACGCCGACGCGGGTGCCGTCCCAGGACCCGCAGTCGAGCCCCGCGTCCTTGACGGCCTGCCGGGCGCTGACGATGGCGAGCTGCGCGAACCGGTCGAGCTTCCAGGCGTTGCGCCGGCCCAGTTCGGCCGTCGCGTCGAAGCCGGGGACGCGGCAGGAGATGTCGACCCGCTCGCCCCTGAGCTCCGGGTCGGTGGTGGCGGCGGACACGCCCGACAGGACGCGCCGCCAGTTCTCGTCGACGCCGATGCCGGCGGGGGTGACGAGGCCTATACCGGTGACCGCGACGCCGCGGCCCCGGGCCACGCCGCTCATGCCTGGTCCGCCTTCGCGGAGATCACGGCGACCGCTTCGTCGAGGGTGAAGGACGACTTGAGCTCGCCCTCGACCAGGACGATGCCCATCTCCTTGCGGAGGATCAGGCTGAGCTCGACGAGTATCAGCGAGTCGATGTCGAGCTCGTCGAACGTGGCGCCCGACAGCAGCTCCGCCTCGTCGAGGCCGAACTTCTCGCTGATGAGGCCGGAAACCTGGTGCTTGAGGGAGAACTCGGTGGAAAGAGCGGTCATGACTGACTCCTGTTGTCTGTGAGATGAGGCGCCTGGGAAATGAGGTGCCTGCGAATTGGGCTGTGGGTGAGGCGAGTTGAGGCTCGGGGTGCTGCGGGGCACTGCGCGGCTACGACCGCGTGACCGGTTCGATGTCCGGCCAGACCAGCGCGGCCGAGCCCCAGGTGAGGCCGCCGCCGAAGCCCGTGAGGACCACGCGGTGGCCCGGTACGAGGTCGCCCTCGGCGGCCGCGTCCGACAGGGCGAGCGGGATCGAGGCGGCGACGGTGTTGCCGACCCGGTCCAGGTTCACCACGATCTGCTTGTCCTCCAGGCCCAGCTGCTCGCCGACGGCGTGCAGGATGCGGACGTTGGCCTGGTGCGCCACGACCTTGTCGAGGTCGCCCGGCGTCCAGCCGACCCGGTCGAGCAGGCGCTGCGAGGACTCGCTCATGTTGATCACGGCCTGGGTGAAGACGGGCCGGCCCTCCATGGCGAAGAACTGGTCGCCCTCGGCGGGCGGTTCACCCGTCGAGCGCTGGCGCGAGCCGCCGGCGCGCACCGTGATGAGGTCGGCGCCGCCGCCGTCGCTGCCCAGGTCGAAGCCGAGGAGCGCCCCGGGTTCGCCGGACTCGCCGGCCCGCAGGACCACCGCTCCCGCGCCGTCGCCGAAGATGGCGCGGGTGGTGCGGTCGACGGGGTCGAGGATCGTGGAGAAGGTGTCCGCGCCGATCACCAGGGCCCGTTCGGCGACCCCCGCCGTGATCATGGACGCGGCGGTGGCCAGGGCGTACACGAACCCGGTGCAGACCGCCGCGACGTCGAACGCGGGGACCGTGCCGAGCCCGAGCCGGTGGGCGACGCCCGGTGCGGTGCCGGGGCAGGGCCGGTCGGGGGTGCTGGTGGCGAGAACCACCAGGTCCACTTCGGCCTCGGTGTCGGAGGCGGCGTCGGAGTCGGCCTTCCTGCGGGCCGATTCCAGGGCGCGCTCCCCGGCCGCGACGGCGAGGTCCGAGGTGGACTCGCCCGGCGCGACGACGTACCGCAGGCCGATGCCCGTACGGGTCCGGATCCACTGGTCGGACGTGTCGAGCTGGGCGGCGAGCTCCTCGTTGGTGACGGCGGTCGCGGGCAGCGCGCCACCCAGACCGCAGACCACGGCGGCGCGGCTCATGAGGCCAGCTCCTCGATCTCGTGGGCGGCCGGGGCGGGCTGCGCGGGCACGGCCCGTACGGGACGCGCCATGGCCTTGAAGGAGCTGCCCGCCCGGCGTAGCGCCGTGCGCACCTCGGCCGGTTCGGGCGCGGTCAGCGCCGCGATGTGCCCGTCGGGCCGTACGAGGACGGCCCTGGGGGCCTTGCCGAGGAGCGGGGCGAAACCCGGCCAGGCGGAGATGTCCTGCACCCGGACGCTCTCGGGCGCGGCGGCCGTCAGCGCGTCCCGGCTCGCGACCCAGCCCGAGTCCTGCCGCTCGCCCGCCCACAGCAGCAGCGAGAGCCGCGCCGGGTCGATCGCGGGCCAGCGCTCGGCGCCCTTCTGGGGCGTGCCGTGCGCGGCGAACACGGGGAGGCGGTCACCGGCGCGGACCTTGCGGGTGAGTCCGGGCAGGGTGTCGCGCAGGGACTCGGCGGGCCGGTAGCTGACGTCGTGCTGTGCCATCAGCGGGGCGCCGAAACGCTGGAGGAGACCGGTGCGCGAGGCCAGGCGCAGGGCGCCGTCGCGGGCCGCTATCTCGTGGCGCCGCTTGAACAGACCCCAGCTGGTCTGCTTGGCGGTGGTCAGGACGATGCGCTCGGCGGCCAGATGCCGGTCGGAGTCGTACGTGTCGAGGATGCCCGGCTCGAACAGGCCGTTGACGACGCCCGCGAGCTTCCACGCCAGGTTGACCGCGTCCTGGATGCCGGTGTTCATGCCCTGCGCGCCGGCCGCGCTGAACACGTGGGCGGCGTCGCCCGCGAGGAACACGCGTCCCGCACGCATCGTCTCGGCGACCCGGCGCCGGGCCCGGAAGATCGTCGACCAGTCCAGCTTGCCGACCAGGCCGGGGCGCGGCGAGCGCTCGTCGAGGAAGTGCTGGAACAGCTCCCGCGGCGGGCCCTCCTCCTTGTCCCAGTCCGGCACGCTGATCGCGAGGCGGAACTGCCCGTTGCCGAACGGCGCGATGCCGAGGGCGCCGGTGCGTGAGTAGCAGTAGACGAGCGAGTGCGGGTCCATGTCGCCGTCGACCGGGCCGTCACCGATGGCGAAGAGGACGTCGTTGCCCGTGCCGAGGAGCTCGATGCCGGCGAACTCGCGCACCGCGCTGCGGGCGCCGTCCGCGCCGATCACCCAGTCCGCCTCGATCTGCTCGACGCGTCCCTCGGCGCCCTCCACCTCGGCGACCGGGCGGGGCCCGGACGTGTCGAGGCCGGTGAGCGTCCCGAACTCGATCTCGCCGCCGTACGCGGCCAGCCGGGTGCGGATGACCTCCTCGGTGGTGTCCTGCGGGATGACCACACCGCACGGGTACGGGGTGTCGGTCAGCCGGCTCATCTCGATGGCGCCGATGGCCCGCTTGTCGGAGTAGTACTGCACGGAGTCGAGGCGGTTGCCCGCGTCGACGACGCCCTGGGCCGCGCCGATCCGGCCGAGGAGCTCCAGGCTGCGCGGCCAGACCACGCTGGCGCGGGAGTGCTGGACGGGCCCGGCGGCCGAGTTGTCGATCAGTCTCACCGGAACGCCCTGGCTGAGGAGTTCGGTGGCGAGCACCAGGCCCACGGGGCCCGCGCCCACGACAAGGACGGGACGTCGTCCGCCGGGGCCCTCGCGCAGAGGGATCGTCATGACAGGTGTGCCTTTCTTCGAGTCGGTGGCTGTGGCGGTCAGGGGCGGTGCACCACGACGGCGCTCCAGGTGAATCCCGCGCCGGCGCTCAGCACGGCGGCGTACTCGCCGCGTTCGAGGCGGTACGGGCTCGCGCCCGCGGACAGTGCGGTCAGGTTGGACAGCAGGTCCCCGGCGCCGAGGTGGCCGGTGCGGTCGCCGAGGTCGGCGACCGGCGCGTCCGTGACCTCGGCGACGGCCGGCCCGTACACGTCGCGGGCGGTGGCCCGGCCGAGCCTCGGCAGCAGTACGGTGCGCAGCTTGTGGCCGCCCCTGCCGATCCCCGCGTCGGACAGGGCGTCGGCGAGGACCTCGCTGGTCTCGCGCCGCAGCCGGCCCAGGAACTCCGGCTTGCCCTGCGTCGCGAGGAAGGCCTTCTTGGTGCGGCGCACGTCCACTGCGGTGCTGCTGGTGTGCGGCGCCGGGTGGAACGCGCCGGTGTCGCGGTGGGCCACCTCCAGTGCGGGGACGGCCCGGGTCCGCAGGGCGCGCAGGGTGAGCGCGCCCTCCGGTACGTCGTCGGGGGTGGCGGCCCGTGCGACGACGGCCGCGGTGGCGCCGTCGCCGTACCAGACGCCGTAGTCGCCGGCCCAGCGGTCGAAGCCCGGCCGGGCGAAGCGGTCCGCCGTGGTCACGAGGACCGGTGCGGTGCCCTCGCCGGCCGCGATGCGGTCCACCGCGGTGCTCAGGGCGGCCGCCGCTCCGTTGCACATCTGCTGGATGCCGGTGGGAACCGCTCCGTGCGCCCCGGTCTCCGCGGCCACGTAGTGGGCGGGCGACCAGAAGTCGTGGCCCTGGTAGTAGGTCCAGGCGTGCAGGGTCGCGGACACGTCCTCGGCCTTCGCACCGACCCGCGACAGGGCGCGGTGCGCGGCCCGTACGGCCATCTGCGGCGCCGACTCCCGTTCGGACACGGGCAGTTGCTCGTATCCCATGGCGTCGGCCTCGGCGGCCGTCACCCTGCCGTCGGCGAGGGCGTCGACGGTCTTCTCGGCGGTTGGCGGCAGCCACTGGGCGGCCGACAGCCACACCTGGCCGGGGATCACAGGCACTCCTCCCCCTCGGGCAGCGCGGTGACCGCCGCGGACGTCGTGGTGTGCATCCGGCCGGAGGCGATGACGTCGCCGTCCTGCACGAAGTCGATGTAGAAGGTCCGCAGGTCCGGCAGCATCAGGCTGAGGTTGTCCTCGTGCGCGTACGGCTCCGTCTTGCGGATGTGGACCGTGGTGGGGGCGTCGAGCTCGGCGTAGCGCATGAAGTCGAAGTCGAAGCCGGCGACCGTGGTGCGGCTGACGGAGGCGCCCCACAGGTCGGAGACGCCGAGCAGGCACAGCTGGCGGGCGGCCTCCATGAGGACCATGCCGGGCACGTGGTCCTGGCCGTGGTCGAACATGCTGCGGTTGTCGAGGGGGATGCGCACCGTGGCGTGCGCGTTGTCCGTGTTGACGGTGGCGGAGGCGAGCACGACGTTCGACGGGGAGCTGCGGCCCACGAGGTGCGGGGCCACATAGGCGTTCTCGCGCGGGATGTCCTTGAAGGGGACGAGTGGCCTGCCGCGGCCCTGGACGCGCACGGCGTCGTAGACCTCGGCGGGTATGTAGCCCACGTCCATCTTGACGAAGCCCAGGCACCGCTTGGCGAGCTTCATGTCGATGCCGAAGGTCAGCCGGCGCACATCGCCCGGCGTGCCGCGGCGGTTGCTGGTGCGCACCGAGATCCGCAGCTCGCCCGGCGTCTCCTCCTCGGGCAGGGTGAGCAGGCCCGGCAGCTCCATGGACCAGGACCGCAGCAGGAACTTGCTCTTGCGGGACACCCCGGCGAACTCGTGGCCGCCGTACGTCTCTGCCTGCCGGCAGCACTCCAGGAGCAGCATCGGGTCGGGGGCACCGAGCCGCGAGGTGTGCTCGGTGTAGTAGGCGTGGGACGGGGGGAGCTGGGCCGCGGCGAGGTAGTCGTTATCGCCGGTCTGCCGGCTGTCCGTCAGAAAGACCTCGGAGAGCGCCCAGCGGTGGAGAAGGGAACGGTCCACGGTGCGCATGAATTCGAGGTTCGCGGCACCCGGCAGGCAGGTCCTGACTGCGGGGGATTCGGCGGTCTCGGGGTTCAGGGTCTCGGGGTTCATATTCGTCCTCCTGATGCGGCGCGGGGAGGAGAGCGGGAAATTATCCGGAACTCCGGTAATTCCCTTTTCCCTTCCCTCGCTTGATTTCATTGTCGAGGGGGGTGGCAAAGCGTTCACTAAAGGCGGCCTCAAGGCGCTTTCGGGCGTGCTCAGGCCGCCCAGGCGAGCGGGCTGCGGTAGCCGTCGGCGGGCCGGTCCCACTGCGCGCGGGCGGGCACCACGACGGCGTCCTCGCCGGCGTCGGCGCGGGAGCGCAGCGTGGCGGTCAACACCGCGACGAGCGCGGCCAGTTCATCGGGGGTCGGATTACCGCGCACGACGTGGAACGCGGCCTCCCGCAGCACGTCGGAGCCGCTCACGGCGCTCGTGGCGTTCACGTCGCTCACGTCGCTCACGTCGCTCACGTCGCTCACGTCGCTCACGTCGCTCACGTCGCTCACGTCGCTCACGTCGCTCACGTCGCTCACGTCGCTCACAGCGGGGTGATCCCGTGCTTGCGCTGCGGCAGCGCCCGGTGCTTGGTGCGCAGCATGGCCAGCGACCTGGCGAGCACGGCCCGGGTCTCGCCGGGCTCGATGACGTCGTCCACGAGGCCGCGTTCGGCCGCGTAGTACGGGTGCATCAGCTCGGCCTTGTACTCCTTGACCATCTGCTCGCGCATCGCGGCGGGGTCGTCGGCGGCGGCGATCTGCCGCCGGAAGATGACGTTGGCAGCGCCCTCGGCGCCCATCACCGCCACCTCGTTCGTGGGCCAGGCGAAGGAGAGATCCGCGCCCACGGAGCGCGAGTCCATCACGATGTACGCGCCGCCGTACGCCTTGCGCATGATCAGCTGGATGCGTGGGACGGTGGCGTTGCAGTACGCGTACAGCAGCTTCGCGCCGTGCCGGATGATGCCGTTGTGCTCCTGGTCGACGCCCGGCAGGAAGCCGGGCACGTCGAGCATCGTGACGAGCGGGATGTTGAACGCGTCGCACAGCGACACGAACCGCGCGGCCTTCTCGCTCGCCTTGATGTCGAGGACGCCCGCGCTGGCCATCGGCTGGTTCGCGACGATGCCGACGACGTGCCCGTCGATCCTGGTCAGCGTGCACACCACGTTGTTCGCCCAGTCGGGCTGGATCTCGAAGTGCTCGCCGTCGTCGACGATCTCCTCGATCACCGCCTTCACGTCGTAGCCGCGGGCCGGATCGGCGGGCACCAGGTCGGCGAGCGCGTCGGTGCGCCGGTCCGGCGGATCGTCGGTGGCCACCGCGGGCGGCGCCTGCCGGTTGTTCGACGGCAGGAAGGACAGCAGATAGCGCACGTCCTCCAGGCAGGACACCTCGTCGTCGTACGCGAACGCCGACACACCCGAGACCGACGCGTGCACGTCCGCCCCGCCCAGCTCGTCCATGCTCACGCGCTCACCCGTGACCGCCTGCACGACGTCCGGGCCGGTGATGAACATCTGCGCCACGCCCCGCACCATGAACGTGAAGTCGGTCAGCGCCGGCGAATACGCGGCGCCTCCCGCGCACGGCCCGAGGATCACGCTGATCTGCGGGATCACCCCCGAGGACAGGGCGTTGCGGCTGAAGATCCCGCCGTAACCGGCGAGCGCCGTGACACCTTCCTGGATCCGGGCGCCGGCCCCGTCGCAGAGGCTGACCAGCGGTGCGCCGGACGCCTCGGCGAGGTCCATCAGCTTGTGGATCTTCGCCGCGTGGGACTCGCCGAGGGCGCCGCCGAAGATACGGAAGTCATGCGCGTAGACGAAGACCTGACGGCCCTCGACCGTGCCCCAGCCCGTGATCACACCGTCCGTGTGCGGCCTGCGCTTCTCCAGGCCGAAGCCGGTCGCGCGATGCCTGCGCAGCGGCTCCAGCTCCGTGAACGAGCCTTCGTCCAGGAGGAGTTCGATGCGTTCGCGGGCCGTGAGCTTGCCCCGGTCGTGCTGCGCCTGGGTCGCCCGCACCCCGGGTCCCGCGTGGACCTCGGCGCGCAGCCGGCGCAGCTCCTCGACGCGCACATGCACGCTGTCGGGCCGCTCCGGCTCACTCTCCCCGGAGGCGACCGGGTCCTGTACGACGGGTTTCTCGACGACGGTGGTCATGCCATGTCCTCCCATCCGACCGGCACCCCGATGGCGCCACCCGGGGAAGAGCATTCGGGGAGGGCGACAATGCGCGACTCAAGGCAGGCAAAAACAGCATTCCTTTTCCACGGCTTGAGCGGGCCGGCCGCACGATTCGTACCGACCGCCACCGGAAGGGAAGATCATGACCACGCACCTCCACGAGTCGTCCGACTCCTCGCCGCGATACGCCGTCCTGTTTCCCGGACAGGGAGTTCAGCGGCCCGGGATGGGCGAGCCCTGGCGCGCCACCGAGTCCTGGGAACTCGTCGAGTCCGTCTCGCGCGCCTCCGGCTTCGACGTGGCCGAGCTGCTGCTCACGGCCGACCAGGAGACCCTCTCGCGCACCGACCACGCCCAGATATCGGTGTTCACGGCGTCCCTGCTCGCGTGGTCGGAGCTGCGCCGGCGCGAGACGGACACGCGGGTCGGGGCGGTCGCGGGCCACAGCCTCGGCGAGTACACGGCGCTGGTCGCGGCCGGTGTCCTCTCGGTGGCCGACGGCGCCTGGCTGGTGGGCGAGCGCGGTCGCGCCATGGCGGAGGTCGCCCGGCGCCGGCCGGGAGGGATGGCCGCTGTCATGGGCGGCACCGTCGACGAGGTCGCCGCCCTCGTCGACACCTTCCAGCAGGAGGGCGAGGACCTGTGGGTGGCCAACCACAACAGCCCCCAGCAGACCGTGATCGCCGGCAGCCGTGCGGCGATCGGCGCGGCGGCGTCACGCGCGGCGGAGTCCGGCCTGCGCTACAGCGTCCTGCCGGTGACGGCCGCCTGCCACAGCCCCTACATGGAGCCCGCGAGCACGGCCCTGCGCCGGGCCCTGGAGCTGACCCACTTCGCGGCCGGCGTGCTGCCGGTGGTCGCGAACGTCGACGCCCGCGCCCACTACGGCGGCAGCCAGTGGCAGGAACTCAGCACCCGCCAGCTGGTCAGCAGGGTCCGCTGGGTCGAGTCCCTGAACACGCTCCACGAGGAGCTCGACTGCACGGCGTTCCTCGACATCGGACCCGGCGGCACCCTCGCGGGCCTGGCCCGCAGGGCGCTGCCGGACGTACCGGCCCACAAGTTCACAGCGCCCGCGCCGCTGGCGGTGGCGGCGTAACCGTCACGTCACTTACGTGCAGAGGCCCGGCCCGGGGGTCAGAACCCCGGGCCGGGCCTCGGTCGTTGCGGCGCTGCTCAGCTGATGCAGAGAATGCCGAGCACGCAGACCGGCTGGGGTGACGCCGTGGAGGGGGCGGGCGCGGGAGTCGTCGCCTGGTCCCCGCCGGACGAACCCGACCCCGTACTTGAGCCGGAACCCGTACTCGTACCCGAGCCGGAACCCGTAGCCGTGCCTGAGCCGGAACCCGTAGCCGTACCGCCGCCGGACTGGCCGGCGGGGGCGGGCGAAGAGGTCTGCGGGGCGGGGGCGGTGTGCGGGGCGGCCGGCGCGGAGTCGGTGTGCGGGGCGGCGGTCCGGGCCGGGGCGGCGTGGCGCGGGGCGCCGGTCGACGCGGCGGACGTGGCCGGCGCGGGCGCGGTGGCCGGGCGGGCGTGGCGCGGGCCGGTGGACTTGTGCGAACGGTCGCTGCCGCTCCGCGAGGCCCGGTCGTCCGGCGTGTCCGTAGAGGAGTCCGTGTTGGCCAGCGCCGGAGACGTGGTCACCGGGTCCGGGGCCGCGGAGGCGTGGGTGCGGTCGGGGGAGGCGTTGTTCGGCAGCGCGGCGATGGTGAGCCCGCCACCGACGATGGCGACGGCCGTCGCGGCGACGGCCCGGCGCTTGTTCTTCTTCCACTGCGCCAGCTTCCGCCGCCGGGCGGCGCGGCCGGTCTGCGAAGAGGCCACGGGCGCGGAGACGTCCACGGAACCGACGGTGGCGGCCTCGCCGCCCGCGTCGGCCACGTCGAAGGCCTTGGCCGTGGAGAAGGCGTCGAAGTCGTCGAACGAGTCGGCGTACGAGCCTGAGTCGGCGTACGAGCCGGAGGCACCGGCAGCCGCCGCGGAACCGCCACCACGGCCACGGTCGGCGGCGGGGGATATTCCGAAGAGCGCCGACGACGAAGCCGAGGACGCCGAGCCCGCCGCGTGCGAGGGGCGCGGAACGGTCGACTGGTACGACGTCGCCGTGGGCGGGGCGATGTCAGGGGCGTAGGCGCCGCAACCCGGGCACACCAGCGCTCCGTTGAGGGTCCGACGGCACGAGGAGCAGTAGTCCATCTTCGATCTTTCTGTGGCTGACTGCGCCGCCGGGACGCCGGGCATTTGGTCACGTTCGCACGCGAGATCGAGCGGCCAGCAACGCTATCGACGCTTTCCGAAGGCAATGCGAGCACAGTGTGATGCTCTTGCGAAGATGTGTGACGCCTGTGACGGAAGGGGCCCGAGCCGCAGCAGCGACCCGGGCCCCTCCGTCACAAGCCGGCGCGTCAGACCAGCGCGTTCTTATAGAAGATGCTGGAACGCCGGTCGCCTTCCTCGCCGGAGGCGAAGCCGAGGAAGAGACGAGACTCACCCGCGTCGGTGCGGTAGATCGCGAGCCCCTCGGGCTCCCGGTAGACCAGCGTGGAGCCGGCCTTGGTGAGGGTGGGGCCCTGGGCGATGGCGCCGGTGTTGATGTTGATGCTGGTGATGTACGTATTGCCCGGGTCGGGGTTCGACGCCGAGTAGCCGTCACCGGTGATGAAGTACATGTAGGAGCCGTAGAGCGTGTATCCCTGCGGCGTGCCGGAGATGGCCGGCGGGGTGAACATGGCGACGGGCGAGCTGAAGTCGGAGTTGTCGGTGTCCGAGTTGTTGTAGACCGCGATGCGCTTGGCGCCGTCCTTGTGGTAGCGGACGATCATGCGGTCGTAGACCGGGTCCATGGAACACGTGAACTCGGTGGCGCCGGCGACCGGCGTGAACTTTCCGTAGCCCTCGGCGGCGGCGTCGACGGTGGTCCCGGGGCTGTACCGGATGAAGCCGAGCTTCGAGCCGTACCCGTTGCCGTTGGCCTCGGTCTCGATCCACAGGTAGCTGGCGCTGCCGATCGCACGGATGCCGAAGGCGACACCGTGCCCGAAGCCGTTGAGGTGCATGTACGAGACGTAGTTGCCGGCGAAGTCGAGTTCGCTGATGCACAGGTCACCGGCCGACTCCGGGCTGTCGAGACGCTTGGCGGCGACGAACAGGCGCTTGTTGACCGAGTCGAAGGCGAAGCTCTGCTGGACGCGGTTGCTGTGCAGGTTCTTGTCGCGGAACAGGTCGTACGACGGCTGCGACAGATCGAACCGCGAGGTCGTGCCCACCGAAGCGGCGGCACTCGCGGCCCCGTACCCGACCCCGAACGCGGCAAGCCCGACCCCGGCGCCACCACGCAGCAGTCCCCGACGAGTGAGGGACATACGGGAGTTGTGTTCCATGCAGGACTCCAGAAAAGAGTGACCGACAAAGTCCCGGAGACGATACGCAGCGCTCCAGGGCCCGTCGCAGGGGGTACCGGCCGGGGCCGGGAAGGGGACAGCGCTTGGCCGAATCGAATACCGCATGGCGGCATGACAAGCGTCCGTTTATCCGGGGAGTGGAAAGGCGCTCGGGCAGGAAACAGCTGGTCATCCGGCGCGGTTGCGTCACCCATATGGACGGCTACAGTGAAATTGACTCTTTGTGAGGAACTAGTCCAAGGGGATAGTTATGCTCGCAATCAAAAGAAGCCGAGTCGTCCTGAGCTCGGTCTTCGTCGCCGCGGCGGTTTCTCTTGCGCCGATCGGCTGGCAGGCGGCTTCCGCGGCCACACCGAGCGAGACTCACGTCAGTACAAGTACGAGCGTCAAGGTTCCCAATTCGAACCAGGACTACCGTCGCGGCTTCAAGGACGGCTTCAAATCCGGGCTCCACCAGGGGCAGAGGAACTGCAACCACCACAACGACCATCACGGGAACGGCAACGGCAACGGAAAGAACGGCGAAAACGCCGCCTTCCACAAGGACTCGAGGCAGGACTACCAGCGCGGATTCAAGGACGGCTTCAAATCCGGACTCCGCCAGGCGTCGTGCGGCCACCGCTGAACTCGTGCCACCGCTGAACTCGTTCCGCAACTGAACTCGTAGTAGTTCCTCGAACCCGGGGCGTAGTTCCTCAAATCAACCCAGGGCGTAGTTCCTCAAACTCCCGCCCTCCCCCCAGCTCCCATCCCGTATGCAGTCGACCCGCACACCGTGGAGAGCGCCAGGTGCGAATGCCCTGGACGCCGTGGCCGTGTCGGCTCGGCTCTGCCTGGCTCGACGGCAGACGGGGTGGGAGCTGCCTCATGCCCGTCACGTTTGTGTCCGTCACGCTCATGCGCGTCACGTTGTGCTCGCGTACGGCGCCGGGCTGCGGTTTCCGGCCGACTGAGCTGCGGTTTCGTAGAATCCTACAAACTACGGATCCCGAGCTGATCAAGGTTTCATGTCTTCAACGCCTGCCTGAATCAAGCCACTTGCCGGTGTACTCCTCGGAAAAGCAAGCCGAACCGACGAACTGGATAAGCCTTGCCCGAGAAGCTGCCTGGCCGTCAGATCGAGATCTCCTGGCCCGACCTCGGCATCACGGTCACCGCCGACCTTGACGACCGCAACCCGGCACTCGCCGATGCCCTGTGGGAGTCTCTGCCCTACCAGAGCCTCCAGGGACACGCCCTCATCGCGGGGGAACACCTCTACCACGTGGCGCCGATACCCACTCTGCTGCACACCCCCCACACCACCCGTATCCCCGACCGGCGCGAGGCCCCCAACGGCACCGTGTTCTGCTCCGGCTTGCAGCACCTGGGCATCAAGTACGGCACCTTGACCGAGCCGATGCCCGCCACCCCCGTCGGTCAGATCCGTGAGGCGGACATGCCCGCCCTGCTGGAAGCCGGGGCCGCGATCTGGGACGCCGTCTACTCCACGAAGAAGGAGATCGTCGCCGAGGTCCGCCGCGCAGGCGAGCAGGGCGGTCATGGCATCCCGATGCTCCACGCCACCGACGCGGACGCCGGCCGCCTGATCGCCGACATCCGCGCCGAGACCGAGAAGATCTGGCTCGTGCCCCCGGCCGAGCTGGATGACCTCCACCAGGGCGTCATCCCCTCCCAGGCAGGCAACTTCGGCACGGTCCTGCCCACCCTGCTGTTCGTCAACGGCGAGACCCGGCCCCTGGGTTACGCCGCCTACGGCGGTCTCGTCCGCGGTGCCGTCCAGGGCATGCCCATGGACTCCCTGGTCCACATGGCCCGCCTCCTGGTCGGCGTCCCCGCCGAGTTCCTGGGCTACTGCGGCCTGGAGAAGCTGTGGGCGTTCACCCAGCGCTTCCTCGAGGTCGTCGACCGCCTCGACCGTGACGACTTCTACGCCGTCACCAGTCAGATGGCCCTCTACATCAACTGCCTCGGCGGCTGGAACCTCCAGCTGTACCCGTGGGAGACCGGAGACCACCTGCGCCAGCAGGGCGCCGCGGCAGGCGTGTAGCCGAGCCCGTAGCGCAGTCAGTAGCCGAGCCCGTAGCGGCCCGTAGCGCAGTCCGTAGCGGAGTCCGCCGAGGAGATGACGGCACCGGCAGTCAGTCGGCACTGAGCCCTGCCATCCGCACCTGAACCCCACACCACTGGAGAAGGACGATCTTGAGCGCCCTGCCTGCCCGCGCCGACGCCGTCGTCATCGGCGGGGGAGTGATCGGCACCTCCGCCGCCTACCACCTCGCCGAAGTCGGCGTGAACACCGTGCTGCTCGAACGCGGAGGCCTCGGTGGCGGGGCATCCGCGCACACGGCGGGCATGGTCCGCACCTACTTCCCCGGCAACCCCGACACCGGGCGAAGGGCCGTGCGCAGCCTGAACGCCTATCACGACTTCGCGCGCCACACCGGAGTCTCCCTCGGCCTGAAGCGGCTCGGGTTCATGGCCTTGTTCACCGAAGAACAGCAGATCACCGACTTCGAGGCCGGCCGTCGAGCCCAGCAGGCCGCCGGCGTCGAAGTCGACCTGATCAGTGCCCGCGAAGCGGCCGAGCTCAACCCGCTGATCGACGAGCGCGCCGTCCTGGCCGCCGCCTGGGCCCCTGAGGCGTACCACGTGGACGGCCTCGACATCGTGCGCGGCTACGCCGCCGCCGCCCGCAACCACGGCGCCCGCCTGTTCACCCACACACCCGTCACACGCATCGACGACGACAACACCGTCCACACCCCGCAGGGCAGCATCAAGGCGGACAGCATCGTGTGCACGGCCGGGCCCTGGTCCGGCGAGGTGGCGGCCCTGGCATCGGTCGACCTGCCGCTGGCACCCCACGCGATGGAGATGCTGTTCACCGACGTCCCGCCCTCCCCGCACCGCGAGATGCCCATGACGATGCACGCCACATCAGGCCTGCGGATCCGCTCATGGAAGGACCGCATCCTCCTCGCCATGGGCGCACCCAAGGCGGGCGAAGCACGCGAGGCCTGGCTCGGTCGCGTCGCCGGCCATCTCGGCACCCTGTTCCCCGCGTTGGACGGCATCGGTCTGCATCGCGCGTGGAGCGGCGACTTCGACGCCAGCCCTCACAACGCCGCCTTCATCGGCGAACACCCCACCCGCCGCTTCCTGTACGCGGCCGGATTCACCGGTGCGGGCCTGTGCCAGGCACCCGCGGCCGGGGAACAGCTCCGCGACCTGCTGATCGTCAAGTAGCCCCATAACAGGCCAGAACAGGAAAGAATGCCGTGATTGTTCTTGGATGTAATGGTTTCAGCCGGGTGTCGGAGTTCTTCTCCGAACGTCTCGGTGCGACCGGCATCAACAAGCATTACCTCTTGGGCCACGACGCCGCCGCCGCGGTCCTGGTGGACGGCCGCCTGGTCGCCGCGGTGGAGGAAGAGCGCCTCAACCGGGAGAAGAAGACCACCGACTTCCCCGAGAACGCGATCGACTGGTGCCTGAAGGAAGCCGGGATCACGTTCGATGACGTCGACCTGTTCGCCTTCCCCTGGAACTGGTCTCCCCAGGTTCTGGACGACATCCTGGACGGCATCCGCAGTTCGCCGTTGGCGCGGGACGCGAAGACCGGACTCATGTGTGACATGGCCGACCTGTTCGACCAGGTCGTCAGCCACGAAGCGATGCTCGCGGACTTCGAGGCCCGCACCGGACACCGCCCCGACCCGGCCAAGGTCCGGTTCGTTCCTCACCACTTGGCCCACGCGACGACCGGCTACTACCTCGCCGGCATGAAGGACTCCGCGTTCCTCGTCAGCGACGGCCGCGCCGAGCGCTTCTCGACCTTGACGGGCGAGATCCGCGACGGCCGGATCACCGTCTTCGAGGACACCGTCACCGTCGCCCAGCACTCCATCGGCACCCTGTTCTCCTCCATCACCCGCTTCCTCGGCTTCGTCCCCAACAACGACGAGTACAAGGTGATGGGCCTGGCGGGATACACCGGCCCGCCGACTCCGAACCCGTTCGTCGAACGCCTTCTTACGCTGCACGACGACGGCCGCTACACCTTCACCAAGCCCCTTCAGACCGACAACCTCCACAGCCATGACGCCCTGTTCGAGGAATACTTCGGGCCCTTCGAAGACACCCTCGAATACAAGGCCCGCATCGCCGCCGCCGCGCAGGAGATGCTGAACGTCGCGACCGCCCACCAGGTCCGTCACCTGGAGAAGAGGACGGATCTCGACCGGCTGTTGTTCGAAGGCGGCGTAGCCCTCAACTGCCTGAACAACACTCCGATGTTCGAAGGCTCCCGCTTCGAGGACATGCAGGTCAGCTTCGGCGCCTCGGACACCGGCATCACCATCGGAGCCGCGGTCCACGCCTGGCTGGGCCACCCGGACACCGCTCCCGCGGACGTCCTCGCCGCCTCCGCACCCGTCAGCCCTTATCTGGGCCCGTCCTACGACGAAGCCGAGATCGAGGAGGCGCTCGAGGGCTTCACCGGCCGTGTCGTCGTCTCGCGCCTGGACGACGACGAGGTCGTCGACCACGTGGCGGAACTGCTGACGAAGAAGGTCGTCATCGGCTGGTTCGAGGGCCGCGTCGAGCACGGGCCACGCGCGCTGGGGCATCGCAGCATCCTCGCCAACCCCGGCTTCGCCGACATCAAGGACATCATCAACACCCGGGTCAAGCACCGGGAGCCCTTCCGCCCCTTCGCTCCCCTCGTCCTGGAAGAGCAGGCGCCGGAGATCTTCGACATGGGGCGCAAGACCAGTTCCCCGTACATGACGTTCGTCTTCCCCGTCCGCGACGCGTACAAGGACCGCATCCCCGGCGCCGTACACGTGGACGGCACCTCCCGCATCCAGACCCTGACGGACGAGGGAACTCCGCGGCTCACGGCGGTGCTGCGGAAGTTCATCGAACTCACCGGCACCCCCTGCCTGATCAACACCTCGTTCAACGTCGCCGGCGAACCCATCGTCTGCACCCCCACCGACGCCCTGAACTGCTTCATGGGCACCGAGATCGACTACCTGATCCTCGGCAACCACCTCATAGCCAAGACCGACAACTCCTGAGCGACAACTCCCGATCGCCACCAACCAGAAGCCTGAGCGACAACAACCAGAAGAAGGAACAACCCGTGCCGACGATCCAGCGCAAGCACACCATGTACCACTCGACCATCCTCGACGCCGACCCGGACACCGTGTGGGTGACCATCCGCGACGCCATGCAGATCCTGGAGATCGTGTCCCCCGGCGACATGGACGTCCACCGGGACACCAGCTGGGTGGACGGCGGCTCGGTCGAAACGGTCCCGGCCCGCTACGACTTCAAGCTCACGCTCAGCGGCAAGGTCGTCCAGCAGGAGATCGCCGCCCGCGACGAGATCAACAAGACCCAGTCCTACCGGGCCGTCGCCCCCACCAGCGGAGTCGCCAGCTACGAGGCCACCATCCGCGTCTTCCCCATCACCAACGACCCGGCCCGCAGTTTCTTCGACTGGTCACGGACCCTGGAGATCGCCGAGGACGCCGACCTGACCGTGGTCGAGGGCATCATCGACATCATGGAGAAGCAGACCGACGCCGTACGGGACCACTTCGCGCAGACCTCGAAGTGAGTGACGTGACGACGCTCGTACTGCTGCGGCACGGCGAAACCCCGCTCACCCCGGAGCGGCGGCTCTCCGGCAGCGGGGGATCCGACCCGGGACTCTCACCGGTCGGACACCGCCAAGCCCAGGCGGCGGCAGAGGCCCTCGCCCACCGCGGCGACATCGAGGCGGTCGTCACGTCACCGATGCGGCGCTGCCGGGAGACCGCTGACGCCGTGGCCGCGCGCCTCGGCCTGAGCGTCCAGGTCGACCGGGACCTGCGGGAAGCGGACTTCGGCGACTGGGAGGGCCTGACCTTCGCCGAAGTCCGCGAACGCTACCCGGACAACCTGAGCGCCTGGCTCGCCTCACCGGACAGCCCACCCTCGGGCGCGGGCGAAACCATGCAACAGGTAACCCGCCGGGTCGCCGCCGTACGAGAGAGCCTCATGGCCCAGTACGCCGGCGCCACGGTTCTGGTCGTCTCCCACGTCGTCCCCCTCAGAACCCTGATCCGCCTGGCCCTCCAGGCCCCACCACAGACTTTGTTCCGCATGGAAGTAGCAGCGGCCTCCCTGTCGACGGTGACGTACAAGAACGACGACACCGCCACGGTCCAGACCCTCAACGACACCCATCACTTGAAGTCCCCCTGAACTCACCCCCATCGCGTGAGTCCTGGAGCCGTTGACCGGGCCCCGCAGACCCACGCCGGTGTTCTCCGTCTGCTTCTGAGCGGGTGGGGATGGATGCGGTCACCTGCCTGGGCAGGGGCATGCCAGACACGCTCGAAGGATGCGCAAAAAGGACTTATTTACTGTTGTGGTTCTTTTCGTAACATAGAGTGCGCCTGCGCGCACCGTGGGGTATGGAGGCGCCGGCCTGCTGCTGACTGCGCACGGGCTCAGACAGGGCTGACACGAAGGAACCGGGAGAGATCGGTGAACGAAAGACTTGCGCGACCGTCTTTGATCGCGAGGGCGGGGCGACGGCGTGGAGGGTCCGGCCATGGCCGGCGGTGGTACAGCACAGGCGCTGCGGCAGCCCTTTGCGTGGCCCTGTCCGGTCTCGGGATGACTCCTGGAGCGGCGGCGGCCACGGCGTCCCATCGTGCAGTCGACATCGATCAGACCTTCACCTTCACGGGTGCCCCGCAGAGTCTCACCATCCCCGCGAACGCGGTGGCGACGATCACCGCTGACGGCGCCGGAGGCGGCAGTGCCGTCAGCGGAACCTGTCCCAATGGGTCGACGGGTGGTACCGGGGCGCGCGTGGTCAGCACTCTTCCGGCCTCCGCGACCCCCACGGTCCTCACCGTCAACGTGGGTGGTTCCGGCGGCGCGTCCTGTACTGGCTCCGGGGGCGGCGGTGGGTACAACGGCGGCGGTGCGGGCGGAAACGGAACCACCACTCCGCTGTCCACCGGCGCGGGCGGGGGCGGCGCGTCAAGCGTGGCGACGGGCGCAAACTTGCTGGTGGTAGCTGGTGGAGGGGGCGGCGGCGGGGGACGCAATCTCCCGACCCAGGGTGGTAATGGCGGAACCCCCGACGGCACCGACGGAGCCACAGGCGGGTCTCTCGGCGGTGCGCCCGGTGGCGGCGGTGGCGGAGGCACCACCAGCGCGGGAGGTACGGCAGGCACGGGAGCTGTCGCCGGGTCTTGCACGGGCCAGGCCGGCAACGCGGGCGGCGGATTCTCCGGTGCGACGGTCGGTACGGGAGGTGCCGGCGGCGACTACACCGGCTGTGGCACCAGCTTCGTCGTCAGTGGCGGCGGAGGCGGCGGAGGCGGCTACTTCGGCGGTGGCGGTGGTGGCGCTTCCGCCACCACCGCTGGTGCATCCGGCGGGGGGAGCGGTGGCGGCGGCAGCAGCTTCGCCACTGCCACGGGAACGGGCACCACGTACAGCGCCTCGCCGATCGGAACACCCAGCGCCAACGGCCAGGTGAAGATCAGCTACACGATCCAGGATCTGGCCTTCGTCACCACCAGTCCGCTGCCCGACGCCACCCAGAACGTCGCCTACTCCACCACCCTGCAGACCAGCGGCGGCACCGGAGCCCCCAGCTTCGCGGTCACCAGCGGCTCTCTGCCTGCCGGGTTGAACCTCAACACGACGAGCGGCGTGATCTCCGGTACTCCGACGACGGCCGGCACGTACACGTTCACCGTGACGGCCACCGACCCCGACCCGGACGTGCCCCCGGCCTCAAGGCAGTTCACGATCACCGTCCGTCCGCCCGCCACCCTCACCTGTGCCAACGCGACGCCCACCATCGTCGGCACCAACCGGGCCAACGTCCTCATCGGTACGCCCGGCAACGACGTCATCTTCGGCCTCGGCGGCAACGACGTCATCGACGGCCGCGGCGGCAACGACATCCTGTGCGGCGGCGACGGCAACGACGTCATCGGCGGCGGCGACGGCAACGACCGCATCGAGGGCCAGGACGGCGCCGACGTCCTCAGGGGCGGCAACGGCAACGACGCTCTCTTCGGCGGCAACGGCGCTGACTTCCTCGACGGCGGCCCGGGCACCAACACCAACAACGGCGGTGCCTCGCGCAACGTCTGCATCCGCCCCCTCAGCGGCCCCGGCTGCACCATCTGAGATCCAAAGCACTGGCAGACGGCTTACGGCTTCCCGGTTCATGCGGAAGGCACCGTATGAACCGGGAAGAACAGCCGCCTGACCGACGGTGCAGATGTGGTGCGCTACAGCTGAACAGGGCGGGACAGGCCCGGACAACGAACAAGGCCCAGGTCGCTGACCTGGGCCTCAACTATGGAGCGGGTGACGAGAATCGAACTCGCACTCTCAGCTTGGGAAGCTGATGTTCTACCACTAAACTACACCCGCGTAAGACGCCGGGGATCCGGAGTCGTAACGTCGCACACTGTACCCCATGCCAGGCCCCCGGTGCTTTTGCCCGGGGGCCTGGCTGCGTTGTGCGTGCTGGAAGTGACTGCGGGTGAAGGGAGTTGAGGCGTACGGTGGGGCCGGCTTCGAGGGTCCTTCGGTAGCCGGAGTGCCGCCTGGAGCGGCGTCCCTTTCATCCCGTAATGTGACCCCTCGTTGTCAGCCAGAAATGGCGTAGTGGCTCGTGGGGAAGGGACTCTGGGACTCGATGGAGCGCACCTTTGTTCGTTGTGCCGAGGGGCACGTCTTCAGCACCGCTTCGTTCCCGATGCAGCAGGCCGACCGGCTCGGACCCGGCCGGCTGATCCGATGTCCGCGGTGTGCGCGGCTGAGGAACGCAGTTCCTGTGGAGTTCGAGAAGCGGTAGTCGGCGCGGAGCCGAAGAACGGGCGCGCGGGTGCGCCACAGTCGCGGTGCAATGGCCGGATTGTGGCGGGCCCGCGCGCTCTGCGTATCCTCGCTACGTGCTTCTCTCAGACAAGGACATCCGGGCCGAGATCGACGCCGGGCGGGTCCGCATCGATCCGTACGACGAATCCATGGTGCAGCCCTCGAGCATCGACGTGCGGCTCGACCGCTACTTCCGGGTGTTCGAGAACCACCGCTACCCGCACATCGACCCCGCGGTGGAGCAGGCCGACCTGACGCGGCTCGTGGAGCCGGAGGGCGACGAGCCCTTCATCCTCCACCCCGGCGAGTTCGTGCTCGCCTCCACGTACGAGGTCATCTCCCTGCCGGACGATCTCGCTTCGCGCCTCGAGGGCAAGAGCTCCCTCGGCCGGCTCGGGCTCGTCACGCACTCGACCGCCGGCTTCATCGACCCCGGGTTCTCCGGGCACGTCACGCTGGAGCTGTCGAACCTCGCGACGCTGCCGATCAAGCTGTGGCCGGGCATGAAGATCGGGCAGCTGTGCATGTTCCGGCTGAGCTCGCCCGCCGAGCACCCGTACGGCAGCGAGCGCTACGGGTCCCGCTACCAGGGCCAGCGCGGCCCCACGGCCTCCCGTTCCTTCCTCAATTTCCATCGAACGCAGGTGTGAGCAGCAGTATGAGTGACGTACGCGAGAACCTTACGTACGAGAAGTTCGGCACCGCCGTGCGCGAGTTGGCGCAGACGATCGCCGACGACGGGTACGAGCCGGACATCGTGCTGTCCATCGCGCGCGGTGGCGTCTTCGTGGCCGGCGGGCTCGCGTACGCCCTCGACTGCAAGAACATCCACCTCGTGAACGTGGAGTTCTACACGGGTGTGGGGACGACGCTCGAGATGCCCGTCATGCTGGCGCCCGTGCCCAACGCGATCGACTTCTCGGACAAGAAGGTGCTCATCACCGATGACGTCGCCGACACCGGGAAGACCCTGAAGCTGGTCCACGACTTCTGCCTCGACGCCGTGGCCGAGGTGCGCTCGGCCGTGATCTACGAGAAGTCGCACTCGCTGGTGAAGTGCGAGTACGTGTGGAAGCGCACGGATGAGTGGATCAACTTCCCGTGGTCCGTCCTGCCTCCCTGCCGTAAGTCCGGCACGCCGATCACGCCGTCGAAAGACGCGCTCTGAGCCGTCGCCCGGACTCGTGTTGCTCGGGCGAATGCCGTTCGGACTGTTGACGATAATCACAGACGGCGGATGTGAAGGCGTAGGCACCTGAATGAGAATGGGTGCTGCGGGCCGGCTTTGTGGGAATGCGCTCCAGTCAGGGAAGCAAAGCCGCCATGGGCTGGTTGCGCAATGAAAGGACCTCTTCGGCATTTCATTGTTGCGGGCCCTGTCAGCGCTCGGAATGGTGGAGTTTGCGGGCGGCTTCGTGGCGGGTGTGGACGCCGAGTTTGGTCAGTACCGCGCCGACGTGATGCCCGGCGGTCTTGGGAGTGATGTAGAGGCGGGCGGCGATCTCGGCATCCGACAGGCCCTCGTCCAGCAGCTTCAGGACGTCCAGTTCCCGGTTGGTCAGCCCGTACGGATTGGCCCGGGTGGCCGCCCGCGGGCCACGACGGATCGGGCGGACACCGCGGGTACGCATCACGGCGCGGGTGCGCGCCACGGCCGATCGGGCGCCGAGGGCCTCGAAGGCGGCCAGGGCCTGGTGCAGCGCGGGTGCGTCGCCGGACAGGCGGGCCAGCGCGGCCTCGTGCGGGCAGCCGAGCCCGTCCCATCGTGCCGCGGCGCCGGCCCAGTCGCCGGCCAGCTCCAGCGCGTAGGGTTCGGCCGCCGGCACCTGCGGGGGATCCCCTCCGGCGCGGCGGATCCAGCAGGCCAGGGGCCCTGACAGCCAGGGATGGGTGCGCTCCGCCAACGCGTCCAGACCGCGTTGTGCCTCCGCCTGCACCAGCTTGTGATCACCGGCCAGCCAGGCCACCTCGACCCGGGCCTCCCACCCCAGGCCCGTGTCCAGCAGGCAGTTCGAGTCGACCAGGCTCGCCGCTTGCTCCAGCAGCGGCCACACCTGGGCCCTGCCCTGACGGGCCCGCACCAGGCCCTGGACGGTCAAGGCCAGGGCCCGGCCGACCGGTGGTGAGCCAGGATGGGACAGGACCTGCTGTGCGGCATCGGCGGCCTGGATCCACAAGCCCCGGTTCAGCAGCCCCCAGCTGCCCCAGGCCCTCGTGCACAGTAGGTAGGACAGCAGGTCGCGATCGAGGCAATAGGCTTCCGCCCGGCTCGCGGCCGCGGTGGTCCGGGCGGCATCACGCTGCAGCGCGGCGAACCAACACATGTTGAGGCCCAGGAAGCCCGCGTCCACCGACAGATCCTGCGTCATCGCGCTGGACACCGCCTGTTCGCAGTCCTCCCAGCCGTACCCTTCGCTCAGCATTCGTGCCGCCGCGGCATGGAAGCGCGCCTGGACGACCACCCCCGTATCGCCGAAGCGCTCACCCAGAGCGATCGCTTTCTCGGCGTAGGCGGCGGCCACCGCCACCCCCTCATGTTCGTAGCAGGCCAGCTGGCAGAGGTTCAGGTACGCCCAGGCCAGCTCCCGGCTCGGCCCCATCCCTTCGAGGACCCGCACTGCATCCAGGCCGGTCTGTCTGGCCTCGGCGGTCTGCCCGGCCGGCCACAGCCAGCTCGACAGCCAGCGCAGGTCCTCCCCCTCGCGCAGCCGGTCGCCCAGCGCACGGCGCAGCCTCACCGCCTTACGGCGAGAAGCGACCCCCTCATCCAGTCGGCTGGACAGGAGACAGGCCTGCGAATGGCCTTCCAGCAGGGAGGTCCGTTGGTCGGGCGGCAGGCGGTCGGCGTACCGCAGGGCGCGGGCGTACTGGGCGGCTGCTTCCCGGTGCGCGCCCGACGCGGCAGCATGGGCAGCCGCTGCGGGCGCGTACTTCAACACGGCGGCCGGATCCCTGGCGCCCTCGGAATGATCAGCGAGCAGCGCCAGATCATCCGCAGCGACCGGGCCGGACCGCATCGCCGCCAGCACCTGCCGGTGTACCCGCAGACGGTAGGCGGCGGGGACGGCCTCCAGCACCGCCAGCCGGGTCAGCTCATGGCGGAACTCGGTCACCTGCCCGTCGGTGCGCACGATTCCGCAGGCCACGGCCTCGTCGAGCGCCTCCTCCGGGGCCGGCAGGATGCTGGCCAGCAGTGGCAGCGAGACCCGGCGCCCCAGGACGGCCAGCACGTCGACGACCGCGCGCGCTGCGGCCGACAGGACGGCCAGGCGGCCGGCGACGGCTTCAAGCACCGTGGCCGGGATGGGCTCGTCAGGGGCGGCCAGGATCTCGGTGACGATGAACGGGTTGCCGGCGGAGACGTGATACAGCTGCTCGGTGTCGACGGCGTGTCCGGTGGCCAGCTGGGCCACCGCCCGGCGGCTCAAGGGGGCGAGGTCGTGGCGGTACACCCACGGATAGCCGGCCAGGGTGCCGAGGAGAGTGGTCAAGTCGTGGGTGCGGCCGATCTCGTCGTCGCGGTAGGTGGCCACCACCAGCGCCGGAATGCTCGGGAGGCGTCGGGCCAGGTGACGCAGCAGGTCCATCGTGGCCTCATCGGCCCAGTGGATGTCCTCCACGACCAGCAGGCTGGGGTAGGCGCTCAGGTCGGCGAGCAGGCAGTCGAAGACCTCATCAGGACGGCAGGTGCCGGCCAGCGCCCCGGTCAGGGCAGTGCGCACCGCCCGGCCCAAGCGCGGGGCCGAGTCCATCAGAGGGCCCAGGGGGCGGGGTGTGGCCAGCGGGTCACAGGCGCCGACCAGGATCCGGATGTGGGGATCGGCCAGTTTGGCCAGCTGGCGGACGACGGTGGTCTTGCCGATGCCGGCCTCGCCGCGGACAAGGGCCAGGCGTCCAGGGCCGTTCACGGCCGCCCGCAGGTGACCGGTGAGGTCCTGGAGTACGGCCTCTCGCTCTAGCAGGTCCATTACCAGCCAGTTTCCCTCCGTGTCCGGACCCGCGCAAAAGATCCAGACCGATCAGGACAGGTCGGCCGGTGGGGTGGTGTCGCGGGATGCCGGGGTGGGATGTGGGGTGTGCCGGGGTGGAACTTGGGGTGTTCACCCGATGTGCCTCCGGCTGCAGCAGCGCATGCTGGCCAATGAGTCCCAGAACCTGGGGTTGCCGGTTCGCGGCTCAAACCGGCCCGCAGAGCATGTCGCCCACCCCGCGCCTCCGAAATGACTCTGGCAGCGAGTTCAGCCGGCTGCCGCCGTCTGTCGAGCCATGAGATTCCGGAGGGTCAGGCGGTCGGAGTGTCCGGGCTTAATCAAGTCATCAGGTCAAACGGATGACTCACTCGATCCCGTCGGGAACCGACCTAGCAGCGCATTTTGCGGAGAATATCTTCCGTAATTGAATTGGGCTGCGAATCGGCAGGGCCCTACTCATCGGAATCGGCAGGGTCTGCTCATCGGAAAGGAATCATCGTGTCCAAGAAATTCGCAAAGCGTACGGCGCTGCTGACCGCATCGGCTGCTCTGGCTGCGGGAGGTGCCCTGACGCCCTCCGTCGCGTTCGCTGCCCCGACAGCTACAGGCACTCACGCGACGGTGCTGCCGGAAAGGCCGTGCCCTGGAAACCCTCAAAGGAACTGCAAGGGTGGCGGCAACACCCAGGGCGGAGTCCAGGGTTTCGGGAGGGGTAACACTCAGGGCGGAGTCCAAGGTGGCGGGAGGGGTAACACCCAGGGCGGAGTCCAGGGTGGCGGTAACGGCAATACCCAGGGCGGAGTCCAGGGTGGCGGGAGGGGTAACACTCAGGGCGGAGTCCAGGGTGGCGGTAACGGCATGACTCAGGGCGGAGTCCAGGGTGGCGGTAACGGGAACACCCAGGGCGGAGTCCAGGGTGGCGGGAGGGGTAACACTCAGGGCGGAGTCCAGGGTGGCGGTAACGGGAACACCCAAGGTGGAGTCCAGGGTGGCGGTAACGGCAATACCCAGGGCGGAGTCCAGGGTGGCGGGAGGGGTAACACTCAGGGCGGAGTCCAGGGTGGCGGTAACGG
>NZ_JBIVFF010000005.1:179317-180681 GCF_044748025.1 Streptomyces sp. NPDC090032 | reverse complement strand
GCGGAGTCCAGGGTGGCGGTAACGGGAACACCCAGGGCGGAGTCCAGGGTGGCGGTAACGGGAACACCCAGGGCGGAGTCCAGGGTGGCGGTAACGGGAACACCCAGGGCGGAGTCCAGGGTGGCGGTAACGGCAATACCCAGGGCGGAGTCCAGGGTGGCGGTAACGGGAACACCCAGGGCGGAGTCCAGGGTGGCGGTAACGGGAACACCCAGGGCGGAGTCCAGGGTGGCGGTAACGGCAACACCCAGGGCGGAGTCCAGGGTTAGTCACTAGAGGGAGTTCATCACCTCGCGGAGGAAACCTCTGCGAGGTGATGCCAAGCTCTCCAGGATCGATCACGAACATCCGGTTCGAGGACGTCGCACAGCCCATGTGGCCAACGCAGTTGGCCGCAGTCGGCGGTGCGGCGTCTTTCGTGTAATGGCCGGATCCTCGGTCGCGAACCGGAAATCGCCCAGTCCCTACGGCGCCGCACCCCGTCAAGCACGCGCCCGCACTTGTCACTACGCCACTCGAAACCGACGAGAGCGCAAGTCACAGCTGTAGTGCTGGTCCGGAGAGAGGACTCGCCGGTCCGGAGGCGGCCGCTGCGGGACCGGCATGCCAGGAGTCTCGCGATCAGGGTGCAGTCTGCCAACACTCTGTACGGGTGACATCGCCCGTGTCGCCTGTAGTTATGGAGTGAAGTGTTGCGACAGTTTGGTCCGCAAGAAATCCTATCTCCTATCTACCGCAAGAAAGGGCTACTGTGAAACGAGTCGGCATCTGCGCAACCCTGTCTCTTTCCGCTGCCGTGGCACTGACAGGCGCAACGGCCGGTCAGGCTTCCGCGGACCTCCGTAACGATCCTGCACTCCCCGCAGGAATTACCGCTGTCCACGGCAGTGGGTATTACGGTAATCCCTTCAGCGACGGGGACGACATCAACATCGTCCAGTCCCAGGGGGACACCAAGGGCGGTACCGGTAACACGCAGGGCGGTGCCGGTAACACCCTGGGCGGCACGCAGAGCGGCACCGGTAACACCCAGGGCGGCACGCAGGGCGGCACCGGTAACACCCAGGGCGGCACGCAGGGCGGCATCAACATCGTCCAGGCCCAGGGCGACACCAAGGGCGGTACCGGTAACACGCTGGGCGGTGCCGGTAACACGCTGGGCGGCACGCAGACCGGCACCAACAACACCCAGGGCGGCACGCAGGGCGGCACCGGTAACACCCAGGGCGGCACGCAGGGCGGCACCGGCAACACCCAGACCCAGGGCAACACCCAGGGCGGCACCGGCGACACCAAAAAGAGCGGCACCGGCGACACCGGCGACACCGGTAACACTCAGGGCGGTACGCAGAGCGGCACCGGTA
>NZ_JBIVFF010000005.1:48300-179220 GCF_044748025.1 Streptomyces sp. NPDC090032 | reverse complement strand
TAACACCCAGGGCGGCACGCAGGGCGGCAGCAACAACGTCCAGGGCGGCACGCAGGGCGGCACCAACAACACCCAGACCCAGGGCAACACCCAGGGCGGCACCGGCGACACCAAAAAGAGCGGCACCGGAAACACCGGTAACACTCAGGGCGGCACGCAGACCGGCACCGACAACACCCAGGGCGGCACGCAGGGCGGCAGCAACAACGTCCAGGGCGGCACGCAGGGCGGCACCAACAACACCCAGACCCAGGGCAACACCCAGGGCAACACCCAGGGCAACACCCGCAACGCCCAGAGCGGCATCACGCAAGGCGCCGAGGACGTGACAAAGGGGCTCACTACGAGCATGCCCAAATGGATTACTGACCTGATCGAGTGGTGAGGCCGCTGTCGTGACCAACGAGGCCCACTGTGGTGTTGAGATGTCTGACATCTCAACACCACAGTGGGCCTCGTTGGTTCGTATCGTGGCGTACTCGGCGTTCGTTCCGGCATCGGGGCGAGGGCGGCCGGCCACCCATCACCCGCGTTGACAACGCTTCAGGTCACTACAGCTAGGGCGTTGCCGAGCGGGGCTGGGTCGTCGGGATCCGTGAGGTGAAGAACAGGGCGAGCAGCGAGGCGAGGGCGAGGACGGCGAGTGCGGCGCGGAGGCCGTCGAGCCGTGCCTCGTTGTTCGCGTCGAGCGCCGCCTGTGAGACCTCCGTGCTCGTGCCGGCTTCGTCGAGCGCGGTCTTGAGCTGAGCGTCCGAGAGGAAGGGCGCGCCGCTCTGGAGCTCGACGGAGGTCTGGCTCCTGACGTCGGCCGGGACCGCCGGATTCTGCTCGATGCCGGTGACGAACGAGGTTGTGAGCGCGGCGATGAGGATCGACCCGGCGAGTGCTGTACCGAGCGAAGCGCCCAGGTTGGTGACGGCGTTCTGGACTCCGCCGACCTCCGCGCTCTGTGCCTCCGGCACCGCGGACACGGTGACCGACCCGAGCTGGGACGCCAGTGCGCCCATGCCGAGCCCGATCAGCAGGAGGGGGAGGGTGACGATCTCCGCACCGGCTCCCGCGTCGAGCGCGGCCATCAGGGCCACCGCGCCGGCGAGCAGCGCGAGGATCCCGAGCCGCACCACCCGGCGCGGTGAGACATCCGGGAGGAAGCGCGGGATCAGGATCGCGGCCGCCAGCAGCGTCAGGGAGAGCGGCAGGATGCGGGCACCGGTCTTGAGCGCGGACAGGCCCAGGGCGACCGACAGGTACAGCGGGACGACGAAGAACACGCCCATCTGGACGAGGTACTGGAAGAAGAACATCGTCAGGCCGCCGGTGAGCTGCTTGTTCTGCAGCAGGGCCGGGTCGATGAGCGGCTCCTTGCGCTGCTCCACCAGGCGGGCCTCCCATCGGAGGAAGAGCCAGATCAGCAGCAGACCGGCCAGCGCCAGCCAGACGACCAGCGAAATACCGAGCCATGAAGGCGCGCCGGGCCTGGGCCGGAACCAGCCCCATTCGTCCGAGCGGAGGACTCCGTAGACGAAGATCCCGAGGCCGAGGGCGGAGAGCACACAGCCGAGGAGGTCGATGCGGGAGCGTTCGCCGACCGGCGCGTCGGCGATGCGGCGGGCGAGCACGAGGATGCCGAGCACCACCGCGACCTCACCGGCGAACACCCAGCGCCAGGAGAAGTACGTCGTCGCGACGCCTCCGACGAGCGGCCCTACCGCGATCGCCACGGCCCCTGCCGCCGCGACGAGGCCGTAGGCGGCGGGACGGCGTTCCGTGACGAAGTTGCCCGCCACGAGCGCCACGATCGCGGGCATGATGAGAGCGGCTCCGATCCCCTCGAGGAGCGCCCAGCCGAGCAGCAGTACGGGGAGGTTGGGCGCGAGTGCCGTGGTCAGGGAGCCGCAGCCGTAGATGACGCAGCCGATCATGAACGCGCGTTTGCGGCCGATCAGCGCACCGACCTTGCCGCCCGGGATCATGAACATCGCCATCACGAGGGTGTACGCCGTGATGGCGCCCTGGATCCCCGTCACGGTCGTGCCCACGTCCTCGGCCACGGTGGCGATCGAGACGTTCATGACCGAGCTGTCGAGAGCCATCAGGAACTGACCTGCTGCGAGTGTCAGCAGGACGAGTCGCGCCGTCCTCGAACTCTCAGCAGCGCCTGCCGCAGGTGCCATGGGCGCATCGTGGCAGCTGTCCCGGGAGCCGGTGCTCCGACCCGCCACCGTCGTCACCCGTTGGCGGCGAACGTGAGTGGGGCCCGGCACTGTGCGTGCCGGGCCCCACTCAGGTGTCGCAGGTCTCTAGAACGTGCCCAGCTTGATGATCGACAGGAGTGCGATCAGCTGGATCGCGGAGGCGGCCAGCGCCTTCGGCCACGGCAGGTCGTGGGACTTGCTCACCATGACCGTCAGCAGGAAGCCCGCGAGCGCCCAGGTCGCCCAGCCGATGATCTGCACGAACGGGGCGTCGCCGCCGAGGAACATCGCGAAGAGCAGGCGAGGGGCGTCCGTGATCGCGGTGATCAGCATCGCGAGGCCGACCGTGGGCTGCCACGCTCCGTCACCGCCGAGCTGGCGGGCCAGCGTGTGTGTGACCACGCCCAGGACGAAGAAGCTGATCGTGATCGCGACGGCGGTGGTGAGGGTGTAAGGGATCGCCGACGAGAAGGTGGCGTTGATCACGTCCTCGCGGGCCGAGTCGAAGCCGAAGATCGCGAGCAGGCCGTACAGGAACGTCACGATGAGGGCGGGGCCCCACATCGCGTAGTCCCGCATCTGGAGGTACGTCTGGCCGGGGCGCAGGACGACGCCGGACAGGAGCTGCTTCCAGTGCAGCCGCGGCCCGACGGGCGTGGCCGGGGCGGAACCCGCCCGGTACGTGTCGCCCTGGCTGTACGGGTCCTCGCCCACGGAGAACGCCTGGGTGTGCCCCGGGTTGTTCGCCGCGTACGGGTCGTAGCCCTGGCCGCCCTGTCCCTGTGGGCCGTTCGGGTCGCCGAAGTATTCCGGCTCACCGTGGCCTCCGGACTGGGGCCACTGCTGCTGACCGTACGGCTGCTGCGGTTGCTGCCCGCCGTACTGGTGCTGCTGCGGTTGCCCGTTCGGGGGCACGGGAGGGTAGCCGTACGGGGCCTGCCCCTGGGGGGCACCCTGTCCGTACGGTCGCGATTGCGAGGCGCGGTTGTCCCGGCCGCGTCCGATCCTGAATCCAGCCACGTCATCGAACGTACCTGGTCCCGGAAGGTGAGGTGCCGGGCCCAGTGGATCGGGCCCGGCTTTGCGGCCGAGCTGTGACATCCCCTAAGGGGCCTTTCAGGGTGTTCCCGGGGGCCGGCGTGTCAGGTGGGTGAGCCGAGTTCGCACCAGACGTATTTGCCCGCGGTGCCCGCGCCGGTGTTGACCCGGAACCAGCCCCAGTCGTCGGCGCACGCGTCGACGAGGTGCAGTCCGTAGCCACCCGGGGCGGCGGGTCCCGCGGGCGGGGTGGGGTCGGTGTCCCAGGCGCCGAGCCGCAGCGCACGGCCGTTGTGCCGGAGCTTCAGAGCGGCGGGGCCTTCGGTGTGCCGGATGGCGTTGCCCAGCAGCTCCGAGGCGAGTAACTGCGCGTCGTCGAGGAGGGCGGGCAGGTGGTGGCTGGTGAGGATGCGGGTGAGGGTGTGCCGGGCGACGGATACCGCTCGGGGGTCGTGGGGGACGTAGAGGGTGTATTCCCAGGTGGAGGGGCCGGTGTCCTGACTGTTCCGCATGTGGGGCTCCCGGTGGGGGCGGTGGCATTGCCGCCTGGCCGGGGCGGTGCCTTCCGCGATTTCGAAGAGTGTGCGGTGCGTCACCGACGGTAGGGGGTTCAGTTGAACCCCGTCAAGCGGGACTGAGATACTCGCGTGTCCCAACTCGCGGGAAAGCAGGGGTACATGCCGGCGCGAAGCATCATCACGGCACGTCAGGAGCGGCTCGGGGTCGAGCTTCGAAAGCTCCGCGAGCGTGCGGGTCTGACCGGCCGGGAAGCGGCCAGGGCCATGGGGTTCGCCGAGACCCGGATTTCTGCCGTCGAGTCGGCGCGGGCCGGTGTGAGCGCGGAGCGCGTCCGCTACTTGGCGGGTCAGTACGCGTGCGACGACACCGCACTCGTCGACGCGCTCGCGGCCATGGCGGCGGAGAGCGGGCGCGGCTGGTGGGAGGAGTACCGCGGCCTTGTGCCCTCGGGCTATCTGGAACTGGCCGAACTGGAGCACCACACGACGCACTTGAGGACGTTCCAGAGCGTCAGCATCCCGGGCCTCCTGCAGACGGAGACGCAGGTGCGAGCGCTGTTCGCGGCGGCGGTACCGAAGTTGCCGGAGGAGGAACTCGATCTACGGGTTCACTTCCGGCTGCGACGCCAGGAGTTGCTCACAGGGGAGCGGCCACCCCGGTACGACGTGGTGATACACGAGGCTGCTCTGCGTATCCGGGCGGCCGACAGCAAGGTCGCCCGGGAACAGCTGCTGCACCTCCTGGACCGGTCGGAGCTGCCCCAAGTAGCAGTACACGTCGTGCCGTTCGACGCCGATGGATTCGCCGGGTTGTGCTACCCGATGCTGTACGCGGGCGGCCCGGTGCCCCAGCTCGACACGGTCCTGATGGACACCCCGCACGGCGGTGCTCTCGTGGACGCGGAGGCACAGCTGAGCCGCTATCGAGGGCTCCTCAACAAGGTGGAGAGGGCCGCGCTGGGGGTCGTAGAGTCGAGGGAACTCATCCACCGCCTTGCGCACGACATGTGAGAGGTCCCCTCATGGCCCAGGAGATCGTGTGGCAGAAGTCCTCGTACTCCGGCGGTCAGGACGGGCCTGACTGCCTCGAACTCGCCACGCACGAGGGCGCCGCCCTCCTCAGGGAGAGCGACGCCCCGGACGACGTACTCAGAGTCCGGCCGGAGGCGCTGGCTGGGCTGATACGTGGGGTGCTGACCGGCGCAGTCTGAGGCTGGGAGCGGTCAGCCCAGCATTTCGCTGCCGAGGCAGGGCGTCCCGGAGGCGGAGAGGCCCGCTGCCGAGGCGCCGAAGCTGAGGGCGTTGCTGGTGGTGATGCCGGAGGCCGATCCGCGCAGGCTCCAGAGGGCTCCAGCGCCGGCGTTCTCGTCCTGCGCGCCGATGGACAGGTCCGCGTGACCGTCACCGTTGAGATCGGACAGCTGTACAGCCGAACCGAAATGGTCGTTGTCCTCGTTCGCGCCCGGTACCCCGGCGGTGTCCTGATGGAAGGACTTCGAACCTTCGGCCGTCAATCCGGTGGGAGTGGCACGGAGCACGGTGACGGAGCCGGTCAGGTCGGCGCTGCCGATGCTCTCGTAGAAGGCGGAGACGGCCGCGTCGGCAAGGCCGTCGCCGTCGATGTCTCCCAGCGACAGCGCATAGCCGAAGTAGTCGCTCGTCTCGTCCTCGCCCGGCACTCCGGGGGTGTCCTGGTCGATGGTCTGCGCCGCAGCGGCGCGGATTCCCTCGGCGCTGCCGAGGTGGGTGGAGATGGAGCCGCCGATGCTGTCCCCGCTGCCGCCCCAGTAGGCGCCGGTGACCAGGTCGTCGTACCCGTCGCCGTTGATGTCGCCCACCGCTGCCTTCTTGTCGCTCTCCAGCGCGTTCTGGAAGGTCAGCCCGGAGGACGAGCCCACGTACACCATCGTGGCGGCGTACTTGTGGGAGGAATCGGGGAAGTACGTGCCGTTGACGATCAGGTCGTCGTGGCCGTCGCCGTTCACGTCGCCCGAGTCCAGGGACTCGGCGCCGTGGGACGTGCCGCTCTGGGCGGCCGTCGTGAGCTTGTACCGGGACGACGCTCCCGCCGACTTGGTGAATCCACCCTTGTGGATCCAGACATCCTTGCCCGAACTGCCGACGGCCAGGTCGTTCTTTCCGTCGCCGCTGAAGTCGCCGACCGTGAGTGATTGCCCGAACGAGTCGTGACCGGACGTGTTCGGGTCGCCGAGGGTCAGTCCGGTGGAGAGGCCGCCGGCGCTCCCCCAGATCACTACGGCTGTGCCGCCGTTGGTGTCGTCCCCGACGTCTTCGCCCGGGGCGCCCACGACGAGATCGGTGTACCCGTCGTTGTTGAGGTCTCCGGAGGCGAATCCGGCGCCGAAGAAGTCGCCGGATTCGGCTGTGCCGGGTACCCCGGTCGCGTTCTGCGTGACCACGGTGCGACGCGATGCCGAAATTCCGGCAGAAGAGCCGTAGTTGACGACCACGGCACCTGCGTTCTTCGCGCCGCTCACGGTGGTGTTGTAGGCGGCGGTCGCCAGATCGGGATAACCGTCCCCATTGAAGTCCGCCTGAAGTCCGGAGGGCGCGGCGGAGGCGGGGGCGGACGGCAGAGTCAGGGGCGTGAGGCCCGCCGCGACGATCGCGGCGAGGGCCGTTGCGGTGCGCATGCGCACGGGTGGGGTCCTTTCGGGGGTGGGCCTCTGTTGCGGTCGCGGGTCAGTCGGTCAGCGCGCCCCAGAGGTACTTGATCGACGTGTCCCCGAGCGTGGCCGGGGTGAGGGACAGCGATCCCGTTCCGGTCGGGCCGGAGGAGGTGCCGGGAAGTACGAAGACGCGGCCCGCCGTTCCGTCGGGGAATCCGGCTTCCGGGGCCGACGCGACCAGTTCGGGGCGGCCGTCGTGGGTGACGTCGGTGAGCTGGACGGAGTCGCCGAGCCCGCCCTCGTCGGTGGTCTCGCCCTCGATGCCGGGCGTCCCGTAGTCGTACCAGCGGGCGTTCTTGCCGGTCAGCCCGGATGAGCCGCCGCGCAGCAGCGTGAGGCCGCCCGCGTAGAACGGGCCGTCGCCGACCATCTCGCCGCTGACGCCCACGGCCAGGTCCGGATAGCCGTCCCCGTTGGTGTCGGCGGCCGACACGTCGCTTCCGAACGAGTCACCGAACTCGCGGGCACCGGGCACGCCGGATGTGGACTGCGTGATCGTCCTGGCCGAAGAACTGGGGCCGGTGGAGGTGCCGGGGAGGATGTAGACGGCGCCGCCCGTACTCGCGCGCGGGCTGCCGAGCGTGAGGTCTCCGTACCCGTTCTTGTCGTAGTCGGCGATGGTGACACTGGCCTCCATGAGGGACGCGGACGCGGGCAGGCTCACCTTCTTGGTCTTCGTGGGGCCGCCGCTGCCGCCCTTGTAGAACCAGACGCGGTTGCTGTCGGTGTCCCAGTCATCGCCCAGGACCGCGAAGTCGGCCGTGCCGTCCTTGGTGACCTTGCCCGCGACGACCCGGTCGGGGGAGATGTTCTCGCCGTCCGTGGGGTCGAAGTTCGTGGCGCGGCCGCGGGTTCCGGACTTGGTGAACGGGCCGCGCAGGTACCAGATGTTGTCGTCGTCGACGGCGACGAGGTCCTGCCGGCCGTCCGCGTCGAGGTCACCGACGGCGATGTCCTCGGCGAACCCCTTGTCCTTGTACTTGGGGTTCTTGTACGCGCTGCCGGCGGTCAGCCCGGACGCGGAGCCCCACAGGACGGTGACCGTGCCGGTGTACTCGCCGTCGTTCTCACCGGGCGCGGTGACCACGAGGTCGGCGTAACCGTCCTTGTTCATGTCCTGCGTGACGATGTCCGTCCCGAACGCGTCGCCCGCTTCCGCGGCACCGGGGATCCCGCTGCTGTTCTGCGAGACGATCACGCGATGGGCGGGGGCGAGGCCGTTCGCGGCTCCGAGGAGCACGACGACGGCGCCGGCCTTCTTCGCGCCGCCGACCGTGGCGCCGCGGTCACCGATGGCGAGGTCCCGGTACCCGTCCCCGTTGAAGTCGCCCGCGAGGCCGGACGGTGCGGCGGACGCGGACGTGGCGGTCAGAGGCAGGGCGAGCAGGCACGTCGTGAGGGCCGTGGTCAGGAGGAGGGTGCGCTTGCGCATGGGGTGGGTCGCTCCGAGAGGGTGCGCGGTCGGGAACGGGCCCGCACCGAAGCGGTGCGGGCCCGACTGGCTGGCTGGAGGCGTCAGTTCGCCGCGTTTCCGCCCAGCTGCGGGTACGCGTCCGTGGAGACGCCGGTCGAGGTCGCCGAGAGGGAGCGCGAGCCCGTCGTGGTGATCGTGGTGCCGTTGGACGGGAGGTACGTCAGCGCGCCGTTGCCGCTGTTCTCGCCGTACACGCCGATCGTCAGGTCCGCCTTGCCGTCGCCGGTGACGTCGGTGAGCTTGACCTCGTTGCCGAAGAAGTCCTTCGTCTCGTCCGAGCCGGGGACGCCGGCCGTGGACTGGGCGAAGAACTGGCCGCCGGACTGCGTGTTGATGCCGTTCGCCGAGCCGTACAGGACCGTCACGGAACCGGTGTCCGTGACGCCGCCCAGGTTCTCGCCGGCGGCGCCGACCACCAGGTCCTGGTAGTGGTCGCCGTTGATGTCGCCGAGGGACAGCTCGCCGCCGAACTCGTCGCCGCGCTCGGAGCCGCCGGGCACGTTACCGGTGTCCTGGCTGATGGCGGCGGTGGCGGCGGGGCCGCTCGCCGAGCCGTACGTGATGTTGACCTTGCCGCCGTCGGTCGAGTTGGTCTGGTCCGCGCTGCCGTCCGTGGGCGCGTCCCACTGCTGGCCGGTCACGATGTCACCGAAGCCGTCGCCGTTCACGTCGCCGATGTCGGTGATGATGCCGGGCTTCAGCGTCTGCGCGGACGAACCGACGAGGCCGGAAGCGCTGCCGGGGATGTAGAAGTTGGTGTTCCAGCCGGCGCTGGTGTTCGTCTCGTAGCCGTCGACGACGAGGTCGGTGGCGCCGTCGCCGTTCACGTCACCCGCGGTGAGGGTGAGCGGGCCGGTGCTGCCGCCGGACTGGATCGGGGGCTTGAGCGTGTAACGGCCCCCCGCTGTACCCGACTTGGCGATGCCGCCCTTGTAGACGTAGACCGTGGCGGCCGAGGAACCGACGGCGAGGTCGTCCTTGCCGTCGCCGTCGAAGTCGCCCGCGGCGAGCGTCTTGCCCCACCGGTCGTGGGAGGAGACGGCCGGGTCCGCGATCGTCGTGCCGCCGGTGAGGCCCGACGCGGAGCCCCACATGATCATGACGGTGCCGCCGTCGGTGTCGCCGTCGACGTCCTCCCAGGCCGCGGAGACGGCCAGGTCGTCGTAGCCGTCGGAGTTGAAGTCGCCGTACGCGCTGACCCAGCCGAAGCCGTCGTTCGTCTCGGCGGTGCCGGGGACGCCGGTCGTGTTCTGGCTGACGGTCTTGCGGGCGGCGGCGTTGATGCCGTTCGCGGAGCCGTACAGGGCGACGATCTGGCCGGCGCCCTTCTTGCCGCCGACGGTCGACGAACCGGCGGAGAACGCGACGTCCCCGATGTGGTCGCCGTTGAAGTCGGCCTCGTGGTGGTGGACGGAGTCGGCGGCGAGGGCCGCGCCCGTGGAGAGGGAGAGCAGCCCGCCCGTCAGCGCGGCCGCGGCGGCCGAGGCGAGGGCGATGCGTATGTGCTTGTGCATGCGGGTTCTCCTGCTGCATGCGGGGATGCCTGGCGGGCATCCGCAGTCAATGGGGTGCGTTCCGCGGGCGTTTGCCGGGAGTTGTCCCAGGCGTTGCCCTGCGGTTGGCGAA
Source organism: Streptomyces sp. NPDC090032 (assembly GCF_044748025.1). Lineage (NCBI taxonomy): Bacteria > Bacillati > Actinomycetota > Actinomycetes > Kitasatosporales > Streptomycetaceae > Streptomyces > Streptomyces sp. NPDC090032. The sequence continues at coordinate 169,679 of NZ_JBIVFF010000005.1, read as the reverse complement.
CAGGAGACTTCTTGTGGGGCCTGAGGGTTGTATGGGGTGAAGTTATTTCTTTGGTGCCGACAGTTACTTGTCGGTGCTTCAGCGCAGGGTCGTGCCGAAGGCGACGGAGGCGTCCGTCAGGCTGCCGAACTCCGAGCCGTGGAATGACGTCGCGTACGACGTGGTGACGTACGGGACGGCGCCGCGCAGGACCCACACCGCGCCCGCGTCGGGCCAGGGCCCGATGTCCTCGCTGTTCGCGCCGATCGCGAGGTCGGCCCGGCTGTTCTTGTTGATGTCCTTGAAGCGGACGGACGAGCCGAAGTGGTCGCCGGTCTCCGGGACGCCGGCCACCCCGGCCGTGTCCTGGTGGTAGGCGCGGCCCGAGCCGAGGCCGCCGGTACCGCCCTTGAGGACGGTGACGCTGCCCGTTCCCGTGACCGTGCCGACGCTCTCGCCGGGCGCGCCCACCGCCACGTCCGCGTACCCGTCGTGGTCGAGGTCTCCGGCGGTCACGGCGGCGCCGAAGCGGTCCTCCGGCTCGGCGGCGCCGGGCACGCCCGCGGAGTCCTGCGTGTACGTCTTCGTGGCCCCGAAGGAGCCCTGCGCGCCGTAGCGGACGGTGACCGAGCCCGTGGCGGCGTTGCCGGTGACGAGGTCGGTGTAGCCGTCGCCGTTCACGTCACCGGCGGCGGCCGCGTCCCGGGTCGCGCGCGCGTCGTCGCCCTCGGCGAGGACACCGGAGTAGTAGCCGATGTCGCCGACGCCGCCCTTCATGTACACGGTGTAGGGCTTGCCGTCGGCGCGCTCGCCGTAGAGGACGTACGTGTAGCCGTCCTTGGACAGGAACGTGGCCGCCTCCATGCCCTCCAGGCGGACGCCCTCGGGCAGGAAGTCGACCTCGGGCGCGATGGCGCGGGTCGGGTCCGCGTTCTCGGCGTAGAACCACCAGCCGTCGGAGCTGATCACGGCGAGGTTGGCGGCGCCGTCGCCGTCGATGTCGACGAAGGAGGCGGCCTCGCCGAAGCGTTCGGTGCCGGTGGTGGGGGAGTTGAAGACCTTGGCGCCCTGGGTGAAGGGCTTGGGACCGCCCCAGAGGACGGTGACGGAGCCGGTGGTGTTGCCCGTGACCCGCTCGCCGGGCGCGCCGACGATCAGGTCGGCGTAGCCGTCGTAGTTGACGTCGCCCGAGGTGACGTTCTCCCCGAACTCGTCCTCCTGCTCGGTGACTCCGGGGACTCCGGCCGTGTTCTGGGTGACGGTCACGGCGCGGGACGGGCTCACGCCGCTCGCGGAGCCGAACGTGACGGTGACCGTGTTCGCGTCCGGGGTGCCGATGGCCAGGTCGCGGTAGCCGTCGCCGTTGAAGTCGTCCTTGAGCGTGGTGGCCGCGGAGGCGGATCCGGCGAGAGGCAGGGTGAGTCCGGCCGCCGCGACGGCGGCGGCACCTGCGGCGATGACGAGCTTGCGCATACGCACGAGGAGCACTCCCGGAGAAAAGGGGGAAGGGGTTCTGGGAGTGTGACTCGCGAGGTGAGGGGTTGGTTGTGTCCGGGTGGCCGCCCGGTTAACGGCGGCCGGCCGCCATCGGGCTCGTCATCGATCCGGTACGCCTCAGGACGTGAACTCGGCTGTGGAGAAAGTGACTTGGGGCTTGGCCGCGACCAGTTTGCCGCCCTTGACCCCCGTATAGACCGCCACCGTGTCCGCGCTCTCCCCGCGATACGTGCGCACGGCGAGGTCCGCGCGGCCGTCGCCGTCGAAGTCGGCGGTCCGCAGGACCTGGGTGGTGCCGGTGGCGCTGGGGGTCACGGTCACCGCGGCACCTCCACCCGTCCCCAGAAGGGTCACCGCGCCGCCGGACACGACGAGTTCGGCCACGCCGTCCCCGTCGAAGTCGCCCGCGGTGATGGCCTTGCCGGTCGCCTTGAGGGCGCGGGCGCCCGGCCGGGAGAGGGTGACGCCGGAGGCCGTGAGCAGCGCGGTGTCCGCGCCGCCGGAGCCCTTGGTGAACCGGCCGACCGCGAGGCCGAGGCCGGACGGCAGCGCGGCGCCGGAGCGGGCCGGTCCCTGCGGGCCGCCGAGGACGATCCGGGACGGTGACGAGCCGGCGGAGGTGCGGCGCACGAGCAGGTCGTCGTACCCGTCGCTGTCGATGTCGAAGGCGGGGCCCACGGGTACGTTGCCGGGCGCGGTCAGCGGCTTGCCGGCGGCGCGCGGGGCGCCCTTGCGCGTGAAAGGACCGCGCAGGAAGCTCAGCCGTCCGCCGCTCGCGTGGACGGTGAGGTCGACCGAGCCGTCCCCGTCGAAGTCGCCGCACACCGGCTGGTCCGGCCAGTCGTTGCCGAACCGCGCCTGCGCGGGGACGACGAGCTTCACGCCCTGGTGGGTGAGCCCGCCCGGTCCGCCGAACAGGATCTGCAGCGGCACCGGCGGCTGCCCCTGCCCGTCGAACGGCGGATCGGTCGACACGACCAGATCGGTGAAGCCGTCCTTGTCGAGGTCGCAGCTCGCCTCGGAGTCGAACGCGGCGGGCGTCTCGCCCCCGGTCGGCGCCGCGTACTTCGCGGGACGCAGCAACTGCCGCGCCCCGGGCACGAGTCCGTGCCCCTTCCTCCCGTACACGACCCCGATCCCGGCGTCGTCCCCGAGCCCGTCGTGCACGAGGTCGTCCAGTACGAGGTCGGGGGCGCCGTCCCCGTTGAAGTCGTCCGGCACCTTGCTGCCGCGGCCGTGCGGGACGGGGAGCGCGGCGCCGGACCTGCCGGTCATGGCCACGGGGCGGTGCTTGGCGGCGGGCTTGTCGTCGCCGCCGCAGCCGGTGACGGCGACGGCCATGAGCAGCGTGCACCCCGCCGCGGCTGCGCGTATCGCGGCGCTGCGGCCGCCCCGTTTGCCCACCATCGCCTCTGACCCCGCCCGCCTCATGTGCCACTTGACCCGTTCATGATGCCGCCGGGGTGAGGGAGGGGGTAGGGGCGGGGCCTGCCGGTTCGGTCACGGTGCGCGGTCCCTGTCCCGAAACCGCCCGTCCGGAATGCCACGAAAACTCCTCCGGGAACGCAGACCGTGAACGCCTCTCCGGGAACGCCGAAGGGGCCGACCGGGTCTCCCCGATCGGCCCCTCCACGTACTCGGATCCGCGTAGGGAACAGGCGGCCCCGACTACCGGACCGCTACTTCACCGGCTCCGGCTCCGGCGCGTCCTCGGTCTCCTCGTCGCCCGCCGGGTCGACCGGCGTCTTGACAGAGTCGAGGAGCAGCTGGGCCACGTCCACGACGGTGACGGATTCCTTGGCCTGGCCCTCGTTCTTCTTGCCGTTGACCGAGTCGGTCAGCATGACGAGGCAGAACGGGCAGGCGGTGGAGACGATGTCGGGGTTCAGCGACAGTGCCTCGTCGACGCGCTCGTTGTTGATGCGCTTGCCGATCCGCTCCTCCATCCACATCCGCGCGCCGCCGGCGCCGCAGCAGAAGCCGCGCTCCTTGTGGCGGTGCATCTCCTGCTGACGCAGGCCCGGGACGGCGTCCATGATCTGACGCGGGGGCGTGTAGACCTTGTTGTGACGGCCCAGGTAGCACGGGTCGTGGTACGTGATCAGACCCTCGACCGGCGTGACCGGGATGAGCTTGCCGTCGTCGATGAGGTGCTGGAGCAGCTGGGTGTGGTGGATTACTTCGTAATCGCCGCCGAGCTGCGGGTACTCGTTGCCGATGGTGTTGAGGCAGTGCGGGCAGGTCGCGACGATCTTCTTCGCGGACTTGGGCTTCGCCGACTCGGCGACGACCCTGCCGTCGTCGTCGAGCTCCTCGCCGAACGCCATGTTCAGCGCCATGACGTTCTCCTGGCCGAGCTGCTGGAACAGCGGCTCGTTGCCCAGGCGGCGGGCGGAGTCACCGGTGCACTTCTCGTCGCCGCCCATGATCGCGAACTTGACGCCCGCCATGTGCAGCAGCTCCGCGAAGGCCTTGGTGGTCTTCTTCGCCCGGTCCTCCAGCGAGCCGGCGCAGCCGACCCAGTAGAGGTACTCGACCTCGGTGAGGTCCTCGATGTCCTTGCCGACGACCGGGACCTCGAAGTCGAGCTCCTTGAGCCACTCCAGGCGCTGCTTCTTGGCCAGGCCCCAGGGGTTGCCCTTCTTCTCCAGGTTCTTGAGCATCGTGCCCGCCTCGGACGGGAACGCGGACTCGATCATCACCTGGTAGCGGCGCATGTCGACGATGTGGTCGATGTGCTCGATGTCGACCGGGCACTGCTCGACGCAGGCGCCGCAGGTGGTGCAGGACCACAGGACGTCCGGGTCGATGACGCCGTTCTCTTCGAGGGTGCCGATCAGCGGGCGCTCGGCCTCGGCCAGGGCCGCGGCGGGAACGTCCTTGAGCTGCTCCTCGGTCGCCTTCTCCTCGCCCTCCATCGACTTGCCGCCACCGGCGAGCAGGTAGGGGGCCTTGGCGTGCGCGTGGTCGCGCAGCGACATGATCAGGAGCTTCGGCGAGAGCGGCTTGCCGGTGTTCCACGCGGGGCACTGCGACTGGCAGCGGCCGCACTCGGTGCAGGTGGAGAAGTCCAGCAGACCCTTCCACGAGAACTGCTCGACCTGGCTGACGCCGAAGACGTCGTCCTCGCCCGGGTCCTCGAAGTCGATCTCCTTGCCGCCGCTGGTCATCGGCTGGAGCGCGCCGAGGGCCGTACCGCCGTCCGCCTCGCGCTTGAACCAGATGTTCGGGAACGCGAGGAAGCGGTGCCAGGCGACACCCATGTCGGTCTTCAGGGCGACCGTGATCATCCAGATGAAGGAGGTCGCGATCTTCAGCCCGGCGAAGAGGTACGTGAGGTTCTGCAGCGTGGAGACGTCCATGCCGCGGAACCAGGAGACGACCGGGTACGAGACGAAGAACGAGGCCTCGTAGGCGTCCACATGGTGCTGGGCGCCCTCCAGGGCGTGCAGCGTGAAGATGCAGATGCCGACGATGAGGATGACGGCCTCGACGAAGTACGCCTGGCCGGTGTTGGACCCGGCGAAGCGGGACTTGCGGCCCGGCCGGTCCGGCCGGTTCAGCTGCCGGATGACGATCAGGGTCAGGATCCCGAGGGCCGTCATCGTGCCGAGGAACTCGACGAAGACGTTGTACGGGGCCCATTCACCGATGATCGGGAGCAGCCAGTCGGCCTGGAAGAGCTGGCCGATGGCGTTCACGATCGTCAGCAGCAGCGAGAAGAAGCCCACCGCCACGAACCAGTGCGCCACGCCGACGATGCCCCAGCGGTTCATCCGGGTGTGGCCGAGGAACTCCTTTGCCACCGTCACGGTGCGCTGTACGGGTTCGTCGGTGCGGGTGCCGGCGGGGACGTTCTGGCCGAGCCGCATGAAGCGGTAGATCTGCGCGATGGCTCGGACGAACAGTGCGACGCCGACCACGATCAGGACCAGCGACACGATGATCGCGGCGAGTTGCATTCGGGGGCTCCTCGGGCCTGCGAGGGTGGATATTCAGCGATTACTAAGCGGTAACTTATTTCAGTCCATGCTGAGACTACCCACTTGTGTGGCCGCACTGTAGCCAGCCGGGCGGTGATCTGCGTCGCGAAGGCCACCCTCAGGGGTCAGCGGTCGACAGCGAAAGCGGATCGTGTTATTCACCCCATATTGCGACATAAGCGACTAGCTTATGAAGGTCTCCGGCCGGGCGTGCCCCTCCGGTCTCACCCCGATACCGCAAACCGAGCTGACGGGACGTCCGCCGTGTCCTACGGGATCGCCGCTGCCGCGACCGCCCTCCTGGCGGCCTCCGCCCTCACCGCCCTGCTGCGTCTCGTCGCCCTGCGCACCGGATTCACCGCCCGGCCGGCCGGCCGGGCGGGACGACGGGCGCCGCGCCTGGGCGGCGTCGCCGTCGCCACGGTGACCGCCGCGGTCACCACCGTAGGAGCCGCGACCGGACTCGTCCCGCTCGACTCCGGCGCGCTCACGCTGCTGATCGCGGCAGGGGCCGTCGCCGCGCTGGGGTTCCTCGACGACGTACGGCCGGTGGGGGCGCGGGCCCGCGTCGTCATCGAGGCGGGGGCGGCGACCTTCGTCGTGCACACCGCCGGACTCGACTTCTTCGTCGGTGCGTTGGCCGTGTTGTGGATCGTCTTCGTCACCAACGCCTGCCGGCTCTTCGACACCTCGGACGGGGTGCTCGGCACCGTCGCCGTCGTGAGCGCGCTCGGCCTGAGCGCCTGTGCCGCCGCCGAGGGGCTCGGCCCGCTCGCCGCCGCCCTCGGGGTGCTCGGCGCGGCGCTCGCCGGGTTCCTCATGCACAACTGGCACCCCGCGCGGATGCGCCTCGGAAGCTGCGGTTCCCTGTTCACGGGCTTCGTCCTGGCGTCCGCCGCGCTCCTGGTGAACGCGGGGCACGAGGCATTGCCCGGCATGGGGTCGCTGTTCGCCATGACCGTCGTGGTGACGGCCGACGCGGCCCTGGTGGCGGTGTCGCGGTGGCGCGCGGGGCGGCCTCTCCTCCAGGGCGGCGCGGACCACATCGCGCACCGGCTGCGCCGGCTCGGCCTCACCCCGCAGGGCGTCGCCGTGGTGCTCGGCGTCGCGTCCCTCGCCGGTGCGGTCACCGCGCTCCTGCTGCACGACGGGACGCTGGACCCGCTGGGCGCGCTGTGGCCGGTCTGCGGGGCGGCCGCGGCGGTCTCCGGGCTGCTGCGGGTGCCCGTCTACGGGGTGCGGCGGCGTGGTCACCGACCCGTACAGACTGCTGTGGTGGACGTCGCGGGTTCGTGACGAACGTCCAGACGTAGTGGCTGACCTGCGAGAATCCCCTGTCTGAAGATAAGTGCGACATAAAAGTTGAGTCGACAGGACTCAGCTCTGTTGACCGAATGCCGGTCGTCATGCATCCTTGAGCCAGATCCACTCAAGTAGTCATGCTGGAGGAATTGAAATGGCACGTGCGGTCGGCATCGACCTGGGCACGACTAACTCCGTCGTCAGCGTTCTCGAAGGCGGCGAGCCCACCGTCATCACCAACGCCGAGGGCGCCAGGACCACGCCGTCCGTCGTCGCCTTCGCCAAGAACGGTGAGGTGCTCGTCGGAGAGGTCGCGAAGCGCCAGGCTGTCACCAACGTCGACAGGACGATCCGTTCGGTCAAGCGCCACATGGGCACTGACTGGAAGATCGAGATCGACGGCAAGAGCTTCAACCCGCAGCAGATGAGCGCCTTCATCCTGCAGAAGCTGAAGCGCGACGCCGAGGCGTACCTGGGCGAGAAGGTCGCGGACGCGGTCATCACCGTCCCGGCGTACTTCAACGACTCCGAGCGCCAGGCGACGAAGGAGGCCGGCGAGATCGCCGGTCTGAACGTCCTGCGCATTGTCAACGAGCCGACGGCCGCCGCCCTGGCCTACGGTCTCGACAAGGACGACCAGACCATTCTCGTCTTCGACCTCGGTGGCGGCACCTTCGACGTGTCGCTCCTGGAGATCGGCGACGGCGTCGTCGAGGTGAAGGCCACGAACGGCGACAACCACCTCGGTGGTGACGACTGGGACCAGCGCGTCGTCGACTACCTGGTCAAGCAGTTCAACAACGGCCACGGCGTGGACCTCTCCAAGGACAAGATGGCGCTCCAGCGCCTGCGCGAGGCCGCCGAGAAGGCGAAGATCGAGCTCTCGTCCTCGACCGAGACCACGATCAACCTGCCCTACATCACGGCGTCCGCCGAGGGCCCGCTGCACCTGGACGAGAAGCTCACGCGCGCCCAGTTCCAGCAGCTCACGTCCGACCTTCTGGAGCGCTGCAAGACGCCGTTCCACAACGTCATCAAGGACGCGGGCATCCAGCTCTCCGAGATCGACCACGTCGTTCTCGTCGGTGGCTCGACCCGTATGCCCGCCGTCGCGGAGCTCGTCAAGGAGCTGACCGGCGGCCAGGACGCCAACAAGGGCGTGAACCCGGACGAGGTCGTCGCCATCGGCGCCGCCCTGCAGGCCGGTGTCCTCAAGGGTGAGGTCAAGGACGTCCTGCTCCTCGACGTGACCCCGCTGTCCCTCGGTATCGAGACCAAGGGAGGGATCATGACGAAGCTCATCGAGCGCAACACCACGATCCCGACCAAGCGTTCCGAGATCTTCACGACGGCCGAGGACAACCAGCCGTCCGTCCAGATCCAGGTCTACCAGGGCGAGCGCGAGATCGCGGCGTACAACAAGAAGCTCGGGATGTTCGAGCTCACCGGTCTGCCGCCGGCCCCGCGTGGTGTCCCGCAGATCGAGGTCGCCTTCGACATCGACGCCAACGGCATCATGCACGTGACCGCGAAGGACCTGGGCACGGGCAAGGAGCAGAAGATGACCGTCACCGGCGGCTCCTCGCTGCCGAAGGACGAGGTCGACCGGATGCGCCAGGAGGCCGAGCAGTACGCGGACGAGGACCACCGTCGCCGCGAGGCCGCCGAGACCCGCAACCAGGGCGAGCAGCTCGTCTACCAGACGGAGAAGTTCCTCAAGGACAACGAGGACAAGGTCCCCGGCGAGGTCAAGACCGAGGTCGAGGAGTCGCTCACCGAGCTGAAGGAGAAGCTCAAGGGCGAGGACACGGCCGAGATCCGCACCGCCACCGAGAAGGTCGCCGCCGTCTCGCAGAAGCTGGGCCAGGCCATGTACGCCGACGCCCAGGGCGCGCAGGCCGCCGGCGGTCCCGAGGCCGGAGCCCCGGGCGACGAGCACAAGGCCGCTGACGATGACGTCGTCGACGCCGAGATCGTCGACGAGGACCGTAAGGACGGTGCCGCGTGACGGAGGAGACCCCGGGCTTCAGCGAGAGCGACGAGCCTGACGTCCCCTCCGGCGCCACCCCCGACGACGCCGAGCCGAAGGCCGCTCCCTCGCCCGACAAGGGCGAGGGGGCGGCCCCGGCCGGGGACGCAGCAGCTGCAGCAGGAGCCGCTTCGGCGGTTCAGAACGTAGGCCTGACGGCCCAGCTGGACCAGGTACGCATGGCGCTCGGCGAGCGCACCGCGGACCTCCAGCGGCTCCAGGCCGAGTACCAGAACTACCGTCGCCGGGTGGAGCGGGACCGGGTCACGGTCAAGGAGATCGCGGTCGCGGGCCTCCTGACCGAGATGCTCCCCGTACTCGACGACATCGGCCGTGCCCGTGAGCACGGTGAGCTGGTCGGCGGCTTCAAGTCGGTCGCCGAGTCGCTCGAGACGGTCGCCGCCAAGATGGGGCTCCAGCAGTTCGGCAAGGAGGGCGAGCCCTTCGACCCGACGATCCACGAGGCCCTGATGCACTCGTACGCACCGGACGTCACCGAGACGACCTGTGTGTCGATCCTGCAGCCGGGCTACCGGATCGGCGAGCGCACCATCCGCCCCGCGCGGGTGGCCGTGGCCGAGCCGCAGCCGGGGGCACAGCCGGCCAAGGGCGAGTCCGCCAAGGGCGGGGAGTCGGCCGCAGGCGACGACAAGGAGAGCGGTGGCCCGGACGAGGGCTGACGTCAGTCGAGAGGAGGGACGTCGAGGATGAGCACGAAGGACTTCATCGAGAAGGACTACTACAAGGTCCTCGGCGTCCCCAAGGACGCCACCGACGCCGAGATCAAGAAGGCGTACCGCAAGCTCGCCCGTGAGAACCACCCCGACGCCAACAAGGGCAACCTCAAGGCGGAGGAGCGCTTCAAGGAGATCTCCGAGGCGAACGACATCCTCGGCGATCCCAAGAAGCGCAAGGAGTACGACGAGGCGCGCGCCCTGTTCGGCAACGGCGGATTCCGTCCGGGGCCGGGCGGGCCGGGCGGCGGCAACTTCAACTTCGACCTGGGCGACCTCTTCGGAGGCGGCGCCCAGGGCGGTGGAACGGCGGGAGGAGCCGGCGGGTTCGGCGGCGGACTCGGGGACGTCTTCGGCGGCCTGTTCAACCGGGGCGGCGCGGGCACCGGCACGCGCACGCAGCCGCGCCGCGGCCAGGACATCGAGTCCGAGGTCACCCTCAGCTTCACCGAGGCGGTCGACGGGGCGACGGTGCCGCTGCGCATGTCGTCGCAGGCGCCCTGCAAGGCCTGTTCCGGCACCGGCGACAAGAACGGCACACCGCGCGTGTGCCCGACCTGCGTCGGCACGGGCCAGGTCTCGCGCGGCGGCGGTGGCGGTTTCTCGCTCACCGACCCGTGCGTGGACTGCAAGGGCCGCGGCCTGATCGCGGAGACGCCCTGCGAGGTCTGCAAGGGCTCGGGCCGTGCGAAGTCCTCCCGGACGATGCAGGTCCGCATCCCGGCAGGCGTCTCGGACAACCAGCGCATCCGCCTGCGCGGCAAGGGCGCACCGGGCGAGCGGGGCGGCCCCGCGGGCGACCTGTACGTGGTCGTGCACGTGGACGCCCACCCGGTCTTCGGCCGCAAGGGCGACAACCTCACGGTCACGGTCCCGGTCAGCTACCCGGAGGCCGCGCTCGGCGGCGAGGTCAAGGTCCCCACGCTCGGCGGGCCCCCGGTCACGCTCAAGCTGCCCCCGGGCACGCCGAACGGGCGGACGATGCGGGCCCGTGGCAAGGGCGCCGTCCGCAAGGACGGCACCCGTGGCGATCTGCTCGTCACGGTGGAAGTCTCGGTCCCCACGGATCTGACCGACACCGCGAAGGACGCCCTGGAGGCGTACCGGAAGGCGACTGCGGAGACCGATCCGCGGGCAGAACTGTTCCAGGCCGCGAAGGGAGCATGAGCGTATGGACGGCCGTCGACGACAGAGTTCCTTTGTTGGCAGGGCCTACGAGCTGACGGACGAGACCCCGGTCTATGTCATCTCGGTGGCCGCCCAGCTCAGCGGGCTGCATCCGCAGACCCTGCGCCAGTACGACCGTCTCGGCCTGGTCTCCCCGGACCGCACGGCGGGCCGCGGCCGGCGCTACTCGGCCCGCGACATCGAACTGCTCCGCCAGGTGCAGCAGTTGTCGCAGGACGAGGGCATCAACCTCGCCGGCATCAAGCGCATCATCGAACTGGAGAACCAGGTCGCGGCGCTCCAGCAGCGGGTCGCGGAACTCTCGACGGCGGTCGAGGGCGCCGCGGCGGCGATGCAGCAGCGCGAGGCGGCCGTCCACGCCTCCTACCGCCGGGACCTGGTCCCGTACCAGGAGGTCCAGCAGGCGAGCGCGCTGGTGGTGTGGCGACCCAAGCGGTCGTCCGAATAACCCGGGCGGGCAACCCGGGCGAGCGGGCCTGAAGTCGGTGTGAAAGGGGCCGGGAGGTGAGAACCTCCCGGCCCCTTTCACGTGCGCACGGGGCCCTCACGTGCGCGCACAGGCCGCGTCGGGCTGGTGAAGACCGCGCGGAGGTCATGTGTTCGAACAGTGAGTTTGCTCACCGGGCGGGCCCGTGCGGGAGTGAAGCGGAGGCCAAGCCTCATGCGGCTACTGGGGTTACCCGAGGTACGCGCGGGTTCATCTCCGGAACGCACGGCCCCGATCACGAGTCGTTACGGATTCACCTCTTGACGCTGCGATTGCGCCGGAGTTGGCTTCCAGCCACCTCGGCCGCAAAGACGCGGTCACTTCAGGGAGGTAGGGAAAGTGAATCCGCGTACGAAGCGCGCCGTCCTCGTCGGCCTGGCGTCCGCCATGGCTGTGGCCCTCACCGGGTGCTCGAGCAGCTGGATCGAGCCGGAGAACGACTCCGCGGACAAGGCGTCCGCCCGGCAGAACCAGGACCTGAAGATCGGCGTCCTCCTGCCGGAGAAGGAGACCGCGCGCTACGAGAAGTTCGACTATCCGCACATCAAGAAGGAAGTCGAGGACCTGACCAGCGGCAAGGGCCGGGTCCTGTACGCCAACGCGCAACAGGACGCGAAACGCCAGGAGAGACAGGTCGACCAGATGATCGCCGAGCGGGTCGACGTACTGATCCTGGACGCGGTCAACTCCAAGTCCATCAAGGGATCGGTCAAGAGGGCCAAGGACGCGGGCATCCCCGTCATCGCCTACGACCGCCTGGCCGAGGGCCCCGTCGACGGCTATGTGTCGTTCGACAGCGACCAGGTCGGCCATGTGCAGGGCATGGCGCTCCTCAAGGCGCTCGGCACCAAGGCGTCCAAGAACAGCCGGATCGTCATGATGAACGGCTCGGTCACCGACCCGAACGCCGCGCTCTACAAGGACGGCGCCCTGGCCGAGCTCAAGGACCAGGTGACGATCTCGAAGTCGTACGACACCAAGGACTGGAAGCCGGAGAACGCGCGGGCGAACATGGCGGCCGCCATCCAGTCCATCGGCGCGCAGAACATCGCCGGTGTCTACTCCGCGAACGACGGCATGGCGGGCGGGGTCATCACCGCCCTCAAGGCCGCGGGCGTCACCGACCTCCCGCCGGTCACCGGCCAGGACGCCGAACTCGCCGCCGTGCAGCGCATCGTGACGGGTGAGCAGTACATGACGGTCTACAAGCCGTACCCCGAAGAGGCGTCCACCGCCGCGCAGATGGCCGTGCTCATCGCGCAGCAGCGTGACATCGAGTTCAACGCGCTCGCGAAGGACCGGGTCGACAGCCCGACCACCCCCGCCGTGCCGTCACTCCTGGTCCAGGTCGTCCCGCTGACGCGGACCAGCATCAAGTCGACGGTGGTCAAGGACGGGATCTACAAGGTCGGGGACATCTGCGCGGCGAAGTACGCGGCGGACTGCGCGCGGATCGGGCTGAGGTAGGTCCTGTCCCGGAAAGCGCCCGGAAAGCGCCCGGAAGGCGCTCGGAAAGGCCCGGCCGTCGGTGGACACCGACGGCCGGGGTGAGGGCGTGGGCTCCGGCTCAGCCGGTGCCGGAGATCGTGAACTCGGCCGTGTTGTTGGCCAGTTGCGGGTCGAACGCCGAGATGCGCAGGTCCGGGTTGTCGTTCCGCGTGGCGACCGAACCCTTCGCGCCGCCGTCCACGACACGGTCGACGCGCAGGGTGAAGTCGAACGTCGAGTCGGCCTTCTCCCAGAGCAGGATCGGGGTCCGGCACGTGTAGGTGTTGACGCCCGTCCCGTCGCAGCCGGCGGGCTTGCCGGTGACGGTCGTACCCTCCGGGAGGCGGACGTCGATCGTGGCGACGGGTTCGCCCGCGCCGAGCGAGGCCACCCACGCCGGGCCGCGGTTCTTCACACCGACGCGGGCGTGGACCGTGTCACCGGGCGCGACGGACGTGATGTCGTCCGCGACGGCGATGAGGTCGGCCTTGTTGTCGGCGGTGATCTGAGTGGAGCGGTAGTTGTCGCCGGTGTTCAGGTCGGGCTCGGCCGCGGCGCTCAGGGTGCGGGCCGCGGGAACGGCGGCGGGGACGAGGTCGGCCCCGGTTCCCTGGACGAACGGGCGCCCGGCCACGGCCTGTTGGTACGCCTCGTCCGAGTACGGGTCGACCGAGTAGTCGAAGCGCTCGTACAGTGCCGCGCCCGTCGCACGGATCGCGCCGGCCGCCGACAGGTCGTACTCCTGACCCGGCTCGACGGGCTGGTCGAGCACGCAGACGGCGGTGGTGCCGGACTGGTTGGCCGTCTCGTCGTCGTCCAGGTAGGTGCAGTTGCCGAAGCGCTGCGAGAGATCCAGGCCGTGCGAGGCGAAGAGGGTGAGGAGGGTGCGGTCGGCGGTGCGGTTGCCGTGGTTGGTCAGCCGGATCGGCTGCGCGAGGTCGGTGCCGGGCAGCACGCCGGTGCGGTACGGGAGCTGGCTGAGGCCGAGGTCGGGGCCGTCGCCGAGGCTGATCGCGGTGTCCGCGGGGTAGCCGGTGAGCGGGCCGAACGAGCTGTCCGCGTCGGCGGTGAAGTGCAGGGTGCCGGTGGCGTCGGCGGGCGCGCCCGCGGCGGCCCGCAGACCGATCTCGGCGACGCTGACGTACGCGCCGCCGCTGTCCAGGGAGCCGAAGTCGCAGGTGGCGGTGGCCTGGTCGGCGGCCGGGGTGCAGGTGGCGGGCCAGGTCACGTCCGCGACGCCGGCCAGCTCGGACGCGTCGACGGTGAGCCGGCCGCCGGTCACGGAGTTGTGCGTGTTGTCGTGCCCGATCCTGACGTCGATCGTGTTCGCCGTCGCGCTGCCGTCGGCCGCGGCGGCGGGCAGCACGAGGTCGTACGGCGCAGCGATCCAGAGCGCGTCCGTCTCCGGTTCGCCGGCGCTCGCGGGCGCTACGGATCCGAGGGCGAGGACGGCGCCGGTGACCAGGGCGAGCGGTATGTGCCGGCGCGCGTGGGCGCGTCTGCGACCGGAGGCCTGGTGGGCCTGAACTGCGTGCATGTGTCGGTCTTCTCCCTGGGGCGAGGTGCGGGCGGACGGGAGTTGGACCGGCGGGGGCGGGGCTTGGTTGTACGGAGATCCACTTCGCCCGTGCCGGGGCGGCCGGCGCCCCGGGCACAGGTCAGCTGTCCTGGTCCAGCATCCCGGACTTCCCTATGAGATAGCCGAGTTGGGCCCGGCTGTCGCTGCCGAGGGTGGCGGCGAGCTTGGCGATGTGTACGCGGACCGTGCGGATGTTCATGGCGAGGCGTTCGGCGATCACGGCGTCCGTGTGGCCCTCGACGAGGAGCGCGGCGATGGTGAGCTGGCGGGAGGTGACGCCGTCCTTGGGCGGGAGCTGCTGGGCGGCTACGGGGAACATGGGCGTGGCCAGCCGCCACAGGCGTTCGAAGGTCGTCACGAGGTAGGAGATGAGGGCGGGATGGCGGATCTCCAGGGCCACGGTGCGGTCCGTGTTGGCCGGGATGAACGCGACGGTCCGGTCGAGCAGGACGAGCCGCTCGGTGACCTCGTCGAGGGTGCGGACCGCCACGTTGCCGCGCAGCTGTTCGTAGTGGGCAAGGACGGCGGGGGAATGGCGTGAGGTGTGCTGGTAGAGGGTGCGCATCCGGCAGCCCCGGGCCAGGAACCCCTGCTCGATCGGCCGGGCCGCGGCAAGCACGGCGGGAGGGCGTCCGGCCCCGGGCTGGATGGTCAGGATTTCCTGGGTGGCGACCGCGCCGGCCTCGCCGATGGCATCGTTGATCCGCTGGGATCCCAACAGCACATGGATCATCGGCGAGTTGTGGAGGGACGCCCGCTCGGCGTGGAGCGCTATGAGCGGCGCGAAGGCCTTGGCCAGCTTCGCCTCCCGGTGCCGCTGGTGCGCTATCTCGTCCTCGATGCCCCCCAGCAGTCCCGGCAGGGCCACGGAGGGCGGCACGGGGCACAGCCACCGGGAGTCTTCCGGGTCCGGGCGCAGCAGCCCGAAGTCCAGGAGGCACGGGGCTGGGACCGCCTCCTCGTCCTTGACGCGGCCCTCGCGCAGGGCCCGGGAGTACAGCGCCGTTCCGGCGGCGCACAATTCCTCGGCTCCGTGCGTGTGGGCCTCGGCAGTCACGTGGTGCACTCCTCGGTAGACGTTCAGCGATCCTGGTCGAGGATTCCCGACTGCGCTATCAGAAAGCCGAGTTGTGCGCGGCTTCCGCTGCCTAGCGCGGCGGCGATCTTTGCTATGTGGGCGCGGCAGGTTCGCACGTTCATCCCGAGACGTCTGGCTATGGCCTCGTCGACGTAGCCTTCGATGAGGAGCCGCGCGATGGAGCGCTGGACGCCGGTGATGCCGTCGATCGGGGGAGCGTAGGGAGCCGCGTCCTCGAGGATGGGGACCGCGCGCATCCAGAGTTGCTCGAAGACCTTGGCGAGGTAGTCGACGAGGCTCGGGTGCCGCAGCTCCAGGGCGACCTGCTGGTTTCCCTGGCGGTCGTCGTGGGCGGGGATGAAGGCGACGGTTCTGTCGAAGATCATCAGTCGCTCGATGAGTTCTTCGAGCGTACGTATCTCCACGTTGCCCTCCGCCATGACCTCCGCGTAGGCGAGGGTTCCCTGGCTGTGCCGTGCGGTGTGCTGGTAGAGGGTGCGCATGGTGATGCCGCGCTCCAGGACGCCACGGCCGAGCTTGAGCGCCTCGGTCAGGGCGTGTTCGCTGCGGCCGCCGCCGGGCTGCACCGTGAGGATCTCCGACTGGCACTCCGAGGTGGCGAGTTCTATCGCACCGTTGATCCGCGCGAAACCCTCCAGGACTGTGACCGAGTGGGTGGTCGGCCGACTCTGCGCGCTGATGGCCATGAATGGCTCAAAAACTTCGGTCAGTTCGACTGCGAGGGTCCGGCGCTCCTGGATTTCGCGCTCGAGGGGCTGGAGACGCCGGGTGAGTGCTGCCGTCGGTGGAACCGGCCTGAGCCAGTCGGCGTCGTCCGGGTCTGGGTGGAGAAGCCCGAACTCCATCAGGCAGGGAGCAGCCTCGACCTCGTCACGGGCGATGCGCCCTGAGCGCAATGCGCTGCTGTAGAGCCGTCTGCCATCGTCACACAGTTCAGTCATGGCGTGAGGATGTGCCCGATATGGGCTGTTGATTGTCATTGCTCCACCCCCCAGGGTCCTGAACGTGCAGGAACATGATGCATCGACCCTGTGGTGTTTGCGTGGCTGAATGAGCCATCGTCATTCTTGCCGGGGGAGTTAGCCATGGAAGTGAGGAAGAGGCCCACTATGCGCAAGACACTGATTCGCTCGGCTCTTGCCGTTGCCTTCTCCGCCGGGATGCTGCTGAGCGCAGTGAGTGCCCTGGACCTGCACTGGGGCGGCGCGCCTGCCGTGGACAGTACGTCCAGCGTCAGTGTCCAGGCGATAGCCCCGCCGGACCTGCACTGGGGCAACAAGGCGATGGGCGCCCCGGCATGAGCACTCCCCCCGACGACAGAACATTCCGCCGCGAGATGGCGACCGCCTACCGCTCCGGGTGGCATTTCATCGACCTCGCCACGGCGATTCCCCATCGCGGCGATTCGTTGATGGTCACCCTGTTCGGAGAGCCGATCGTCGTCGTGCGGGACGAGTTCGACGACGAGGAGATCCGGGCCTACCGGTGTCTTCGGCGTCCTCGCGGTGCCCCGCAGCCCGTGCGGTGTGCCATCAGATACGGAATGGTCTTCGTCAACCTGGACCAGCGTGACCATCAGCTGGACCAGGAGGCGGGACCCGAAGTTCCGCGCACCACATCAGCCACCCCCCGCAGTGCCTGACGCGATTCCCCCGTCGTTGTAGATCGCTCAGGTGCTTCCCCCCGCAGCGGCGCCACCGTGGACCTGAACACGGTGGCGCCGTTGCAGTTTCATGTCCGGGGTCTACCGGGCGTCCCGGCGGGCGCTCGACGGTGCCCCGTCATCCGTGACCGTCACCCGTTCCCCGTAGCCCGCGTCAGCGTGATCTCGATGGCCACCCGGTCCGGATTGGGCGCGGGCACGCGCTCGTAGCGCTCCGCGTACCGGCGTACCGCCTCCTCGATGTGGTCCGGCTCCGTGCGGACCACCGCGACGCCCTCCAGCGTCGCCCAGCGCCGGCCGTCGACCTGGCAGACCGCCACCAGGGCCCCGCCCGCCGCCGTCGCCGACGCCGCGAGCACGTGTGACACCTTCGCGCTCGACTTGTTCGCGATCACCCGCGCCAGCCCCGCCTCGGGGTCGTACGTGACGCCGACCGGCACCACGTGCGGGGTGCCGTCGGGGCGCAGGGTCGTCAGCGTGCACAGGTGCCGTTCCCGCCAGAAGCTGAGGAAGGCCGGATCGGGGTCCAGGGGGTCGTTGCGCTTGGCCATGCTCCGGAAGATATCCCCGTTCCAGGACATATCCCGCCCGGGGGTACCCGGCCGTCATCCTTGAGTGGGATCGACTCAACTTTGTGTATGCTTTCAGGGTCAGTGTGCTGGAGAGGCAGACGCAAGGAGGAGAGTGGGCACGTGGACGCCGAGCTGACGAACCGGAGCCGGGACGCGATCAACGCGGCCACCAGTCGGGCCGTGGCCGCAGGGCACGCGGATCTGACTCCGGCGCATCTTGTCCTGGCGCTTCTGGAGGGCCAGGACAACGAGAACATCACGGACCTGCTGACGGCCGTCGAGGCCGATCAGGCCGCCGTGCGGTCCGGAGCCGAGCGGGCCCTCGGCGCGCTGCCCAGCGTGACCGGCTCGACCGTCGCGCCGCCCGCACCCAGCAGGGACCTGCTGGCGGTCATCGCCGACGCGTCCCGGCGCGCCAAGGAGCTCGGGGACGAGTACCTCTCCACCGAGCATCTGCTCATCGGCATCGCCGCGAAGGGCGGCGCTGTCGCCGACGTACTGACGGAACAGGGGGCGAGCGCCAAGAAGCTGCTCGCCGCCTTCGAGAAGAGCAGGGGAGGGCGCCGGGTGACCACACCCGACCCCGAGGGCCAGTACAAGGCCCTGGAGAAGTTCGGCACCGATTTCACCGCCGCCGCGCGCGAGGGCAAGCTCGACCCCGTCATCGGGCGCGATCAGGAGATCCGGCGCGTGGTGCAGGTGCTGTCCCGCCGCACGAAGAACAACCCCGTCCTGATCGGTGAGCCCGGCGTCGGCAAGACCGCCGTCGTCGAGGGGCTCGCCCAGCGCATCGTGAAGGGGGACGTGCCGGAGTCGCTCAAGGACAAGCGGCTCGTCTCGCTCGACCTGGGCGCGATGGTCGCCGGCGCGAAGTACCGCGGCGAGTTCGAGGAGCGTCTCAAGACCGTCCTCTCCGAGATCAAGGAGAGCGACGGGCAGGTCATCACGTTCATCGACGAGCTGCACACGGTCGTCGGGGCCGGCGCGGGCGGTGACTCGTCCATGGACGCGGGCAACATGCTGAAGCCGATGCTCGCGCGCGGCGAGCTGCGCATGGTCGGCGCGACCACGCTCGACGAGTACCGCGAGCGGATCGAGAAGGACCCGGCCCTGGAGCGCCGCTTCCAGCAGGTGCTGGTCGCCGAGCCGACGGTCGAGGACTCGATCGCGATCCTGCGCGGCCTCAAGGGCCGGTACGAGGCCCACCACAAGGTCCAGATCGCCGACAGCGCGCTCGTCGCCGCCGCGTCGCTCTCCGACCGCTACATCACCTCCCGCTTCCTGCCGGACAAGGCTATCGACCTCGTGGACGAGGCCGCGTCCCGGCTGCGCATGGAGATCGACTCGTCGCCCGTCGAGATCGACGAGCTCCAGCGCGCCGTCGACCGGCTGAAGATGGAGGAGCTGGCGCTCTCCAAGGAGACGGATCCGGCCAGCAAGCAGCGCCTGGAGAAGCTGCGGCGCGACCTGGCCGACAAGGAGGAGGAGCTGCGCGGCCTCACCGCCCGCTGGGAGAAGGAGAAGCAGTCCCTCAACCGCGTCGGTGAGCTGAAGGAGAAGCTCGACGATCTGCGCGGCCAGGCCGAGCGCGCCCAGCGCGACGGCGACTTCGACACCGCCTCCAAGCTCCTCTACGGCGAGATCCCCACCCTGGAAAGGGACTTGGAGGCCGCCTCGGAGGCGGAGGAGGAGGCGTCCAAGGCCGACACGATGGTCAAGGAGGAGGTCGGCCCGGACGACATCGCGGATGTGGTGGCGGCCTGGACCGGCATTCCGGCCGGGCGGCTGCTGGAGGGCGAGACGCAGAAGCTGCTGCGGATGGAGGACGAGCTCGGCAAGCGCCTGATCGGGCAGGGCGAGGCCGTGCGCGCGGTGTCCGACGCCGTGCGCCGCACGCGCGCCGGGATCGCCGACCCCGACCGGCCGACCGGTTCCTTCCTGTTCCTCGGCCCGACCGGCGTCGGCAAGACCGAGCTGGCCAAGGCGCTCGCCGACTTCCTGTTCGACGACGAACGGGCCATGATCCGCATCGACATGAGCGAGTACGGCGAGAAGCACTCCGTGGCGCGTCTCGTGGGCGCCCCTCCCGGCTACGTCGGGTACGAGGAGGGCGGCCAGCTCACGGAGGCGGTGCGCAGGCGCCCGTACAGCGTCGTCCTGCTCGACGAGGTCGAGAAGGCGCACCCGGAGGTCTTCGACGTCCTGCTCCAGGTGCTCGACGACGGGCGCCTCACGGACGGCCAGGGCCGTACGGTCGACTTCCGCAACACGATCCTCGTGCTCACCTCGAACCTCGGCAGTCAGTTCCTGGTCGAGCCGACGACGAGCGAGGAGCAGAAGAAGCAGCAGGTCCTGGAGGTCGTACGGGCGTCCTTCAAGCCCGAGTTCCTCAACCGGCTCGACGACCTCGTCGTCTTCTCCGCGCTGAACAAGGAGGAGCTGGAGCGGATCGCGAAGCTCCAGATCGGCCGGCTCGCCAAGCGGCTCGCCGAGCGGCGGCTCACGCTCGACGTGTCCGACGCGGCGCTGGCCTGGCTCGCCGACGAGGGCAACGACCCCGCGTACGGCGCGCGGCCGCTGCGCCGCCTCGTGCAGACGGCGATCGGCGACCGCCTCGCGAAGGAGATCCTCTCCGGCGAGGTCACCGACGGCGACACGGTCCGCGTGGACGCTTTCGGCGACGGCCTGATCGTGGGCCGGGCCACCGGAAAGACGCTGTAGCGCAGGGCGAACGCCGGCCCCGGAGCCGTCCGGGGCCGGAACTCGGCCGATCCGACGGGTCGGGGGTTGTCACTTCCCGCCCGCCATGGGGGAGGATGGCGGAATCCGTACGAAGGGACCAAGCACGTGAGCATCGACCCGTCCTCGATTCCGAACTTCGGGGGACAGCCCGAGCAGCCGCAGGGCTCAGGACCGGCGGGCCCCGTCGTCCCCGATCAGGACCTCGTCAAGCAGCTCCTGGAGCAGATGGAGCTCAAGTACGTCCTCGACGAAGAGGGTGACCTCGCGGCTCCTTGGGAGGAGTTCCGCACGTACTTCATGTTCCGCGGCGAGGACGACCAGCAGGTCTTCTCGGTGCGGACGTTCTACGACCGCCCGCACGACCTCGAGACCAAGCCGGCGCTCCTCGAGACCATCGACGACTGGAACCGCCGCACGCTGTGGCCCAAGGTCTACAGCCACACCCACGACGACGGCACGGTCCGCCTCATCGGTGAGGCGCAGATGCTCATCGGCACGGGCGTCAGCCTGGAGCACTTCGTGTCGTCGACGGTCAGCTGGGTGCGCGCCGCCATCGAGTTCGACCGCTGGCTGGTCGAGCAGCTCGGCCTGGAGCAGGCCGTGGACTCGGCCGCCGACGACGAGAAGCCGTCCGACGACGCGTAGGCAGTTTCCGTAACTCAGGCAGTTTCCGTAACTGCCTACAGGGGCCTGTGCGCGAACGCGACCAGATACGTCCCGTACGCAAGTGAGAGCCCGGCCAGCGCGCCCACCACCAGGAGGGCGCTCAGCGGCCGGGCTCTCGCCGTTCGCGCCAGCGCGAGAGCCAGCGGCAGCAGCAGCGGGAACGCGGGCAGCAGGAAGCGCGGCTTGGAAGGGAAGAAGCCGGAGCCGCCGAGCGCGACGAGCAGGAGTACGCCGCTGTAGACGATGAGCGGCAGCGGGGCCGCCCGCTCGGCGATGAGCAGCGCGAACAGCAGTACGGCGATGGCGACGAGCACGAAGGTCATGGGGTAGACGAAGGGGTCGCCCTTGAACAGCAGATGCCGTACGACGCGCAGCGCGCCGACGCCGTAGTCGAAGCGCGAGCCCCAGTCCCGCTGCACGGCGAAGTAGCCGCCGAGCGGATCGCCCCTCTGGAAGCCGACCCACAGGACGTATCCGGTCCAGCCGAGCGGGGCGAGCGCGGCGCCTGTCCACAGGCTGTGGGAAACATTTCTGCCGCGCTTGCTGATCACCTCGTACGCGGCCGTCACGAGGACCGCCGCGGCGACCGCGAACCCGTTGGGACGGGAGACGCCGGCCAGCGCGGCGAGCGTGCCCGCCCAGATCCACCGCCCCGTCAGGACCGCGTACAGGGACCAGGCGGCGAACGCGGTGAGCAGCGGCTCGGAGTACGCCATCGTCAGGATCACGGAGTGCGGCAGCAGCCCCCACAGCAGGACGAGGAGGACGGCGACGGGCCGGGAGTGCAGGCGCACCCCGATCGCGTAGATCCCGGCCGCGGCGGCCAGGGACGCGGTCCAGGCGATGAGCATCCCGGTGGCGCCGCCGCTGAGGGGGAGCACGGTGTGCAGTGCGCGGACCAGCCCGGGGTAGAGCGGGAAGAACGCGAGGTCGTTGAAGATGATGCCGGGTCTGTAGGGCACGGAGCGGCCGTAGCCGTCCGCGGCGATCCTGAGGTACCAGAGCGAGTCCCAGGACCTGCCGAGCAGGACGCCTGTGTTCTTGCCGGTCATCGAGGCGGTCACGGCCATCACGACGACTCCGGTGAGCCGGGCCGCCGCGAACAGGCCGAGTGCGGTGAGGAGGGGGGCGGCGGCCCTGAGCCGGGCCGGGCGGGAACGTGGTCCGGTGCCGGGCTCCGCGACGGGGACGGTGGCGGAGGCCGGGGCGAGTTGCTGCTGGGTCACATCTCCGCACCCTGCGGGCACCTCGCGGGGCGCGCGAGCCGGGAGGGTCCGCACGGGTGCGGATGAGGGACGGACGGCGCGGCTGCGTGACAACGGGCGTGGGGAGGGTCCGTGCCGGACCGTCAGGAACCAGTCCAGAAACCAGTCCAGGAACCAGTCCAGGAACCAGTCCAGGAACCAGTCCAGGAACCAGTCCAGGAACCAGTCCAGGAACCAGTCCAGGAACCTGTCCGGGCAGCGCGGAAGCCGGGTGCGAGGCCGGGACGGGGACCCGTCCCTTGACCCGTACCTTGACCCGTACCTCCGGAGCGCATCAATTTCCCCACACGGCACGCCAGTTGAGCATCTGGCCAATGGCGCGCCGCGGCACCGGATGCCGTCTCCCCCGGCCATGAATCGAACAATTCAAGCCTTGATGGCCACCGGAGCCCCTTTCGGCGCGGCTGACCACGGGCCACTATGGGAAGGAGGTGGGTCTGCGCCGCGGGGCCGCGAGCGGGAGCCGACAGGGGGAAGTTTGACGTGAGGACTTCTACGACTGACATCGAGACCGGTCTTGTCGATCTCAGCCGTTGGGGCCTTCAGGAGGCCATGGCACTGAGGGACCCACTGGTGACGGAGGCGCAGAACGCTCTGCTCGACCATCTGACGGAGGACGCCGTCGGGCAGGTCGTGGGCAGTGGGCAGGACAGCCCGTACTTCAGCGCGCGACAGCACGGTGGCACGGCCCCCCAGGAGCCGCGCCACGAACACGGGCCACCCGCGCCGTTCGACCCGGCATCCCCGTGCGACGGACCTGAGGCGCCCGACCGGCCTGCCCTGCCGTGCTGACGCGGCACCACGTGCCGGTCGCCGATCTGGAGGCCATCGCCACCGGGCGCATCACCGCACCCACCCGGACCCGTATCGCGGCGGCGGAGCGCAGCCGCCGGATGCTCATGCTGCGGGCCGTGGCCGCTGCGCAAGCGGAACGCGGGGCGGAACTGGGCGAAGGGCCGCTGCCCCCGCTGGCGCACGCCTTCGACCTGCTGGCTCGTGCGGAGGCCCAGGATCCGCAGGCCGTGGCCCGCGTACTCGGGCATCCGCCGGTCGGGGTCTGGGCGGTCCGCCTGCTCGGGCGGCTGCGCAAGGGTGCCGAGCCCGCGCCCGGCGAACCCCCGCTGTGGCGTGAGGCGGGCTACGCGCACGCGCTCGCCGCAGCGGCCGCGCTGCGGGCGGGACTTATCGCGCGCGTCCACGTACCCGCCCGCGCGGGCACGGTGATCCTGCCGACGGTGGGGCACGCCGTCCTGGACGACGCCCGCGGCGACCACGACGTCGCCACCGTGGAGACGGACGGGCGTGGCACGACCCGCGTCACGCTCGGCCCGCACGTGCTCGAACTGCCCGCCGCCCCGGACCTGCCCGCCCCGGGCTGGCACCCCGCGCGCCTGCTGAGCTGGACCCCGCGCGAGCCGGGCCCCGGCGTCCTGCTGGACGACTCGGACCCCTACCGCGACTTCCGGTCCACCTGGCCGCCCCCGGCCCCGCTCACCGACACCGAGTCGGACACCTGGCAGCGGCATCTGCACGACGCGGCACACCTGCTCGGAGCCCGGCACCCGGACGCGGCCGCCGCGGTGCCGCTCGTCCTGAACTCGCTCGTGCCCCTGCCGGGCATGCCCCGCTTCCGCGCCTCCAGCGCCTCGTACGCCGAGGCGTTCGGGAGCGCGCTGGTCTCCCTGCCGTGCGACGCCGTCGACTTCGCGGTCACGCTGGTCCACGAGTCACGGCACTCCGTGCTCAACGCCCTGAGCCACCAGATCCAGCTCGTCGACCGGGCCGCGGGCGGACCCCGGGCGGACACGCTGCTCTACGCACCCTGGCGCACGGACCCGCGCCCCGCGTGGGGCCTGCTGCACGGCACGTACGCGTTCACCGGCGTCGCCGGCTTCTGGCGCACCGAACGGCACGCCTTGACCGGCCCCCGGGCCGCTCTCGCGCACTTTGAGTTCGCCGTGTGGCGCGACGCGGTGGCCATCGCCCTGCGCACGCTGGACGACCGGCCCGGACTCACCCCGTGGGGCCGGGCCTTCGTCGACGGGATGGCGCGCCAGACCGCTCCGTGGGCCGGTGACGACGTACCGGCCGAGGCCCTCGCCGTGGCGCGGACGGAGCTGGCCGATCTGCGGGCCACGTGGTGCAGCCACAACCTCGCGCCCGACCCGGCCGCCACCCGCCTGCTCGCCGACCACCGGCTCGGCGGCGGCCCGGTCGAAGAGGTGACCGCCCCGCTGTCCCGGCTGCGCACGGATCCGCCGCCGCGCCTGCCCGAACTCCGTTGTGAGCTACGGCGGCTGCATATCGCCGATGCAGGAACGTTCACCCCGGACACGCGCTCGCGGCTCTCCGGGGTCGAGCGGTCCCCGGACCTGCTCGAAGCGGACATGTGCCTCCTGCGCGGCGGGCCGGCGAACGCGGCGCGGGCCGTGGACCGCTACCGCGCCGTCCTGGCTGCCGCCCCCGGGACCCGCCCGGCCTGGGTCGGCCTCGGTCTCGCCCTTGAGGAGTCCGGCGAGGGCGCCCCCGCCACGGCCCTGCTGCACCGCCCCGAGCTGGTGCGGGCGCTCGCCCTGGACGAGCGCGCCCGCGGCACACAGGCGACCGACCCGCTGGAACTGGCCCGCTGGACCGCGCGTATCCCCGGGCTCATCCAGCGGCCCGCGACGGGCGTGCCACAGCACTGACCCCGCCCCGGACAGGTCCCGGGCGGGGTCACGTGGATACCGACGACGTCACATCAGCAGCGGGTCGATGTCGCAGTTCGCGGGCCTGCCGTCCGCGGCCGCTGTGGTCGCCGGGTGGTTCTCGCCGAGTGTGCGCCGGTAGCGCTCGGCCGTGTCGGCGTACAGCTCGTCCGCCTCGTCGTCGCGCTGCAGCTGCCGCAGCCCGAGCGACAGGTTGAGCGCCGTGGCGAGGGTGATGGGGTGGTCCTCGCCGAGCTTGGTGCGGCACAGGTCGAGCGACCTCGTGGCGAGCTCCACCGACGCCTGCATCTCGCCGAGCTCGAACAGGTCCGCGACGAGGTTCGCGGTGCAGGAGAGCGTGTTGGGGTGGTCCTCGCCGATCAGCTCCGTCAGCTGCTCCCGCGCGTCCACGTTGGCCGCCCGGGCCTCCTCGGTCCGCCCGGCCAGGCGCAGACAGATCGCGTGGTTGACACGTCCCGCGACGGAGTGAGGATGCCGCGGACCGAGCAGCGCCTCGTACCCCTCGTACCCCTCCTGCCCGAGTTCGAGTGCCCGTGCGAGGTCGCCGCTGTGCCGTACGTCGATGGCGTGCGAGGCCAGCGCGTTGACCGTCTGTGGGTACAGGCTGCCGTAGCGGGTGCGGAACATGAGCAGGGCCCGGCTGGAGAGTTCGAGAGCCAGGTCGTGCTGTCCGGCGCGCCGCTCGGCCACCGACAGGACCCGGATCGCGGAGATCGTGTTCGGATGGGTGTCGCCGAGGGTGTTGCGGAAGCGCTCCTCGACGTCCCGTGCCTGGTCGCGGGCCGCCAGGTACTCGCCGCCCTCCTGGAGGTCGAACGTCACCGACGCCATGGTCCCCAAGGTCGACGCCGCGTTCTCACCGAGCTCCGCGACCTTGCGGCTGTGCGTCATGCGGTCGAGCGCGAGAGCCGCCCTGAAGTGCCCGATGAACCGCAGGTTCAGCGCGTGCCGGTGGGCGGTGATGAGGGTGGCCGGGTCGTTGGGCCCGAAGAGGCGCTCGCAGGTTTCGTAGGCGTGCTTGTCGAGTTCGAGCGCTGCCTGGAAGTCGCCGCGCAGCCGCAGGTCCCAGGCGACCATGCTGGTGATGTCGATCGTCGACTCGTGCTCGGGGCCGAGCACCTCGGTCATGCCGGCCAGGGTGCGCTGGTCGAGCTCGTACGCCTCCGAGTAGCGGCCCAGGATGCGCAGCGCGTTCGTGTAGAGCTTGGCCGCGTTGAGCACGTGCTCCGCGGTGTCCCCGTCGGCCTCGCGCCAGGTGGTGTACGCCTCCCTGGCCAGGTCGAGGGAGCCCTGGTGGTCGCCCCAGGAGAACATGTACTGGATCTCGTTCAGGACGAGTTGGCGTACCCAGGGGTCCTTCGACTCGACGGCCCTGCTGTTGAGGACGTGCGGCAGCAGGTCGCCGTACTGCTTCCACTGGTGGGACGCCGCGGGCTCGTCGGGGTCGTACTTGGCGAGCAGCCGGTGGGCGCCGCCGCGCATCTGCGACTTCAGCGGCTCCGACATCTGGGTGATGAGGACGCGCTGGACCAGTCGGTGCAGCTGGATGGTGTTGGTGTTGTGGTTGATGCGCGCCAGGGCGTACCGGTTGATCTCGCGGATGGCGCGGCCGAGCCGGATCGGGTCACTGAGTGCCGCGTTGAGCTCGGGGGGTACGGGGGCGTCGCGGACGCCGGTGAGCAGGCGCCGGGAGATCGGCTCGGGCGCGAAGAAGGCGCACACCTGGAGGAGTTGGAGGGCCGCGGGATGGTTCTTGCGCAGCCGGTCGAGGGAGACGTTCCAGGCGGCGGCGACGGACAGCGGGTAGTCCACCGGGGGGTCGCTGAGCATCAGCTCGTTGGCCTGCTGCTCGAACATGCGCAGGTATTCGTCCGCGGGCATGCCCGTCTCGGCCAGCCATACGGCGGCCTGCTCGATGCCCAGCGGAAGGTCGCCCAGGGTCTCGGCGAGCCGGTCCGCGGTCGCGTCGTCCAGGTTCGGCGCTCTCATCTGGAGGAGCGACCGGCTTTCCTCGCGGGTGAACACGTCGACCTCCAGGGGACGCGCCGAGGACGACCACTGCGCGTTCCGTGAGGTGACGAGGATGCGGCCGGGGCCGTTGGTCGGGAAGAACTCCCTTACGGACTCCGGGTCTTCCGCGTTGTCGAAGATGAGGAGCCAGTTCTTGAACGGTTCGCCGATGCGCAGGGCCTCGATGACGGCCGGCACCGCCGTGTTCGCCTCGCCGCTGCCGACGCTCAGGCCGAGCCTGCTCGCCAGGTTGACGAGGGCCTGCCGGATCTGCTGCGTCTGTTCGGCGGGAATCCACCACACGACCTGGTACTCGTGCAGATGCCGGTACACGTACTCGACGGCGAGCTGGGACTTCCCGACACCGCCCATGCCCTGGAGTGCCTCGGGCAGCACCGCCGTTGTCCCCTCCTGGAGCCTGCGGTGCAGGTCCTCCAGGAGCTGGACGCGGCCGGTGAAGGCACGGTTTCGGGGAGGGACGTTGCCCCAGACGGGTGGCGGCTTCTGCAGCGCGTCACCCCTTGACCCGGCCTGGGTGGACTGCAAGCCGCTCACTTCTTCGACCCTTTCTTCGTTGCCGGTGTCCGGTACTTCGTTGCCGGTGTCCGGCGGGGCGGCGGTGGGCCCGGCCCCACCGGCAAACCGACTGGGTTCGCCGGAGGGTGTGGCCACCGGAGGTGGAGGTTCGTCGAGGCGTGCCTCAAGCTCCCTGGCAGCGGTGGCGTGCGGTCCTGCCATGGCCGCGAAAGCGGGCAGAATAGACGAAATCCATGGCCGCAAACCTTCCATGGAGACACTCCGCGCGCGATCCGGCTCGCGCAGAAGGGCGACGCCTTCCCCGTACGCCGGTACGGCGACCGCCAAATGGTCCAAGGCCAGCATCAGCGCGCGGGCCGTCTCGCCGCGCGTCCCGTCGGAGAGCAGCTCCCGCCGCACGCCCTCGCCGAATTCGAGCTCGACGCCCGGCCCGGCGCTCTCGCCCGGTTCCGCCTCTGTGCGCTGCAGCAGCCCGCTGAGGAGCAGCTCCGCCACGTGCCAGTTCCGCGCCCCGGGGATCAGCCCTTCCTGGAGCAGGCGCAGCACGTCGAGGTTGAGCGGGACGGCCGCGGAGAGGCGGGCCAGGTGGTAGGCGGTGGGGGAGAGCTGGGCCCGCACGGTCTTGACCTGGATGTCGGCGGGCAGCGCGGCGGCGGGCCTGCGCGCGACGGCGGTCTCGTCGCCGGGTGTCCGGTCCAGGACGCGCACCGTGTAGCCACCGGTGGTGTCGTGGGCGAGGAAGCGGGCGAGGCCGCCGAGCCCCTCGGGGGTCAGCGTCACCACCGGCAGCCGCACCCCGTCGCAGGCATCCGGCGCGTCGGTTCCGTCGGGTCCGTCGGCTTCGGCGGTGGGCATGACCAGGCCCACGGGCTCGGCCTTCCAGGTGCTGTTGGGGGCCGCGGGCCGCGGACTGGTCAGCAGCAGGCTGCTGGTCTGCGTGCCCGCCCTCGCCCAGACGTGCTCCGGCAGCACGTGCACGAGCGCGACGGGCATCGTGCGGGCCCACCGGGCGAGCCGGCGCCGGGCGCTGCCGTCGCCCCAGTGGTCGGCGTGCAGATCGGTGAGGACGAGGACCAGATGCCGGCCCTCGGTGTCGCTGACGGGCTCACCGCCGTCCTCCTGCCAGCGCACGGTCCGTACGTCGCGGAAGGCGCCCGAGCAGTGCAGGGTCTCGGCGAGGCGCTGCGCCGTGTGCGACCACAGCCGCATCGAGTCGCCCGAGTCCACCAGGAGCGTCACGGTCAGCCAGCGTTCCCGGCCGGCCTCCAGCTGGGGCAGCCACACGCCGGTCTCGGCGTGCAGTTCGGCGGTGGCCTCCTCGTTCAGGAAGACCTGGCTCCGGGAGGCGATGCGCCGCTTCAGCGGCTCCAGCGCCTTCTCGATCTCCCGCGAGCGGTCGAGGGCGGAGCCGTTGCCGAGGCTCATGAGAAGCGAGTCCACATGTGCGCCGGGATCCGCGACCTGTGCCGGCGGCCCGTTCACGGGCACGGGATGCTCAACGGGTTCCTGCGTGAGGTCAGGCACGGGGGCGTCCACGTCCTCGGGGCGTGGGCGATCGACCTCAGCGGGCTCCGGCGTTTCCGGCGTCTTCGGCACTTCCGGCGCTTCGGGCAGCTCGACCGGCCGGCCGGGCCGTGGCCTGCCGCGCTGGGCGTCCTTCAGCCGCAGCCAGCGCTGCGCGGCGAGCCACAGGACCTCACCCGCCTCGTACCAGTGCGGCTGCGGGGACGCCTCGGCCAGCGATGCGGCACCCGGCCCGATACCGTCACCCGCCACGCCGCCGTGGGAGGGCGACCGCTTCATCCAGTGCCGACCTCGTCGAGCCGTCGCCACAGCGCGTGCAACAGCGAGCTCATGGACCCCTGGTCGGGGCCCGCGGGCGTGGTGCGCAGGAACTCCGAGTTGAGGAGCTGGTCCGCGGCGAGCGAGCCGCCGGTCCGCGCGTGGTTGAGGAAGTCACGGATCATCTCCGTGCGCCCCTCGTCGTCCTGCGAGAGCTGCGCCGCCAGCATGGCGGCGAGCTGGCCCGCGTCGGGCGCGGGGAGGTCGAGGTAGAGGCAGCGGCGCAGCAGGGCGGGCGGCAGGGTGCGCTCGCCGTTGCTTGTGATCACGACGACAGGGAACGCGGCGCAGCGCACCGATCCGTGGTGGATGACCGCCGTGCCGTCCGGGTCGTCCGTGTGGACCTCGGCGTCGGGGAGCCTGGAGCGCACGCGGGCCAGCTCGTTGATGCGGAACTCGCCCTCTTCGAAGACGCTCAGCAGATCGCCCGCGAGGTCCGTGTCGGACTTGTCGAACTCGTCGATGAGCAGGACGCGCGGGGTCTCGCGAGGCAGTAACGCCGTTCCCAGCGGGCCGAGTTGGACGTAGTCCCCGAGGTTCGTCAGGCCGTCCGGGTCGGGTGCGGGATCGCCGGCGGCGCCGGGTCCGGAGCCGCGCAGGGCGCCGCGGGTGGCCGCTTCCTGCACTCTGCCGATGGCGTCGTAGGTGTAGAGGCCGTCTTTGAGGGTGCTGCGGCTGGTGATCGACCAGCGCAGGACGCGGCCGAGGGAGAGTTCACGGCTGATGCAGTGGGCGAGGCTCGACTTCCCGATGCCGGGAGGGCCCGCGACGATCAGCGGCCTGCGCAGGAAGAGCGCGGCGTTGACCAGGTCGAGTTCCTGCTCCGACGCGGTCCGCACGACGGGTCCGTCCGGTGGCCCGAGGCGGCGGGTGAACTCGTCCTCGTCGTCGGGCGGCGAACCGGTGATCAGGGGGGCGCCGGTGAAGCGGCGCCAGGGCGGGGGCGGGGGTAACTGGCGGGACACGGGCTCCTTGCCGCGGGGCCTCGCCGTGCCTCGGTAGATGCGCCATGCGCCGGGATCGGCCGCGGCGCCGTCGGCCTGTGCCGGAACGTGCGGATCCCTGTCGGCCATCGACCGTTCCCCCTCACCCTGGTTCGTGCCCGGTCGGTGCACGTCCGTACTTCCCAACCGCCCTGGCCCGAACACCTGGTTGGGCCGCACCTCTTCAACTCGCTGATTGGGGCACTTCGGGAAGGCGGCTCGGATCGTCCCACAGCACAGCGATACGAGAGTCGATGGAACCCTCGTGCCCATCGTCGCGTGTTCCGGGAGAGAAGCGCAAGCGCGTGACCGTCTCCAACAAGTCGTCCCAGGCACCCGTTTCGGCGACCCTGTGAAGTTCCTCGTGCTCACTGTCGCCGAGTGGTCCCTGGTGAGCCCAGAGCAGCACCGGCAGGCCCGCCTGGAGGCCCAGCGTCAGCTCGCTGAGCCCGTGATCCTCGTCCGGTGACGACCCCAGAGTCATCAGCACAATGGCCTGATTGTGCTTCAACTTGGCGTAGAGCGCCTGCTGTTGGGATCCGGCGCCGGTTTCACACCGGTGCACGCGCCCCGCGCCCCCGCCCCTCAGTACCTCCCAGCGCGCGTTCCACACCCGGTGGACCTGGCGCGCTTCCATCCGCTCCAGACTGCGAATGACGACCTTGTAGTCCATGCCCAGCGGAGGGCGGTAGGGGGCCGAACGGCCGAGGCCGGGCTGGCGCGACCCGAAGGGGGTCGGCCGGGTCCAGTCCTCCACGGGCGTGTTCGCCATCGCGAGGGAGAGGATGAACTCCACGACGATGCCGCCGTCGTGGTGCCGCAGCCGCTCTTCCTCCCGGTCGACGAGGGTGGCGACCCAGTCGGGCACCTCCGTCAGGCGCAGTTCCCGGTCGTCCCGCTGACGCGGTTCCCAGGCGTTGCCGGTGCTCGTCCAGCAGGTGAGTGCGACACGGTCGGGTGACTCGGTCAACGGCCGGAGCCGGATCACCAGGAAGGCTTCCCGTCCGGGGTCTTTTCGCCAGTTCCCGGTGGTTGTGCGGACGGCGGCGAGCATGCGCTGCCCCTCGGGTCCCGCGTCGGCGAGGGAGCGGATGTGGCGGCTGAGCCAGACCCTGAGCGGGTCGCCGCGCTCCGGGCCGACCAGGTACGCCAGTTCGTGCAGGAAGCGCACGCTCCTCGGTATCCCGTCCGGAGGAACGTTGCACTGCTCCAGGAGTTCGTACGCCTCGCGTGCCGTGCGGGTCGTCCTCGGCAGCGGCCCGAAGCTGTCCCCGGCCACGTGGCGGAACAGTTCGGCGAGATCCGGCACGGTGTCCCGGTCGAGCCCGCTCAGCAGCGGGTCGAGCGCGGCCCGCTGCGACGGGTCGCCGGGCGGCGGCAGCGGCGACTCCACGAGCGCGGACGCCTGGAGCGAGGCCAGATCGTCGTCCGCCAGATAACGGACGGCCTCCACCAGCCGCAGCCACCCCTGGGGCACGGCGCCGAACACCCGCACCATTTCGACGATGTGCGGCTTCTTGTCGCCGAACTCGCCCACGGGCAGGCGCTGTCCGAGCCGGTGGAACGCCCGCTCCACACACATGCTGCGGCTGCGCCGGTCCTCCATGACGGACACCCGCATCAGCGCCTCCACGAGCTGCTCCTCGCTCGCGGGAAAGGCCGGGTACGGGGAAGGGCGCTCAGGCATGGCCGTCGCAGCGGTTCTGCCATCGGGTGGCACCCGCCGGATAAATGTCCGCAGTTGGTCGAGCCACTTCCACGTGTCCCCCTCACGCGTCCCGTGGCAGCGGTCGTACTGTCGCTGCCCGAGCCAGCAAGGGTATGCCGAAGAGCCTCGCGTGGGTACGGTCACAACCGTCCCATTTGGATCACGCGTGCAACGGGTCCCCGCTCAGGAAGCGGGGACCCGACCGGCCTCAGGGCGGTGCGTCCTCAGGCTCGGCAGGCCGCGGAGATCTGGCCGACCAGGACGGCGAACAGCATGTCGAGGGCGGCGTAGTCGCTGACGACGACGCCCCCATGCTGCATGCGGAGCAGTCCGGCACCGGAGTCGGGGCACTGCCGGGAATGCCGACCCGGAGCACCCAGGAACGGTCTGGACGTGGCCTGCTGAGCCGCACGCTGTCTGTCTGGCGCGCGGTCCGGGATCTCACGGCCCGCTGGCCTCTGAGATGCCCTGCGCGAGATTGCCCAGGACGTCGATGAGTTGCCGTCCGAAGGCGGTCGGTGCGATCAGTACGCCGAAGACCAGCACGATGGCCACGGTGAGCCATTGGTCGGATCTGCTGCGGGCGTGCACAGTGCGACGGATACGCAGGTAGATGATCACGGCCAGCAGGACCGCCACGTTGAGTGTCAGGATCACGGGATCAACTCCCCCTCTGGTCAGGACAGCGCGGTCGGGCGACGCGGCGGCGGGATGCGGTCGAGCAGGTCCCACAGGGGGCGCGAGCCTGCGGCCCACTCGCCGAGTGTGTTGCGGTCGACGAGGTGGATGCGGTGCTGCTTGCCCCAGGGGACGGCTTTGGAGGAGAAGCGTCCGTTGGTGAGCACGACCGCGATGTCCGCGCCGTGGATCTGGCGGGCGGTGCCGTTGACCTGTTGCAGCACTCCGACACCGACGGCGGAGCCACGGTCTCCGTCACGTCGGTGCTTGCACTGGATCGCCCAGACTCGGCCGGCGGGATCGACGGCGCGTACATCGCAGGCGTCGTCACCGGCGCCACCGAGCTGCTCGGCCCGGCAACCGTCCCGGCGCATCAAGTCCCGTACGGCGAACTCGAATGCGCGGTGATCCAGAGCGTCGATCTCGGCGATACGCAGCCGCAGAGCCCGGGCCCGTACGCGTGCCCACTCCGCCCGCTGCCTCATCTGCTGAAACCACCAGCCGGCCACAACGGCAGCGATCACGCCCGCGAGAACGAGTACCCACCAGTGGACGAGCAGCCACCGCACAACGGCGACCGCCAGGCCGACCGCCGCGACGGCGGCCACCAACAGGGCGATGTGCTGGTCCTGTTTCCTGGAGCGGCGGGCGGGACGGCGTCGGGCAGGACGACGCCGGGCGGGACGACGGCGGGAGGTGCGACGCGCCCTCATGATGGAGATCCCCCTTTGGCCAGATGCGTCGGCGTGCCGTGCTCAAGTCATATGACAGCACGCGACGCTGACGCGGCGTAAGGGGTCAGTTACTGGGAGCGATGGGATTTCGGCCAGCGGGAACCAGTGATCGGCCCACCTGCCGGACAGTCACCTGCATGTTCGGCGGTGGACCCGATCAGCTTTCAGCCGATTCCCGGTCAGGCCAGCTTCTTGAGGCGGGCGACCGCCTCTTCGAGGACCGGGATCTGCTTGCAGAACGCGAAGCGTACGAAGGGGGCGCCCGCGTCGCGGTGGTCGTAGAAGACCGCGTTCGGGATGGCGACCACGCCCGCGCGTTCGGGCAGTGCTCGGCAGAACGCGAAGCCGTCGCTCTCGCCGAGCGGGCGGATGTCGGTGGTGACGAAGTACGTGCCCGCGGGCCGGAACACCTCGAAGCCGGCCGCTGCGAGGCCGTCCGCGAGGAGGTCGCGCTTGGCGCTCATGTCGGCGCGGAAGGCGTCGTAGTACGAGTCGGGCAGTGCGAGCGCCTCGGCGATCGCGTACTGGAAGGGGCCGGACGCGACGTAGGTGAGGAACTGCTTGGCCGAGCGGACCGCGGTGACCAGCTCGGGGGACGCGGTCACCCAGCCGACCTTCCAGCCCGTGAACGAGAAAGTCTTGCCGGCGGACCCGATCGTCACCGTGCGCTCGCGCATGCCGGGGAGCGTGGCGAGCGGGATGTGCGTGGCGTCGCCGAAGGTGAGGTGCTCGTACACCTCGTCCGTGATCACCAGGAGGTCGCGTTCGACGGCGAGGGCCGCGATCGCGGTGAGTTCCTCGCGGGTGAGGACGGTGCCGGTCGGGTTGTGCGGGGTGTTGATCAGCAGGAGGCGGGTGCGGTCGGTGACCGCGGCGCGCAGCTCGTCCAGGTCGAGGCGGAAGGCGCCGCCGTCGGGGCGCAGGGTGACGGGGACGCGGGTGCCGCCCGCCAGCGCGATGCTGGCCGCGTACGAGTCGTAGTACGGCTCCAGCGCGACGACCTCGTCGCCGGGTTCCACCAGGGCGAGCAGCGAGGCCGCGATGGCCTCGGTGGCGCCGGCCGTGACGAGGACCTCGCGGTCCGGGTCGAAGGCCAGGCCGTAGCGGCGCTCCTGGTGCGCGGCGATCGCGGTGCGCAGCTCGGGGACGCCGGGGCCCGGCGGGTACTGGTTCCCGCGGCCGTCGCGCAGCGCCCGTACGGCCGCCTCGCGGATCTCCTCGGGGCCGTCCGTGTCGGGGAAGCCCTGACCGAGGTTGATCGAGCCGGTCGCCGTCGCCAGCGCGGACATCTCCGCGAAGATCGTGGTCCCGAACTCGGCGAGACGGCGGTTGAGCAGAGGGCGCGCGCTGGAGGTCATGGCCGCCATCCTGCGCCGAACCTCTGGAGTTCCTCAACTCGCGTTC
Source organism: Streptomyces sp. NPDC090032 (assembly GCF_044748025.1). NCBI lineage: Bacteria > Bacillati > Actinomycetota > Actinomycetes > Kitasatosporales > Streptomycetaceae > Streptomyces > Streptomyces sp. NPDC090032. Next base: position 134,802 of record NZ_JBIVFF010000005.1, on the reverse strand, counting down.
GGGGATTGGGCACGTGGGCCGGTACCCCACGCACCCCCTCCATGACCAAGGGGTGGGGTGTCGTCGCCTGCCGTTGTCCGAGATCCCCGATGACATTGCGCTGATCGGCATGGGTCTTCGACCACTCCATTCGAGGGAGTGCTGATGGGCCGAAAATGCGAATAGGAATATTTCCGGAATACTGTGCGCCGGTCGAATGATCTACATCTTTCCCCCTGTCATTTGAATGGGCAGTGGACTACTTCTGCGTAATATGCGGCGGCAGTAAAACTAAGGCTTCCCGGGTGATCGGTAGGGCCCGGTATGCCATGCCCCCCCCACAGGAATGGCCTCGATGAAACTGAAGATCCCCCAAGTAGATCACCGCCGTACTTTGTCCGGCTTGCTGGCCTCGGCCCTCGCCGTGACAGTTTCCGCTGCGATGGTCTTCCTGACGCCGACTGCGGCGTCGGCGATCGCCCTGCCCGTGCCTCTGGGCACAACCGCCAGCTACTCCGTTCTGGCGGGTCAGGGAGTTACCAACACCGGCAACTCGGTGCTCGCCCATGATCTCGGGACACACCCGAATCCGGCCATCACCGGATTCCCGCCCGGACAGGTGGGAGGTGCCGTGCACGCGGCGGACGCCAACGCCCTCCAGGCCAAGTCCGACCTGATCGTGGCGTACAACAACGCCGCCGGTCAGGCGCAGGACTTCCCGCTTGCGGCGGGAATCGGCGGAGGCCCGGCGCTGCTGCCCGGCGTCTACCACGCCACCGCCGGCGTCGGCATCACCGGCGACTTGATCCTGGACGGCCAGGGCAGCTCCGACGCGGTCTGGGTCTTCCAGATTCCGGAATCCCTGACGACCGCGACCTCCAGCCGCATTCTCCTCACCAACGGCGCTTCGCCGTGCAACGTGTTCTGGCAGATCGGCCAAGATGCGTCGCTCGGCGTCACCACCAGCTTCGTGGGCACGCTCATGGCCGGGAACTCGATCACCGTGAACCAGGGAACGAACGTCGAGGGCCGGCTGCTGGCCCGGGTGGGTTCTGTGACCCTCAACAACAACAGGATCTTCCTCGGCGGGTGCGCGAATTCCACCACTGGTGGAACGACGACCGGAACCACCACGGGCACGACGACCGGAACCACCACCGGAACCACCACGGGCACGACCACCGGCGGTGGCCTCCTCGGTGGCGGCCTCGTCAGCGGTGGCATCACCACCGGCGGCCTCCTGGGCGGACCCCTCGTCACGAGCGGCAGCACCTCTGGCAACATCGCCGGCAACACGGCCGGGAACACCGCCGGCAACACGGCCGGAAACACCACCGGCGGGAACACCGAGGGCAACACGGCCGGGAACACCACCGGCGGCCCCGGCGGCGGACACGGCCATGGGCCGGGCGGGCCGAAGCACGGTGGTCATGGGAAGCCGGACCACGGTGGCCATGGGAAGCCGGACCAGGGTGGTCACGGGAAGCCGGACCACGGTGGTCACGGGAAGCCGGACCAGGGTGGTCACGGGAAGCCGGACCACGGTGGTTACGGGCAGCCGGACGAGGGTGGTTACGGAAATCCGGACCACGGCAAGCAGCCTGACGAGGACTACGGCTACGACGACGTGCCCAAGGGCTACGAGGGCGACCACCAATCCAAGAGCTACGAGGGCTAGGCAGCGCACTGCGCTCAGCCCGCTCACCGGATCACGGCGCGTGGCGGGATTCTCATCGAATCCGCCGCGCGCCGTCGGTGGCAGTAGGCGCGGAACGCGGAGCGAGCAACTGAAATGAGAAAGACAGGGTGCGCGGTGTCGAGCGGAATTGACTCAGCGGATGTGAAGGAAGTTCAGCACGCCGAATCAGGTCCTGTAGCGCGGGGATGTCCTGACGCCACGGCCGCGACGCCCACTTTCTCGAAAAGTGCCCTTGTGCTGAGGGCCGGGCTGCGCACTGCCGTCGTCCTGTGCCTGGCGGCGAGTGTCGTCCACGTGGTTCTGGTGTTCCTCCATGTAGCGCCGGCGAACACCCTGTCCAAGCGATACAGCCCGCAGATCAATGCATGGGTGTTCCCCTTCTTCGAACAGAATTGGCGGCTCTTCGCCCCGGACCCAGAATCCGTCAACCGGCAGATTCTGGTGAGAACCGCACACACCGAACGCGACGGACCGGTCCAGGTGAGCCCCTGGTTCGACCTGACCGCCGTGGACAGCTCCGCAGTCGAGCATCAAGCGTTCCCGAGCCACACCGCGCAGAACATGTTGCGCCGTGCCTGGGCCGGCTACGTCGACTCGCACGGAGGCGACGACAAGGCGCGCACGGAACGCGCCCTGATGATGCAGAAGTACCTGAGCAACATCGCCGCGGACCGGGTCGCCGACCGCAGAGGAGGCAGCTTCGACTTCATTCAGCTCCGCGTCGTCGCACTGCCGATCGCCGTACCCGGCGCCGCGGCCGGCGATCGCCCGCCCAAGCCGGTCGAGAACCGGCTGCTGCCCTGGTGGAAGGTGACCCACCATGCAAAGTGAGACGCACAAGGCCGCGCCCTCCGGCGCCGAGCGGTGGCTCGCCGACCGGATCACCACGGCGTGGCACCTCCTGACCGGCCGGCCGGTGTCCCTGTACGCCGCGTCGGTGCTGCGTATCGGCTATGGGCTGCTGTACCTGATCTTTCTGCTGCGTGAGTTCCCGCACCGTGCCGAGATCTGGGGCCCGGACTCACCGTGGACGCCCGCCTTGGCACGCGAGCTCTTCGAGCAGACGGGGTGGAGGAGCATCCTGACCCTGTCCGACAGCCGCCCCTACTTCGAGTGCTGCTACGTGCTCGCCCTCGTCACGTCCGCGCTGTTCCTGTTGGGCTGGCGCACCCGGGCCATGTCCGTCCTCTTCGCCGTCGTGGTGTGCTCGTTCCATGCCCGCGCGATCTTCATGACGGACGGGGGCGACAATCTGGTCCTGCTGATGGCTCTCTACCTCGCCTTCACCGCGTGCGGCCGGCGCTGGTCCCTGGATGCGCGCAGAGCCCGACTGAAGGCGCCTCGCGCGGACAGCGCGCCGGAACCAGCAGGGAGCCTCCTCGCGCGGCAACTCCGCGCATCCCGCACCACGTTGATCACCGTGGTGCACAACTGCGGCATGCTCGTCATCGCAGCGCAGGTCTGCCTTCTGTATGGATCAGCCGGCCTGTACAAGGTCCAGGGCCCTGCCTGGGGCGGCGGCACCGCTCTCCACTACGTCCTGAACCTCGAACTCTTCCGGCCCTGGCCCGCGCTCTCCCACTTCGTGGACGAACACACGCTTCTGATCGCGATCGCGGGCTATATGACCGTGCTCCTGCAGGTGGCCTTCCCGTTCGTGCTCTTCGGCAGGCTCAAGTACCCCGTTCTCGTCATGCTGCTGGGCATGCACATCGGCATCGCGGTGCTCATGGGGCTGCCCCTCTTCTCCGGCGCGATGATCGTCGCGGACGCCGTATTCCTCCCCGACCGCTTCTACACCCTGCTGCCTCACCTCGGGCGGCGCGCCGCGCAGCGGAGGAACAGTCGGCGGTCGGTGCCCGAACGAGCTGCGGGATCCGGAACGGTACCCACGCAGGGCGGACCCGGCTCGAAGCATCGAGCCGTACTCCCGGCGGACCGGGAAGACGCCACGCTCGCCGCCGGGCCCACGTCCCCCCAAGTCCCCCCAGAAAGCAGCTGAGTCAGCATTGATGCCGGACAGTCCCCGAAGGGCCCTACGGCAAAGGGCTGCTTCACGGTGATTCCCCGCTGCTCCCCACTTCGTCCGGTGCGCCTGCAGTGCGGCCCGATCGACCGCCGATCGCCCCTGGTTCTGCTTCCGGTGCAGGCCAGGGGCTTTCGCGTAATGGGAAACCTCTGGAGTTCCTCAACTCTGCTTTGACCGTATGCAGGCCAGGGAATGCCCGAATCACGCCCGACGGGGGCGTTCTCGGGGGAATGAGAGGCGGGTGAGGGCCGTGATCGTCGGAGCCATCATCTTCGGACTTGTGGTCGTGGGCATCGTCGTGGCTGTGTCGTACGCGGGCAGCTCGGGCAAGACGCGGAGCGGGAAGACGTCACTGAGCAAGGGCCGGTCGGGCAGGTCCAGCAGCAGCTGGTGGGCCGGCGGCGGCGCCGGCGGTGTGGTGGGCGGGGCCTCCTGCTCGTCGGGCAGCTCCGGCGGACACCACGGGCACTCCTGCGGCGGCGGATCCTCGTGCGGGGGCGGCAGCTCCTGCGGAGGCGGGTCCTCCTGCGGCGGCGGGGGCGGGTGCGGCGGCGGAAGCTGACCGCGTCACCAGGACACGTACGGCCCACAGGGAGGCGGCTGACACGGGGCAGCCGGTCCGCGTGGGCCGTACGTATGCGCGGGCGGCAGACGGGCCACGGGGCGCCATATGCGCTTGGAATGGTCCGTTGTGCGGGAACGGTACGCAAGTTGCCCGGAGAAGTTGAACAGTTGAGCTGTGGGGTCCCCGAAGGGGATGGAAACCCGGCGAAGTTGGGTAAAAAGGCTGTGGTGGCGCCACTGTTCATGATTCCCTCGTAACCGTCAAAGCGGCCCTCGTGCGTTTCTCGTGGGCACGTGCCGGCCCTCCCCTTCAGCGCCGGCCTCACCTCCTTTGCGTGTTAGCGGAGCCGACCCATGCTCACGACCCTGAATACCGCCTACACCGACACGCGCGCGGACGACCTGGCCTGGGCTCTCGGCCGTGAGCCGCTGCCCGCGCTCGCCACGCTCGACATCGAACTGGCCGGTGCCCAGCTCCAGTTGAGGCTCCTCGGAGCCTCGCACCAGGTACTCCTGACGGAGGAGCAGGGCAGCTGCTCCGAGACCGTCGCCTGTATCCCGGGCAGCAGCACCCCGCTGCCGCTCGGCGTCGCCAAGCGCGTGGGCGACTGGGAGTACGAATTCGCGGCACACGTCGAGACCCTCTCCGAGGGCTCGTTCGCGGGCCGCGCGCAAGAACTCATCGCGCTGGTGTCCGACCATCCCAACGGCCTCGTCGGGGTGTTCCCCGGCAGCCCGCACGCCTTCACCGCACTGCTCGCCCACCGGCAGGAGGGTCAGGTGCGCTGGCGCACCTGGCACGCCTATCCGCAGGAGGGTCAACTCGTCGTCACCCGCACCCGGGTGGGGGTGCGGATCCCCGCCGCGATGCTGTGACGTCGTGGCCCGCAATCCATGCGCGAACCGGCCCACTTACACACGTGTGGGTGACTGGACGGAGTTGCGCGGTGACGTAGCGTTCCCAACGTGATCGACCCGCGCACCTCCGTCCAGTCCCGCGTCCCACGCGCCCGGAGCGAGGAGGGCAAGGCACCCCTTCCCGTGAGACCGGCGACGGGGCGGCTGCTCGTGCTCGCGGGCGTCTTCCTCTGCGCGGCCTGCGGACTCGTGTACGAACTCGAACTGGTCGCGCTCGCCTCGTACTTGATCGGCGACTCGGTCACCCAGGCGTCCGTCGTCCTGTCCGTCATGGTCTTCGCGATGGGCATCGGCTCGCTCGCGGCCAAGCGGCTGCGGCTGCGGGCCGCCGCCGGGTTCGGCGCGGTCGAGGCCGCCCTCGCGCTGGTCGGCGGGTGCAGCGCGATGGCGCTGTACGCCGTGTTCGCCTGGACCGGCGACTGGGGCGGATCCTGGGCGGGCGGCTCGCGCTACATGCTCGTCGGGTTCTCCCTCGCCATCGGGGTGCTCATCGGCGCCGAAGTACCCCTGCTGATGGTGCTCATCCAGCGGATCAGACGGCAGGACCCGGGCGGCGCCGTCGCCGACCTGTTCGCCGCCGACTACGTGGGCGCGCTCGTCGGCGGGCTCGCCTTCCCCTTCCTGCTGCTGCCGATGCTCGGGCAGCTGACGGGCGCGCTGCTGACCGGCGCGGTCAACGCGCTCGCGGGCGGCGCCCTCGTACTCGGCCTGTTCCGCAGGGACCTGACGCGCCGGGGCCGCTGGACGCTGCTCGTGGCGAACGTCGTCGTGCTCGGCCTGCTCGCCTGCGCCGCGGCCCGCGTCGACGACTTCGAGCGCGCCGCCCGGCAGGCCATGTACGGCCACGACGTCCGCGTCGCCGTGCAGACCGGCGTACAGGAAATCGTCCTCACCGGCGGGAAGCACGAGCCGCTCGACCTGTATCTCGACGGGCGCCTGCGCGTCAGCGGCCGGGACGAGCAGCGGTACCACGAGGCCCTGGTGCGGCCCGCGATGACCGGACCGCACGCGCGCGTGCTCATCCTCGGCGGCGGTGACGGCCTCGCCGCCCGTGAGGTCCTGCGCTTCCCCGGGGTACGGCGGGTGGACATCGTCGAGATCGATCCGGGCGTCGTCCACCTCGCCAGAAACGATCCGCCGCTCAGCGCGCTCAACGGGCACGTCTACGAGGACCCGCGCGTGCGGGCCGCGACCGAGGACGCCTTCCACTGGCTGCGCGGGCCCCACGCCCCGTACGACGTGGTGATCTCCGATCTGCCCGACCCGGGGATCACGGCCAGCACGAAGCTGTACTCGCAGGAGTTCTACGGCCTGGCGGCCCAGGTCCTCGCCCCGGACGGGCGGCTCGCCGTGCACGCCGGGTCGCTGTCGTCGCGGCCCCGCGTGTTCTGGACCGTCGACACGACGCTGCGCGCGGCGGGCCTGCGGACGGTGCCGTACTGGGTGGGCGGGGGCGCACCGCCGGCCCCGGCCGGGCGGCGGCACGGGGCGTGGGACCGGCTCACCGGGATCACCGACGGGCCCGACCGCACCCTCGACGGGACGCGGGCACCGAGCGACTGGGGTTTCGTGCTCGCGGGCCACCGGCCGCCTGCTCAGGGCGCGGTGCCGCGCGAGCGGGTACGGGCGGCGGAGCGCTCCAGGATCACCGGACTCGCCCCGTCGACCTTGGTGCATCCGCGGTACTCCGACTGAGGCGGTACGCCGACCGAAGCGGTGACCCGGCTGAGGCCGTACGGCGACCGACTAGGTGCCGAACGCGGGACGGGTGGGGCCGGGCGTGGGTAGGCTCGGTCAGCATGGAGCATGAGGTGTTCGTTCCGGTTCCGGCGGAGTCGTTGAGGGGCGCGCTGGCAGCCCCGGAGTTGGTGGCGAGGGCGGTGCCCGGCCTTCAGCGGGAGGCCTCCGGCGACGGCGGCAGGCTGAAGCTCCGCATCGGCGGCCACACCATCACCTACCGCGGCTCCCTGCGCGTCACCGAGACGCGGACCGGGGCGTTCGCGGTCGAGGGCGACGGTGTCGAGGCGCGGGGCACGGGTTCCGTGAAGTTCGCGGTGACGGTACGGGTCGCCGCGGTGCCCGGGGGCTCGAACGTCACCTTTGCGGCGTCGGGCAGCGGGGACGGCCGGGTCGCCGAACTCGCCGACGACGCCGTGCAGTCCGCGGTCCGCCGCCTCCTGAGCCGGTTCGCGGAGGCACTCGGCACGGTGGCGGAGCCGGGGACGGACCCGGAGAGCCCCGCCGATGCCACTGTTGGCGACGCAGACGACGCAGACGACGCAGACGACACCGGCGACGCGGACGAGGCCCACAGCTCCGTCTTCGAGACCGAGATCCCGCCGCCCGCGCTCGCCCCCTTCGCGGAGCTGGAACCCGAGGATGCCGAGGCCGGCGAAGACGTCGGGTTCGATGCCGACGTGCCGCCCGCGGAGGCAGCCCACGCCCGCCGGACGATGATCGGGCGCAGTGCCGAGGAGGTCGACCACGCGCCACCGCGCGGCCGGTACGCGCCGGTGCCCGCGCCCGAGTCCACGACGGCCACCGCCACGCTGCGCTGGGCCGCGCCCGCCGCGGCCGTCGTGGTCGCTTCCGCGATCGTCGTCGGCCGGGTACTGCGCCGCCGGCGCTGATCGAAAAGTAAGGTCGGCTCGTGACTACCCAGGAAACGACGCTGACCGCGGGTGACGCGGAAGTGACCGTGCAGCCGGGCAACGGCTGCCGCGTGAGCAGCCTGCGGATCGGCGGCACCGAACTCCTCCGGCAGGGGGAGCGGTACGGCTGCTTCCCGATGGTGCCGTGGTGCGGCCGCACCAGGGACGGCCGGTTCCGGGACGGCGGGCGGACGTATCAGATGCCGCTGAACTCGCCGCCCCACGCCATCCACGGCTTCGCCCGCGACGCCGAGTGGACGACCGCCCGCGCGAGCGCCGACGAGGCCGTCTTCACGTACGACCTGGCCGAGCCCTGGCCCTGGCCCGGCCGCGTCACGCAGACGGTGCGCCTCGCCGAGGACTCCCTCACGCTGACGCTCGGCATCGAGACGTACGGCAACTCGTTCCCCGCGCAGGCCGGCTGGCACCCCTGGTTCAACCGGACCCTCGACGGTTCCGACGATGGCGTGCGCGTCGACTTCTCCCCGGCCTGGCAGGAGGAGCGCGGCGACGACCACCTCCCCACCGGTAAGCGCATCGACCGCACCGACGGCCCCTGGGACGACTGCTTCGGGATGCCCGACGGCGTCGACGTGACCCTCACCTGGCCGCGGCAGCTCGAGGTCAGGATCGCGAGCCGGGAGCAGTGGGTCGTCGTCTACGACGAGCAGGAGGCGGCCGTGTGCGTGGAGCCGCAGACCGGCCCGCCAGACGGCCTGAACACGCTGCCGCGCCTCGTCACCCCGGTGGACCCCCTCGAGGCGTCGGCCACCTGGACGTGGCGAACGCTCTGAGCCGGAGCCCAGGACCGGCCGGTCTAAGCTCGTAGCCATGACGAACGACGTGCGCGACGCGCTTCTCCAGCAGATCAAGGACAAGGCCGTGGTGCACGGCAAGGTGACGCTCTCCTCCGGTCTGGAGGCGGACTACTACATCGACCTGCGCCGCATCACCCTCGACGGCGAGGCCGCCCCGCTGGTGGGCCAGGTGCTCCTCGACCTGACCGCCGACCTCGACTTCGACGCCGTGGGCGGCCTGACGATGGGCGCCGACCCGGTCGCCGGCGCCATGCTGCACGCGGCCGCCGCCCGGGGCGAGCGCCTCGACGCCTTCGTGGTCCGCAAGGCCGCCAAGGCGCACGGCATGCAGCGCCGCGTCGAGGGCCCGGACATCAAGGGCCGCCGCGTCCTCGTCGTCGAGGACACGTCCACCACGGGCGGCTCCCCGCTCGCCGCCGTCGAGGCCGTGCGCGAGGCCGGTGCCGAGGTCGTCGGCGTCGCCACGATCGTGGACCGCGCCACGGGCGCCGCCGAGAAGATCTCCGAGGGCGCCGGGGTGCCGTACCTGTTCGCCTACGGCAAGGACGAGTTGGGCCTCGACTGAGGCCGGCCGGACGGGCCGGCCGGACGCCGGGCCGATAACGGGCCGGATCCAGTACGCGACCAGGACTGGAGCTGTCCGGCAAGTCTGGAAAGATGGGGGCGACGATGACGTCGCCATCCGGGGCCGCTCCAGACGAGAGGCCCCAGGTCAGGGTCTGACAGCACACACCCGCACATCCCAAGGAGCGGACACATGCCCATCGCAACCCCCGAGGTCTACGCCGAGATGCTGGACCGCGCGAAGGCCGGCAAGTTCGCCTACCCGGCCATCAACGTGACCTCCTCGCAGACCCTGAACGCTGCGCTGCGCGGCTTCGCGGAGGCCGAGAGCGACGGCATCATCCAGATCTCCACCGGCGGTGCGGAGTTCCTGGGCGGCCAGTACAACAAGGACATGGTGACGGGCGCCGTGGCCCTCGCCGAGTACGCGCACATCATCGCCGAGAAGTACGACGTCACCGTCGCGCTGCACACCGACCACTGCCCCAAGGGCAAGCTGGACGGCTATGTGCGCCCGCTGCTCGACATCTCCGCCGAGCGCGTCAAGGCCGGCCGCAACCCGCTGTTCCAGTCCCACATGTGGGACGGCTCCGCGGAGACCCTCGCCGACAACCTGGCCATCGGTCAGGAGCTGCTCGCGAAGGCCGCCGCCGCGAAGATCATCCTCGAGGTCGAGATCACCCCGACCGGCGGCGAGGAGGACGGTGTCAGCCACGAGATCAACGACGAGCTGTACACGACCGTCGACGACGCGATCCGCACCGCCGAGGCCCTGGGCCTGGGCGAGAAGGGCCGCTACCTGCTCGCCGCGTCCTTCGGCAACGTGCACGGTGTGTACAAGCCGGGCAACGTCGTCCTGCGTCCGGAGCTCCTCAAGGACCTCCAGGAGGGCGTCGCCGCCAAGTTCGGCAAGCCCGCCGGGTCGCAGCCGTTCGACTTCGTCTTCCACGGCGGCTCCGGCTCCACCGAGCAGGAGATCGCGACGGCGCTGGAGAACGGCGTCGTGAAGATGAACCTCGACACCGACACCCAGTACGCGTTCACGCGTCCGGTCGCGGACCACATGTTCCGCAACTACGACGGCGTCCTGAAGGTCGACGGCGAGGTCGGCGTCAAGTCGCAGTACGACCCGCGCACCTGGGGCAAGTCCGCCGAGGCGGGCATGGCCAAGCGCGTCTCCGAGGCCTGCGCGAACCTGCGCTCCACGGGCACGAAGCTCAAGTAGTACGAAGCTCAAGCAGTACGAGGCTGGTCACCGGAGCCCGGCATCCCTCCTGGGGTGCCGGGCTCCGGCGTACCCGGAGGTAGATGACTGTGCGCTACGACTTCGACACCCCGGTCGACCGGCGCGGCACGTGGTGCGTCCAGTGGGACGGGGTCGCGGACCGGTTCGCGGTGCCCGATCTGCTGCCGTTCACGGTCTCCGACATGGATTTCGCCTGCGCGCCGGAGGTCCTCGCGGCACTCGGCTCCCGGCTCGCGCACGGCGTGTTCGGGTACACGGACTGGCGCAACGACGACTTCCGCGGCTCCGTACGCGACTGGTTCGCGACCCGGTACGGCACCGAGGTCGACGTCGGCCGCCTCGTGTACGCCCCGTCCGTCCTCAACCAGATCTCCCAGCTCCTGCGCATGTGGACGCGGCCCGGCGACGGCGTCGTCCTGCACACCCCCACGTACGACGGCTTCCGCAAGGCGGTCACCGGGCTCGGCCGCGAGATGCGCACCGCCGGTGTCGACGACCGGGCCGGCCTGGAGCGGGAGCTGGCGCGGCCCGACAGCCGGGTCCTGATCCTGTGCTCGCCGCACAACCCCACGGGCAAGGTGTGGACGGACGCCGAGCTGACCCGGATCGCGGACCTCGCCCGGCGCCACGGCGTCGCCGTCATCAGCGACGAGATCCACGCCGACCTGACACACACCGGCCACGTCCACCGCCCGTGGACGCCGTACGGCGACGGCCTGCGCTGGGCGCTCGTCACCTCCGCCACCAAGGCCTTCAACTTCCCGGCACTGAGCGGGAGTTACGGCTTCATCGGCGATCCGGACGACCACGCCGAGTTCGTGCGGCGCATGGACACCGCGGAGGGCCTCGCCTCGCCGGCCGTCCTGTCGCTGACCGCGCACATCGCCGCGTACCGCGAGGGCGGGCCGTGGCTGGACGGCGTACGCGAGTACACGCGCGGGAACCTGACGATGCTCGCGGAGCGGCTGGACGCCGCGTTCCCCGGGCTCGGGTGGCGGCCGCCGCAGGCCGGCTATCTCGCCTGGATCGATCTGCGTCCCCTAGGTGTAGACGACGACGCGCTCCAGCGGGAACTCGTCGAGCGCGAACGCGTGGCGATCATGCCGGGCGCCACCTACGGGGCGCCCGGATTCGTGCGCCTGAACGTCGGCTGTCCGCGCGCCAAGGCAGAGGCGGGCGCGGACGCGCTGGTCCGGGCTCTGGGCAGGCTCGCGATCACTGGCATGGAACACATCGCCGGTCATGGCGCAGACTGGAACCCATGAGCCTTCACGAGAACCTTCTCGGGGGACCGCCCCCGACCGAGCTGCCCGACGACCCGGAGCCGCGCGAGCTGCTCGCGGCCGGCACGGAGCCCGCCGATGTCGCCGCGAAGTACCCGAAGTCCTCCCTCGCCTGGGCGCGCCTCGCCGACGAGGCGTACGAGCGCGGCAGCGTCGTCGAGTCCTACGCGTACGCCCGCACCGGCTACCACCGCGGCCTCGACGCGCTGCGCCGCGCGGGCTGGAAGGGCCACGGCCCGGTGCCGTGGGAGCACGAGCCGAACCGCGGCTTCCTGCGGGCCCTGCACGCCCTCGCGCGCGCCGCGCAGTCCATCGGCGAGCAGGAGGAGTACGAGCGCTGCGCGCAGTTCCTCAAGGACTCCTCGCCCGCCGCGGCCCAGACCCTGGGCTAGATCCCCGAGCTTCCTCCAGGCCCGCCCGTGACGCTGTGACCGGGCGGGCCTTGCCGTTTCGGGGGACGATTGCGGAGGATGCCGGTGGGGACCGGGGCCCCCGTGCCGGAATTCGGCAGGGGCGGACCGCTACCCGGAGTACGTTCAAGGAGACAGCGATGTCCCACGAGGCTCACGAGTCGAACGAGCCAGAGACGCCGTATCTCGACTTTGCGGGGACCACCCCTTACGAGGACTACGTCCAGGCCGACGTCCTCACCCACCTCCAGCACACCCGCTCCGACGACCCCGGAGAGATGGTCTTCCTGGTCACGACCCAGGTGATGGAGCTGTGGTTCACGGTCATCGTCCACGAGTGGGAGACCGCGTCGCGGGCCCTGCGCGGCGACGACGTGCCGACCGCGGTGGCCGCACTGAAGCGCTCCGTGCGCGAGCTGGACGCGCTGAACGCGTCGTGGCGCCCGCTCGCCCAGCTGACCCCCGCGCAGTTCAACTCCTACCGGGCCGCCCTCGGCGAGGGCTCCGGCTTCCAGTCGGCGATGTACCGGCGCATGGAGTTCCTGCTCGGCGAGAAGTCCGCCTCCATGCTGGTCCCGCACCGGGGCGCGCCGCGCGTGTACGCGGAGCTGGAGAAGGCCCTGGAGGAGCCGAGCCTGTACGACGAGGTGCTGCGGCTCCTCGCCCGCCGCGGGCACCCCGTCCCCGAGACCGTGCTCAAGCGGGACGTGGCGCAGAAGTACGAGCCGTCGCCCGAGGTCGAGGCCGTGTGGACCGCGCTGTACGCCGGTGACGAGGGCGACGAGCTCGCCCGCCTCGGCGAGGCCCTCACCGACGTCGCCGAGCTGGTGTGGCGATGGCGCAACGACCATCTGGTGGCGACCCGCAGGGCCATGGGCGCCAAGACGGGCACGGGCGGCTCCGCGGGCGTGGCCTGGCTGGAGAAGCGCGCGCAGAAGAACGTGTTCCCCGAGCTGTGGACAGCGAGGTCCCATGTCTGACGTCACTGCGCTTGCCGGTAGGGCGCTGGAGCTGGACGCCGCCGACGAGCTGGGCAAGCTGCGCGAGCGGTTCGTCCTGGACGACGCCGGCGACACCGTGTACCTCGACGGCAACTCGCTCGGCGCGCTCCCCGCGCACGTGCCGGGGCGCGTCGAGGACGTCGTGCGCCGGCAGTGGGGCGAGCTGCGCATCCGTTCCTGGACCGAGTCGGGCTGGTGGACGGCGCCCGAGCGGATCGGCGACCGGATCGCGCCCCTCGTCGGCGCCGCCGAGGGGCAGATCGTCGTCGGCGACTCGACCAGCGTCAATGTGTTCAAGGCGCTGGTGGGCGCGGTGCGCCTGGCCGGTGAGGGGCGCGACGAGATCCTCGTCGACGCGACGACGTTCCCGACGGACGGGTACATCGCCGAGTCCGCCGCCCGGATGACGGGCTGCACGCTGCGCCCGCTGACCCCGGCGGAGGTTCCGGGCGCGCTCGGCGAGCGTACGGCCGCGGTGCTCCTCAACCACGTCGACTACCGCACGGGCCGTCTGCACGACCTGCCCGCGCTGACCGCCGCGGTGCGCGCCGCGGGCGCCGTGTCCGTCTGGGACCTGTGCCACAGTGCGGGCGCGCTGCCGGTCGGGCTCGACCGGCACGGGGTCGACCTCGCGGTCGGCTGCACGTACAAGTACCTGAACGGTGGCCCCGGTTCACCCGCGTACCTGTATGTGCGCAGTGATCTGCAGAGCCGCTTCGACTCACCGCTGCCGGGGTGGAACTCGCACGCCGAGCCGTTCGGGATGCGGCCCTCGTACGAGGCCGCGGACGGGGCGGTGCGGGGCAGGGTCGGCACCCCCGACATCCTGTCCATGCTCGCCCTGGAGGCGGCGCTCGACGTCTGGGACGGGGTGTCGGTCGACGCGGTGCGCGCCAAGTCGCTCGCGCTGAGCGACTTCTTCCTGGAGTGCGTCGAGGCGTACGTGCCCGCGGGCCGGGTCGAGTCGGTGACGCCCGCGGCACACGCCGAGCGCGGCAGCCAGGTGGCGCTGCGGTGTTCCCCCGAGCTCTCAACTTCGTTCGAGCAGGGCGGTGCCCCCATCGCGGGCGTGGTCATGGAGCGGCTGATCGCGGCGGGTGTGGTCGGTGACTTCCGCGCGCCCGACGTGCTGCGCTTCGGCTTCACCCCGCTGTATCTCGGGTTCGCCGAGGTGGAGCGGGCCGCGAGGGTCCTCGCGGACCAGCTGGCGGCCGCGGGGGCGTAGGGACGCCTCAGGCGGTGTAGACGCCCGCTTCCGCCGCCGCGACGGCGGCATCGGCGGCCTGGTCCGCGTCGGCTTCGGTCGGCGCGGATCCGGCCGTCAGGAGCTGGTAGTAGAGGGGCGCGGACACGGCCCGCACGACGGCCGCCGCGTCCGTGCCGTCCCTCAGCTCGCCGCGCTCCACCGCCTGTTCCACGCACGGCGCCCACTCGGCGACCCGTACCTCGTAGAAGCGGCGCAGGGCCGCCGACGTCTTGGCGTCGCAGGTGGCGGCGGCGATGACGGCCCGGAACAGGGCGCCCTGGCGGGGGTCGGCCAGCGTGTGCCGCACCAGGCGGGCGTTGGCCCGCAGGTCGCCGCGCAGGGTGCCGGTGTCCGTGCGCGGCAGCGACTGCTCGGCCATGTCGGCGAGCAGGTCGGCGACGAGCCCCGTGACCGAGCCCCAGCGCCGGTACACCGTCGTCTTGCCGACCTCCGCGCGCCGTGCGACGTCCGCCAGGTCGAGATGGGCGAAGCCCTGTTCGGCGAGCACGTCACCGGCGGCGTCGAGGACGGCGGCGCGGACCCGTGCCGTGCGCCCGCCGGGGCGTACGGTGCCGGGCTCCGCCTGCACGGTGCCGGGCTCCGCCTGCACGGTGCCGGGCTCCGTCTGCGCGGTCGCGGGCTCTGCTTGTTCGGGCATACGGCCCAGGGTAACGGCACAGGGGGACCGTTTATGCGGTTACGGTGTGTGTCCGCCCACGTCACCGGCCTGGTAGCGTCCGCTTACTTTCCATCGCGCTACTTCCGCTACTTCCGAAGTTCCCATTCTTCCAATTCCGCCGTGACGCTGAGAGGTTGGAGCATGCCGGACGACGCCGCCGCCCGCGACGAGGCCGAAGAGGCATCGGCTTTCTCGCACCCCGTGGTCCCGCCAGACGCCACCGCCGCGTACGGGGATCACCCGGACCAGGTCGTCGACTTCTACGCGCCCCGCGACGGCGCGGAATCCGCGCCCCTGGTGGTGCTCCTGCACGGCGGCGCGTGGCGCGCCCCCTACGACCGGCAGCACCTCACTCCGTTCGCCGACTTCCTGGCGCGGCGCGGCTTCGCGGTCGCCAACGTCGAGTACCGGCGCGGCAGTTCACTGCCCCAGCAGGGCGGCACCGGCCCGGTGGCCGGACGCTGGCCGGAGACGTTCGACGACATCGCCGCAGCCCTCGACGCCCTCCCCGGCCTCGTGCGGGAGGTGCTGCCGCAGGGCGACCCGCGGCGCACCGTCGTCGCGGGGCACTCGGCGGGCGGGCAGCTCGCCCTGTGGGCCGCGGCGCGGCATCTGCTGCCCGAGGACGCGCCCTGGCGCACCGCCGTCCCCGCACCGCTGCGCGGCGTCGTCGCGCTCGCCCCGATCGCCGACTTCGGTACGGCCCGCGACCTCGACGTCTGCTCCGGCGCGCCCGCCCAGTTCCTGGGCGGCGAAGCCGTGTTCGACGAGCGCCTGCCGTACGCCGACCCGGCCGCGCTGCTGCCCACGGGCATCGCGACGACCCTGGTGCAGGGGCGCACGGACACGACGGTGCCCTTCGCGGTCGCGGAGGCGTACGCGGACGCGGCGGCGAAGGCGGGCGAGGTCGTGGGGCTCACGCTCCTGGAGGGCGTCGGTCACTTCCCCCTGATCGACCCGGCCGCCGACGCGTGCGCCGTGGTGGCGGAGGAGATCGCCCAGCTGGCGTGGTGACCGCCGGCTCAGGTGGGAGCGTGTAGTACCTGCGACGGAGGGCCCAGGACCCTCCTCGCGTGGGACGCGGCCGGGACGGGCCGCCGCATACCGTGCTGTACGTGACCGAGACCCAGACCCAGACCCAGACGATGCCGGCGGGGGCCAGGAGCCGCAGCCCCGAGTACCGTCTCGCCGCCGGCGCGCTGAGCGGCCTGCGGCAGGACCTGTTCAAGGATCCTTTCGCCTACCGCCCGCTGCCGCCGTGGTCCCCGGACGGCCCGCTGCTGCGGCGGCTGCCGGAGCGCGTGCGCCGCTACGCGGTGTGGACGCCGCACGCGGTGGTCGTGGGCGCCGCCCTGTTCACGCTGATGCTCTCGCTCACCGTCGGGGAGTCGATGGGCGGCGGCCTCCTCCACGCGGTGGCCGGCTTCGTCCCCGCGGTCGCCGTGGCGATGACCCTGCTCAGGCCGGTCGGCGCGTGGTGGATATCCCTCGTGTCGACGCCGTTCGTCGCGGTGCTCGGCGGGGAGGGGTTCGGCGCTCCGTGGGCGCCCGCCGGGTTCTTCGCGCACATCGTCGTGATGACGGTGGCCGCGGTCAGGACCCGGCCGCGCGCGGCGGCCTGGATGTGGGCGGGGACGGCCGCCTTCGGCTTCTTCGCGTCGGTCCTCTGGTACTCCATGGACTCGGACACCGGGCCGATGCTCGTCATCTCCGCGCTCGCGCTGCTCGTCACCACGACGGTGCACGTCAGGCGCGAGGCGAAGGTGGAGGTGACCGCGCAGCGCCAGGTCACGGCCGTGGAGCGGGACAAGCGCACGCTCCTCGAGGAGCGCACGAACATCGCCCGCGAGCTGCACGACGTGGTCGCGCACCACATGTCGGTCGTCGCGATCCAGGCGGAGGCCGCGCCCTACCGCGTGGAGAATCCGCCCCCGGAGCTGGAGCAGGCCTTCGTCACGATCCGCGAGAACGCGGTGGCGGCGCTCGCCGAGCTGCGCCGGGTCCTGGGCGTCGTACGGGTCGAGTCCGCCGAGTTCACAGCGGCGCCGGACGCCCCGCAGCCCACGCTCGCCGACCTCGGCCGGCTCCTGGAGAACGTCCGGGAGGCCGGGCTCCAGGTCGGGCAGACGGTCACCGGCGCGGTCCGCGACCTGCCGCAGGGCGTCGAGCTGTCGGCGTACCGCATCGTGCAGGAGGCACTGAGCAACGCGCTGCGGCACGCGCCCGGCGCCGAGGCGCGTGTCGAGGTGTCGTACGTCCTCGGGGGGCTCGGCCTGCGCGTCGTGAACGGCCCGCCGACCGGCCTGGTCAAGCCGCCCGCCCCTCATCGAGGGCTGCGCCCGCCCCTTTCGATGGGCGCGGGCCACGGGATCACGGGCATGCGGGAGCGCATCGCGATGCTGAGCGGCGAGATGACGGCGGGGCCGACGGCGGACGGCGGCTACGAGGTGGCGGCGTTCGTGCCGGTGGCCTCCCCGGAGCCGGAGTCGACGAAGGCGACCGTGACGGAGACGGACCAGCCGGGAGACCCCGCATGACCATCCGCGTACTGATCGCCGACGACCAGATGATGGTCCGCGAGGGCTTCTCGGTCCTGCTCAACGCGATGCCCGGCATCGAGGTCGTCGGCGAGGCGGTCAACGGCCGCGAGGCCGTCGCCCGGGTCCGTGAACTCTCCCCGGACGTCGTCCTCATGGACATCCGCATGCCGGAGCTGAACGGCATCGAGGCCACCCGCGAGATCGCCGCCATGGACGGCGCCGCGAAGGTCCTCGTCCTGACCACCTTCGACCTCGACGAGTACGTCTACGAGGCGCTGCGTGCCGGTGCGTCCGGCTTCCTCCTCAAGGACGCCTCGGCCCGCCAACTGGCCGACGGGGTAAGGGTGGTGGCCGGAGGCGAGGCGCTCCTCGCCCCCTCGGTCACCCGCCGCCTGATCACGGAGTTCTCCAAACTGTCCGAGACCCCGAAGCTGCCCGCGGTGGCGAACCCGGAGGCGTTCGGCGAGCTGACGGAGCGCGAGACGGAGGTGCTGGTGCTGATCGCCCAGGGCCTGTCGAACGCGGAGATCGCCGGACGGCTCGTGGTCGCCGAATCCACCATCAAGACCCACGTCAGCCGGGTCCTCGTGAAGCTGGGCCTGCGGGACCGCACCCAGGCGGCGGTCTTCGCGTACGAGGCCCGGCTGGTCAGGCCCGCGTAAGCAGTCGGCGTGCAGGTGTGAGCAGGCGGCGTACAGACGTGAGCAGGCGGCGCGCAGAGGGGGCCGTCAGCTCCGGGGGCCGAGGTCGAGCGTCTCCCGGTGCGCGTGCCACCTCTTCATCAGGCCCTTCAGCTCGCTGTCCAGGAACGCCATGAACGCCGCCGTCTCCGCGAGGCGCAGGCCCGCGGGGCTGTCCGGGCCCAGTGATTCCACCCCGTCGTGCAGGACCTTCTCCCAGCGCGCGAGGAGCTGGTCGCGGCGGGTGAAGGTCTCGAACCACAGGTCGTTGTGCAGCCGGTAGCGGTCGCGGCGCGAGCCGGGCTCCCGCTCGCGGCCGACCATGCCCGCCTGCGTCAGATAGCGCACCGCCCCGGACACCGCCGCCGGGCTGATCTGCAGTCGCCGGGAGAGCTCGGCGGAGGTCAGCGCGCTCTCGTCGGAGGCGAGCAGCGAGGCGAAGACGCGGGCGGCCATCCGCTGCATCCCGGCCTCGGTCATCTCCGCGGCGAACCGCTCCACGAAGCGTGACACCGCCGCCTCGCCGCCGTCCTGGCTCGCCCCGGTGGCGCCGTCGCCGTCCTTCGTCGCGCTCATGTACCGATCATCTCCCCTGGGTGATGTGCAGCCTCAAGTTTATACGCTTCCTTAACTTCACAAGTTTGTGAAAGTAGCGTACGTTCTGAATCATGACGAAGGCAATGACCGTCTCCGGACTGCACAAGTCGTTCGGTAAGACGCACGCTCTGGACGGCCTCGACCTGGACGTCGAGGCCGGCGAGGTGCACGGCTTCCTCGGCCCCAACGGCGCCGGGAAGTCCACCACCATCCGCGTCCTGCTCGGCCTGCTGCGCGCCGACTCCGGCGCGGTGCAGCTGCTCGGCGGCGACCCCTGGGCCGATGCCGTCGCCCTGCACCGCAAGGTCGCGTACGTGCCGGGCGACGTCACGCTGTGGCGCAACCTCAGCGGCGGCGAGGTCATCGACCTCTACGGGCGGCTGCGCGGGGGACTCGACAGGGCGCGCCGGGCGGACCTGATCGAGCGGTTCGAGCTCGACCCGACCAAGAAGGGCCGCACCTACTCCAAGGGCAACCGGCAGAAGGTCGCGCTGGTCGCCGCCTTCGCGTCCGACGTCGACGTCCTCATCCTCGACGAGCCGACCTCCGGTCTCGACCCGCTGATGGAGGAGGTCTTCCAGGACTACGTCAAGGAGTCCGCCCGCGAGCGCGGCCAGACCGTGCTGCTGTCGTCGCACATCCTCAGCGAGGTCGAGTCGCTCTGCGACCGGATCAGCATCATCCGCAAGGGCCGTACGGTCGAGACCGGCTCGCTCAGTGAGCTGCGGCACCTGACGCGCACCAGCGTCACCGCCGAACTGGCCTCCGCGCCGAGCGGACTCGGCGGGCTCCCCGGCGTGCACGACCTGGACGTCCAGGGCCTGCGCGTCAAGCTCCAGGTCGACAGCGACAAGCTCGACGCGGTGCTCCGCTCGCTCACGGGATCCGGCGTGCGGTCGCTCACCAGCACCCCGCCCACGCTGGAGGAGCTGTTCCTGCGGCACTACCAGGCCGACGGGGCCGACGGCGCAGACGGCACCGGCGCACGCGCCGCCGAAGGGGTGATGTCGCGATGACCGCCGCCGTGGCCGACACGCGCTTCGCGCCCCGGGCCGCCGGAGCCCGCCAACTCGCGGGCACGGGAACCCTTTTGAGGCTCGCGCTGCGCCGCGACCGCGTCATGATCCCCGTCTGGGTCGCCGTCATCCTCATGATGGTCCTGTCGATGCCGGGCTCGCTGAAGAGCGTCTACAGCACCGCCGCCGAGCGCGCCGACCTCGCGCAGTCGATGGCCACGAACAGCTCGATGCGGGCCCTGTACGGGCCGGTCTTCGCCGACTCGATCGGCGGACTCACCGCGTGGCGCATCGGGGTCTACGGGGGGCTGTTCGCCGCCATCATGAGCCTGCTCATCGTCGTACGGCACACCCGTGACGAGGAGGAGAGCGGGCGGCAGGAGCTGGTGTCCTCGGCGATGGTGGGGCGGCGCGCCCCGCTGACCGCCGCGCTGCTCGCGGCGCTCGTCGCCAACGCGGCCACCGCCCTGCTCGTCGCGGGCGGCCTCGCCTCCCAAGGAAGCGGCGGAGCACTGGCGTTGGGGCTCGCGATCGCGGGGACCGGCATGGTGTTCGCGACGATGGCGGCGATCGTCGCGCAGCTCACGGAGGGCGCGCGCCTCGCCAAGGGCCTCACGTCGGCGGTGCTCGGCCTCGCGTTCGTCCTGCGCGCGGCCGGGGACTCGGGGACGGCGGAGGGCTCGTCGGCACTGACCTGGCTGTCGCCGCTCGGGTGGCTGGAGAACACGCGGGCGTTCGCGGACGAGCGCTGGTGGGTGCTGCTCCTGTTCGTGGCGGGCGTCGCCGCGCAGGGCGTGGTCGCGTACGGGCTCGCCGGGCGGCGCGACATCGGGATGAGCTTCCTGCCGACCCGCCCCGGACGTGCCGAGGGCAGGCTCGGCACGGCGGGCGCGCTCGCCTGGCGGCTCCAGCGCGGCAGCGTGTTCGGGTGGAGCGCAGGCTTCCTCGTCACCGGCATCGCGTTCGGCGGGATGACGCAGGGCGCGACCGATCTCGTCGGCGACAATCAGAAGACGCGCGACATCGTCGAGCGGATGGGCGGCCAGTCCGGCGTCACGGACGCGTTCCTCGCCACGATGGTCGGCATGCTCGGGATGGTCGCCGCGCTCTACATCGTCTCGTCGGTCCTGCGCCTCAGCGGCGAGGAGATTTCACAGCGCGCCGAGCCGGTCCTCGCGGCGGCGGTCGGCCGGCTGCGGTGGGCGGCGGGCCATCTGGGCATCGCGTTCGGCGGGTCCGCGCTGATCATGGTGCTCGGCGGACTCGGCCTCGGGATCGGCTACGGGAAGAGCTTCGGCCCCGTCCTGGGCGCCTGCCTCACGCAGCTCGCCGCGATCTGGGTCATCGGGGGCCTCGCGGTGCTGTTGTTCGGGGTGTTCCCGAGAGCGGCGGTGGCGGCCTGGGCCGTCGCGGGCATCGCCCTCCTGATCGGCTGGATCGGCCCGGCGTTCGACCTCCCGCAGCCGGTCATGAACCTCTCCCCGTTCGGCCACCTGCCGAAGCTGCCGGGCGGCGAGATGGCCTGGACCCCGGTCCTGACCCTGATGGCGATCGCGGTGGTCTTCGTCGCGGCGGGCCTGACGGGCCTGCGCCGCCGGGACCTCTCGAACTGACCGGCCGCGTCACTTGGGCAAGGTCAGCCCCCACGCACCCGCCCGTACCGTCCACGTGCGGGTGCGTACGGGGCCGCCGACCACCTGGTCCGCGCGGTAGCGGAAGTCCGGGCCCGACACCGTCACCGTGCGGGCGAGGACCCGCAAAGGCCCCGCCTCCGCGCCCACCGAGGACGGCCTGACCTCGACGCTGGCCCGGCCCGCCGTGTCCGGGACCACGCGCACGCCCTCGACCGGCCGGTCCAGATCGACCAGCGTCACCCCGTCCGCCTCGACCCGCAGCCGCTGCGGCCCCGGAGCGGGCGCGGTCGCGCGCGGCGGGCGCGCCGCGAGCGTGCGGACGAGCGACTGGCAGGTGCGCAGCCAGTGGTGCGCGGGGTCGGAGCCCAGCACCGGCGCCGGGTGCGCCACCGGCGGGATCCGCAGATCCCCGAGCACCACCCCGTCGGAGTCGTCGACGAGCAGATCGAGCCGCCGCTCGACACCCTCCAGGGCCGCCCGCGCCGCCGCCACCGCCCCGGTCGGCACGCCGAGGGAGTGCGCCAGCGAGACGCTCGCGCCGACCGGCACGAGCGAGAGGACGGCCCCGGCAAGATCGCGCTCGCGGTGCAGAAGCGCCACAGCGCGCAGCAGCGCCCGGTCGTCCCCGATCACCACCGGCCGCCGGGAACCCCTCCTGACCAGCGCTTTCGCGAATTCCTCCGGCCCGTCCGGCAGGCACACCTTCACCGTCGCGCCGGCGCCGAGCACGTCCTTCGCGATGCGTACCGACTCGCCGTCCGCACGCCGGGCGACCGGATCGACGACCACCAGTAGCTGGTCAAAAGCCGCCACCTCGGTCCTGCCTCGCTTCCTCGGGTAGCATCTTGGTGCAAGAGCCCCTTGCGCTATTGCGCCAGGGGCTTCGTCTATTCCGGGGCACACCAAGGCACACCCATACAGGCGGCTACGGCCCCTGACCTTGGTCTTGCCCCGCCCGGAAGGGGTGTACGCCTGTGCCCGCACTTGTGCTGCTCGGTGCTCAGTGGGGTGACGAAGGCAAGGGAAAGGCCACCGACCTGCTCGGTGGATCCGTGGACTATGTGGTGCGCTACCAGGGCGGCAACAACGCCGGTCACACGGTCGTCGTAGGCGACCAGAAGTATGCGCTCCACCTCCTCCCTTCCGGGATCCTCTCGCCGGAGTGCACGCCGGTCATCGGAAACGGTGTCGTCGTCGACCCGTCGGTCCTGCTCTCCGAGCTGAGTGGACTGAACGAGCGCGGCGTCGACACGTCGAAGCTGCTGCTCAGCGGCAACGCGCACATCATCACGCCGTACAACGTGACCGTCGACAAGGTGACGGAACGCTTCCTCGGCAAGCGCAAGATCGGCACCACCGGCCGCGGCATCGGCCCGACGTACGCGGACAAGATCAACCGCGTCGGCATCCGCGTCCAGGACCTCTACGACGAGTCGATCCTCACCCAGAAGGTCGAAGCGGCGCTCGAGGGCAAGAACCAGCTCCTCACCAAGGTCTTCAACCGGCGCGCCATCGAGGCGGAGCAGGTCGTCGAGGAGCTGCTCGGCTACGCGGAGCAGATCAAGGGCTACGTCGCCGACACCACCCTGATCCTGAACAAGGCGCTCGACGACGACAAGGTCGTCCTCTTCGAGGGCGGCCAGGGCACGCTGCTCGACATCGACCACGGCACGTATCCCTTCGTGACGTCGTCGAACCCGACCGCAGGCGGCGCCTGCACGGGTGCGGGCGTCGGCCCGACGAAGATCAGCCGCGTCATCGGCATCCTCAAGGCGTACACGACCCGTGTCGGCGCGGGCCCGTTCCCGACCGAGCTCTTCGACGAGGACGGCGAGGCGCTGCGCCGCATCGGCGGCGAGCGCGGTGTCACCACCGGCCGTGACCGCCGCTGCGGCTGGTTCGACGCGGTCATCGCCCGCTACGCGACCCGGGTGAACGGCCTGACGGACTTCTTCCTCACCAAGCTGGACGTGCTCACGGGCTGGGAGCAGATCCCGGTCTGCGTCGCCTACGAGATCGACGGCAAGCGCGTCGAGGAACTCCCGTACTCCCAGACCGACTTCCACCACGCGAAGCCGGTGTACGAGTACCTGCCGGGCTGGTCCGAGGACATCACCAAGGCCAAGACCTTCGCCGACCTGCCGAAGAACGCGCAGGCCTACGTGAAGGCCCTGGAGGAGATGTCGGGCGCCCCGATCTCCGCGATCGGCGTCGGCCCCGGCCGCACCGAGACCATCGAGGTCAACTCGTTCCTGTAGGCCGCGCGCCCCGGAACAACAGGCGCCCCTGCCCGGCTCGAAGGAGCCGGGCAGGGGCGCCTGCGCGTGCGCGGGGCCCGGCGGCTCAGTCGCGGCAGGCCGCGTAGCCGTCGGGGGAGGTGCAGGACAGGTGGCCGGCGCGGGCGATGACGCGGTCGGCGGCGCCCTGGGTGAGGAAGTCGAGGAAGCTGTCGGCCAGGGAGCCGTCCGCGGGGTTGCCGATCGAGTACGCGTACTCGACGGCGTGGAACGGGTAGCCCTTCGTGATGTTCTCGCCGGAGGGGCCGAGGCCGTTCAGCTTCAGGGTGTGGGAGCCCTTGCGCGGGGTGCCCTCGGGCGGGGCCGCGTAGCCGATCGTGCCGTCGGTCTCCGCGACCCGGTCGAGGAGGTCGGGCGTGTTGTGCTCCTCGCAGCGCAGCACCTTCGAGGTGGGCAGCAGGTCCTTGGTGCGGCAGTCGCTCGACGACGTCGAGAAGGAGTCGGGGCGGCCGAGGACGCGGGCCTCGAAGGCGCCGCGCGTGCCGGAGCTGCCGGTCCTGCGGACGGTGCGCACGGGCAGGTCGGGGCCGCCCACGTCCTTCCAGTTGGTGATGTCGCCGAGATAGAGCCGGCGGACCTGGGAGACGGTCAGGTTGGTGAGCGGCTTGCCGCCGACGGTCACGGCGTCGTTGAGGATCATGGCGAACGCCGTCGCGGCGACCTTCTCGCTGTGCAGCTTGCCCTCGGGGTCGCTCTCGGAGGTCGGGCCGTCGGAGAAGGCGATGACACCGGAGTGGTCGCCCGCCGTGTCCGAGGGGTCGGACTCCAGGAGCTGGCGGACGCCGGTGCCGCTCGAACTGGTCGCGACGGTGATCGTCGCGTCGTCGCAGTCGCGCGTGTACGCGTCGCGCAGTGCCTCCATCGCGGGCCGGAACGCGGACGATCCGGTGAGGGTGAGCGAACCCGAGGCGCAGCCGCGGGGCTGGGGGACCGGGTCCGGCAGTGTGGCGAGGAGCAGCAGGATCGCCATGCCGGTGCCGAGGATCCCGACCGTCCAGCGGCCCAGCGCGCTGAACAGGGGCGGCTTGTCGTCGGGGTGGGCGCCCTGGTTGGGGTGGACGGTGCCGTCGTTGAGGCGGCCTTCGATGTCCACCTGGGTGCCCGCGTCGCCGCCGCGGAGCATGACGAGGAGCTTGTAGTAGTCGCCGCTGTTGAGGGCGACGGGCGGCAGGAGGAGGCTGTTCTCGCCGGGCGTGTAGACGGGCCGGGAGTCGAGCCGTATCTGCCGGGCGGTGTTCGAGGTGAGGGCGGGCTGCACCGGATACGCGTCGGTGATGCGGCGCCCGGTGAACGTCACGGTCAGGCCCGCGGGCTGCGAGATGTAGTCGCCGTCGGTGATGGTGGCCGCGCCGTCGTTCTCGATCCGCAGGAGGACCAGGGTGGTGTCCTCGGTGATGTTGCGGCGCGGGATCAGACCGTCCGGGCCCGGCAGGTCCTCCGATATGGCGCGGCTGAGCGGGATGTCCATCTGGATGCGGTGGCCGATCCGCTTGCTGTGCTGCTTGCGCCGCTCGACGTACCACAGAGCCAGGGACGCGGCGATGGACAGCACCGTCGTGGCGATGGCGACGAGGTTCTGCGCGTCCTTGAGCCAGCCCATGGTGTGAACTCCCCCCGGAACCTGATGGTGGAGTCACCGTAGGGGCTCGTGCGGCGGCACGGCGGACGGTGGCCGAGGTGTCGACCGCTGTTCGCCGTGTGTTCAGCAATGGGGGCGGGGGAGGGGCTCCGGAGGGCCAACTCGCCTGTCCTGCGGCCGACTTCAGGGGTGGCGGGTGTGGATGTCTCGCGGGTCACCCCTTGCTGTACGTCAGCTCGTCGCCGTTGTTCATGGTGCGGCGCAGCTCGCCCGACGGGAGCACCTCGACCGTGCTCGGCTTGCCCGGACTGCACGAACCGGAGGGGCCGGAGACGACGTCGGTGGCACCGATGCGCAGCGTCCCGCCGGAGGCCGACACCAGCGTGCCCTGGAACACGCAGTGGTACGTGCCGCCGCCCTTGAGCGGGCCGTCCGCCGTCATCGACAGGACCGTGTCGCCGGGGCTGCCCTGCTGGATCCGCAGACTGCGCGTGTTGTGGCCCGTGGCGTTGTCGATGGCGGCGCTCCACGTGCCGAGGAACTCCGTCGGCACGTCCCCGCCCGCGGGCGGTTCGGAGGACTGGGGCGGCTGCGACGTCCCCGGGTCCTGCGAAGCGGGGCCGCTCGTCGACGGTCCCTGACTCGTGGACCCGTCCGACGTCGGCTGCTTGGAGTCCTCGCTCTGCCCCGCCGGCTTGCCGTCGTCCCTCATCAGCGCGTACACCGAGCCGCCCGCGCCGAGCGCCACGACGAGCGCCACGGCGATCAGCGCCGCCGAGGAGCGCCCGCTGCGCCGCGGCTCCGGCTGCGGCGCGCCGATGGGGACGACGCCACCCGGACCGTACGGGGGTGTGGCGCCGGGACCGTAGGGCGGCGTTCCGCCCCAGCCGCCCTGCTGCGGGTAGCCGTAGACGGGCGCCTGGGGCTGTGGGTGCGGATACCCGTACGCGGCCGAGGCGGGCGGGGCCGCCGGCGGGAGCGCGGGGGCGGGCGGGCCCGAGGGGGAGACCATCGTCGGGAGGTGGTTGACGGGGGCGGCGCCGGGCATGCCGGGCGGCGGAGGGGACGCCTCGTCGCTCCCGCGGCCCCGGTCGCCCCCGTCGCCGGTCCCGGCGGGCGCGGGCTTCTCCTTGGCAAGGCCTGGCGACTTCGGCTTCCCGGAGGGGGCGCCGGTCGCGCCGGTCGCTCCATCCGGGTCTTCCGTGTCCAGCAACTGCACGGCGTGCCGCCCCAGTTGGGCCACCAGGGCCCCCGGCAGCCACGGGTCACGCGTGCGCCCGCCGTCGCCGAGGGTGTCCTCGGCGCCGGTCCGCTCCAGAAGCTGGTCCAGGGTCGGGCGTGCCGCGGGGTCCTTGCGCAGACAGTCCCGTACGAGTTCCTGCAGGCCCTCCGGGAGGTCGTCGAGGCCGGGTTCCTCCTGGGCGATACGGAACATCAGGGCGTGCACCCCGCTGTTCGCCGTGCCGAACGGCAGCGCGCCCGTCGCCGCGTAGGCGAGGACCGAGCCGAGGCAGAACACGTCGCA
Source organism: Streptomyces sp. NPDC090032 (assembly GCF_044748025.1). Classification (NCBI taxonomy): domain Bacteria; kingdom Bacillati; phylum Actinomycetota; class Actinomycetes; order Kitasatosporales; family Streptomycetaceae; genus Streptomyces; species Streptomyces sp. NPDC090032. The sequence goes on along the minus strand of NZ_JBIVFF010000005.1, from coordinate 107,847 downwards.
CGCCGGGGTGATCCGGTCGCCGCGCACCTGCTCGGGGGCCATGAATCCGGGCGAGCCCACCAGCGCGCCGGTCCTCGTGAGGCCGCCGTCCGTCACGGTCTCCAGGGCGCGGGCGATGCCGAAGTCGATGACGCGGGGCCCGTCGATCGTCACCAGGACGTTCGACGGCTTCAGGTCGCGGTGGATGAGGCCCGCGGTGTGGATGTCCTTCAGCGCGTGCGTGAGGCCCGCCGCGAGGATCCGGACGGAGCGCTCGGGCAGCGCGCCGTAGTCGTGCGAGACGACCGTCTGGAGCGAGGGCCCCGCCACGTAACCCGTGGCCAGCCAGGGGATGTCCGCCTCGGTGTCCGCGTCGAGGACCGGCGCCGTCCACGCCCCGCCGACCTGCCGCGCGGCCTGCACCTCCAGCCGGAACCGGTTCCTGAACTCCTCCTGCTCGGCGAGCTCCTGGCGCACCAGCTTGACCGCGACCGTGCGTCCGCGGTCCGAGCGCGCCAGATACACGTGGCCCATCCCGCCCGCACCGAGCCGCGCCAGCAGCCGGTACGCACCGATGCGCTGCGGATCTCCCGCCCCCAGCTTCTCCATGTCGCGCCACCCTCCCCCATATGTGACCAACATCCCGAGAATAGTGGGCGGTTGTGACACTGGGTGCGGGGCGGCGCCTACGGTTCCGTAACAGGGTCGGGCTTTTGTGGAAAATTGTTTCCGCCAACCGGAACGATCTCACGATCCGGTACGTACTACTTCACGACGCCGCACGACTTCATGACGCCCCACGACGACCACGTCACGACGTACCACTTCACGTCTACGACCTCCCCCGACCGAGGAGACCGTGTGCTGAACAGGACGCCAGTCGCCGTCCGCGCCCTCGCGCGCGCCACGCTTGCCGCCCGCCCCGTCGGACTCGACGAGAGCGACGCCGCCGCCCCGCTGCTGCGCCACCACGGCCACAGCTATCTCGTGCCCGTCGAGATCTTCCAGGACTTCGCCGCCCTGCTCACCGACCCCCGCAGGCCGGGCGGCCCCTACCGAGCCCTGTGCGTCGGCGGCCGCCGCTGGTTCGGATACCGCTCGACGCACTTCGACACCCCCGCCCTGCGCACGTTCCACGACCACGCGCAGGAGCGCGCGCCCCGCTTCGGCGTCAGGGAGCGGCTCTACCAGGACAGCGGGAAGCGGCAGTTGGAGCTCAAGGTGCGCGGCGCGGACGGCGGGACGGTCAAGCACCGGACCCGCCTGGGCGAGGGTGACCACGCCCTCGACGACACCCGGCGCGACTTCGTCGCCGGGGTCCTGCGCGGCACGTACGGGATCGGGGCGCCGAAGGAGCTCGCCGCCCGCGTCGTCACCGAGTACCGGCGCGCGACGTTCGTCGCCGACGGGCAGCGGTTCACCTGCGACGCGGGCCTCGTCGTGCGCGACGCGCAGGAGGGGCGCGCGGTGCGGGCGGACGGCGGGTGCGTGCTGGTGGAGACCAAGGCGTGCGCAGCGGGGAAGGCGGGTGCGGCGGGGCGGCCGACGGACGCGGACCGGCTCCTTGCGCGGTTCGGGGTGGCGCCCGTCGCGTTCGGCAAATACTGCGGCGGGCTCGTCGCGCTGCGGCCCGAGCTGGCGGCCGGACCGTGGCGGGAGGCGGTGCGGACGCTGTTTCCCGGGACGGTGCCTGCGGGCGAGGGCGACAGTGTGTCGCGTTAGCGGCTGTCCCACAGACAGGACGCCGATGGCCCTTCCACCATGCGGACATTTACCCTCGGGCCCATGACCCCTCAGCCGAATCCCCAGGTCGGCGCTGCCGTGAAGGCCGCGGACCGCGCGCACGTGTTCCACTCCTGGTCCGCACAGGAGCTCATCGACCCGCTCGCCGTCGCCGGCGCCGACGGTTCGTACTTCTGGGACTACGACGGCAACCGCTACCTCGACTTCACCTCCGGCCTCGTCTTCACGAACATCGGGTACCAGCACCCGAAGGTCGTCGCCGCGATCCAGGAGCAGGCCGCCTCCCTGACGACCTTCGCGCCGGCGTTCGCCGTCGAGGCCCGCTCGGAGGCCGCACGCCTCATAGCCGAGCGGACCCCCGGCGACCTGGACAAGATCTTCTTCACCAACGGCGGCGCCGAGGCGGTGGAGAACGCCACCCGCATGGCCCGGCTGCACACGGGCCGCCACAAGGTGCTCTCCGCCTACCGCTCGTACCACGGCGCCACCTCCACCGCGATCAACCTGACCGGTGACCCGCGCCGCTGGCCGAGCGACCAGGGCTCGGCGGGCGTCGTCCACTTCTGGGCGCCGTTCCTGTACCGCTCCCCGTTCTACTCGGAGACCGAGCAGCAGGAGTGCGAGCGCGCGCTCCAGCACCTCGAGGACACCATCGTCTTCGAGGGCGCGGCCACCATCGCCGCGATCATCCTGGAGACCGTGCCCGGCACCGCCGGCATCATGACGCCGCCGCCCGGCTACCTCCAGGGCGTGCGCGAGCTGTGCGACCGGCACGGCATCGTGTTCATCCTCGACGAGGTCATGGCGGGCTTCGGCCGCACCGGCAAGTGGTTCGCCGCCGACCACTACGACGTCGTGCCCGACCTGATGACCTTCGCCAAGGGCGTGAACTCGGGCTACGTCCCGCTCGGCGGCGTCGCCATCTCCGGCGCCATCGCCGACACGTTCGGCAAGCGCCCCTACCCGGGCGGCCTCACCTACTCCGGGCACCCGCTGGCCTGCGCCGCGGCCGTCGCCACCATCAACGTCATGGAGGAGGAGCGCGTCGTCGAGAACGCCGCCCACCTCGGCGAGACGCTGATCGGCCCGGCGCTGCGCGAGCTGGCCGAGCGCCATCCGTCGGTGGGCGAGGTCCGCGGCCTCGGCATGTTCTGGGCCCTGGAGCTGGTGAAGGACAAGGCCACCCGTGAGCCGCTGACCCCGTACAACGCGGCGGGTGCGGCGAACGCGCCGATGGCGGCCTTCGGTGCCGCCGCCAAGAAGAACGGCCTGTGGCCCTTCATCAACATGAACCGCACCCACGTGGTCCCGCCGTGCAACGTCACGGAGGCCGAGGCCAAGGAGGGTCTCGCCGCTCTCGACGAGGCGCTGACCGTGGCGGACGGCTACACCGCGTAGAGGAAGCGGTACTCCGTGTCACTCCCCCCTAGTCGTAGATTGCGTAGGCTGACCAGCTGACCAGTCGGCCTCACCAGCTGACGACGCACTACGGGGGAGGGGACACCCACGTGCCCGGAACCGACGGCGGCGCTGCCGTCCAGCGCAGCACGCTGCGCCAGCAGATCGCCGACGCCCTGCGCGACGAGATCCTCGCGGGGCGGCTCGAACCGGGCCAGGAGTTCACGGTCAAGGAGATCGCCGAGCAGTACGGCGTCTCCGCGACCCCGGTCCGCGAGGCCCTGGTCGACCTGTCCGGGCAGGGCCTCCTGGACTCCGCCCAGCACCGCGGCTTCGCCGTCCACGAATACTCCCTCGCCGACTACCGCGGCATGATCGAGGCCCGCAGCCTCGTCACCGACGGCATCTTCCGCGGCCTCGTCGCGGACCCCGACGTGCACCACGCCACCCCCGCCGCCCTCGCCGGGGTCCGCCGCCGCGGCGAGGAGGCGGCCCGCGCGGCCGCGGCCGGCGACCTGAACGTGCTGATCGGCTACGACCTGCGGTTCTGGCGCGAGCTCAGCGCCCTGTTCGGCAACCCGTACCTCTCCGACTTCTTCCACCGGCTGCGCGTCCAGTCGTGGATGTGCGCGGTCCCGCACCTGCGCCGCGTGGACGACCTCAGGGGTCACCTCTGGTCCGGGCACTGCGGCCTGGTCGACGCGCTCGCGGACCGGGACGCCCGCGCCGCGCAGGCCATCGTCGCCGCGTACAACGCGGACTCCCTCGCCCTCGTCGAACGGCTGGCCGCACGGTGAGTACGGAGCGGGCGGACCGCCTTGTCGTCGCGCGCGCGGGCGTCGTGGACCTCACCGTCGTCGTCCCCGCGTACAACGAGGAGCGCCGGCTCGGCCCCACGCTGGACGCGGTCACCGCGTACCTGAACAACGACGGAGACGGCGGGGGCGGCGGGAACCGGTGGGGTGACTGGGAGATCGTCGTCGTCGACGACGGCTCCACCGACCGCACCCGCGAGATCGCGGAGCGCGCGGCGGCCGCAGCCCCGGAGGGCCCCGGCCGGACCCCCCGCATCCGGCTCGTCCGGAGCCCCCGCAACCGCGGCAAGGGCCACGCCCTGCGCCAGGGCGTCCTCGCCTCCCGGGGCCGCCGCGTCCTGGTCACCGACGCGGACCTCGCCGCGCCCATCGAGGAGCTGGAAGCCCTCGACAAGGCGCTCGGCGAGGGGCACGCGGCGGCGATCGGCTCCCGTGCCAGGCCCGGCGCGACGATCGCCCGCCGCCAGCACCGGCTGCGCGAACTCCTCGGCCGCACCGGCAACTTCCTGATACGCGCGACGACCGTCCCCGGCATCAGGGACACCCAGTGCGGCTTCAAGCTCTTCGACGGCGACCGGGCCCGCGCCGCGTTCGCCGCCGCACGCCTGGACGGCTGGGGCATCGACGTCGAGATACTGATGTACTTCCGCCGCGCCGGCTGGCCGGTCGCCGAGGTGCCCGTGCGGTGGTCGCACCAGGCGGGCTCGAAGGTCCGCCCCTTCGACTACATACGGGTCCTCGCCGAGCTGGTGAAGCTCAGGGCGCGGGCGGTGCCGAAGGGCCACCTCCTCGTGGCGGCCCTCTTCCTCGTCCTGTCCGTCGCCCTGTACTCGGGCCGCTGGGCGGCGCCCGCCCACCGCTACCTCCCCGACTCCCTCCAGGACCAGAACCAGTGGGAGTGGTTCTTCGCGGTGACGGCGGACAGCGTCCGCCACCTCCACAACCCCCTCTTCACGACGCTCCAGGGTTTCCCCGACGGCGTGAACCTGATGGCCAACACCGCGATGCTGGGCCTGTCCGTCCCGCTCGCCCCCGTGACCTGGCTCTTCGGTCCCGCCGTCGCCCTGAACGTGGCGATGACGGGCGGCCTGGCCGCCACCGCGTTCGCCTGGTACCGGCTGATCCTGAAACGGCTCGTGCGGACCCGCTGGGCCGCCGCGACCGGCGCGCTCCTCGCCGCGTTCGCGCCCCCGATGATCAGCCACGCGCACGCGCACCCGAACTTCGTCGTCCTCTTCATGACCCCGCTGATCATCGAGCGGGCGCTGCGGCTGTGCGAGGGCAAGCGCGTGGTGCACGACGGCGTCGTCCTCGGCCTCTTCGCGACGTACCAGGTCTTCCTGGGCGAGGAACCGCTCCTGCTCGCCGTCATCGGCATGCTGCTGTTCGCGCTCGCCTACGCCCTGGCGCGCAGGGACGTGGCGAAGGCGGCCTGGCGCCCGCTCCTGCGCGGGCTCGGGGTCGCCGCCGCGGTCGCGCTGCCGCTCGTCGCCTTCCCCCTGTACTGGCAGTTCTTCGGCCCGCAGAGCTACAAGAGCGTGCTGCACGGCGACAACGCGGGCAACAGCCCCCTCGCCCTCCTCTCCTTCGCCGAGCGCTCCCTCGCCGGCTCCCGCGAGCGCGCCGCCACGCTCGCCCTCAACCCGACCGAGCAGAACGCCTTCTACGGCTGGCCGCTCGTCGCGCTCGCCTTCGCGATCGTCGTACGGCTGTGGCGCGGCGCGGCCGTCAAGGCGCTCGCGTTCACGGCGGTCGCGGCGGCCTTCCTCTCCCTCGGCCCGAAGTTCCGCATCCCGCTGACCGATGTCGTGCTGCCGGGCCCCTGGGCGCTCCTCGCCCACCGGCCCCTGTTCGAGTCGGTCATCGAGTCGCGGGTCGCCATGGTGTGCGCGCCCGCGCTCGGGATGCTGCTCGCCCTCGCGCTGGACCGCCTCGCCGCGGTGCGGGTGCCGTACCGGCTGCTCGGGCTCGCGGCGGTCGCCGCGGCGCTCGTGCCGATCGTCCCGGCGCCGCTCAGGGCGGTCGACCGGGTCGACGTCCCGGCGTTCGTCGCCGACGGCACCTGGAAGCGGTACGTCGGACCCGGCGAGAGCCTCGTGCCGGTGCCGCTGCCCGACCCGGGCAACGCGGAGGCCCTGCACTGGCAGACCGAGGCCGGCCTCGGTTTCCGCCTCCCCGGCGGCTACTTCAACGGCCCGTACGGCCCCGACCACGTCGGCATCTACGGCGCCTCGCCCCGCTGGACCTCCAACCTGCTGCGCGACATCCGCTACTCGGGCCGCGCCCCCGAGATCACCGAGGCGTGGCGTGCCCAGGCCCGCCGCGACCTCGCGTACTGGCACGCCGGCGTCCTCGTGCTCGTGCCGCAGCAGAACGACGGGGTGCTGCGGGCGACGGTCGACCAGCTGGTCGGCAGGGCCGGAACGTGGACCGGAGGCGTATGGATCTGGGATCTGAGCAATGTGCACAGGGGGAGCTGAACCGGCTCCCCGCGCATTACGCTGCCTTTCCGCCTTTCATTACGGCCTTCACCACCGGAGGAGTCGCCTTGGCCTGTGACCTGTGGCTGGTCCCGCTCGTCGACGTGCTGTGCCACAGCCCCGACAACCCCTTCGCCGAGGAACTCGCGCTCTACGACAAGGCGTTGCACGAGGCAGGACTGCCACCGGTGCCGGTCTACTCGTACATGCCGGGACTCTCCGGTGACGTGGCCCCCGTCGCCGGCTTCGACTACGACGCGCTGCACTTCCTGCGCCGCGCGTACCTCCTCCAGATGTGCGGCCTCGCCGTCACGCCGGTCGACGACCTGGGCGGCGACTACGAGCAGCTCCTGGAGATGTTCGAGACGACGGCCCAGCAGTCGCACCTGGTCTGGCACTACGACCACGCGGGCGCGTACGTCCCCGTGGACTTCCCGAGCCCGCTGTCCAACGACGAACTCCTCGCCGGCGGCGGCCCCCTCGGCTCCTCCCACGCGCTCCTGCGGGAACTGGAGTACGTGGCCAGGTCGATCGGCATAGACCCGGCCAACCCGCCGGCGACCCCGGTCCCGCCGGAGGGCCCCACGGCCCTGGAGGAACCGGCGGCCCCGGCCCCTCTCGACCACAGCCCCTTCGCCCGCGAACGCCACGTCTGGCTCGGCCTGCACGCGGCCGCGACCCGGAGCCTGGCCCAAGGCTCCATGATCATCTTCAGCTGAACCCGGGCAGCCGGCCCCTCGGTCGTCCGGCCCCGAGCCGCGCGGAGCGCTCAGCGCGGCTCGGGCGGGCGCTGGCGGGGCATGTTCGGGCGGGCGCCCGGGGGGAGCGGGAAACGGCCCGGCGGGGGTTCCACGGGGCGGGTGCCCGGGGTGACGGAGGACTGCATCACCAGCGGCGCGGGACCCGAGCGGAACTCCACCATCCAGTCCGCCGTCTCCGCCCGCACCAGCTCCGTCACGTCGTCCGTGAAGCGCCGCAGCACCGACAGGCACCGCTCGGCGGCCTCACTGGCCGTGCCCTCCGTCGGGCCGAGCACCTCCCGCACGCTCTCCGACGCCCAGTCGAACTGGAGCGCCTGGAGCCGCCGCTGCACCGCCTGGGCCGTGGCCACGTCCCTTATCCAGCCCGAAGTGAGCCCGAAGTGCCGGTCGCAGGCCACGCACGCCACCGCGAGCAGCAGCGCCAGATACCCCCAGGGCGCGACACCGCCGAGAGCCCCGGTCAGATCGAGCAGCGGCAGCGCCGCCCCCGACAGGGCGCCGACGACCGCACCGCCGCGCAGCGCGCGCGCCCCGCGCCGCTTCCACACCCGGTCGGCGAGATACCAGTACGCCGTGTCGAGCGCACCGCGCTCCACCCACCGGTAGAGCTCGTCGAGCCGCTCGGCGGGCTCGCCCCAGTCACCGACGGGGAAGGTCCGCCCGGTCAGGTCACCCGGCCGCACCGCTTCACCCGTGCCGTCACCGCGCTCGCCCCGCGCGCCCCGCTCCTCCTGCGGCGGTCCTTCGGGCTGCATCTCCGGCTGGCTCACCCGGCACTCCCTACGACTGGTCCTGGTCACGGATGGGGCGTGGACCGACCGGCAAACGGGGCGCGGCGTCGCGGGGCCGGGCGCGCACATCTGCGGCGTTGTCGTCAATCACCATGGCTCCGCCATGCCTCGATCCTCCGCCTTGCAGCTGCACGCACCCAGCCCGCTCCTGCACCCACCCCCCATTTGCCGATCGGTCTCATGTGCAGAGCATCTTCCTACCGCCCAATGGGTGGCCGAGGACCCGTTTTCGCAGGATTTCCGCCCGGAAGTAGGTCTTGATCAGGTATAGGCAGTGAGTCCGACTCACTCGAAAGAGTGCAGCGAAAGGTGCCGGAGCGGGCGACACCCCGACCACGTAGGCTCGTTCCAAGGCGGAGAACCCGCCTGTGGTCGCAGGTCGAAACAGGACGCAACAGGAGCTGATCGTGATTCCCGGTGGTGGCCAGCCCAACATGCAGCAGCTGCTGCAGCAGGCCCAGAAGATGCAGCAGGACCTCGCCAAGGCCCAGGAAGAGCTGGGGCGGACCGAGGTCGAGGGCCAGGCCGGCGGTGGTCTGGTCAAGGCGACGGTGACCGGCTCCGGCGAGCTGCGCGGCCTGGTGATCGACCCGAAGGCCGTCGACCCCGAAGACACCGAGACCCTCGCCGACCTGGTGGTCGCGGCGGTCCAGGCGGCGAACGAGAACGCGCAGACGCTCCAGCAGCAGAAGCTCGGCCCGCTGGCCCAGGGCCTGGGCGGCGGAGGCATCCCGGGGCTTCCCTTCTAAGGAAGCCGCAGCGCAACTAACGTACGTACTACTCAGCGGCTGGCATGCTCAGCGGCACAGCACCACCAAGCAGAAGTCGGAAGGCACTCCGTGTACGAAGGCGTGGTCCAGGACCTCATCGACGAGCTCGGCAGGCTGCCGGGCGTCGGTCCCAAGAGCGCGCAGCGGATCGCCTTCCACATCCTCCAGGCGGAGCCGACGGACGTACGGCGTCTCGCGCAGGCCCTGATGGAGGTCAAGGCGAAGGTCCGCTTCTGCGCGACCTGCGGGAACGTGGCGCAGGAGGAGCTGTGCAACATCTGCCGCGACCCGCGCCGCGACCTGACGGTGATCTGCGTCGTCGAGGAGCCCAAGGACGTCGTCGCCATCGAGCGGACCCGCGAGTTCCGCGGCAAGTACCACGTGCTCGGTGGGGCGATCAGCCCCATCGAGGGGGTCGGCCCGGACGACCTGCGGATAAGGGAACTCCTCGCCCGTCTCGCCGACGGCACGGTCACCGAGCTGATCCTGGCCACGGACCCGAACCTGGAGGGCGAGGCCACGGCGACGTACCTCGCCCGCATGATCAAGCCGATGGGCCTCAAGGTCACCCGCCTGGCCAGCGGGCTCCCGGTCGGGGGCGACCTGGAATACGCGGACGAGGTCACGCTCGGCCGCGCCTTCGAGGGGAGACGACTCCTAGATGTCTGACGCCACACTGAACGCCGTCAAGGACCATCCCGACGACTTCGCGGTCCAGATCTCGGACCAGATCGAGTCCTTCCTCGTCGCGGTCGCCGAGGTAGGGAAGGGCGACGAGCCGGACTCGGCCGTGCCCTTCCTGCTCCTCGAGGTCTCCCAGCTGCTCCTCGCGGGCGGCCGGCTCGGCGCGCACGAGGACATCGTCCCCGACGAGCGCTACGAGCCCGATCTGGGCCCCGAGCCGGACGTCGACGACCTGCGCCAGAAGCTCGCCGCGCTCCTGGAGCCGATCGACGTCTACTCCGAGGTCTTCGACCCGTACGAGCCCCGCAAGGCCCCGGTCGCCTGCCGGATCTCGGACGACCTGGCCGACGTCATGGCCGACCTGCGCCACGGCATGGCCCACTACCGCGCGGGCCGCACCACCGAGGCCCTGTGGTGGTGGCAGTTCTCCTACTTCTCGAACTGGGGCTCCACGGCCTCCGGCGCCCTGCGCGCGCTGCAGTCCCTGGTCGCGCACGTCCGGCTCAACCAGCCGCTGGACGACCTGGACGGCCTCGACACCGACGAGGACCTCGCCGAGGACGCCCTCGCCGAGGCCGCGGGCAAGGTCATGGCGGAGGAGATCGCCGGTCCGCTGGGGCTCCGTACGGTGAAATGACCTGGCCGGCGAAAGTGACCCACCCCACTTTTCCGGTTGCCGGGCCGGGGCGGGGGCATGCGCCTGTCCGAGCGGCCGGAGCGTGAAGCCCTCACCGGGTTCCTACGCCCGGTGATCACTTCCTGGGCGGGACATCTCAGGATGTGGTATTCCATGGGCTGATTTCGGCCGCTCGTTAGACTGAGCCGACCGAGACAAACTGAGCGAGGAGCGCACGTGGGCCTTGTCGTGCAGAAGTACGGAGGCTCCTCCGTAGCCGATGCCGAAGGCATCAAGCGGGTCGCCAAGCGAATCGTCGACGCCAAGAAGAACGGCAACCAGGTGGTTGTCGTGGTGTCCGCGATGGGCGACACGACGGATGAGTTGATCGATCTCGCCGGGCAGGTATCCCCGATCCCTGCCGGGCGCGAATTCGACATGCTGCTGACCGCCGGAGAGCGGATCTCCATGGCCCTGCTGGCCATGGCGATCAAAAACCTGGGCCACGAGGCCCAGTCGTTCACGGGCAGTCAGGCCGGCGTCATCACCGACTCGGTGCACAACAAAGCCCGGATCATCGATGTGACCCCGGGACGGATCAGGACGGCGCTCGACGAGGGCAACATCGCCATCGTCGCCGGATTCCAGGGCGTCAGCCAGGACAAGAAGGACATCACCACGCTCGGCCGTGGCGGGTCCGACACGACCGCCGTCGCCCTCGCCGCGGCCCTCGACGCCGAGGTGTGCGAGATCTACACGGACGTCGACGGTGTGTTCACCGCCGACCCGCGCGTCGTGAAGAAGGCGCGGAAGATCGACTGGATCTCCTTCGAGGACATGCTGGAGCTCGCCAGCTCCGGGTCCAAGGTGCTTCTCCACCGCTGTGTGGAGTACGCGCGCCGCTACAACATCCCGATCCACGTCCGCTCGTCCTTCTCGGGACTGCAGGGCACCTGGGTCAGCAACGAACCGCACTTTGATCAAGGGGACCAGAAGGTGGAGCAGGCCATCATCTCGGGTGTCGCTCACGACACCTCCGAGGCGAAGATCACCGTCGTCGGCGTCCCGGACAAGCCCGGGGAGGCCGCGAGCATTTTCCGGGCCATCGCGGACTCCCAGGTCAACATCGACATGATCGTGCAGAACGTGTCGGCGGCCTCGACGGGCCTCACCGACATCTCGTTCACCCTCCCGAAGACCGAGGGCCGCAAGGCCATCGACGCCCTGGAGAAGACGAAGAGCGCGGTCGGCTTCGAGTCCCTGCGCTACGACGACCAGATCGCCAAGATCTCCCTCGTGGGCGCCGGCATGAAGACGAACCCGGGTGTCACGGCCGGGTTCTTCGAGGCGCTCAGCGACGCGGGCGTGAACATCGAGCTCATCTCGACCTCCGAGATCCGCATCTCGGTCGTCACGCGCGCCGACGATGTCAACGAGGCCGTGCGCGCCGTGCACACCGCCTTCGGTCTCGACTCGGACTCCGACGAGGCCGTGGTCTACGGAGGCACTGGCCGCTGATGGCTCAGACCGGCAGGCCGACGCTCGCGGTCGTGGGAGCGACCGGGGCCGTCGGCACGGTCATGCTCCAGATCCTTTCGCAGCACGCGGACATCTGGGGCGAGATCCGCCTGATCGCCTCCCCCCGCTCGGCCGGCCGCAAGCTGGCCGTGCGCGGGGAGGAGGTCGAGGTCGTGGCCCTGTGCGAAGAGGCCTTCGACGGCGTCGACGTCGCGATGTTCGACGTACCCGACGAGGTCTCCGCGCAGTGGGCGCCCGTCGCCGCCTCCAAGGGGGCGGTCGTCGTGGACAACTCGGCCGCCTTCCGTATGGACCCGGACGTGCCGCTCGTCGTGCCCGAGGTCAACCCGCACGCCGCGCGCGTGCGGCCGCGCGGCATCGTCGCGAACCCCAACTGCACGACCCTGTCGATGATCGTCGCCATCGGCGCCCTGCACGCCGAGTTCGGCCTGCACGACATGGTCGTCTCCAGCTACCAGGCCGTCAGCGGGGCCGGCCGCGCCGGCATCGACACCCTGCGCCAGCAGATGTCGCTCGTGGCCGGCACGGAGCTCGGCACCAACCCCGGCGACGTACGCCGTGCGGTCGGCGACAACACCGGCCCCTTCCCCGAGCCCGTGGCGCTCAATGTCGTGCCGTGGGCGGGGTCCCTGCGCGAGGACGGCTGGTCCTCCGAGGAGATGAAGGTGCGGGACGAGACCCGCAAGATCCTCGGCCTGCCAAACCTCAAGGTCGCGGTGACGTGCGTACGCGTCCCCGTCGTCACCACGCACTCCCTCACCGTCCACGCCCGCTTCCAGAGCGAGGTCACGGTCGACAAGGCACGCGAGATCCTCGCGACCGCGCCCGGTGTCGTGCTCTTCGACAACCCGGCCGCCGGTGAGTTCCCCACGCCCGCCGACGTGGTGGGCACCGACCCGACCTGGGTGGGCCGCGTCCGGCGCTCCCTCGACGATCCGGCCGGGCTCGAACTCTTCGTGTGCGGGGACAATCTGCGCAAGGGCGCGGCCCTGAACACCGCGCAGATCGCCGAGCTGGTGGCCCAGGAGTTCCCGCCCGCCACGTGAGTTCGGCCTCTTCACCGTCCGGAAACCGGACTAGGGCTCCTTTTAGCCGGCGCGCTTTATAGGATCTGTGAAGGACCTGTGGGCGATCGGTGGTCTTTACCACTTGAACGCGACGGTCCGCGCACCCGAAGATTCGTCAGAGAACCCTCCCCGTCCCGTGCAACCGCGCACGGGACGGGGAGCGTCTTTGCGATCGCCTTTCGGGGGCGCAGGGCCTAGGGGCGCCAGCGAAAACTGGGGCATAGGGGAAGAGCAGGTACGCATGAGGGCACTTGACGCAGCGTCATGGATGATGCCTGCCGAAAACAGGACGCCTGTCGCGTACAACCCTGACGGGGGGAAGCGTGTCCAACAGGCGTGGCAGAGGTACTCGATTTCACAGCGGTTCAGGCGCGGGGCGCAGCCCTTCGCCCGCCCCGGCGTCCCCGGATGTCCGGTTCGTCCGGCGGCATGCCGGTGATCGCCCCCATGCCAGCAGCGCGGCCTGCCCGCATACCCGCTCAGCGCGAAGGCGCTGAGGAGACGATGGCAGCAGGCACCACGGTCGACCATCTCACCGAGACCTACCGCGCCCACTACCGGTCGCTCCTCGGTCTCGCGGCCCTGCTCCTGGACGACACGGCCTCCTGTGAGGACGTCGTGCAGGAGGCGTTCATCAGGGTCCACTCCGCGCGCAAGAGAGTGCGCGAACCCGAGAAGACGCTCGCGTATCTGCGGCAGACGGTCGTGAACCTCTCGCGCTCCGCCCTGCGCCGCCGCATCCTCGGCCTGAAGCTTCTGACGAAGCCGATGCCCGACATGGCGAGCGCGGAGGAGGGCGCGTACGACCTCCTCGAGCGTGACGAACTGAAGAAGGCGCTGCGCGGACTGCAGCGCCGCCAGCGCGAGGTCCTCGTCCTGCGCTACTTCGCGGACATGACCGAGGCGCAGGTGGCGGAGGCGCTCGGCATCTCCCTCGGTTCCGTGAAGGCGTACGGATCCCGGGGCATAGCGGCGCTCCGCGTCGCCATGGAGGCCCCCGCATGAGCAGCGACAAGCACCGCAACGAACGTGATGAGCAGAACAGGCGTGTGGGATCCGGGGATGGAACTGTGAATCACGGCCCCGGCCAGGACGACGGCCTTTCCCGCGGTCCCGAGGACCCCTTCGGCCGCCCGGACTCCGCGGGCGGCCCGGACCCCTTCGGCGGCCCGGACTCTCCCGACCCGCTGGACTCCCTCGGCGGTGACGAGCTGGCGCTGCGGCGCCTGTTGCACGAGGCCGTGGAGGAGATCGAGCCGAAGAGCGGGACGCTGGAGCATCTGCGCCGCGCCGTGCCCGCCCGGCGGGCCCGCAAGCGGCAGGCGGTCGTCGGCATGGCGGCCGCGGCCCTGTTCATCGGCACGGCGATCCCCGCGCTCGTCCATGTGACGGGCCAGAGCGGGTCGAGCGACCGGCCGTCCATCGCCGGAAACAGCGAGGCGACGCACGGCGGCACGGGCTCCGGGAAGGGCCCCGCCGGTGGTGAGAGCGGCACGGGGAGCCCTTCGGGCCAGTCCAAGTCCAAGGACAAGGGTGGCAAGAAGGACAAGCCCGGCGACAAGGGCAAGGGTGCGGGGGGTGGTGCCACCGGCGGCCCTGATCCCGCGAGCACGGCGGCCGCGAGCTCGCCGGTCTGCGCGGCGACCGACCTCGGCGGCGCCTCGGCGAACGTCGGCGCGGCCGACGCGGGCGGCAAGGTCTACGGCTCCTTCCGCGTCACGAACGTCTCCCAGGCGAACTGCTCGGTCGACGCCCCCGGTGCCGTCTCCGTCGCCGCCCAGGGCGCGGCCGACCCGGCCAAGGTCAACGTCGTCGACCACACGGCGGGCGACGCCGCGACCGGACTGCCCGACCCGTCGACGGAGCCCAGCCAGCTGATCCTCGAACCGGGGATGTCCTACGAGGTCCGCTTCGCCTGGGTCCCGGCCGCGAGCTGCCCGACCACGGGAGGCGGTGGCGACCCGTCGCCCAGCCCGACCCCGTCCGGTGGCACCACGGGTGACGCCACGGGCTCGAACCCGGAAGACAGCGGCCTGTCCACGCAGCTGGTGGCGGAGGGCCCCACGGCCGACGGCAGCGTCGCGGTCTCCCACACAGCGGAACCGGGCACACCGTCCTCCAGCACGACCATCCCCAACGCGTGCGCGGGAACGGTGTATCGCACGGGGATCTTGCCGGCGTCCTAGGGCGACGTGACGTCCTGGGGCGACGTGACGTCCTGGGGCGGGGCGACGTCCAGGGACGGGGTTGGGCGACAGGGGTGATCGGGGTGACGGACACCCCCTAGCCGCGGGCCGCCTCGGCGCTCGCAGACTCGGGCGAGTCCTGTGTGCTCGCTGCGGCCGACGTGTCCGGCGCGCTCTCGGCGTCGGGCGCAGCGCCGGGTGCGTCCGACTCCGTGAGTCCCAGCGACGCGTCCCGCGCGAACTCCGCCTCGCGGCGCAGCAGGCGGAACCACATGAAGACCACGAAGCCCGCGAAGACGAACCACTCGCCGGTGTAGCCCAGGTTCTGGAACGCCTTCAGGTCGAGTCCGCTGCCCTGCGGAGCCGTGGCCGGCACCGCCGTCATCCCGGAGTCCGCCTTGTCGAGCGTGACCCACGCGTCGTAGACGTCGTACGGGACGAGGTTCACCAGGGACGCCGCGCTGATCGCGCCGAGCTGCCCGGCCGGCAGGCCCCCCGCGGCGGACGCCCCGCCCGAGCCGGGGCTCTCGGAGGCCTGGAGCGCACCGGTGACGGTGACCTCACCCTGGGGAGCGGCGGGAGCCTTCGCGGCGCTCGCCGCGCCGGGCACCCAGCCACGTACGACGGGCAGCGCCCTGCCGTCGCCCCCGTCCGTGCGCAGCAGCGTCACCACGTAGAAGCCGGTCCTGCCGTCGAGTTCACGGTCGGGGACGAGAAGCTGCTTGCCGTAGTGCCCGGTCGCGGTGGCCCGCTTGCCGGACGTCTTCTGGTCCACGGGCAGCAGGGAGCCGAGCGGCCGGGGCGTGGCCTTCTCGTTCGCCGTCGACTGCGCCGAGGCGTCCTTGTGGCCCTGCACCCGGTCCTCGAAGCGGCCGAGCTGCCAGGAGCCCATGAAGACGCAGAAGGGGATGGCGAGCGCGACGAACACGTTGATCCCCCACCACCGGGGGGTCAGGAGGAACCGGTACACCCTCCCCACGGTACGGCTCCCGCGCGGGGACCCGGGTCGCGGGGTGGCCCGGGTCCCCGCGGCCGGGCTGCCCGCGGCCGGGCTCCCCGTGCGGGACGTCGCCGTCCGTCAGCTCAGATGCCGCGCCGCGAAGTCCAGCTCCAGCCGCACCTGCTTGATCCGCTCCTCCACGACGAGCGAACCGTGCCCCGCGTCGTACCGGTACACCTCGTGCGTCGCGCCGCGGGCCGCGAGCCGGTCCACATAGTTGTCGATCTGGCGGATCGGGCACCGCGGGTCGTTGACCCCCGCCGAGACGTAGACCGGGGCCTTCACCTCGTCCACGTACGTCAGCGGGGACGACGCGGTGAAGCGGTCGGGGACCTCTTCCGGGGTGCCGCCGAACAGCGTGCGGTCCAGCGCCTTGAGGGCCTCCATCTCGTCGTGGTACGCCGTGACGTAGTCCGCGACGGGCACGGCGGCGAGGCCCACCGCCCAGACGTCCGGCTGGGTGCCGACGCCGAGGAGCGTGAGGTATCCGCCCCACGAGCCGCCCGCGAGGACGAGCCGGTCCGGGTCGGCGAGCCCGGACGACACGGCCCACTCGCGGACCGCCGAGACGTCCTCCAGCTCGATGAGGCCGACGCGGTGCTTGAGCGCGTCCGTCCACTCGCGCCCGTATCCGGTCGAGCCCCGGTAGTTGACCCGGACCACCGCGTACCCGTGGTCCACCCAGGCCGCGGGGCCGGCCGCGAACGAGTCGCTGTCGTGCCAGGTCGGCCCCCCGTGCACCTCGAACACCGTGGGCAGCGGCCCCGTCGTCCCCGCCGGCTTCTGTACGAGGGCGTGGATGCGGCCGCCGGGCCCCTCGACCCACACGTCCTCCACCGGCACGGAAACCGGCGCCTTGAGGCCGGGCGGATCGAGGACCACGCCGCCCGACGTGGACCGGACGACCGACGGCTCGGCCGCCGAGGACCACAGGTACTCCACGCTGCCGTCGGGCCGCGCCGTCGCCCCCGACACCGTGCCAGGCGGGGTCTCGACGCGGGTCGGCGCGCCCGAGCCGAACTCGTAACGCCACAGGTCGCTGCGGGCCTCGAAGCTGTGCGCGACCAGGAGGGCGGAGCCGTCCGGATACCACTCGGCCGAGACGTCACCGGGCAGGCCGAGCGAGAGGTCGGTCTCCTCGCCCGACGCCACGTCCCACACCATCGGCTCCCAGCGTCCGCGCCGCTGGTGCCCGACGAGGAGCCGGGTGTCCCCGTCGACCGGAGCGAAGCCGAGGACCTCCAGGCCCAGCTCCAGCGTGCCGCCCTTGGTGTCGTCGAGCTCGGCGACCGTCGTCCCGTCGGGCCGCACCACACGCAGCGCCGAGTGCATGGCGTCCCCGTGCTCCGTGTGCTCGATGGCGATGAGGGTGCCGTCGTGCGAGAGGTCGCCGACGCCGGCCGACTCGCGGTGCCGGTAGATCTCCTCGGGCGCGCCGCCGCCGCGGACGACATGGATCGTCGTGCCGTCCTCGTCCGTGGAGCGGCCCACGACCGCCGTCGAGCCGTCTCTCCCGATGGCCAGTCCCGCCGGATACGAGGCTTCGAGCCCGTCCACCGCGGGGACGTCGTCGCCCCCGCCGAAGGGCTGGCGCAGCCACACCCCGAACTCGTCCCCGTCCTTGTCGCTGAACCACCAGATCCACTCGCCGTCGGGGGACAGGACGCCGTCCGTCGTCCCGTTCGGCCGGTCCGTCGCTCTGCGCTGCTCGCCCGTCGCCCGGTCCCACGCGTACAGCTCGTACGTCCCCGTCGCGTTCGACACGAACAGGGATCGGTCCGGCGCGTCCTCGGCCCAGTCGGGCAGGGACACCCGCGGCGCGCGGAAGCGCTTCTCCCAGTCCGGCATGGATCCGCCGCCCGCCCCCCGAGGGGCCCCGTTGCTCTCAGTCATGGCCCCATAGTGCCTCCACCGGCCGACAATCCGCCGACGAGGCTCCCCAGCCTGTGGATAACCCCAGTTTGTGGACAACTCCGGCCTGTGGGTGACTCCTGCCTGTGGGTGCCTTCCCGGTCACACGGGCGGCTCGGCGGGGGCCGGGCCGAGGGTGGTGGTGCCGGGTGCGGCGCGGTGCCCGAGGCCCGTGCGGTACGTGTCGAGGGCGGCGTCGATACGGCCCGTACGGCGGTAGAGGTCGCCGAGGAGGCGGCACAGGTCGGCCAGGTCGCCCGCCGCGCCCGCCCGTTCGAGCAGGCTCAGCGCGGTGACGTAGTGCTCCTCCGCGGCCTCGGCCGCCGCCGTGGCGGCCGTGTCGTCGGACGCGCCCTCGGCCACCGACTCCTCCGCGATGATGCCGAGCAGCCGGTGCGCGCCCGCCGCGTGGACGGCGCCGCGCTCCGGATTCAGGTCGCCGAGCAGGGCCCGCAGCAGCGCGGCCGCCTCGTCGCTGCTGCCCCTGCGGCGCAGCACGTCGGCGAGCTCGACCTCGACCTGCGTGGTGTAGAGCGCCGCCCGCTTGGCCGACAGCATGTCGCGCGCGGTCCTCAACTCCCGCTCCGCGTCGGCAAGCCGGCCGTCCTGGGCGTGCACATAGCCGCGCATCCAGTGGCAGTGCGCGAGTTCGGTGCGGATCTGGAGCCGCTGGTACAGCTCGGCGGCCTTGCTCAGGGAGGCGTCGGCCTCCGCGGCGCGGCCCTCGGCGAGGAGCGTACGGGCCACCGAGCGGTGCATCTTGGCGACGAGCACGGGGTCCCCGGCCTGCGGGGCGAGGGACAGCGCGAGCTCGGCGGCCTGCGCCGCGCGCGCGTGGGCCCCCATGTCCATGTACGGGGCGATGGTCGCCGTGTAGAGCAGCAGCAGGGCGTCCGGGTCGTGCAGGCCACTGGTGTTCAGCTCGTCGAGCGCGGACTCCAGGAGGTAGCAGGCGTACCGCAGCTCTCCGGAGAGGTAGTGCGCGACGGCACGCGCGCGTACGGCGGGGGCGCGCTGGGGCAGCGGCGCGCCGGCCGCGACGAGCAGCGCCTCGGCGGCTTCGAAGTGCCGGTGGGCGTCGGGGAGTTCACCGGTCTCCAGGGAACACTCGCCGAGGCCGAGTTCGGCGGCGGCCTGTTCGGCTCCGAGGCCGTGCCGCTCGGCCTCGGCCCGCAGCTCCTCGTAGAGGACGGCGGCCTCCTCGGCGGCGCCCGTGGTGAGCCCGCGCTGGGCCTCGGTGAGGCGCAGGCGCAGCCGGGTGGCGAGGTGGGCGGGCTGCCCCGTCGCGAGCTCCTCGTAGGTCACGCCGAGCCGCTCCGCGACGTGCCGCAGGGCGGACTCGGACGGGCGGACGCGGCCCGCTTCCAGGGTGGAGATGTAGGCGGGCGTGTAGGCGGGTTCGGCGACTTGACGCTGTGTCAGGCCGCGTTCCGTGCGCAGGCGGAGGACGCGGCGGCCGATGGGCTCGCCGGCCGGATCGACGTCCGGTACGAGGCCGGGTTCCCCGTCCGGTACGGGGCCGCCCGCTTCCGGGGTGCTGTCGTGCGTCATCGTGCGGCGCGCCGCCCTTCCTGTCCCGCTCCGTGGTTCCGCGCCCGCAACTGTCGCTCTTCGCGGGGCACTTGAGTCTCACCCCTTGTCAGCCGTCACGCCACCCCCTAGGTTGATCGACCAATTAAGTCTGATTAACCCAGCACTTATGTCTCCTACTTGAGTACCCGAGGTCCTCGTGCCGATACCCAAGTCCCCGCGCCGTCCCCTGCCCGCCGCGCTCCTCGCCGGCGTACTCGCGGCCGCCGCCCTCGGTGGCGCGGGCCTCGCCGGTCACGCCGACGCCGCCGAGCCCGCCGGCGGGCCCGACGCCGGGACACGTACGGTCGAGTACTTCGCCGACTCCCACGGAGAGGGCCGGCACGTCCGTGTCCCCGCCGCCGTACCGGCGAAGATCCGCAAGGAGAAGGGCGCGCCCGCGACGTCCGCGCAGGACGGCGAGGTCACCCCGCTGCAGAAGACGGGCCCCTCCGAGGGCCGCCTCGACCTCGTGATCATGGGCGACGGCTACACGGCGGACCAGCAGGAGGACTTCAAGCAGGACGCCGAGTCCAAGCTCGCCTCGATCTTCGCGATCGAGCCGTACAAGAGCTACAAGGGCCTCTTCAACTTCTGGCTCGTCAACGCGGTCTCGAACGAATCGGGTGTCTCCGGAGACCCCACCCAGGACGTCGTCAAGGACACCGCGCTCAGTAGTTACTTCTTCTGCGACGACGTCGAGCGGCTGCTGTGCATCGACGAGAAGAAGGTCGACTCGTACGCGCAGCAGGCCCCGGACTCCGACATCGTCTTCGTCGTCTCGAACGCCACGAAGTACGGCGGCGCCGGTTACAGCGGCGTCCAGTCGACGGCCGGGCACACCGGCATCGCCACGATGTCCTCCGACAACGACCGCTCGTACCTGATCGGCGCCCATGAACTGGGCCACTCCATAGGCCTGCTGGCCGACGAGTACCAGTACGACGGCTACGGCAGGTACCCCGGCGCCGAGCCCGTCGAGCCCAACACCAGCATCCTGACGGCGGACGGCATGTCCGGCGCCAAGACCAAGTGGTACCGCTGGCTCGGCGAGAGCGACCCGGCGGGCGGGACCGTGGGCACGTACGAGGGCGGCGGCTACTACGAGTACGGGATCTACCGCCCCACCGAGAACTCGATCATGCGGGCCCTGGACACCGAACAGTTCAACCTCGTCGGCCGCGAGGCGATGATCGCCGGCTTCTACCGCGACGCCGACGTGCTCACGGCCCGCACCCCCACCACGCGCACCCTGCGCCCCCAGGACCACATCCGCGTGGACCTGGCGCCGCTCGCCAAGGGCCTGTCCGACGTGCGCGTGCACTGGTCCGTGGACGGGGTCGAGGTACGCCGCGCCGCCGCCGAGCGGTCCGTCACCGGCAAGGCGCTGGGCGCGGGCAGGGGCACGCACACCGTCACCGCGACCGCCGTCGACAACAGCGCGTCGCTGCGGGACCCGGCGGCGATCCGGGCGGCGTCCAACAGCGTCAGCTGGACGGTGAAGACGGGCAAGTGACGGGCAAGTGACGGTCCCCGCGCGCGGGGACCGGGTCCAGTCAGCGGCCGGTCTCTCCCTGGGCGACCTCCACGCCCGCGTGCAGGTCGTGGGCCGCGTCGGCCACCGCGCCGGCCGAGAGCGCCGCGCACACCAGCAGCGCGCCGGCCAGCGCGCGGCGCAGCGCCCTGCGCGGCCGGGCCGCCGCGGGGCTCGTGGTCAGCAGGGCCGAGACGCGGCGCGGCACCGGACCCGCTGTGACGGCGAGCGCCGTACGGGGCCGTGACCCGGCCCCCGGGACGCGGGCCGCGGCGAGGGCGGCCCGGCCGATCGCGCGCGCGGTGAGTGCCCGGTCGCCCGTCGCGGCGGCGGCGGACTCGTCGGCCCAGCGCTCCAGCGCGTAGGCGAGCGGTTCGCGCAGACCGCGCAGCATCGGGTGCAGGGTGACGGCCAGTTCGGCCGCCGCGAGGAACAGATGGTGGCGGCCCGCCAGGTGCGCGCGCTCGTGCGCGAAGAGCACCTCGCGCTCGCGCGCGTCGAGGGACCGCAGCATCCCCGTCGTCACGACGATCCGGCCGGGGCGCCCCGGAAGGGCGTAGGCGTAAGGGAGTTCGTCCGGCCGGACGGAGAGTTCGCCGGCGGTGGCGGACCCGGCGCGGGCCGCCCGCATCTCGCGCCGCTGCCGCAGCCCCGTACGGACCAGCGCGAACGCGCCCGCCGCGAGCGCGAGCACGGCGAGGACCGACGCGGGCACGAGCACCGGGGAGCCGTCGCCGAGGAGCGGTGGCGAGAGATGCGCGAAGGCGGCCACGAGAGGCAGCCGCAGCGCCCCGGCCGACGCGAGCAGGCCGAGCGCGGCCGTACTGGACCCGGCGAGGACGACGGAGAAGCCCGCCAGCGCCCAGGCCGCCGCGCGGGGCGGCAGCCACTCGGCGGCGCGCCGCGCCGCGGGCACGGCGAGCAGCGGCATGAGAAGCGGGATCCAGACGGCGAAGATCATCGGCCGGTACCCCCGCGGTCTCCGGTGCCTTCGCGGTCTCCGGTGGCCCCGCTGTCTCCCGTGCCTCCGCCGTCTTCCGTACCGGCGTCGGCAGCGCCCTCGCCGCCGCCGTCGAGCAGCGTGCGCAGCATCTGCTCGTCCTCGGAGCTCAGCTCGGAGACGAAGCGGGCCAGGACCGTGCCGCGGTCCTCGTCCTTGTCGAGCTCGGCGTGCATACGGCGGGCCGTGAGCCCGTGCGAGTCCTGTGCGGGCCGGTACGCGTAGCCGCGACCCGCCCGGTCGCGGGTGACCGTCCCCTTGGCGTGGAGGCGGGTCAGGATCGTGGTCACGGTGGTGCGGGCCAGGCCGTCGGCGAGCGCCCGCTGCACCTCGCCGGGGGTGAGCGGCGTCTCGGCGGCCCAGAGCGCGGCGAGGACGCTCGCCTCGAGCTCGCCCGCGGGACGCCGTTCCTGCTCCTCGTGCATGGGAACGATCCTCCGCTCTTCTTCGTCTACAGTTGCGTAGACCGTCTACACGACTGTAGTCGCATGCTCGGCGCGCCCACCTGCGGGCGCCGCCCAGCCCATTGTGCGACGACTGGCTCAGCCCATTATGAGACGACTGAGAGGAGCGGCCCCCCATGGCCGTAGACCCCCTGGCCGCCGCGCAAGCGGTGAACGTGCTGGACGCCGGTTCGCTCCTGTCCGCCTTCGGCGCCCTCGGAGTGGCCGTCGTCCTGTTCGCGGAGACCGGACTGCTCGTCGGGTTCTTCCTGCCGGGCGACTCGCTGCTCTTCACGGCCGGCCTGCTCTGCGCGGGAGGCTCGCACGGGCCCGTCCACCTCTCCCTGCCGCAGATCCTGGCCGCCGCCGTCGTGGGCGCGCTGACCGGGGCGCAGGCGGGGTACTGGATCGGCCGGCGCGGCGGCCGCGCGCTCCTCGCCCGCAGCAGAGCCAAGCGGCTGCACGAGGGGGCGGCCCGCGCGGAGGAGCTCCTGGAGCGGTACGGACACGCGAAGGCGATCGTCCTGGCCCGCTTCGTCCCCGTCGTCCGTACGGTCCTCAACCCGCTGGCCGGAGCGCTCGGGGTGCCGGCGCGGGTCTTCACGGTGTGGCAGGTCGCCGGCGGCCTCGTCTGGACGGTCGGCCTGGTCCTCGCGGGCTACGCACTCGGCTCCTCCGTGCCGAACGTCGACCGGTACCTCCTGCCGATCGTCGCCCTCGTCGTCATCGTCTCCCTGGTCCCGCTGGCCCTGGAGGTGCTGCGCTCCCGCTCCCGGTCACGTGAGCGCCGCGCAGCGGAGGAGGGCACGCCATGACCGCACCTCTCGCGTTCAGCGGCGCGTCCGTGGACGGCGGTCTCTACACCTGGGTGACCGGCCTGGCGCACAGCACTCCGCACACGGTGAACGCCATCGTGTCCGCCTGGTCGGACTACGGGCTCGCGCTCTTCGCCGTACTGATGATCGCGGCCTGGTGGCGTGCGAGAGGCGAGGGCGGCGTCCGGATGGCCCGGGTCCTCGCGTCCCCGGTCGTCGTCGTGGTCGCCTACGCCTTGAACTCGGTACTCAAGTCGGTCGTCGACGAACAGCGCCCGTGCCGCACGCTCCACACGGTCACGGTGGAGGCCTGCCCGGCGCTCGGGGACTGGTCGTTCCCCAGCAACCACGCGGTGATCGCCGCCGCGGCGGCCGTCACCCTGCTGCTCGCCGACCGCCGCATCGGCCTGATCGCGGTCCCGGCGGCGGTCCTCATGGGGACCTCGCGGGTGTGGATCGGCGCGCACTACCCGCACGACGTGGCGGTCGGCCTGGCCGTCGGCGCCACCCTGGCCCTCCTGCTCACCCCGCTCGCGACCCGGGCCACCCCGCTGGTGGACCGCCTGAGAACGACCCGCCTCCGGCCCCTGGTGTCGACGCACTGACGGGGCGGCGCCGGTGACGACGACAGGGCGGCGCCCCATGCCCGTGGACCGGTGGACGCCGCCCCGCTGATGCCGCTGCCTGGGAAATTACTCCCCGGCGACCTGAAGCGCGCCGTCGACCGCGACCTGCACGGCGAGAAGTTCGTTGCCGCGCTGCTCGCCGAGGTCAGGGGCGGCGGCCGGGAGGTGACGTTCCTGAACTTCGGGCACCCGGCCCCCATGCTCGTACGCCCCGACGGCTCGGCCCACTTCCCGCGCCCGCCGCAGTACGCGCTGCCGCTCGGCCTCGGCGTGCACGGCGTGGAGGGGCCCGAGCCGTACACGGTCGGGGCCCGCCGCATGGTGGACCAGGTCGGCGCGCAGCGTCTTGAGGGCGGCTTCAGGGTCGGGGTCCTTGAGGCCTGCGCCACCGCCACGAAGAGCCGTCCGGCGCCGCGCCACCATTCGTGCCCTCCGCCCCCTGGTAATTCGCGCCACGAATTACCGATGATTTTCGGCGCAGGCAGTCGTGCGCAACAGAACTCGGCTGCCTTATTCCGTCTGAATCCCCATAAATCGGGGTCCGTCGGATGGATGCCGTTAAGGCCGTTACCTGGGCGGGGTGAGTCCGTTGAACCGGGTATGCGGACGCGATCTTGCGGCCGTATCCGTCCAGCAAAAGGGAGAACGTGATGTCTCGCATCGCGAAGGCCGCCGCTGTCGCGCTCGGCACCGGCGCCGTGGTGATCAGCGGTGCCGGCCTGGCCATGGCCGACGCCGGCGCCCAGGGTGAGGCTGCCGGCTCGCCCGGCGTCGTCTCGGGCAACGCCGTCCAGGTCCCGGTCCACGTCCCGGTCAACGTCTGCGGCAACACCGTGAACGTCATCGCTCTGCTGAACCCGACCTTCGGCAACGCCTGCGCCAACGGCGACGGCAACGGTGGGGGCGACACCGGCGGCTACGGCGGCTGACACCCCGGCAATGGCCCCCGGCGCGGATGCGCGGGGGGCCTTTTCTCATGAGTGACGCGGATGTGGTGACGCGGATGTGGTGACGCGGATTATGCGTACCGATACAAATGCCCGTGCTCGATCATCGAACTCGGCTTCACTTTCCAGGGCGGCATCGGCTCGTCAAGAGTCACGACAGGCCCCGCCCCCATCGTCCCTCCGGCCGGCAAATAGGGAGCCGAGTCAGGGTATTTCCGGTGCCAGCGCGACCAGAGCAGATCGACGAACGCGTGGTTGAGCCAGAAAACCGGATCGTTCACGGCGTCCGCGCCGAGCATGTGCCCGCCGACCCACCGGTGCACCCGGTTGTGGTTACGGAACTTGCCGTTTCCCACCCCCGACGTCCAGCCCTCGACCTTGTTGCGGAACCCGCGCGACGTCGTCGAGTTCCACGGCGCGGAGTCGTACAGCGGATCGTCCATCGCCCAGGCCAGTTCGTCCTTGGTGGGCAGCTCGACCGGATCTCGGGGGCGGCCGAAGTCCCGCGTCAGGTACTCGCCCTCCGTCACGCCTTCCTTGATGTGCCAGTGCCCGCTCCCGTAGGCGAACGGCCCCGTCATCACGCGCCGGTCGGAGCGGCGGCCGTTCCCGCCGAGGAACCCCTCGCCCCACAGCGACGACGTCGGGGAGCGGTCAACCGTCCAGTCCCAGTAGGGGACGGAGACCCCGGGGTCCACCCGCTGCAGCGCCCGCTCGAATTCGAGCAGGAACTGGCGGTGCCAGGGCAGAAAGGTCGGCGCCATGTGCGCGACCCGCTGCCCGCCGTCCCCGTCACCGACGTAGAACTCCACGTGCGTGCGCACGAATTCGTCGTACTGTCCGCTGCGTTTGACCGCGAGCAGCGCGGACACGAACCGCTTCTTCTGCGCCGCCGTGAGCGCCCTCTGGTTCTGTCGCGTGTAGACCAACGCCGGCCCTCTCCTTCGTCTTTGGCTGTGCCGCGGCGTTCAGCGCGCGGGCCGGCGCAACATCTGGTCACCGAGCTCGTCCACGGCCCCCCTGGTCGCGGCCAAGGGGGTGGGATACGACTGGTAGTGGTCGACCATGCTCAGAAAACTGCCGTCGGCGCGGCGCATCAGATGCAGCGGCCGGCCGTCGACCGTGACGTCCCAGCGCCCGGACCGCTGCCCCGACTTCCGCCCCGACTTCCGCCCGAGGTGGGCGCTCATCATCGAGACCTGTCCGCGCGTTCCGCGGATGTGGCGGCCACGGTAGGTCTCCTCGAAGTCCTCGCCGGACGCGTCCCGCATATCGTCGTGCGGCTCGCGGAAGGCCCGGCCGACGAGGGCGGCGGCCGGCACCACGGCGGCGGCGAGCGCGACCCCGATCAGCCGCCGCACCGCGGTCCGGCGCGTCATGAGCCCTCGGCGGGCGGGACCGTGGCCGACAGGCGGGGTACCGGCTTCCACTGGCGTCTCCTCTTCCGGACTGCGTGCGGGTCACGCGAGGTCGAGCGCCGCTCCCGGGGCCGTCGTCAGGAGCGGCGTGACGAGCGCGGCCTCGGGCAGCGCCACGTCCGGGAGCCCGAACCGATCGGCCAGCGGGCCGGTGAGCGGCGGGTTCACGGACGCCCCCGGGGTGGCCGTCCGTACGTCGGAGCCCTCGGTGGCCACGGTCAGGTGATCGACTTTGTGGTCCCCCGTCGCCTGGGACAGCGGCGCCTCGATGCGCGAGTCCGGCAGCTCGCTGCTGAGCGGAACCGCCGGCAGCAGCGGCTCGGGAAGCATCCGCCCGGCGACGAACCGCGGGGCGTCGGGCCCGCCCGGCACCGGGATCGGCACTCCGGTCGACAGCTCGGGCGCCTTCACGTGCAGAGCGTTCTCCACACCGGTCAGCGGAACGGCTACGGGGACCTGCTCGCCCGCGGCGGCGGGAGCGGCGCCCGCGCCCGCGGCGGCGAGGCAGCCGGCCAGTACAGCGAGCGTCCCTCGGGCAGTTGACTTCATATCGGACACGGATCCTTTCGGGCTTCGCGGTACCTGTCACCGCGAAAGCAGTAACGACCCGGCTGGAGGCATCAGCGCAAACTTCCCCCACTCGGCGCAATCGGCCGATGGGCGTATCAGCTGGTCCAGAAGTCCCACCAGCGGGTCAGGATCAGCATCCCGATGATCCCGACGTGCAGCACGGGCAGGACCCAGGTGAACTCGCCGAAGAACGACCGCAGCCAAGGCGGCGCGGGAAGGAACCCGTTACGCACGTTGAACGAGGTCACGTACCAGAACATGACGATCGTGGCGACCCACGCCAGACAGCACCACAGGCACAGCGAGTTGATCCGGTACAGCGACTGGAACTGCAGCCACGTGCAGAACCCGACCCCGAACAGCGTGCCGGCGTCGAACGTCAGCCAGTACCAGCGCGGGAACCTCGCCCGCCCCAGCAGACTCATCCCGGCGCAGATCACCACGGCGTACGCCGCGAGCCCGAGCATCGGGTTCGGGAACCCGAACGCCGACGCCTGCTCGCTCTTCATGATGTTCCCGCAGGACACCACCGGGTTGAGGCTGCAGCCCGGAGTGAAGTTCGGGTCCTCCAGCAGCTTGAACTTGTCGATCGTGATGACCCAGGCCGCGAGCAGCCCCGCCGCACCGGTGATCACCAGAAGCAGCGCGAAACCCAGGGAACGGGACTCCGGAGCGGTGCGCGCCTCCTCAACAGACAGGCTGCTTTGACGAGTTGGGCCGGGCTGCCGCGGCATCCGGGCCGGGCGTCCCTCGGTGTTCGTGGTTCCCATGGGCCACTTCCCTCTCGTCAGACGCGCAGCTTGCGTACGGGGAGCAGGCAGTGGGCCGCGCCGGTCAGCGTTGCCTCGTCGCCCGCGAAGGAGGCGAGATCCTCCTCGTCGACCGGGCTGCCGGGCACCGCCGTGGTCCAGGGGCGGGTGGTGAACACGAAGTACGCGTAACCGCGTTCGGCCGCTGCGGTGAGCCACTCGGGGGGTGCGACGCACTGGGCGTTGAGGTACGGCATGTTGACGACGGCCTGGCCGGCCTCGACGAGCAGCGAGACGGGGAAGCTGGGATTGCCCGTGGCGTCCACCACCTTGCCGACCGGCAGGCGGTTGTCCTCCAGCAGGGCCCGTACCGCCGCGGTCGATCCCTCCTGCCCGCCGGCGCCGTCCCCCAGGGAGTAGGCCAGCAGGAAGGCCATGTCCCCTGCTTCGTCCGGGTGTTCGCCGCTCCACGCGATGACGGCGAGAGTGCCCAGGTCGATGGGGCGGAAGGCGCGGTTCTCAGTCGGCGTTGAAGTCACCACGGCAGCGTAGCCACGCTCGCCGGGCGCCCCCTCGACCTTTCACCCGCTTGGGGGAACGGCCCCCACCCGAACGAGAACCGGGGCAGCGCCGGACAGACCGAGAGGCCGGTCCGGGGCCGCTCGGGGCGGTGGGACCAGCCTCTTGTCGGGCTGTGGGCCGCTTCGCGTGAAGGGGTACGCGAAGCGGTTCGTCAGCCGTTCTGGCCGGCGTTGCCGAAGGCCGGGTTGAGACCGGCGATGCCGTTGACGGTGTTGCCCACGACGTTGACCGGAACGTCGATGGGTACCTGGACGACGTTGCCCGAACCGACGCCGGGGGAGCCGACCGCCGCACCGTGCGCGTCGGCGCCGCCGCCGTGGGCGAAGGCGCTGCCCGAAGCGGCGCCCGCAGCGAGACCGGCGACGGCCATGACCAGAGCAGCCTTCTTGGCAGTGTTCATTGATAAACCTTCCCAACGGGGGTGGATACAGGTTTTCGCAGGTTTACGCAGCTTATGAACCTGTTTGTGCGGCGGGTGGCAGGAACACACCCGCGCGGCCGGCTACTTGCCGAGGGGAAGGCCGCCGAGGAGTCCGGCCGGGGCGCCGGCACCGGCGTCGTTCACGTTGTCCGCCGTGTCCTGCACCGTGTTGAGGACCGAACCGCCCTGCTCCGTGTCCAGCATGTTGGTGTGCAGCGGCTGGGCGTCGAGCACCGACTGGTGGCTCAGGGTCTCGATCGCGCCGTTGAGGCTCGTCGGCGTGAGGTCGGAGGCGAACGCGGGTGCGGCCGCACCGGCGATGACCATGGATCCGGCGACGACGGCGGCGGCCTTCAGGGGCTTCATCATGTTCCTTCCTCGGGGTGACGATCTGTCACCAGCGACGGAATATCCAACGAGCGTCCCAGGCAACAGAAACTCTGAGGTCAGGGGATTTGCCGAACCCACTCGAATGAAGGGCCGTGAAGTTCTCATATGAGATTTGGGAAGAGGTGAATTGTCGGCGCAGGGCGCCCGATCAGGCACGGCCGGGACATGAAAAGCCCGCCGCGCCGGTGGAAGACCGGCGCGGCGGGTGGGCGGGGGCGCCCGTTTCGCCATGGGCGCGCCCCGTCAGCTGCGCAGGGCGGGAGCCTTGGGGAGCGCCGGCGTCTGCGGGAGCGTGGAGGTGGACGGGAGTGTCGCCGCCGACGGGAGGGCGGGGAGCGAGGGGAGTGTGGGCAGGCCGGGCAGTGTCGGCGCGGGAAGGCCGGTGCCGAGCAGCGTGGCCGCGAGCAGGTTCACCAGGGCGGTGATCACGCCCGTGGCCGCCGTGGCCACGCCCGCGACGTCACCGGCCGTGGACGCCTTGAGCAGCGCGTCGACGGCGGTCTGGAGCGCGGTCAGGGCGTCGCCCTTCACGTCCTTCTTCGCCTTCGCGTCGTCGGGGGTGGCCGACTTCGGCGTCGTGGTGGTTGCGGGGGCGGTGGCCTTGGCGGCGTCGATGGCCGCCTTGATCGCGTCCGCGTGCTTCTGTGCCGCCTCGGCGGACAGCTTTCCGTCATCGGCCTTGAGGACCTCGGTGAGCAGGTCCGTGACCGGCGTGATGACGGAACTCATGCCGCCGAGCGAGCTGACCTGGCCCAGCAGCGCATCCGCTCCGGGAACCGGTGCGCGCAGTGCCTCGACGCTGCTGGAGCTTCCCGGGTCGCTTTCGGCGGCTATCGCGGGGGCTGCTGTGCCGAGGATGATCGTCGCGCAAAGAGCGGTGGTAGCAATGCGCCGTACGGGCTGATGGGGCATGTTTGTTCCCTTTCGGTGGTGTGTGTCCGATCTTGTGACCACCGTGGGATGGCTGGTCGCGCTGCGCAACCGAGCGGCGACACGTCGCGCGCGATCACCCTTGCCTCTCGGCGTGTCGTGCCAGGTGAGGCGGCCGTTCGGGGGGTCTGTGGGCCCCTCCCCCCATACGGCGCAACGAACGCAGGAACGGCCGCCCCGAAAGGGGCGGCCGCGGAAGTGTCCGGGGGACCGGATCAGTTGTTGGCGCAGTGGTTGCCGAACGCCGGGTTCAGCAGACCGATCACGTCGACCGTGTTGCCGCAGAGGTTCACGGGGACGTGGACAGGGACCTGGACGGCGTTGCCCGAGATCACGCCGGGGGAGTGGGCGGCGGCACCCTGCGCGCCACTGTCGGCGGCGGCGACGCCGGCGGTGCCGGCCAGAGCGGCGGCGGCAACGGTGGAAAAGACAAAGGCCTTCGCGGTACGCGACATGGGGGAAGTGCTCCTCGGTCGGTTGATGCGTCTCCGGGGCAGTCGCCCGGCTCGTGGATCAACGCGCGCCACCCGTGCGGGGTTGCGCCCCCGATCGGGTGACTGCGTGGCGCAGACTTCACCTCTTTCACCATTCCGACACACATGCCGGGTTTCACCGATAAATGCTCATCTGTCGCTACAGTGACTCACCTCCCAGCCCGGCGAGGCGGGGCGCAGAAGTGTTTCCCATCCAATGTGACTTTCGCATCCTCATTCCGTGATTCAGAAGCTCTTTGTCCCTGAAAGGGAATCGGTCATGCGTCATCACCTGGGCTCGCTCATGCGCCGCACGGCGGTGGGCGTCATTTCCCTTTCCGCTGTTTCGGTGCTTTCCGCTGTTTCCGCTGTTTCCGCTGTTTCCGCGACCGGTGGCGCCGCCGCCGCGCCGCACGCCCGTGAGGCCCGTGAGGCGGGGACCATCGCTTTCACCCAGCGCTACCGGGCGCTTCAGCACGGGGGAGTGGTCCGGGCGGCCAACGCGGCGATCAGCTGCCGGCCGGCGGCCACCGCGGCCAAGGTGTCGTGCCTCGCGGCCCGTTCGGGCAAGGCGGCGGCCAACGGTGACTTCGACATGATCTACACGGACGTCGACCGCGACCCGAACACATACAACTCCAGCAGCGCGGAGGTGCGGCTGCCCGCCGGCGCGAGGGTCACGTACGCGCGGCTCTACTGGGGCGGCAACCTCCGAGTGGGGGAGCGGAAGTCGGCCAAGGGCAGCGACCGTGTCCTGTTGCGCGAATCCGGTGGGAAGTACAAGGCGGTGCTCGCGGACACCCTGGTCGGGCACCGTGTCGGGGGCGGCGTCGATGCCTACCAGGCGTCCGCCGATGTCACCCGGCTCGTGCGTGCCTCCGGCCGCGGGTCGTACACCGTCGGGCAGCTCAATGTGGCGAAGGGGCGTTCGGCGGCGGGGGCCTGGGGCGGCTGGACGCTGGTCGTCGCGTACGAGAAGGCGTCGGAGCCGCTGCGGCGGATCGCGCTGTGGGACGGGTTCGACTCCTTCGACGCGCGGCACCGCGCCCACACCGTCCACCTGGCCGGGCTGCGCGTCGCCGCCGGGGCCGCCGGACGCGTCGGCATGGTCGCGTACAACGGCGACCGGGGCGTCACGGGCGACGCGCTGAGTGTCTCCTCGGCGCTCCGGGTCCGGCCCGTCCCGCTCGGGAACGCGGCCAACCCGGCCGACGACGTGCTCAATTCGAGCATCAGTGAACCGGGACGCGCGCAGCCGCGAAGAGTCCCCGCGTACGCCAACACCCTCGGCTACGACTCGGACGTCTTCGCGCTCGGCCGAGGCACCGGGCAGCGGGGGCCGGGGCTCGACCTGCGGATGACATCGCGGCGGGACACGGCCTGGATCGGCGTGCTCTTCGCAGCGGTCGACGCCAAGCCGTAGCGCGTTTCCCTCCTCCATGACCTAGGGAAACGCGCATGCAACTGACAGCGACACCCCCTCGACCGCGTGTCCTGCACGTCACCCAGCCCGTCGACGGCGGAGTGGCCCGCGTCGTCCGTGATCTGACGGAGGCTCAGCTCACGGCCGGTATGCGGATCAGCGTGGCCTGTCCGCCCGACGGGCCCCTCGCCGGGTCGCTGCGCCGCATCGGCTGCGACGTCCTGCCCTGGGAGGCGACCCGCTCCCCCGGACCCGGCATCGCACGCGAAGTACGCGGCCTGGCACGGCTCGTGGCCCAGGTGCGGCCGGCCCTCGTCCACGCGCACAGCGCCAAGGCCGGGCTCGTCGCCCGCCTCGCCGTCCGCGGCCGGGTCCCCACCGTGTTCCAGCCGCACGCCTGGTCCTTCGAGGCGGTCGACGGCGCCACCGCCCGGCTCGCCCTCGAGTGGGAGCGCCGGGGCGCGCGCTGGGCCTCGCGGGTCGTGTGCGTCAGCGAGGCGGAGCGCGCGACGGGCGAGCGTGCCGGGATCACCGCGCGCTGGGACGTCATCCCCAACGGCGTGGACCTCACCCGCTTCGTGCCCGCCCCCGAACCGCGCGAGGCCACCGCCGATCCACTGGTGGTCTGCGTCGGGCGCATCTGCCGCCAGAAGGGCCAGGACGTCCTGGTGCGCGCCTGGCCCCTCGTACAGGAGAGGTTCCCGCGGGCGCGGCTCGTGCTGGTCGGGGACGGGCCCGACGCGGCGGCGCTGCGCCGGCAGGCCACCGCCTCCGTGCGGTTCGTGGGGGCCGACGACCCCCTGCCCTGGTACCGGCAGGCCGACCTCGTGGTGCTGCCGTCCCGCTGGGAGGGCATGGCGCTCGCGCCGCTGGAGGCGATGGCCTGCGGGCGGCCCGTCGTCGTCACCGACGTGGACGGCGCCCGCGAGAGCCTGCCCGCCGGCATCCCGTCCGACTGCCTCGTCCCGCCGGACGACCCCGGCGCGCTCGCCCGCGCCCTGACCGCTCTGCTGCGTGACCCGCACCGGCTCGGCGCGCTCGGCGGTCTCGCCCTCCGGCACGCGCGCACCCACCACGACGTGCGGCGCACCGCCGACGCGGTCGCAGACGTGTACCGCGAACTACTGGGCGCGGAGCCCACCGAGTGCAGGGAGCCCATCAACACGTGACCGCGGAACGTACCGTTGCCTCCCCCGCGGGGCAGCCACGCGCCACTGCGCCGAGCACCCTCACCCCCTCGGTCATCCCGCCACGCGCCGAGGTGGGCGGCCGCCGGTCCCCGGCCGGCGCGCGCCCGGCCGAGCGGCACCCCTCCCGTGCGTCGCTCCTGGCGGCGGACGGTACGGCCGCCGTGCTGAGCACCCTCATGATCGCGCCGGTCCAGCGCCACCCCCTGCTCGTGATCGCGCTGGCCGTCGGGGTCGCGGCGGCGAACGCGCGCGCGGGCCTCTACCGCGGTGACGCGCCCCGTCTCCTGCTCGACGACTGGCCCGCGATCGGCTGCCGCATCGTGGTGACCTGGTGCGTCCTGGCGGCCGGTCTCGCCGGGTTCCCGCAGCTCGACCCGGTGCCGGCCGCCCTGCTCGTGGCGGGCACCGGCCTGCACTGCCTCCTCGCGGGCGCGGGCCGCGGCCTCGTCTACTGGCGGCGCCGCGAGGCCGCCGCGCGCCGCCCCTGCCCGACGCTCCTCATCGGCCCCGAGACCGTCGCCCGGCAGGTCGCCGCCGCCCTGCTGCGCCACCCCCGGTCGGGCATCCGCCCGGTCGGCATCCTGGCGGACGTGACGGACCGGACCGACCGGACCGACTGGACCGACCGGACCGACCGGACGGATCTGTCGGACAACGAGCCCGAGCACCCGCCCGACCACGCCGGGACGGACCTTCCGGTTCTTCCGGCTGTTCCCGCTGTTCCCGCTCTTCCCGTCCTCCCCGTCCTCGGTGCGGCCGACGACGTGCGTCGCGCGATCATCCAGAACGGGGTGCGGCGGGCACTGCTGCTCGACGGTTCGGCGAACTCGGCGGGCCCGGCGTCCGACCGGGCGGCCTCGCTGGCGGTGCTGGGCGAATACGGCTGCCGGGTCTGGGAGTTCGACCCGTCCCCGTCCCCGGCCGCGTACCCCGCCCGGTCCGGTGACGCGGCCCGGCACCTCGCCGGGTTCCGCTACCGGCCACGGCAGCCCGCCCTCCGCCGCGGCAGTGCCGGCAAGCGTGCCCTCGACCTCGTCGTCTCCGGCACGCTTCTCGTCCTGACCAGCCCGGTCCTGCTGGTGTGCGCCGTGTGGCTGCGCCTCGCGGAAGGGCCCGGCGTCGTCTTCCGGCAGGAGCGCGTCGGGAAGGACGGGAAGCCCTTCACGCTGCTGAAGTTCCGCACGCACCGCCCGAGCGACGCGATGGAGTCGGCCACCCGGTGGAGTGTCGCGGACGAGAAGCGGATGGCGTGGTTCTGCCGGTTTCTGCGGCGTACCTCGCTGGACGAGCTGCTCCAGTTGTGGAACGTGTTCCGCGGCGACATGAGCCTCGTCGGCCCGCGACCCGAACGCCCCTATTTCGTCATGCAGTTCAGCCAGGCCTACCCCGGATACGCCGAGCGGCACCGCATGCCGACCGGCATCACCGGCCTCGCCCAGATCCATGGCCTGCGCGGCGACACCTCCATCGAGGACCGCGCCCGCTTCGACAACGCGTACATCGACAGCTGGTCGCTGTGGCAGGACATCAGCATCCTGGTGCGCACCGCGGCCGCGCTCGTACGCCCCACGGGGAGTTGACCCGGTGACTGTCTGTCCCGCGGACGCCGGTCCGCGCACGACGCCAGGGCCCGCCGGAGCGCGGCCCGCTCCGGCCGCCGCGCTCGTCGCCGCCCTCGGCCGGTACGCGCCGGTGCTCCCCGTCGTCCTGACGGTCGCTGTGCTCGGCCTGCCCCTGACGCCCGGCTCGGCGGGATCGGGGGGCGGCAGCCTCGCCGACGCGGTCTCCGGCCTGGTCGTCGCCGTGTGCGTGGCCGTCACCGTGAGGCGCGCCGAGCGCCCCCTGACGCGTACCGCCGCGATCCTCCTCGGGATGCCCGTCGTCGGGATCGCCGTCGCCGCGACGGGTGCCGGCTCGCCGACGGACGCGCTCGTCGGCATGGTCCGCTACTGCCAGATCTTCGTCCTCGTCCCCGTGTCCGTCCTGGTCCTGGTCCGCGACCGCCGCGACTTCCGGCTCATCGCCCGGTCGTTCGTGGTGCTGGCGCTGTGGCAGGGCGGCATCGGCATCCACCAGTACCTGACCGGGACCGGCGCCTCGTACATGGGCGAGGACATCCGCGCCGTCGGCACCTTCGGCCCCACGGACGTCATGGGAATGGCGACGGTGGTGTCGTACGGGCTCGTGGCCGCCGTCGGCCTGGCCCTCGGCGCCCGCACCGCGGCCCGGCGCACGCCCGCCCTGCTGTGCGCGCTCGCGCTGCTCCTGCCGCTCGCCCTCTCCTTCAGCCGGGGCGCGTGGATCGCGACCGTCGTGGCGTGCGTCGCGCAGGTGCTGCTCGCCGGGGTGCGGCGTGCCGTCCGCCTGTTCGCCGTGGCCGCCGCGGCAGCCGTCGTCCTGGTGGGCGGCTTCGGCGTCGGGACGCAGCTGCTCCAGGAGCGCATGAGCAGCATCACGCAGGTCGCCGACGCCCCCGACCAGTCCGTCACCGACCGGTACACGATGTGGGCCGCGGCGGTCGACATGTGGAGCGAGCACCCGGCGGCGGGCGTCGGCCTCAAGGAGTTCCCCGTCCACCGCGACAGCCACGCCTCGCTCGCGCTCTCCTCGGGCAGTGACACGGCGGGCGCGGGCGCCGCGTTCAAGCGGCAGCCACTGCTGTCCCCGCACAACATGTACCTGCTCGTCCTCAGTGAGCAGGGCCTGATCGGCCTGGTCACCCTCGCGGGCGGCTGGGCCGCGCTGCTGCTGCTCGGCCTGCGCCGCCTCGGCCGCGGCGCGGGCGACCGGCCCGGCCTGGACTGCGGCCTCGTCGCGTGCGGGCTGCTCGGCTGGCAGCTCGTGGACTTCGTGTACGCCGACATCGGCGGCCCGTCGACCGTGCTGACCGCCCTCGTCATCGGCCTCGTCGCGTGGTGGGGCCTGGCGCCGCAGGCGCTCCTGAAGGAGGCGGCGACGCCGTGACCATCCCCACCGCGGACGGCGACACCCGTACGGCCGCGAGCCTGCCCGCCCAGCTCCGGGCCGGGCCGGGCGCCACCGAATCCCCCGGAGCGTCCGACCGCCGCCTCGCGCGCGCCGCCCTGCTCACGGCCGTCCTTTCGGCCGTCGGGTCGATCCTCGGTCTCGGCCGCGACCAGTCCCTCGCCCGCCTCTTCGGCGCGGGCAGCGAGACCGACGCGTTCCTGGTCGCGTGGACGGTCCCGGAGTTCGCCGCCACGCTCCTCATCGAGGACGGGCTCGCGTTCGTGCTCGTGCCCGCGTTCAGCGCGGCCCTCGCCCGCCGCGCACAGGCCAGGGGAAGGGACCCCGTACGGTCCCTCGTCTCGTCGTCGCTGCCCCGCTTCGGTCTCGCGTTCCTGGCCGCGGCCGCGCTGCTCATCGCGGGCGCGCCCTTCCTGGTCCACGTCCTGGCGCCCGGCCTTCCCGACCCCCGACTCGCCGTCGACTGCACCCGGTTGACGGCCACCTGCGTCCTGACCTTCGGCCTGACCGGGTACTGCAGCGCGGCGCTGCGGGCCCACGGCTGCTATCTGCCGCCGGCCGCGATCTACGTCGCGTACAACACCGGCATCATCGCGACGATGCTCGTGGGCGGGACGCGCTGGGGTGTGCGGTCGGCCGCGATGGGTGTGGCCGTGGGCGGCTGCCTGATGGTGGCGGTCCAACTGCCTGCGTTTCAAAGGCAGTTGCGAGCAGCGAAAGCCGCCGAGAAGCTCGGGGGCGAGGCCAGGGATGAGGCTGGGGACGAACCCGGGGACAAGCCCGGTGACGAGCCCGGTGACAGGCCCGGAGGCGAGGTCGCGGCCAAGGGGCGGCGGTCCATGCACCTCGGGCTCATCGCCGCCGTCCTGGCCTTCGCCCTGTGCAAGCAGTCGCAGGTGTTCATCGAGCGCTTCCTCGCCTCGTCGCTCGCCGCGGGCTCCATCTCGCACCTGAACTACGCGCAGAAGGTCGCCCAACTGCCGATGTCGTTCTCCCTGATGCTGTGCACCGTCACGTTCCCGGTGGTGGCGCAGGCCATGGCGCGCGGCGACGTCGCGGCGGCCCGCGCCCGCATCGAGCGCGACCTCGGCCTCGCCGCCTGCGTGGTCCTCGTCGGCGCCGCCGCGATCTTCGCCTGCGCCCCGCAGATCATCCACGTCCTGTTCCAGCGCGGCGCGTTCACCGCCGCCGACACCGCCGCCACGGCCTCCGTCATGCGCGTGTACGCCCTCGGCCTCCTCGGCCACTCCATGGTGGGCGCCCTGGTCCGCTCGTACTTCTCGTCGGGCCGCCCCACCTGGTACCCGGTGGGCGCGATGGCCGTGGGTATGGCCGCCACCGCGGGCGTGGGCTCCTGGACGGTCGACCTGTGGGGCGTACGCGGCATCGCGGGCGCCAACGCCTTCGGGATCACCCTCACCGCCGTACTCCTCCTCGCCGCGATGGACCGGCGCAGCGTGCCGGTCGACATCTCCAAGGTCCTGGCCGAGCTGGGCAAGCCGCTGCTCGCCGCCGCGGGCGCGACCGTGGCGGGACTGATGGCCGCGTCCTCCTTCGCGTCCCCGCTCGCGGCGGGCGGGGCCGGGTGTCTCGCCGTGACGGCCGTGTTCGTCGTCCTCCTGTGGGCGCTGAGGGCCGAGTCCCTCGCGCCCCTCGTTCCCGTTGTCCGCTCCGCGACCAGAAAGCTCCGGCATGCCCGTTGATACAGGACGCACCGATGACGCAGGACGCACCGGGACACGAGCCGTTCCGCGCCCCCGCCCCCGGCGGTGGCTGCTCCCCGACCCGCCGATGTGGGTCGCGATGTACCACTCCGTGGACGACTGCCGCGACGACCCGTACCGCGTCACCGTCTCCCCCGAACGCCTCCAGGAACAGCTCCGGTGGCTGCGCAGGCGCGGGCTGCGCGGAGTGGGCGTGGCGGCGCTCCTGGAGGCCCGCGCGCTCGGCACGGCCCGCGGCCTGGTGGGGCTCACCTTCGACGACGGCTACAGCGACTTCGTCGACAACGCGCTGCCGCTGCTGCGCCACTACGGCTGCGGCGCCACCCTGTTCGTCCTGCCCGGCCGCCTCGACGGCGTCAACGAGTGGGACCCGCTGGGCCCGCGCAAGCCGCTCCTGTCGGACCGCGGCATCCGGACCGCGGCGGCCGCGGGCATCGAGATCGGCTCGCACGGCCTGACCCACGTCGACCTCACCCGCGTCGACGACAGCGAACTGCGCGCGGAGACCGAGGACAGCCGAAGACGCCTGACGGAACTCACCGGACGCGAGGTCACCGGCTTCTGCTACCCCTACGGCACCGTCGACCGCCGCGTCGTGGACGCCGTCCGCAGCGCCGGATACCGCTACGCCTGCGCCATCTCGCCGGGCGACCTCACCGGCGACTTCGCCCTGCCGCGCGTCCACGTCGGCCAGGAGGACGCGGCCTGGCGCCTCGAACTGAAACTGCGCCTGCACCGCCTGCGCCGCCGCAGCTCCACCGCACCGGAGGCCCGAACATGAGGACCCTGCACGTCATCACCGGCCTCGGGACCGGGGGAGCCGAACAGCAGCTGCGGCTCCTGCTGCGCCATCTGCCCGTCCACAGCGACGTGGTGACCCTGACCAACCCGGGCACCGTGGCCCGCGGCCTGACCTCCGACGGGGTCCGCGTCGTGCACCTCGGCATGACAGGGAACCGCGACCTGGGCGCCCTGCCCCGGCTCACCAGGTTCGTGCGCGAGGGCCGCTACGACCTCGTGCACACCCACCTGTACCGCGCCTGCGTCTACGGCCGGTTCGCCGCACGCCTCGCCGGGGTCCGCGCCGTGGTCGCCACCGAGCACTCGCTGGGGGAGAACGGGATGGAGGGGCGCCCGCTGTCCGCCGGTGTCCGCGCGCTCTATCTCGCGGGCGAGCGGGTGGGCCGGGCCACCCTGGCGGTCTCCCCTTCGGTGGCCGAGCGCCTGGCGCGGTGGGGGGTGCCCCGGCACCGTATCCACGTCGTGCCCAACGGCATCGACGTCGACCGCTTCGCCCACGACCCGGCGCTGCGCGACGCCACCCGCCACGTGCTCGGCCTGCACCGGGACGACTTCGTCATCGGGGGAGTCGGCCGCCTCGTCCCCGGCAAGCGCTTCGACGTCGTCATCCGGGCGCTGGCCGAACTGCCGGACTACGTAAGGCTGCTCCTCGTCGGCGGCGGCCCCGAGGAGGACCGGCTGCGCAGGTTCACCCAGGATCTGGGGATCGCGCGACGCGTCGTGTTCGCCGGGGAGCGCCCGTACACGTCGCCGTCGGGCCGCGCCGGCGACCCCGATCTGCCGGCCCTCATGAGTGCGATGGATCTGCTCGCCTCCCCGTCGGCCGACGAGGCGTTCGGCCTCGCCGTCGTGGAGGCACTCGCCTCCGGACTGCCCGTCCTCTACGTCAGCTGCCCCGCGGTCGAGGACCTGCCGCCGCAGCTGGAGGCCGCGGCCGTCCGCTTCCCCGGCGACCCGGAGTCGTTCGCACAGGAGGCGCTGCGGATCGTGGCGGCCCGGCCCTCCGGCCGCGTCCCGTCCCCGGCAGCGCGCCACTACAGCATCACCCGAAGCGCCGAACAGCACCTGCGGCTGTACGAGGCGGCCCTGGGCGGTCCGGATCCGAGGGTTCCGTGACTTCCGAGAGTTCCGAGGGCTCCAAGAGTTCCGAGAGCTCCAAGAGTTCCAAGAGTTCCAAGAGTTCCGAGAGTGAGTAAGTGATGACCGATGCTCCTCACCGGCGGGTCAGCCCGGCCGGTCCTTTCGCCCGGGCGGGCGCCCGCGTGAAGCGCCTCCCGCTGTGGTCGCTGATCGTGGCCGGGGTCGTCCTGGGCGGTCTCGCGGGCGGCCTGTACGGCGTCCTGAAGACGCCGCAGTTCTCCGCCACGAGCTATGTGATCGCGGTGCCGGACAAGAACTCCGACCCGTCGACCGCGCTCGGCTTCGCCCAGGCCTACGGCCGTGTCGCCACCCAGATCGCGGTCCTCGGCGACGCCCAGGAGCGGGCGGGCGTACCCGTGAAGGTGCTCCAGGACAGCGTGCGGGCCGAGACCTCGCCGGACGCGCCGATGGTCGCGGTGTCGGCGACGTCCGTGAAGCCGCGCAAGGCCGCGGACATGGCCAACGCGGTGGCGCGGGCGCTGACCGCCGACGCCAACCGCACGAAGGCCGGCACCAAGGTGAAGCTCCTCCAGTTCTCGCGCGCGGTGAAGCCCACGTCGCCGTCGTCGGCGTCCCCCGGGGTGACCGCGCTCGTGGGCGTCAGCGCGGGCGGCCTCCTCGGCGGGCTCGTGATGCTGGTCCGTCCCCGCCGCGCGCGGGCGGAGGCGACGGCGTCCGTCCCCGGGCCCGCGGTGGCCGTGGACCTGCCCGGGAGTATCTGATGCGGCCCGGGGGCGGGGAGCTGTCGGTCGAGGTCTGCACCGACAGCGTCCGGTTCGGCGGGGTCGGCCGGGAGTGGGAGGCGCTGTACCGCAGGTCCCGCACCGCCACCCCGTTCCAGAGCCACGCCTGGCTGCACTCGTGGTGGCTCTCGTACGGGACGGGCCGCGGCCTGTGCGTGATCCTGGTCCGCGCCGGCGGCCGGCTCGTCGCCGCGGCCCCGCTGATGCGGCGGTGGCGGCCGCTGCCGGTGCTGGTGCCGCTCGGCGGGAGCATCTCCGACTTCTGCGACGTCCTCATCGACGACGGTGACGGCGAGGGCGATGACGAGGGCGCCGTGGTCCGCGCGCTCGGCGACGTGCTGTGGCGGCTCGCCCGCACCCACGTGATCGACTTCCGTGAGGCCCGCCCGGGAAGCGCCGTCGAGCGCCTCTACGACCGGTGGCCGGGGCCCAGGCGCCGCCTCGACGACTCCGTCTGCCTGGAGCTGCCGCCCGTCCCGATGGAGGACATCGTGGGCCGGCTGCCGGGGTCCCGCGCGCAGCGCGCCCGTGCCAAGGTCCGCAAGCTGGACGCCCTGGGGATCGAGCGCCGCGTGGTGCCGCAGGTCGAGGTCGACGGTTCGGTGCGCCGCCTGGTCGCGCTGCACCAACTCCAGTGGGAGGGCCGCAAGGTGACCACGGAACACCTCAGGCCGCGCTTCTCCGAGCACCTCACCCGTTCGGTCTCCGTCATGGCCAGGTCGGGCGACGCGGTCGTGACCGAGTTCCGTATCGACGAGACGGTCCTCGCCGCCGACCTGACCTTCGTGTCCCCGTGCCTGACCGGCGGATATCTGTACGGCGCCCATCCGGCCCTGCGCGAACGCAAGGCCGACCTCGCCACGATGCTGCTGCGCTCGTGCAGCGAGCACGCCCAGGACCGCTCGTCCGACTCCCTGAGCCTGCTGCGCGGCAACGAGCCGTACAAGCACCACTGGCGCCCCCACAGCGTCGTCAACCAGCGTTTCGTGCTGGCCCGTACCGGCTCGTCGGCCGGGCTCGCCCTCGCCGTCGGCGACGTGACGGCGCGCCGCCTGGGCAAGAAGGCGCTGCGCGAGTGGAAGGCCCGGGGTGGCGACTCGTCGTGACGACCCCGCCGCCACCGGCCGGGACTCCGGCGCGTCAGGAGCGCCGCGACCACCAGTCGAACCGCAGGCACAGCTTCCCGCCGAGCCAGAACTCCACCCAGTCGCCGAGGTCGAGCGGCGCGCAGCTGGGCGGGGTGGCCGGGGGAGTCACGGGCGGTGTCACGGGAGGAGTGACCGGCGGTGTCTCGGGCGTCGTGGGCTGCGTCGGCGTCGACGGCTCCAGGCGGCCGGAGAGCATCGAGCGGTAGACCTGCGCCGACTGGGGGTTTTCGTGGCACTGCCACACACCGTGCGGGCAGTAGTCCGTGATCGTGTTGTAGAGGGGTTTGTACCGGTCGATCCACCCGATCATGCGCCGCATGTACTCCGGGTTGTCCCCGTTACGGAACAGACCCCATTCCGGGTACGAGATGGGCTTGTTGTGCGCCTTGGCGAAGTCGACGTGATCCTGGAGCCCGTACGGCTCGGAGATCTGCTCGGAGAACGGCTTGCCCTCGGGCTGGTCGTACGCGTCCATGCCGATGACGTCGACGACGTCGTCGCCCGGATAGCACTTGGTCCAGGGCACGGCGTCGAGGCCGCGGCTGGGCGTGAAGTCGAAGCGGAACTTCTGCCCGGGCACCGACCGCATCGTCGTGACGATCCGCTTCCAGTACGCCTTCCAGGCCTCCGGGTCGGGCCCGCACCGGTGCGTGTACGTCGTCCCGTTCATCTCCCAGCCGGGCACGATCACCGTGTCCGGGACCTTCAGGCCGACGAGGCGCTGGGCGAGGCGGCGGAAGTGCTCGTCGAAGTCACCGGCCGCGCCCTGCCGCAGGAGCGAGCGGACCTCCTCGTCACCGACGTGCTCCTCGTTGCGCTCCAGCATCGGCACGTTGAGCACGAACAGCCGGTCGTCCCGCCCGAGCCGCCATCTGGCCCAGTCCTCCAGGAATCCGGGAGCGCCCTCGATGTTGCTCCACCGGTCGCCCGGCAGGTAGGTGTGCCCGACGCGCAGCTCGGAGCCGCCGAGCCACTTGCTGAGCCGTCCCATGCGCTGCACGCCGCTCGGCCCGTAGTCGAGGTAGGCACCGAACGCCGGCCACGTCGAAGTGGTCGAAGTCCCTGCGGTGTCCGAGGTGCCTCCGGTGCCTGCCTGAGTGTCCGTCACGCCGCCAGTGGGGGTGGGCGTCGGCGTGGGTGCCGCAGGTGGCGTGGGGGCCGTGGGCGGGGTGGGTGGCTTGGGAGGGGTGGGTGCCGTGGGTGGAGTGGGTGGAGTGGGTGGCTTGGGAGGGGTGGGAGCCGTGGGGGGCTTGGGCGGGGTGGGTGCCGTGGGCGGGGTGGGTGCGGTGGGCGGGGTGGGCACGGCGGCCCCGGCCGTTCCGGCGGAGACGGAACCGGACGCGATCACTGCTGACGCGAAGATCCCGGCGGTCATCAAGGGGATGCGTCGGCTCATGGTCCTTCGGCGTTGTGGGGACATGCCTACTCCTCGTGCCGCACTTCTTTCCTTGCTGACACTCAGTCACACGAATGGGTAACGCGCGAACCGGGGACCGGCCCGCACGCCTCTTTAGTCGCCCGTTCGGGCTATCACCAGGAAAGGAATCCCCCCGCGTGCTCGACACCAGCGTTCCCGCTGTGCTGCTGCGGATCGACCCCAACCCCTTCCACCACGGAACGCTCGGCGCCGTCCGGTCACTCGGCCGCACGGGAGTGGACGTCCATGTGGTGGCCGCTTCTGCGGGAAGCCCCGTACGGCGGTCCAGATTCCTGAGCGGGGAGCATCCGCCGCCGGGCCCCGACGCCTCCCTGGAGGAGATCGGCGCCACGCTCCGCCGGGTCTCGGCGAGCGTCGCAGGACCCGCCGTCCTCATTCCCCTGGACGACGCGGGAGCCATTGCGGTGAGCCGCCTGCGCGAGGAACTCCTCACCCGCTACCTCCTGCCGGACCAGCCCGACGGCCTCACCGAACAGGTCGCCGACAAGGCGCAGCTGCCCGCGCTGTGCGAGGCCGCGGGCATCG
Organism: Streptomyces sp. NPDC090032; assembly: GCF_044748025.1. NCBI lineage: Bacteria > Bacillati > Actinomycetota > Actinomycetes > Kitasatosporales > Streptomycetaceae > Streptomyces > Streptomyces sp. NPDC090032. The sequence goes on along the minus strand of NZ_JBIVFF010000005.1, from coordinate 64,523 downwards.
CGCACCCGGCCACAGTCATCCCGGACGGCGCACAAGGCGCCCGCCGCGCCGTACGGGACCTCGGTGCGCCCGTCGTCGCCAAATGGAGCCGCCCCTGGCTCATCCAGCCGGGCAGCGGGCTGCGCAGCACGCTCGTGGTGCACAGCGAGCAGGAGGCGGCAGCCCTGTACAAGAGGGCCGAGGAGGCCGGCAGCCGGCTGCTGCTCCAGGCCTATCTGCCCGCCGGGGAAGGCCGCGACTGGTTCTTCCACGGGCACGTCGACCGCAGGGGCGTCGTGCGCGGCGGCGGCGCGGGCTGCAAGCACCGGTCCTGGCCGCGGGGCGCGGGCCTCACCGCGGTCGGCCGCTGGACCGCCAACCCCGAGCTGGAAGCCCTGGTCGACCGGCTCGTCACGGCACTGGGCTACCGCGGCATCCTCGACGTCGACTTCCGCGTGGACGCGCGGACCGGCCGGTACTGCCTTCTCGACTTCAACCCGCGCCCGGGCGCCCAGTTCCGGCCGTTCGCCGACGGCTCGGGCCTGGACGTCGTACGGGCCCTGCACCTCGACCTGACGTACCGGCGGCCGCCCGTGGCACGGGCCGCTCCCGGGCGGACGTTCGTGGTCGAGAACTATGCGCCGGTGAGCGCCCTGCGCAGCCTCGCCCGAGGGGCACTTCCGGCGCTGCCCTCGCAGCGCGGCGTACGGGCGCGCGGCGAACTCGCCTGGTACAGCGGCGACGACCCCATGCCGGGCATCGCCATGACGGGCCTGTGGTGCCGGCACGTGGCGGGCCGGCTCCTGCGCCCGGCGCCCGTGCCGCCCGCCCGCGCCGAGGCCCCGCCCGCCGTCACCGCCCTCGACGCGACACCCGTGATGGACGAAGAGAAAGCGAGCTGCTGATGCACGACCTGCTGATTGTCGGAGCGGGCCCCTACGGTCTGTCCATCGCCGCCCACGCGGCGGCAGCCGGCCTCGACGTGCGGGTCTTCGGCGACCCGATGGCATCGTGGCGCGACCACATGCCGCGGGGCATGTTCCTGAAGTCGGAGCCCTGGGCGTCCAACCTCTCCGCGCCGGACGGCCGGTTCGGTCTCGACGCGTACTGCGCGCTCCAGGGCACCACGGCCCGGCACGGCGAGCCTCTCCCGGTCGAGACGTTCTCCGCGTACGGCCTCTGGTTCGCGCGGCGGGCCGTGCCGCCCGTGGACGAGCGGATGGTGGAGTCCGTGGACTCCTGCCCCGGCGGATTCGACCTGCGCACCCAGGACGGGGAACTCTTCCGCACCCGCACGGTGGCCCTCGCCGTCGGCGTACTGCCCTTCGCGGAGATCCCCATGGCCCTGCGCGGCCTCGACCCCGCGTACGTGACCCACAGCAGCCACCACAGCGACCTGACGCGCTTCCGCGACCAGGACGTCACCGTCGTCGGAGCCGGGCAGGCGGCCCTGGAGACGGCGGCGCTCCTGTCCGAACAGGGCACGCGCGTAAGGATCGTGGCCCGCTCGCACGACCTGGCCTGGAACACGCTCCCGCCCCCGTGGGAGCGCCCCTGGTGGCAGAGCCTGCGCGCCCCGCACAGCGGCCTCGGCTGCGGCTGGCGCAACTGGTTCTACTCGGAACTGCCGGGCGCCTTCCGCCGGCTCCCCCACCGGACCCGCGCCCGCGTCTGCGCGACCGCGCTCGGGCCCGCGGGCGCCTGGTGGGTACGGGACCGGGTGACCGACCGCTTCGACATCCACCTCGGCCAGGAGATCCGGCACGCGAAGCCGTGGGGCGGCAGGCTGCGGATCACGACCTCGGAAACCAGCGCGGGCTCCTGGGCGGATCTCCCGCCGTTCGAGACGGACCACGTCATCGCGGCCACCGGGTTCCGGGCCACCTACGGCCGCATGGGGATGCTCGCCCCCGCGCTGCGGGCCGGCCTCGGCGCGGACCCGCACGCGACACCCCGCGTCGGGTCGGGCTTCGAGTCGCGCAGGCCGGGGCTCTTCCTCGCGGGACTGATGACCGCGGCGGACTTCGGCCCGTCGATGCGTTTCGTGCACGGAGCGTCGTTCACCGCGCCGCATCTCGTGGACGGGGTCCGACGACGGCTGCGCGGCGGGCGCCCCTCCGGCGGCCTCACCCTGCCGGGCAGCAGGTCGGCGCACGACCCGCTGACAGCGGCCGAACGCTGAACGGTCGGACAGGTGACCGGAGTTGCCGCGGGTGCGTTCGCGCCCGCGGCGTCCTTTGGAGTGAGGGTGCGGGCGAACGGGTGAATCAGTTCCGCAGCGGGGGCCGCCCGGTGGTGGACTGGCCCGGTTGTGAGACGGTCGGCTGCCTCCCCCGTCAGCCGTCGGCGACTACGCCGTGGGTTGGCAGCAAGCGGTTGAACGGCCCTCTCCGCCGGCCGGGAAGAACATGAAGGTCGGTTCTTCCCGGCCTGGCGTACGGCGACGGTGTTACCGGGTCGAGGCACGTCCCCGCCGGTAGAGGACCCCGCCGCCGATCAGCAGCCCCGCACTCGCCGCCGCTGCGGCCAGCAGATCCTGATCCGCCCCCGTGTGCGCCAACTGCGTTCGCCCGCCGGTGACATGGGTGCGCTGCACGGGAGGCTGCGCGTCCGGCGGGGTCAGACGCTGCACCGGGGCCGGGGGCTCGACGGTACGCACCGTGGGCGGAGGCACCTGGGAGATCTCCTCGGGGGTGGCCACGCCTGAGGAACAGTGGTTGCCCATCGCCGGGTTGGCCGCGCCGATCACGTTCCCGGAGTTCCCGCACGCGTTCACGGGAGCGTGCACGGGGGCCTGCACGGAGTTGCCCGAGAGGATGCCGGGCGACTGCCGCACATCGCTCTCGGCGTGCGCACCGCCCCCGGACATGTCGTCACCGCTGCCGTACTCGTCGCTCTCCGTACCGTGGACAGCGCCGCCGGCGGCCCGGTCGGAACCGCCGGTGCTGTCCGGCCGTGAACTCCCCTTGTTCTCACAGGAGTTGCCGAACGCCGGATTGAGCACGGCGACGACGTCGACCGTGTTGCCGCACGCGTTCACCGGGACGTCCAGCGGGGCCTGGACCGTATTGCCCGAAAGAATGCCGGGGGAGCCCGCCGCCTGCCCGTCCGCGCCCGACGCGGCGAACGCGCTGGAGCCCGGCAGGGACAGAATGCTCGTCGCGGCCGCAGCCGCGACCATTCCCAAGTTCAGGGCCTGTCGCATCTAGATTGTCTTCCTGCTCGCAGATGAAAGCCGGCCTTGGTGTACGAGACGCATCCAAGGCCGGCGGAGCCGCGGCCTGACGGCCGGGGCGCTGAATCAGTCGTCGTTGGCGCAGCCGTTGCCGAGCGCCGGGTTCAGCGCGCCGATCACGTCGACGGTGTTGCCGCACAGGTTGACCGGGATGTGGACCGGGACCTGCACCAAGTTGCCGGAGAGGACACCCGGCGAACCGACCGCGGCGCCCTCGGTACCGGCGTCGGCGAACGCCGGAGCGGCCATGCCCAGGGCCAGCACAGCGCCGGCGAGGATCGTTGCGCTCTTCTTGAGAATCACTCTCTTTACCCTTCTCTCGTCGTTCATGGATGAGGTCATTACCTCGGTGTGAAAACGAGCCGTGAGGCGGAAGGGAACTGAGCCGTCCGCGTTAAAGAAGCGCCCGGAAGCCCTCGGAATCGCCCCTGAGGCAAAGAAAACCGGGCCGCCGCGCCTGAGAAGGCGGGCGGCCCGGGTTCCCGGGACGGGTGGATCAGCCGTTGTTGGCGCCGTTCCCGGACAGGACCGGGATGTCGTCCACGATGTGCGACAGCGGCTCGTCGCCCTTGGCCTGCGTCGAGTTCTCCGCGCACTGCTGGTTCTGCGGGGCCGACAGGACGGAGACGTCCTGGACGGCGACCGGCACGAGCAGACCGAACAGCGGACCCACGTTGCCCTTGACCGGCAGACCGATGCAGGGCTTGTTCAGCGAGCCCTGGACCGCGCCGAGCTGCGGGCTCTGGTCACCGTCGGTCTTGGAGTTGCCGTACGCCTGCTGGGCGCCGTTGCCGCTCGCGGACGTCGTGCCGCTGTCGTCGCCGATGGCCAGCGCCTGGGGGGCGGCCGCAGCCGAGACGCCGACGACCGAAACGGCGACCGCGGCCGCTGCCATTGCCTTCTTAAGCATTTCCAGTTCCTTTTCGCACAGACGCCAGTTAACGCTGCCCGGACAACAGGGCCCCGGTCGAAATAGTTGCGGCACTTCACTCGGTCGGGCTGCGCGTGCGGAGAATGATCGGCCGATAGTCATTTATTCGACAATGTTCGGGTGAACCCGTCAGAGTGAACCGGAACAACCATGTGCGTAAATCTGAGTTGGGCAGGGAGCTCCCGGGTCGGGGGCAACGAGAAGGGAATTCATCATGATGAAGAAGGTCATGGCGGCTGCCGCAGTCGCCGCCTCGGTCGCCGGTATCTCGGCGGTCGCAGCCCCCCAGGCCATGGCGATCGGCAACGACGGTGGCACCACGTCCTTCAGCGGCAACGGTGCCGAGCAGGCCTACGGCAACTCCGCCACGTACGGCAGCATGAGCCCGCAGATGGCGCTCATCCAGGGCTCGCTCAACAAGCCCTGCATCGGTCTGCCGGCCAAGGCCAACGTCGGTTCGCTGGTCGGCCTCGTGCCGATCGCCGTGCAGGACGTCCCGATCCTGTCGGCGCCGCAGAACCAGCAGTGTGTCGAGAACTCCACCCAGGCCAAGGGTGACGAGCCGCTCTCGCACATCCTCGACAACATCCCGGTTCTGTCGGGCAACGGCGCGGCCAACAACTGAGCCGCGGCGTCATTCCGTTGGGTCGTCCACCTGACCGGCGACCCAACGGCCCTGGCCGTCGCGGGGCCAGATGTCCCGGGCGGCGATCTCGTCCCATTCCCGGTCGGGCAGCCCGGGAAGCGTTCTGCCCCGCCGCCTCCAGCTGTCGAGCAGCGCCCCGTAAAGGGGTTCGTCGATTCTGCATTCGGGCGACTCCCGGCTCTGTGGAATAAAGCCTTCGAGCGGTCGGCGGTTCTTGTTCTGAGGCACAGCACTTCGCCTTCCTCTGGGCGATCTCTGGCTTTCTGTTCCATCTTCCCCGGAAGCCGAAACGGTTCCCTTTAGGGCGAAAGAGTTACTTCCCGGCGGCGCGCGGGGCGGTCACCGTTCAAGTTATTTCGCTGGCATACGGTGCCGTCAGATCTGTCCCTCTGCTGTGGAGCGAATACGGTGACGAAACGCCCTTCACGAACCAGCCGTCGGAGAAATATTCGTCTGAGTGCGGCAGCCCTGGGAGTGCTCCTCGCGACGGCTGCTTCCGTGGCGGGTAATTCCGTTTCCGCGCTGCCCTACAGGATTCAGCGGGTCGATGCGTTCAACGGCGCTGTGAACCGCCCTGCCGAGGGCCCCGGCACCAATATTCTGCTCATGGGGACGGACGGCCGGGACACCATCACGAGCCAGGAGAAGAAGAAGTTCCACGCGGGTGGAGTCGCCTGCAACTGCACCGACTCGCTGATGCTGATCCATGTCTCGCAGCGGCGTGACCGGGTCAGCGTGGTCAGCCTCCCCAGGGACTCGTTGGCGCAGATCCCCGCAGACCGGGACCCGGGCACCGGGGAGGAGTACCCCGCGCACCCCGCGAAGATCAACGCGGCCTTCCAGCAGGGCGGCCCCGCGCTCGCGGTCCGCACGGTGGAGGCCGTGACGGACGTCAGGGTCGACCACTATCTGCAGATCGACTTCAGACGGTTCATCGACAGCGTGAACGCGGTCGAGGGGGTGGACGTCTGCACCTCCAGGCGGCTGTCCGACTCGGCCACCAAGCTCGACCTCCGCCCCGGCCGGCACCGCCTCGGGGGCGGTCAGGCCTTGCAGTACGTCCGCTCGCGCCATGTGGACGCAAGCGCCGACCTGGGGCGGATCCAGCGCCAGCACCGTTTCCTGATCAGTGTCATGCACAGACTCGCCACCCGCGGGATCCTCGCTGATCCGGCCAGGGCGATCGGCCTGGCGCAAACGGTGCTCGGTGCCACGAAGGTCGACCAGGGGTTCACGCCGGAGGAACTCGTCTCCCTCGCCACCGACCTGAGCCGGCTGTCCCCTGCGCAGTCCGAGTTCACCTCCGTGCCCATCGCCGGGTTCAACCCGGTCATCGAAGGCGTCGGTTCGACGCTGGAGTGGGACAAGGCGGCGGCGAAGAAGATGTTCGCCACGCTCAACAAGGACGGGTCCCTCACCCCGCACAACTCCACCGTGAAGCCTTCCGACCCCCCGCGCATCGGGGACGAGACGGCGGTGCGCGGGAACACGCTGGCCTGTTCCTGAAGGCAAGTGCGCTGGGCCAATCGGGTTGCACCGCGAAACCGCATCAGCCCGGCTCAGTTGATGACCATGCGGCTCCGTGACCGGAGCCCGCCGATTGAAGGGATTCATCATGAAGAAGCTGTGGGCAACCGCGGCCATCGCTGCCTCCGTCGCTGGTATGTCGGCAGTCGCCGCCCCCCAGGCCCTCGCCATCGGGGACGACTCGGGCACGACGTCCGCGAGCGGCAACGGCGCCCAGCAGGCGTTCGGCAACTCCTCGACGCACGGCGACATGAGCCCGCAGCTCGGGCTCGTCCAGGGCTCGCTCAACAAGCCCTGCATCGGTCTGCCGGCCAAGGCCAACGTCGGTTCGCTGGTCGGCGCCGTGCCGATCGCCGTGCAGGACGTCCCGATCCTGTCGGCGCCGCAGAACCAGCAGTGTGTCGAGAACTCCACCCAGGCCAAGGGTGACGAGCCGCTGTCGCACATCCTGGACGACATCCCGGTCCTGTCCGGCAACGGCGTCGGCAACGACTAGCAGCCGTGAAAGCGGGGGCAACCGGTATCCGGTTGCCCCCGCTTTTCTGTGCCCGTTCTTTTCTGTGCCCGGACTTCGCAGTCCGGATGCCGGCCGGCTGCCCTAGCTGATCGACGGCAGAAGACCCGTCACCGGGGCGACGAGGTCGGTGACCTGGTGCAGCTCGTTCAGCCGGTTCAGGCCGCCGAGCTGCTCGTTCACCGAGGGGATCTCGGCCTTGTGCTCGGCCGGGACGGCGCTGGTGGTGATGTCGTCGAGGCTGATCGGCTTCATGCCGCCGAGGGGACCGACCGGAGCGGCCTCGGCCGCGGGCATGGCGAGAGCGGAGGCGCCGGCGGCCAGAGCGACCGCGGCGAGAACACGTCGTGTGGAGATCATGCCTTCAGCAACGGCCGACGAGCGCCGGGGGAAACGGGCGTGACGGCCCGCCCACCCGAGAGGCGTACCCAAGTCGTACGCAATCGCCCGTCGGCTTGACGAGCCCTTCGGCCGGGGGCGTATGACGTCTGGCGTATGACCTCGCCTCTCGCAGGGAGCCTCTCGCAGGAACGGGGTCGGCCGTGTGCCGGTTGCACCCGGTACTCGGTCGGAACTGAGTACCAGCACTCTGGTCGGTCATCGTGTGAGCCGGAACGCTTGGCCCATGGACATGAATGAGCGACTGCCGAAGCGAACGTTCCACCTGCCGGCGACCATCGCGCTGGCCGGGGTCGCGGTCGCGGCGTGGGCCGGCTGGCTGGGCTGGGACCAACAACGTGACGTGCACCCCGACGGCTCGGTGACCGGACCGTACGAGGCGTGGCAGGTGATCGGCCTCGTACTGACCCTGCTGGCGCCGGTGTACTGGGCGGCGTCCCGGCGCTACGGCGTGGCCGCGGTGCTCGGCCCCACGGCCGGCCTCACGGTGGCCGCCTACGTCGACTGGTCCGACGACGCCAGCGGCCTCTTCGTGATCGGCGTGGGACTTGTCATGGTGGGGAGCCTCGCCGTGACCGCGGCGCTCACCGCGGTGATCACTTCCCTGACGGGACGCGGCCCGAACGGCCGGGCAGTCGCCGCTGGGTAGCGTGCTGAACGTCGAGGGGAGTGCTACTCGGGGGCGATCTCCGTGATCAGTTTCCGGATCAGGGACTCGATCTCGTCGCGGATGGGTCGTACGGCGGCGACGCCCTGACCGGCGGGGTCGTGGAGCTTCCAGTCGAGGTAGCGCTTCCCGGGGAAGACGGGGCAGGTGTCGCCGCAGCCCATGGTGATGACGACGTCGGAGGCCCGGACGGCTTCGACGGTGAGAATCTTGGGTGCCTCGGCGGAGATGTCGACGCCGGCCTCGCGCATGGCTTCCACAACAGCGGGGTTGACTGTGTCGGCGGGCGCGGATCCCGCGGAGCGGACCTCGACGCGGTCACCGGCGAGGTGGGTGAGCCAGGCGGCCGCCATCTGGGAACGCCCGGCGTTGTGGACGCAGACGAAGAGCACGGAGGGCTTGGGTTCAGACACGGGAGGGGCCTTCCTGGGCCGCGACGGGTTCGGGTGTGGTGTCCGGTCCGGCCGCCGTGGTGTCCGGCTCGGCGGTCGCGGGGCCGGGCCGGGGGAAGTGGCGGCGGGCGGCCAGGGCTACGTGGACGAGGCCGATGAGGACGGGCACCTCGATCAGCGGACCGACGACGCCGGCGAGTGCCTGGCCGCTGGTGGCGCCGAAGGTGGCGATGGCGACGGCGATGGCGAGCTCGAAGTTGTTCCCGGCGGCGGTGAAGGCGAGTGTGGTGGCGCGCGCGTGATCGAGGCCGACTGCCTTGCCGAGGGCCATGGCTCCGGTCCACATGACGGCGAAGTACACCAGCAGCGGCAGCGCGATGCGGGCGACGTCCAGCGGCTGGGAAACGATCGCGTCGCCCTGGAGAGCGAACAGCACCACGATGGTGAACAGCAGCCCGTACAGGGCGAACGGTCCGATACGCGGGATCAGCTTCGCCTCGTACCAAGCGCGGCCCTTGGCCTTCTCGCCCAACCGACGGGTCAGGAATCCGGCGAGCAGCGGGATGCCGAGGAAGATCAGGACGCTGCGGGCGATCTCCCACACGGACACGTCGAGCGCGGTCTGTTCCAGGCCGAGCAGGCCGGGGAGCACGGAGAGGTAGAACCAGCCGAGCAGGCTGAACGCCACTACCTGGAAAAGGGAGTTGAGGGCGACCAGGACGGCGGCGGCCTCGCGGTCGCCGCAGGCGAGGTCGTTCCAGATGACGACCATGGCGATGCAGCGCGCGAGGCCGACGACGATCAGGCCGGTGCGGTACGCGGGCAGGTCCGGCAGGAAGGTCCAGGCGAGCGCGAACATCAGCGCGGGGCCGAGCACCCAGTTCAGGACCAGGGACGGAATGAGCAGGCGGCGGTCGCGCGTGACGGTGCCGAGACGGTCGTAACGGACTTTCGCGAGCACCGGATACATCATCACGAGCAGGCCCAGCGCGATCGGCAACGAGACGCCGGTGACGGTGACCCTGGCGAGGGCGTCGCCGAGGCCGGGAACGAGGCGGCCCATGCCGAGGCCTGCGGCCATCGCGGCGAGGATCCACACCGCGAGGTAGCGGTCCACGAAGGACAGCCGTCCTGCCGCCGGTGCCGTGGTGGTGCTGTCACTCACGAGGATGCCTCGGCGGCGCCCGAGGCCGCGTGCTGTCCAGGCCGTTCGGGCCGTTCGGGCCGTTCGGGCCGGGTGAGGATGCCGGCGAGCTTGTCCGTCATCTCCGGCAGGAGCCAGTAGTAGACCCACGTCCCGCGCCGCTCGCAGTCGATGAGGCCGGCCTGCCGCAGCAGCTTGAGGTGGTGGGAGATCGTCGGCTGGGAGAGGTCGAACGCCGGGGTCAGATCACAGACGCAGATCTCGCCGCCCTCGCGTGTCGCGATCATCGACAGCAGCCGCAGCCGGACGGGGTCGCCAAGAGCCTTGAAAACTCTGGCCAGTTCAACGGCCTGCTCGTCGTCCAGCGGAGCGGCCAGCAGCCCGGGGCAGCATCCGTCGTCCGCGTCGCACGCGTTGTCCTGGTCGCACGCGTTGTCCGCGTCGCCGTTCGCCTGGTCGAGCACCACCAGCTCTTGTTTCGACATCCCTCTATATTGACGGGCTTCGATTTAGAGCGCAAGGTGGTGGCGAAGGACTGCATCACCCCGACCCATGCGGTCGCCGACGGCATGTACGCGGCCATCGTCCGAGCCGCCAAGCCCGCCGCCGGAGCCATAACCGGTCGTGCGACTTGGGCAACCGGCTAGCACGAACCGCCCCGGCCGAGCTCGGCTCGTATACGCGTACACACCTCTTCGACGGCTGCCTCGCCCGGCACGCTATTCGCCTCGAACATGGCCAACTGGAGCACCGGACCATAGGCGTTGTATCTGGTCATGTCGGAACGGCCCACGGGCTGTACGACGAAGTGAAGGTGGCCGGGGACGGCGTCGGCGTGGGACCACAGACAGACATAGACCTGGTCCGGGTTCATGACGGCGGTCACCGCCGCGCTCGTCCGCTGCAGCAAGGGGCCGAGCTCCGCGGATTCGCTTCCGGTCAGGTCGGACACATGCAGCACGTGCCTGACAGGCATGACCGCCAGGGTGCCCAGCCCCAGCGGCCCCTTCGAATGCTGGACGACCCAACTCGCCGTCCGGAGAAGCGTTCCACCCGCAAGCGGCTCGTCCCCGTGGATGAAACTGCACGCCATGCACTCGGCACCGGCCATCTGCCCGCCTTCCCAGCGGTTGTCGGGGCCCGCACTGTAACCAGCGGTCGGCCGGCTCCGGTCGGCCGGCTCCGGCCGGGCAGGTTCCCCGCGCCATAGGAAATCCCTATGGCGCCTGCTGGTATTTCGTCTTTGCCTCTCGCTCTTTTCCGTACGTACCGTGAAACAGCTCGACGAGGTGCTCACCGCCATTTCTCCGGAATTTCGCGCTCTGCGCACCTCGATCCTTCTTCTGTCGAGCGGACCATTACGCGAATCGAGAGGGCCGGTGGCATGACCGCGATCGAGAACGGAACGGGAACGCGAGAACTCGAGGGAAAGCGGGCCCTGGTCACGGGTGGTTCTCGCGGCATCGGGGCGGCCGTCGTCCGCCAGCTCCTGGACGCGGGCGCCGAAGTGCTCACGACCGCCAGGTCGGCGACGGCCACGGTGCCGGAGGGGGCCGCCTTCGTGGTGGCCGACGTGCGGACGCGGGCCGGCGCGGAGGCGCTCGCCGCGGCGGCGCAGGAGGTGCTCGGCGGGGTGGACGTTTTGGTCCACAACGCGGGTGGGGCACGACCGTACGAGGGCGCCTCGGCCATCCCCGACGAGGAGTGGCAGGACGCGCTGGACCTGAACTTCCTGGCGTCGGTGCGGCTGGACTCGCTGCTGGTGCCGGGGATGCGGGACCGGCGTTCGGGGGCGATCGTGCACGTCTCCTCGGCCGCGGTCCCCACCGTGGCACCACCGTTCCTGCACTACACGGCGGCGAAGGCGGCGCTGGAGAACTACAGCAGGGGACTCGCCTCGGAGCTGGCCCCGTTCGGAATCCGGGTCAACACCGTGTCTCCTGGCAGAACCGCCACCCCCGGCGGCGAGGCGACGCGGGAGCAGTGGGCGGAGGTGTCCGCGCGCATGGACGCGGCGCCGGGCCAGACCAACGCCGACGACACCGCGCCACTGGGGCGCGACGGTCAGCCCGACGACATCGCCGACGCGGTGCTGTTCCTCTTGTCCGACCGCGCGAGCTGGCTCACCGGGAGCAAACTCGTCGTGGACGGCGGCGAATTCCCCAGGGGCTGACGCCGACGGGATTCCGGAACGGCCCGGAACGGAACTGAGTGGAACGCCATTTCCGGCAATGGAATTCAGCGGCGCCGGCTATCTTCTCCGCCGTCAGGAAACCGGTGACCTGGGACCTACCGGAATTAGGTGACCCGTCAGGAAACCGCCGAGAAGAAGGCGGAGTCGGACCAGGTCTCCTGACGCAGGCATTCGAGCAGGGCCGTCTCGGCCGGGCCCGCGCCGGGCCGGACCACGGCGATGACGGGCTGGGACACGACCGGGAACACCGGGCGTACGAGGTGCTCGTAACCGTGAGGCACCGCGGAGGCCGGGACGAGCGTCACCCCGAGGCCGTGGGCGGCCCAGCGCACGGCCGTCGCCGCCTGGGACACGCGGGCGGCCGTGGTCGGGACCGGCGCGTTGCCCCGCAGCACGTTCAGCAGTACGCCGTCGAGCGCGCTGTCGCGGTCGAACCTCACCCAGGGCTCTCCCGCCAGCTCGCGCAGCTCGACCCGGTCCGCGGAGAGCAGCCGGTGCCCGGTGCCAAGGACCACGACGAACTCCTCGTCGCCGAGGTGGTGGGCGTCGGCGGGGCTCCGCTCGCACGCCGCCATCAGGGCGAGGTTCAGCACGCCCCGGCGGCACAGCCGCTCCAGCTCGGCGGAGCTGGGCTCCTCGAAGACGGTGACCTCAAGCCGCGGGAAGCGGCGGCGCAGCGCGGCGAGGGCGCCCGGCAGCTGCCGCGTGCCGAAACCCATCTGCACGGCGACGACCAGCTCGCCCACCAGGTCAGCGGCACCGCCCCGCGCCGTCGCCCTCGCCCGCCGTGCCGCGCTCACCGCGACCTCCGCCTCCCGCAGGAACGCGCGGCCGACCACGGTGGGCACCAGTCCGGTCGGCGTGCGGGCGAACAGTTCCACGCCGAGTTCCCGCTCCAGGCCGCGGATCTGCTGGGACACCGACGGTTGAGCGACGCGCAGCAGCTCCGCCGCCGCGGTCACCGAGCCCTCCTCGGCAACGGCCAGGGCGTACTCGAACTGACGAAGGCTCATCGGCTCCCGTCTCCTCCCTGCGGTGATCACGGCCACGGTCACGGCCACGGTCCACGCCGCCGCCATCGATGCCTCGACGTCATCGCAAGTAACCCAGCGCGGCCGGTGGAGATTCCCGCAGGACTGGCGTGCCTGCGCGACCCGCCGCACACCGAAGTGCGTCCGCTGCAGAAGGCCCTTTACCAGGGGCGTCAAGTGGGTGATGCTGACCCGGCGTTGGAGGGATGGCCGACACGGTAGGGGCCGGTCGGTACGGAGGGGGAGGCCGCGGTGGTGCGCGTAGTGCTGCTTGGACCGGTTCAGGTGTACGCCGATGATGTGACGCCGGTCGAGGTGGGTGGCGTCCGGCTGCGGATGCTCCTCGCCAGGCTGGCCCTGGAAGAGGGCCGGACGGTGTCCGTCGACTCGCTCGTCGACGGCCTGTGGGGAGATGAGCAGCCGCCCGCCGACGCGGCCAACGCGCTGCAGGCGCTGGTGTCCCGGCTGCGCCGGGCGCTGCGCGGGTCCGCTGCGGTGGAGACCGAGAAGTACGGCTACCGGCTCGCCGTGCGGGCCGAGGACGTGGACGTCCATCGCTTCGAGGATCTGGCCGCCCGGGGCAGACGGGAACTCGCGGGCGGGCGGGCCGGTGAGGCGGCCTCGCTGCTCGCCGCGGCGCTCGGGCTGTGGCAGGGCGCGGCGCTCGCCGACGTCCTCGACGCCCCGTTCGCCGGGCCCGTGGCGACCCGGCTCGACGATCTGCGGACCGCGGCGGCCGAGGACCGCTGCGACGCCGAGCTGCGGCTCGGGCGGTACTCGGAGGTGCTGGCCGACCTCGAAGCGGCCGGCGCCGAGCGGCCGTTGAGCGAGCGGGTCGCCGGGCTGCGGATGCGGGCGCTGGCCGCGGCCGGCCGGCAGTCCGACGCCCTCGCGGTGTACGAGGCGATACGGGTGCGCCTCGACGACGAACTCGGCGTCGTTCCGTCGGCCGAGCTGCGGGAGACCCATCTGGCCCTGCTGCGCGGCGAGTTGGAGGCGCCGGCCGAGCGCGCCGAGGCCGCCCCGAGCCGCCTTCCGGCCAGGCTGACCAGCTTCGTCGGCCGTGGCGATGAGCTGAGCCGGGTCGGCGGGCAGTTGGACCGCGGCCGACTCGTCACCATCGTCGGCCCCGGTGGCGCGGGCAAGACCCGGCTTTCCCTCGAAGCGGCCACCCGGGACCGCGCCCACGCACGTGGCCGGGTCTGGTTCGTACCGCTCGCCGGCGTGAGCGCACCGGACCAGCTGGCCGACGCGGTGCTCGGAGCCCTCAGCTCCACCGACGGCCGCCTCTACGAAGCCGGCCAGGGCCGGCGGGCCACGCCGGTCGAGCGCATGGCCGGGCTCCTCGGCAGCGGCGACGCCCTGCTCCTGCTCGACAACTGCGAGCACCTCGTCGACGCGGCCGCCGGACTCGCCGCGGAACTCCTCGACCAGCTCCCGGAGCTGCGCATACTCACCACCAGCCGCGAGGCCCTCGCCATCACCGGCGAGTCCCTGTGCCACCTCGGCCCGCTCGACGTACCGACGGGATCACCGGAGCCCGACGAGGCCGCGCAGTCGCCCGCCGTCCGCCTCTTCGTCGACCGGGCCGCCGGAGTCCGGCCGGACTTCACGCTCGACGCCTCGACCCTCGACGCCGTGGTCGAGATCTGCCGACGGCTCGACGGGATGCCGCTCGCCCTCGAACTGGCCGCGGCCAAGCTCCGCTCGATGAGCGTCGAGCAGATCGCGCGCCGCCTCGACGACCGCTTCCGCCTCCTCGTCTCGGGCAGCCGCACCGCGCTCCCACGCCAGCGCACCCTGCTCGCGCTCGTCGAGTGGAGCTGGGACCTGCTCGACGAGCCCGAGCGGATCCTCGCCCGCAGACTCTCGGTGTTCCCGGGCGGCGCGACGGTCCCCGCGCTCGAAGCGGTCTGCGCGGACCCGTCGCTACCGTCCGCCGACATCCCGTACGTCCTGGACGTCCTGGTCGAGAAGTCGCTGGTCCACACGGTCGACGACGGGGTGGGCGAGCCGCGCTACCGGATGCTCGAAACGGTACGCGCGTACGCGGCGAGGCAGCTCGCCGAAGCTGAGCCCGGGAACGCCGTCACCCAGCGCTATGCCACGTACTTCCTGGCCCTCGCGGAAGAACACGAACCCCGCCTCCGCACCCACGAACAGCTGCGCGCGATCGAGGTCTTCGACGCCGAGCACGACAACCTCGTCCTCGCCCTGCGCTCGACCGTCGACGGCGGGGACGGGAACCTGGCCGCACGCTTCGCCGGAGCCCTGTCCTGGTACTGGGGGATCAGGGGGATGAGCACCCAGCTCGACACGTACCTGGCGGAGGCCGCCGGCCTTGACTCCGTACACGCCGGGAGCGGTCAACGTCCGCCCGCCGAGGGCGAGTCGGCGACGGCGCGGGAGTTCCACCCGGCCGCGCTGCTCCTGCGGATGTCCCGTGTCGCTTCCGCGTCCCCCGCGAGCGCGTCCGGACCCGGCGCGGCCACGGACCAGGACCCCCTCGACTCGCCCGACCCCTGGGTCCGGGCCACCGCCCACCTGGCACGGGACTTCGCCCTCACCGAACAGGGCGACCTGGTCACCGGCGCCGAGTCCCGCCTGGCGGCCCTGCGCGGCTTCGAGCAGGTCGGCGACCGCTGGGGTCTGGTGATGAGCCTGCTCCCGATCGGCCGCGACCACTCCCTGCGCGGCGAGTACGCCCAGGCCATCGCCACGTTCGAACGGACCGTGGTCCTCAGCTCCGAACTCGGCACCGAGGACTACCTCTACCTCAGCAAGGCCAGACTCGCCCGCGAACGCCGGCGCAGCGGCGACCTGGAAGGCGCCTTCCGTGATCTGCGCGCCGCGCACCGGCAGGCCCGCGAACGCGGACATCTGCGCCTGGAGGCCAACATCCTCGTGGGCCTGGCCAATGTCCACCGCAGGGCCGGTGACCTGGCGCAGTCCGACGCGACCCTGGACCGCCTGGAGGCGCTGAGCGCCCGGCGCCCCTCCCTCGCGGGACTGGCCCGCGACCTGATCGTCAGCACCCGCATCGAGAACCGTCTCGCCGAGGGGGACGCCGAGGCGGCCAGGGCCCTGCTGCCGGAGGCGGCCGGCGCCCTGCTCGGCCAAGGGGCGGGCGCCGCGCTCGCCTGGGTCGCCGAACTGCTCGGCGGACTAAGGCTGTTGGAGGGCGATCCCGAGGACGGCGCCAGATCGTTCGGAATGAGCCAGGTGATGCGCGGCGCCTTCGACCGGGGCGAGCCGGAGTGGCGCGAGGTGATCGACCGCATCGTGGCGACGCTGGGCGAGGAGGGCTTCAAGCAGGCGTACGAGGAAGGGGCCGCGTGCTCCCGTGAGGACGCGCTGCGCCGGCTGGAGACGGAGACCTTGCGGGCGGTGGAGCGGGCCTGAGGGGGTGCGGGCGCGGGCCTGAGGGCGGGCGCGGACGACTGGGAAGCCGGGCGGGGGGGGGGGCGCGGGGGGGGGGGGCCCCCCCCGGGGGGGGGGGGGGGGGTTGGGGGGGGGGTCGCCCCAACAACAACCGCGCCGCGCGGGGGGGGGGGGCCGGGGCCC